>NZ_JAHWBI010000001.1:0-757323 GCF_025697425.1 Stenotrophomonas sp. Ps181
CCATCTTTGGGCGCATCTTCGATGGTCTGAAAGAGGCCATTGCCCTGCTCGACCAACAGATTCAGCAACTGTGCCGCAGTGGCGAACAGCGCGACCTGTATCGGCGGATCATGACCATTCCGGGGGTTGGGCCGACGGTAGCGGCCTTCGTCACCCATCACATCACACGATGGCCCTTGACCAGCTCGGACGCCTGGATCGCCTGTACGGGCCTGGATCCGCGTCCCAACGAATCCGGCGCCCGCATCGGCAGGCGGCGCCTGTCCAAGCGTGGCAACGCCAGCTTGCGCCAGATCCTTTACATGGCGGCCATGGGGCTGACGCGCTCCAAAAATGGCAAACCGCTCTACAACGCCATCCGCGAACGCGGCCACAGCAGTACTGCCAGCTTCAACATTCTCGCCAGAAAGCTGGCCAGGATCGCTTGGGGCGTCTTCAAGAGCGGCCGGGACTTTGACCCGGCCATGCTGAAAGTGGGTCAAACCTGCTTCCAGCAGGCTTGACCACGAACATAGGATCTCGGCTCTCCAGGAGGGCCTGGCCTGTGCGTCAGTCTTCGACGCGCAGCACCGCACCCGGCTTCAGCACGCTGCTGCCGCTCAGGCCGTTCAGCGACAGAAGTGCCTTGACCGGCATGCCATAGCGGCGGGCGATGGTCCAGGCCGATTCACCATCACGCACGGTGTGGCGACGGCTGCGCGGACGATCGGCGATCGCGGCCACGGTCTTGGCGGCCTGCGGCGTTGGCGAGGCGGCGGCGACAGGTACGCTACTGGCCACCAGCGCGGTGGCGCTGTCCGCCACGGTCGTGTTGGCGGCCGAGACCGGCGCCAGCACGCGGGTGGTGCCGGACGAGACGCGGCCACCGCCCGCCAGGGCGGGGTTGAGGCGGGCGATCCGGGCCGGGTCCAGGGCGCGCTGTGCGGCCCACTGCTGGACGCTGGTGCCGGCGGGCAGGGTGTGGTCCTTCAGCACCGGCACGGTGCGGTCCAGCGAGGCCATGACACCTGGCTGGTCTTCCACGTCTTCCAGCACGCAGGCCAGGGCATGCAGCTTCTCGACGTAGGCATGGGTGACCGGCGACAGGCCGGGCAGCGCCGAGGGCTTGGCGTTCTGCGCGTTCATGCCGGCCTTGCGCATGGATTGCAGCACGCGGTACTCGCCGGCGTTGTAGGCCATGGTGGCCAGGCGCCAGTCACCGCCGAACATGCCGTGCAGGGTCTTCAGGTAGCGCACTGCGGCCTGGGTGGAATCGACCGCCGACAGGCGGCCGTCGTAGCCGTTGGCCATGGGCACGCGGTGATTGCGCGCGGTGGTGGCGATGAACTGCCACAGGCCGGTCGGGCCGCTGCCGTTGCGGGCATTGGGCCGGTAGCCGCTTTCCACGAAAGGAATCAGCGCGAACTCGGTGGGCAGGTTGGCCTTGCGCAGCTCTTCGACCACATAGCCGAACAGCACCAGCGCATCGTCATCCTGGTTGGCCAGGCGCGACGGGGCGTGGGCGAACTGCTTCTGCCAGCGCGGGCTGGTGGCCTCGGCATTGCAGGTGGGCTCGGCCAGGCCGTCGCGGAAGCTGGAGAAGATCTCCTGGCCGTTGCGGACCGACGCGGCCGGCAACGCGGCCGGATCCAGTGGCAGGGCCGCGGCGGCGGTCAGGTTCTGGCCGATGCCAGCGCCCAGCGACTGGGCGCCGGCGGTTCCGGCCAGCCCCAGGACCAGGCCCAGGGCCAGCGGCAGACTTCGGCGCATCATGCGCGGAAGCCGTCTTTCCAGTGCCGGAGACCGGCCATCACGTCGACGTCGTCAACGACGTCACGGCCCAGGTGTGCCGACACCGACGCGCGGATCGGCGCAGTGTGCACACGCAGGAACGGATTGCAGTCGAATTCGTTGGCCAGGGTTACCGGCAGGGTGGAACGGTCATCGCGGCGCATGGCCAAAGCCTCCTCTTGGCGCTGCCACAGGGCAGCGTTGGCGGGGTCGACATGCCGCGCGAAGACGGCATTTGACACGGTGTACTCATGAGCGCAACAAAGCTGCAGTTGCGCGGGCAAGGTACCCAGCTTGCGCATCGATGCCAGCAGCTGGGACGGCGTACCTTCGAACAGGCGTCCACAGCCCAGGCTGAACAACGAATCTCCGCTGAAAAGATGTTCAGCAGTGTGAAACGCGATGTGGCTGCGGGTATGCCCGGGCACGGATAGTACGTGGAACGTCCGGCCCAGTGCCTGAACGCGTTCACCTTCGCCGACCCGTTCGGTTGCCGTGGGGATGCGCTCCTCGACGGGCGCGATCACCCGGACTCCGGGAAAACGTGCTTGCAGCACGGGCACGCCACCGATGTGGTCATCGTGATGATGGGTGAGCAGGATCGTGTCCACGCGCAGGCCCTGATCGGCGAGCGAAAGCACCGGCGCGGCATCGCCGGGATCGACGACCACGGCGGCGCCGTCGTCGTCGATCAAGGTCCAGATGTAGTTGTCCGCAAATGCGGGCAGGGCAGTCAGTCGCATAGAATTGGACCATGCCCGCGCTGCAGAGCACCCGTCAAGCGAGCCAAACCCCGTGGTTCGACAGCGAACCGGCGGAAGCCCTGCGCGTTCTGGAGCGGCAACTGCTGCTGCCGCAGCTGTCGTTGCTGCCGGTGCAGCCCTGGCTGTGGATCGCGCCGAGTGCGGCTTGGCTGGGCGATGCGCAGCTGGGCGGGCGCGGCCTGCGCCTGTTCCGGCAGGGACAGGGCTATGCCGGCGACACCCGCTGTGCGCTGCCGCTGCCGCTGGCCAATGAAAGCGTCAATGCGGTCGTGCTGCAGCATGTCACCGCAGCCGACGCTGATCGGTTGCTCGACGAGTGCGAGCGCGTACTGATGCCGGGCGGCCACCTGTGGCTGAGCAGCCTCAACCCGTTCAGCCCTTACCGCACGCACTGGCGCCAGCACGGGCTGGTGGTGCGCACGCCGCAGCGGATCCGCCTGCTGCTCGGCCGCCACGGGCTGGAGTGCGACGATATGCGTTTCCTCGGCCCGCTCTGGCGCGGCGCCGGCAGCCGTCGCGCGGGCGGTTGGTCGCCACTGCGCGCGGCCTGCCTGTTCCATGCTGAAAAGCGAACGCTGGCCCTGCCCGGGCCGAAACCGTTGCCGGTGCGTTGGCACGGCACCGTTGCTACCTGATCTGGAGTTGTATTGAAAACCATTGAAATCCACACCGACGGTTCCTGCCTCGGCAATCCCGGCCCCGGCGGCTGGGCTGCACTGCTGCGCTACAAGGGCCACGAGCGTGAACTGAGCGGCGGCGAAGCGCACACCACCAACAACCGGATGGAGCTGATGGCGGCCATTTCCGGTCTGGAAACGCTGACCGAGCCGTGCAACATCGTGCTCTACACCGATTCGCAGTACGTGCGGCAGGGCCTGACCCAATGGATGCCCGGCTGGATCCGCAAGAACTGGAAGACCGCCGGCGGTGACCCGGTGAAGAACCGCGAGCTGTGGGAGCGCCTGCATGCGGCCACGCTGCGGCACCAGATCGACTGGCGCTGGGTGAAGGGCCACTCCGGCGATCCGGACAATGAGCGGGTGGATACCCTGGCCCGCAACGCGGCCATCCAGATCCGCGACGCCAGCCCGGTAAACTGAGCCCATGCGTCAGATCATCCTCGATACCGAAACCACCGGCCTGGAGTGGAAGAAGGGCAACCGCATCGTCGAAATCGGCTGCGTGGAGCTGTTCAAGCGCCGCCCGACCGGCAACAACTACCACCAGTACATCAAGCCGGACTGCGAGTTCGAACAGGGCGCGCAGGAAGTCACCGGCCTGACCCTGGAGTTCCTGGCTGACAAGCCGGACTTCGCGCAGATCGCCGATGAATTCCTGGCTTTCATCGATGGCGCCGAGCTGATCATCCACAACGCGGCGTTCGACCTGGGCTTCCTCGACAACGAACTGTCGTTGCTGGGCCCGCAGTACGGGAAGATCACCGATCGCTGCACGGTGATCGATACCCTGGTGATGGCGCGCGAGCGCTTCCCGGGCCAGCGCAATTCGCTGGATGCGCTGTGCAAGCGCCTGGGCGTGGACAACTCGCACCGTGCGCTGCACGGCGGCCTGCTCGATGCGCAGATCCTGGGCGACGTCTACATCGCGCTGACCTCGGGCCAGGAAGAGATCGGCTTCGGCCTGGGCGACGATGACGGCGGTGGCGCCGGTGCCGCGCTGCAGGCCTTCGATACCAGCAAACTGCTGCCGCGCCCACGCGTGGTGGCCACCCCGTCTGAGCTGGAAGCGCACAGCGCGCGTCTGGAACGACTGCGCAAGAAGGCCGGCTACGCCTTGTGGGATGGCCCGAAGGTGGAAGAGCCCGCCAGCGCGTAATGCCTGGCATGGGGTACTGCCGGCCGCTGGCCGGCAGTACCGTATCCACGCATGGCGTGGATCTACCGCTTAATGGCAGCGCACCAGGATCACGCTGATGTTGTCGCGGCCTCCGCCGTCGAGCGCGGCCGCGACCAGTGTGTCCACGCATTCCTGCGCGCTGGCATCGTCGAAGGCGAGGGTGCGGGCGATGCTGCGGTCGTCCACTTCCTCGGTCAGGCCGTCACTGCACAGCAGCAGTTGCATGCCTGGGCGCAGCTCACCGCTGGTGGTGGCTACGTTCAGATGCGCAGGGTCGGTCACGCCCAGCGCCTGGGTGACCACGTTGCGATGCGGATGCGCGCGTGCCTGCTCGGCAGTCAGGTTGCCCTGCGCGACCAGCTCCTGCACCACGCTGTGGTCCTGGCTGAGCTGCGCCAGCTGACCATCGCGCCACAGATACGCACGGCTGTCGCCGACCCATGCCACTTCATAGCGATTGCCCTGCACGCGTGCTGCAACCACGGTGGTGCCCATCGGCAGGGTGTCGTTGCGCCGGCGCGAGGCGCGGATGATTTCTTCATCGGCGGTGCGGATGGCCTGCGCCAGCGGCGCGCCGCGGCGGATCTCGCGCACGATCGTCTCGCGCGCCAGCGCGCTGGCCACTTCGCCGCAGGCGTGGCCGCCCATGCCATCGGCCACCAGCCACAGGGCCAGCTCGCTGTCACCGTAGTAGGTGTCCTCGTTGAGCTCGCGGCGCATGCCGGGGTGGGTGAGGTGTCCGAATTCGATCATGGGGTGCGGGGGCAGGGTATTGCTGGGGAGACAGGCATCATCGGGGGGCCGCAGGCATCCGGCAAGGCATGCACTCAGGAAATCTTCACTTCATTGACCGGAATGACTTGTCGCCGGCCTCACTTCCTCGTATGATGCGCGTCCCCGGTCCGCCGGGGACCACCCGGAGAGGTGGCAGAGTGGTTGAATGTACCTGACTCGAAATCAGGCAGGCGTTTATAGCGCCTCGGGGGTTCGAATCCCCCCCTCTCCGCCAGATAAAGAAAAAGGGCTGCCGTTCGGCAGCCCTTTTTCTTTATCTGGCGCGGGACGCGACGCGCTTTGCGCGCGTCGCCCCACACGTTGCTGTGCAACGCGTGGGCCCCTCCCTTCGCCGGCCTCTCCCCGCCCCTGTCGGGGCAGCCCCTCAACAGAGGGGCTTGTTCCACCAGATGCCTCCGTGAATCCACGCCATGGATGGATGCACATCGGGATTTGCGGCGCAGTGACCATGTCCTGATCCGGCGCGGGACACGATGCGCTTTGCGCGCGTCGCCCCACACGTTGCTGTGCAACGCGTGGGCCCCTCCCTTCGCCGGCCTCTCCCCGCCCCGGTCGGGGCAGCCCCTCAACAGAGGGGCTTGTTCCACCAGATTGCCTCCGTGAATCCACGCCATGCGTGGATGCACTTGCTGCCGGGCTGGACCATCCACGCGTGGCGGCTCTACCTGTCCCATCGCCAGTCGCGGGTTAAACTGCACGCATCACTTGCTGGAGCTTTCCCGATGACCGCTGAAATCCTCGTCCCCGTTTCGTTCGGCGAGCTGCTGGACAAGATCTCGATTCTGCAGATCAAGTCCGAGCGCATCAGCGACGAGGGCAAGCTGGCCAATGTGCGCAGGGAGCTGTCGGCGCTGGAGCAGACCTGGATGGCGCACCCGGCGGCGGTGAAGGATGTCGCCAGGCTGCGTGCCGAACTGAAGGCGGTCAACGAGCAACTGTGGGACATCGAGGACGACATCCGCCTGAAGGAGAAGGCGCAGGCGTTCGACCAGGGCTTCATCGACCTGGCGCGCAGTGTCTACCTGCGCAACGACGAGCGCGCGCGCATCAAGAAGGCGATCAACCTGGCGCTGGGTTCGGCGTACGTGGAAGAGAAGTCCTATCAGGATTACGCGCAGCGCACGTGATCCCGGGCAGGCCGCCGCTCACCCCAGGTGGTCGGCGACGTAGCGTTCGAAGGCGGCGATACCGTCTTCTACGGTGATCAGTTCCATTACATCGTCGAACTCGATCTTGGTGCCCCACTTCAGATCGGTGGCCTGCTTGGCCAGGTACTTGCGTGCCGCATCGTCGTAGCGGTCCACGCAGTAGCGGCGGTCCGAGTACGGGCCACTGCGGTCCGGGTTGCTGGCCGCATGCAGCCCCAGCACCTTGGTGCCCATTGCGTTGGCGATGTGCATCGGGCCCGAGTCCGGGGTCATCACTAGGTTGGCGCGGGCCAGCAGGGCGGGCAGCTGCTTGAGCGTGTCCTTGCCGACCAGGTCCAGTGCCGGCGTCTGCAGCTGCGCCTGGATGGCGTCGGCCATGCTGCGCTCCAGCTCGCTGCGGCCACCGCACAGCACCACCCGCCAACCGCGCTGTGCGGCGTGGTTGGCCACCGCTGCATAGCGGTCCGCATACCAGTTGCGCCGCACGTGGCTGGAGCAGGGCGAGATCATCAGCACCGGGCGGCCATCGTCCTGCCACTGCGCTGCTGCCCACTCATGGGCGGACGGCGGCACCGCCAGATCCCAGCTGACCTCGGTCTGGCGCAGGCCCAGCGGTTCGCAGAAGCTGCCGATGGCATCCAGCACGTGGATGCCGGGGCGATCGGGAATGCGCTCGTTGATGAAGAGCCCGTGCAGGTCCTTGGAGCGGCTGCGGTCGTATCCGATGCGGCGCTCGGCCGGAATGAAGGCCGACAGCAGGTTGGCGCGGAACGCGACCTGCATCTGCAACAGCGCTTCAAAGCGCCCCGGTGGCAGTTGCCTGCGCAGTTCCTTGACCCCGGCCATGCCGCTCTTCTTGTCGTAGGCATGGAAGGTGACGCCGGGCAGCCCGTCGAGCAGCTTGTGGCCGGCTTTGTCGATGATCCAGTGGATCGGCGTGTCCGGGCGTGCGGCCTGCAGGGTGCGCACCAGGGGCACCACGTGGGTGACGTCGCCCAGTGCGGACAGGCGCAGGAGGCACAAGGAGGAGGACGCTGATGCCATGTGTTGTTAGACTCAATGAAATGGTCGCATTCGACGCCAATGAAGCGCTGACGCCATGCCGCGAGGGTCGCGGCATCGGGGCCATTCTGTTCGACCGCGAGCGGCTGCGGCAAGCCGATATTGGCCTGTTCTCGCCCCAGCACTGGGGCAGCAAGGCCCGCCCGGTGGGCGAGGGCGGCCGCGGCAGCGCCTGGTTCGTCGATGCGCCGTTCGGTGCCAGCGTGCTGCGCCACTACCTGCGCGGCGGCCTGGCGGCCCGGATCAGCCACGACCAGTACCTCTGGCGCGGCTCGGACCGGACCCGCAGCTTCGCCGAATTCCGGCTGATGCGCGCGCTGCGCGAGAAGAAGCTGCCGGTGCCACGGCCGATCGCCGCGTTCTACATGCGCGAGGGCCTGCGCTACCGGGCGGCGATCCTGATGGAACGGATCGAGGGCGTGCGCTCGCTGGCCGACCGCGCACTGGTTGCGGGTCGCGGCGCGCCCTGGGAGGAGACCGGGCGCCTGATCGCCCGTTTCCACCGTGCCGGCCTGGACCATGCCGACCTCAACGCGCACAACATCCTGTTCGATGGCAGTGGCCATGGCTGGCTGATCGATTTCGACCGTGGGGTGATCCGCATCCCGGCCACCGCCTGGCGCGAACGCAACCTCAAGCGGTTGCTGCGCTCGCTGATCAAGCTGCGCGGCGAGCGCAGCGTGGAAGACGTGCAGAAGGACTACGCGCGGCTGCGCCGCGCCTATGACATGGCCTGGAACCGGGGCACCTGATGGACTGGTCGTTGCGTTTCCTCGGCGTCGGCAATGCGTCGGCGGTCGAGCTGGGATCGCCGATGTCGGTGATCGAGCGCGGTGGTCGCCCGTGGCTGACCATCGATTGCGGCGGTGAAGGCCTCACCGCGTTCAAGGCTCACTACGGGCTCATGCCGCAGGCGCTGTTCGTCACCCATGTGCACCTGGACCATGTGGCCGGCTTCGAGCGCCTGTTCGTGGACACTTTCTTCAATGCGCACCGACGCGGCAAGGTGCGCCTGTACGTGCCTGCCACGGTGGTGCCGCTGCTGCACAAGCGCATTGCTGACTATCCGAACGTGCTGGCCGAGGGCGGTGCGAATTTCTGGGATGCCTTCCACCTGATCGTGGTGGGCGAGGCGTTCTGGCATGAGGGGGTGCGCCTGGAGGTGTTTCCGGTGCGCCATCACTGGCCGGAGACGGCGTATGGCCTGCGCCTGCAGGGCGCGCTGACCTGGAGCGGCGATACCCGGCCGATTCCGGAGATGCTGGCGCGCTACGCCAACGACAACGAACTGATCGCCCACGACTGCGGCCTGCACGGCAACCCGTCACACACGGGTGTGGACGACCTGGAGCGTGAGTACAGCATCGAACTGCAGGCGCGGATGATGCTCTACCACTACGCCAGCGTGGCCGATGGCCAGGCGCTGGCCGCGCGCGGGCACCGCGTGGCGCAGCCGGGGCAGTGCGTGCCGCTGGCTGACCCGACCGCGCCGCACGTACTGGCGCAGGATCCGCCGTGAGCGGAACCGGCCAGCCCGCCGATACGGCGCTGGCCGCTGGACTGGAGGCGCTGGAGCGCGCGCTGCAGTAGCGCGGGGCCATGCCCGGCAAAGGGCGCCAACCAAGGTTGGCATCTAGCAGAGGCGCGGGCGTCGCCGGAAAAGGCGGTGGCCCCGCCGGCTGACCTCGGCGCCCGCGTCGATCGATACCGTTGCTGCCTTCCGGCCCTGGCGGGGTTTTCGACCTAGCGTCGCGAGGGGCCGACGGGGCCACCATAGAGACGTTGGCCGCCCGGTGGGCGGCCAGTTCACGGATCAGGGGAAGCAGCGCGCGATGCGCCGGAGACCACAGCCGGACTGCACATCGGCTGGCCGATGGCAGGCGCTCATTCTAGCGCAGGCGGGTGCGTCGATGCCAGCTTCACGCACTGAATCGGCTGTAACCCGTCGCCGCCGGCAGCGGCCGGCACCCACCCCCGTTGCTAGAATGCCGGCCAGGAGGAACGACCTCCCCCACATCGGGAACCAATGACCAGGACGGCCTGGCCCTACCAAGAGGAGGGCCGTCATGGCCTGGATCTATCTGTTGTTTGCCGGCCTGCTGGAAATCGTCTGGGCCGTGTCCATGAAGCAGTCCGAAGGCTTCACCCGGCTTACCCCCACCGTGGTCACGATCATCGGCATGATCGCCAGCTTCTGGCTGCTGGCGGTGGCCATGCGCAGCCTGCCGCTCGGCACCGCCTATACGATCTGGACCGGCATCGGCGCAGTCGGCGCGTTCGCGGTCGGCATCGTGTTCCTGGGTGAGCAGGTCAGCCCGATGCGGATCGGTGCAGCGGTGCTGATTGTTTCCGGTCTGGTGCTGATGAAACTCTCCAGTAGCTGAATTTATTTACTCATGGCGGGGATGGATTCCCCGCCACATATAGCGATATGCATTTTCGGCAAAACCATTCTGCCGGCCCCTTTTATTTGACGTGCGTCATGAAAATAACGCGCGCGATTCACATGCCGCTGGCACGGCGGGTCGCACAGTGCCGCCATTCGTCGGGCGAAATCGGGGAGTTTTCGTCTTGATGGACATGCTGACGTACCTGTCCCGGGGTGCGATCACGTGAAGATGTGAAGATTTTCAGGAGTTAATGCCTTCAGGCCTTGTTCCCGTATCGGGAGCAGGGGCGGCCCGCATTGTCTCCAAAAAACCTGCCAGCTGTGCCATCCGGTCTTTTCATGGAGATTTGCCGATGAACCGCATTTACCGTCTGGTTTTCAATCGCGCCCTTGGGGTAATGCAGGTTGCTTCGGAGGTCACCCGGAATCCCGGCGGAAGCGCGGTCAGCGCAGGACGGGTGCCGCGATTGCGGGCGCACCAGCTGGCGGCGGCATTGGCCGCCACACTGGCCAGCGGATCGGCATTCGCAGCGTGCACGGGCACCACGACCGTGAACTGCGACAGCACCACCAACATCAACAACTACTCCAACGCGACCAACGGCCTCACGCTGAACATCGCTGCGGGTGCATTGCTGCGTACGCCGCCGATCGTAGGTGGAGGCAACGCAGCAACGCTGACCGGCGACAACGTGACGGTCAACAACAATGGCACGATCGATCCGAGCTCGATCGTCCTCGCCTCGCCCGGCCTGGTCATCGGCAATGCTTCTGCCAACAACAGCGCGATCGTCGTCAACAACAACGCCAGCGGACAGATCAAGGGTGTCGTCAACATCGCAACGCTGCTGGGCTTCGGTGGACAGGCGCTGGTGGCACAGAATGTCAACGGCACCACCACCATCAACAACGCCGGCCTGATCAGCACGTCGTTGATCGGCGCAGGCAGCGTTTCCGACGCGACTACGGTGGTGACCTACGGTGGTGGGGCAGCCAATGTGACCAACACCGGCACCATCGACGGGCGTGTCGGCCTGGGCGCTTCTGGCGGTAATACGTTCCTCAATGCGGGGGCGGTCAGTGGCAGCGTTCACCTGGGTGATTCAACCGGCGGCAACACCTTCACCGCAGTGTCGGGTTCCAGCGTTGTGACCGGTGGCGGCGGCGCTCTTGCCGGCGTGATTACCGGTGTTACCGGGGTGAAGGTTGCGGCTGCGGGATCGGTCGACGCCGGTACCGGCAGTGGTGCGGCCAACAACACGCTGGTGTTGCAGAACGTCGTCAGCGGTCCGGGGGCGGGCACCGGTGGACCGGTGACCACACTGGGCTGGAACCAGTACCTCAACTTCCAGAGGCTCACCGTCAACAGCGGTACCTGGAACCTGCAGGGCGCATGGGGCGGATCCGGCCCGACGACGCTCAATGATGGCCTGGTCAATTTCAACAACGCCGGTTCATTCGGCACAGGGCTGTTCACGGCCAACGGCGGTGCCATCGCCTCCTCCACGGCCGGTCTGAATCTGGCCAATGCGTTCAACCTCGGCGGCAATCTGTCCCTGGCCGGGACCAATGCGTTCGGCCTGAATGGCGTGCTTTCAGGCGCAGGCGGGCTGACGGTCAACAACACCGGCATCGTTACTCTCGGCGGCGCAAACCTGTTCTCCGGTGGCGTCAACCTCAATGCCGGCGGCCTGCTGCTGGGCAATGCCGGTGCACTCGGCAGCGGCAACCTGACCGTCGGTGGCAGCGCCTCGCTGGATACGACGGCGGGCTTCAACCTGGGCAACAACCTGGTGGTCAATGGTGGGGGCTCGCTGAACCTGCTGGGCAGCAATGCGCTGACATTGAGTGGTTCGATTTCCGGTGCCGGCAACGTGACCAAGAACGGTGCGGGCACGCTGACCCTGAACGGTGCCAATTTGCTGAGCGGCAGCTTCAACCTGGCCGGGGGCGCGTTGGCCTTGGGCGCGGGCGGCAGCCTGTCGCCCACAGGCGCGATCACGCTGGGCGTCGGCACCAGCCTGGATCTTTCGGCGGCGGCCGACCAGACCATCGGCTCGCTGGCCGGGCTTGGCGGTTCGGTCAACCTCGGCAGCCACACCCTGACCCTGGGCGGGCTGGGCGATACCAGCTACAGCGGCACGTTCGCAGCAGGCACCGGCGGCCTGATCAAGCTCGGCACCGGTGTGCAGACCCTGTCGGGCGTCAACAGCCTCACGGGCGGTGTTGCGCTCAACGCCGGTGGCTTGTTGCTGGGCAATGCCGCCGCGCTGGGCAGCGGTACGCTCTCTGTCGGCGGCAACACCACCTTCGACGGCACCACGGCGCTGGCGCTGACCAATGCGGTCAGCCTCGGATCGGGTGCCAGCCTGAATCTGCTTGGCGGGCAGGCGCTCACCTTCAACGGGGTGATCAGTGGCGCTGGCGGCTTGATCAAGGATGGTGCATCGTCACTGACCCTCAACGGCGCCAATACGTTCGACGGTGGTCTGGCACTCAACGCGGGCAGCCTGGTGCTGGGCAACGGCGGTGCACTGGGAACCGGGGCACTGAACGTCGGCGGTGCGGTATCGCTCGACGCCAGCGCCGCGCTCACCGTGGGCAATGGCATCACGCTTGGCGCCGGTGGTTCGCTCAATGTGCTGGGCTCGAATGCGCTGACGCTGGGGGGTGTCATTGGTGGGAGCGGCAGCCTGGTCAAGAACGGCGCTGCCACGCTGACGTTGGGCGGCGCGAATACGTTCACGGGTGGGCTGGCAGTAAATGCCGGAACGGTGGCATTGGCCAGTGGTGGCAGCCTGGCGGCGACCGGCGCGGTCAGCCTGGCCGGCGCTGGCAGCGCACTGGATATCTCGCTGGGTGGCAACCAGACCATCGGTGCATTGTCCGGTGTGGCGGGCAGCACCCTGGCGCTGGGCAGCAGCACGCTCACCTTCGGTGATGCCACCAACCAGACCTTCGCCGGTGTGATCGGCGGCACCGGTGGGCTGATCAAGCAGGGTACTGGCGTGCAGACGCTGACCGGTGCCAGTACCTTCAGCGGTGGGGTGAATCTTGCGGCCGGTGGCCTGGTGCTGGGCAACGCCGGTGCGCTCGGAAGCGGTGCGCTGACGGTCAGTGGCAACGGCTCGCTGGACGCCACTGCGGCGCTGAACCTGGGCAATGCGATCAACCTCAGCGCGGCACTGACCCTGCCGGGCAGCCAGAACCTGACCCTGGGCGGCAACATCACTGGCGCCGGCAGCCTGGTCAAGAATGGCGCGTCGACACTGACCTTGAACGGCGCCAACACCTTCAGCGGTGGACTGAACGCAAACGCCGGCAGCCTGCTGCTGGGCAACAGCGGCGCGCTCGGTACCGGAGTACTGGGCATCGGCGGCAACGTCACGCTCGATGGCAGCGCCGCGTTGAGCCTGACCAACAACGTTGACCTGGGCGCCGGTGCGGCGCTGTCGTTGCCGGGCTCGCAGGCGATCACGCTGGGTGGCGTGGTGTCCGGTACCGGCAGGCTGGTGAAGAACGGTGCCAGCACGTTGACCCTCAACGGCGCCAACAGCTTCGGTGGTGGGCTCACCGTCAACGGCGGCGGCGTGTTCCTGGGGAACGCCGGCGCACTGGGCACCGGTGCACTGTCGGTGGGCGCCACTGCCACGCTGGACAGTTCGGTCGCGCTGAACCTCGCCAACAACGTCAACCTCGGGGCAGGCGCGGCGCTGGATCTGCTGGGCAGCCAGGACGTGTCACTGGGCGGTCTCATCAGTGGCACTGGCAGCCTGGTCAAGAATGGTACGGCCACGCTGGCGTTGAATGGACCCAACACCTTCAGCGGGGGCGTCGGCCTCAACGCGGGCCTGCTGCAGCTGGGCAATGCGCAGGCACTGGGTACCGGCCAGCTGGACGTGGGCGGTAACGCGTCGCTGGATGCAACGTCTGCACTCACCGTAGGCAACCTCATCGGCCTGGCCGCCGGTGCGAATCTCTCCGTGCTGGGCAGCAATGACCTGACCCTCACCGGTCCGGTATTCGGTGCCGGTGGGCTGATCAAGGACGGCGCGGCCCGCCTCACCCTGTCCGGCGCCAACGTCTACACCGGTGGCACCACCATCAACGCCGGCACGCTGGCGCTGGGGGCGGGCGGCAGTCTTGCCGCGGCCGGTGCGGTGGATCTTGCCGGTGCCGGTGCGACGCTGGACATCTCCGCAGCCGGTGCGGCGCAGACCATCGGCGCGCTGAATGGCGTGGCAGGCAGCCAGCTGGTGCTGGGCGCGCAGTCGCTCACCTTTGGCGGCGCCAGCAATGGCAGCTTTGCCGGCGTGATCGATGGTACCGGCGGCCTGATCAAGACCGGTGCCGGCGTGCAGACGCTGTCCGGTGCCAATACTTTCAGTGGTGGCCTTGCACTCAACGACGGTGGCCTGATTCTCGGCAACGCCAGCGCACTCGGTACCGGTGCACTGGGCATTGGTGGCACGACCACGCTGGACAGCACCGTGGCGCTGAACCTGGCCAATGCAGTGAACTTCGGTGCCGCTACGCAGCTGACGCTGGGTGGCAGCAACGACCTCACCCTCGGTGGCGTGGTGGCAGGCAATGGCAGCCTGATCAAGAATGGTGCGGGCCTGCTGACCCTCGACAACACCAATACCTTCAGTGGCGGCCTGACCTTGAACGGGGGAGGCCTGGTGGTCGGCGCGAATGATGCGCTCGGTACCGGCGCGCTGGCGGTGAATGCCAGTACCACGCTTGATGCGAGCGCCGCGGTGGCACTGGGCAATGCGGTCACGCTGGGCTCGGGCGTCGTACTGACGTTGCCCGGCAGCAATGCGCTGACGCTGTCGGGCGTGGTCGGCGGCAATGGCAGCCTGGTCAAGAATGGTGCCACCACGCTGACGCTGTCCGGTGCCAACACCTACACCGGCGGGACCACGATCAACGCCGGCACGCTGGCGCTGGGCACGGGCGGCAGCCTTGCTGCAGCGGGTGATGTCACGTTGGGTGCAGGCGCTGGCTTTGATATTTCCGGTGCCGGCAGCAGCCAGACCATCGGCGCGCTCAACGGTGCGGGTGGCAGCACCCTGGCGCTGGGCGGCAATTCGCTCACCTTCGGTACGGCCGGCAACGCCGCGTTCGATGGCGTGATCAGTGGCGGCGGCAGTCTGATCAAAGCAGGCGCGGGCGTACAGACGCTGTCCGGTGCCAACACGTTTGGCGGCGGCGTAACGCTCAACGCGGGCGGACTGGTGCTTGGCAATGATGCGGCGTTGGGCACCGGCGCATTGACCGTTGGTGGTGCCGCCACGCTGGATACCACCGGCCTGGCAACGCTGGCCAACAACATCGCGCTCAACGCCGGGCTGACCGTGCTCGGGACCAATGCACTGACGCTCAACGGCGTCCTGTCCGGGGCCGGCAGCCTGACCAAGAACGGCAGCGCGACGCTGACCTTGAACGGCGCCAACACCTATACCGGTGGCACCAACATCAACGCCGGCACGCTGGCGCTGGGGGCCGGTGCCAGCCTGGCGGCGAGCGGTACCGTGAACCTCGCCACGGGTGCCACGCTGGATCTGTCTGCCGGCAGCGGCACGCAGCAGTTCGGCACGCTGGTCGGCAATGGTACGGTGAACCTCGGCGCCAACTCGATCGAGGTCGGCGGCGCCACCGATGGCACCTTCAGTGGCTCGATCACAGGCACCGGTGGCCTGACCAAGGTGGGCGCGGGCATCGAAACGCTGACCGGTGCCAACACCTACACCGGCGGCACCTTCATCAACGCTGGCACGCTGGCGATCGGTCCGGGCGGCAGCCTGGCCGCGACCGGCGCGGTGACGCTGAGCGCTGCGGGCACCGGCTTCGACATCTCCACCGCAGGTGCCAACCAGACCATCGGTTCGTTGAACGGTGTGGCCGGCTCGACGGTGAGCCTGGGGGCACAGACGCTGACACTCGGTGGTGTGGGCAACAGCCTCTTCGATGGCACGATTTCCGGCACCGGTGGCCTGGTCAAGAATGGCGCCGGCATCCTCACGTTGGGTGGCACCAATCTGTTCAGTGGTGGCGTTGCACTGAACGGCGGTGGCCTGGTGGTCGGCAACAGCGCTGCGCTCGGCAGCGGCGCGTTGACGGTCGGAAGCGACGCAACGCTGGATGCAACGACCGGCGTCAGCCTTGCCAACAACATCGGGCTGGCAGCGGGTGCCAACCTCGATCTGCTCGGCAGCCAGGCGCTGACGCTGGGGGGCGTGATTTCCGGCACGGGCGGGCTGATCAAGGACGGTGCGGCCACCGTAACCCTGAGCGGTGCCAACACCTACACCGGGGGTACCACCATCAACAGCGGCACACTGGCGATCGGTGCCGGTGGCAGCCTCGCCGCAACCGGCGCGGTGAACCTGGCCGGTGCGGGCACGCTCGACATCTCCGCGGGTAACCAGGCCATCGGTTCGCTGGCCGGCGTTGCAGGCAGCACGGTGGCGCTGGGCGGCAGCACGCTGACCCTGGGCGGCACCGTGGACAGCACCTTCAGCGGTGTGATCGGCGGCAGTGGCGGCCTGATCAAGAACGGTGCGGGCGTGCAGACGCTCAATGGTGCCAACACCTTCAGCGGTGGCGTGGCGCTCAACGCCGGTGGCCTGGTGGTCGGCAACAATGCTGCGCTGGGCACCGGTACGGTGACGGTCGGAGGCGCTGCGACGCTCGATTCGAACACTGCGGTCATCCTCGGCAACAACTTCATCCTCAACAACGCGTTGACCGTCCTGGGCAGCAACAACCTCACCCTCAACGGCAACCTGAGTGGTACCGGCAGCCTGACCAAGGAGGGTGCCGCGACGCTGACCTTGAACGGCACCAACAGCTACACCGGTGGCACCAACATCAACGCCGGTACGCTGGCACTGGGCGCGGGCGCGAGCCTGCACGCCAGTGGCATCGTCAACCTGGCCTCGGGGGCGACCTTCGATCTGTCGGCAGGCAGCGGCACGCAGCAGTTCGGTACCCTGATCGGCAACGGCACGGTGAACCTGGGCGCCAACACGCTGACGATCGGAGACGCCACCAATGGCACGTTCAGTGGCTCGGTGGCCGGCTCCGGTGGGCTGATCAAGGAAGGCTCCGGTACCCAGACGTTGACCGGCACCAACACCTTCACCGGTGGCACCACCATCAACGCCGGGACGCTGGCGATCGGCGCCGGTGGCAGCCTCGCTGCGACGGGTGCGGTGAACCTGGCCAACGCCGGTACCACCTTCGACATCAGTGCGGGGGGCGCGCAGGCGATCGGTTCGCTGGCAGGCGTGGCAGGCTCTTCAGTGGCGTTGGGTGGCAGCACGCTGACCCTCAATGGCGTGGGCAATACCACGTTCGCCGGCACCATCGGAGGGGCAGGGGGGCTGGTAAAGAACGGCGCAGGCATCCAGGGCTTGACTGGCGTCAACGTCTTCACGGGCGGCGTGACCCTCAATGCCGGTGGCCTGCTACTGGGCAACGACGGTTCGCTGGGAACCGGTGCGCTGACCGTAGGCGGCAACGCCAGCCTGGATGGCACCAGCGCGCTGACGCTGGCCAACACCGTGCAGCTGGCCAGCGGCACGCTGACTCTGGGCGGCAGCAACGCACTGACCTTGAACGGCCCGATCAGCGGTGCCGGTGGCCTGCTGAAGGATGGCGCGGCGACGGTCACCCTGGGCGGTGCCAGCAGCTATACCGGCACCACCACCATCAACAGTGGGACGCTGGCGGTGGCAGCCGGCGGCAGCCTGTCCGGTGCCAGCACGGTCAACCTGGCCGGTGCCAGTACCCTGGATATCAGCGCCGGTGGCAGCCAGAGCATCGGAGGCCTCGCTGGCGTGACCGGTTCCAGCGTGGTGCTGGGCGGTGCAACCCTGACCACCGGCGGCAACAACGGCAGCACGACCTTCGCCGGCGTGCTCAGTGGTACCGGCGGCCTGGTGCAGAGCGGTACCGGCACGCTGATCCTCAGTGGCGACAACACCTATACCGGAGGCACCACCATCAACGGTGGCAGTACGCTGCAGATCGGCAACGGCGGCAGCACCGGTTCGGTGCTGGGCGACATCACCAACAACGGCAGCCTGGTCTACAACCTGGGTACGACGGCCACCGTGGGCGCGGTGGTCAGCGGCAGCGGCGGCTTGACCCAGGCCGGCAGTGGCACGCTGGTGCTGACCGGCAACAACAGCTACACCGGTGGAACCACGATCAATGCCGGTGGCACATTGCAGATCGGCAACGGCGGTGCGACCGGCGCGATCGTCGGCGACATCACCAACAACGGTGCGCTGGTATCCAACGTGGCCGGCAACACCACGCTCGGTGGCACCATCAGCGGCAGTGGCGGCCTGACCCAGGCCGGCAGCGGCACGCTGACCCTGACCGGCAACAACACCTATACCGGCGGCACCACCATCAATGCCGGCGGCACGCTGCAGGTGGGCAATGGCGGTGCGACCGGCGCGATCACCGGCAACGTTGCCAACAACGGCAGCCTGGTGTTCGACGTTGCGGGCAACACCACGGTCGGCGGTGCGATCAGCGGCAGTGGTGGCCTGACCCAGGCGGGCAGCGGTGTGCTGACCCTGGTGGGCAACAACACCTACACCGGTGGGACCACCATCAATACCGGCGGCACGCTGCAGATGGGCAACGGCGGCGCGACCGGCGCCATCGCTGGCGACATCACCAACAATGGCGCGCTGATTTCCAACGTGGCCGGCAACACCGCGCTGGGCGGCACCATCAGTGGCAGCGGCAGCCTCACCCAGGCCGGCAGCGGTACGCTGCTGCTGACCGGGACCAACACCTATACCGGCGGCACGACCATCAACGCCGGCAGTACGCTGCAGCTGGGCAATGGCGGGGCAACGGGCTCAATCGTCGGTGATGTCACCAACAACGGCACGCTGCTGTCCAGCGTGGCGGGCAACACCACGCTGGGCGGCACCATCAGCGGCAGTGGAGGCCTCACCCAGGCCGGCAGCGGCACGCTGACCCTGACCGGCAACAACACCTATACCGGCCCGACCACCATCAACACCGGTGGCACGCTGCAGGTAGGCAATGGCGGTGCGACCGGCGCCATCGGCGGCAGCGTCGTCAACAACGGCAGCCTGGTGTTCAACGTGGGCGGCACCACCACCGTCGGCGGCGCCATCAGCGGTAGCGGCGCCCTGACCCAGGCCGGCACCGGTACCGTGATCCTGGCCGGCAACAACACCTATACCGGCGGCACCGCCATCAACACCGGCGGCACGCTGCAGGTCGGCAATGGGGGCGCCAGCGGAGCGATCACCGGTAATGTCAGCAACAACGGCAGCCTGGTGTTCAACGTCGGCGGCAACACCACGGTGGGCGGCACCATCAGCGGCAGTGGTGGCCTGACCCAGGCAGGTGCCGGCACCGTGGTCCTGACCGGCAACAACACCTACACCGGTGGTACCACCATCAATGCCGGCGGCACCGTGCAGGTCGGCAACGGTGGGGCCAGCGGCTCAATCACCGGCAACATCACCAACAACGGTGGCCTGGTCATCAACACCGGTGGCACCACCACGCTCGGCGGCAGTATCAGTGGTGGCGGCAGCATCGTGCAGGCCGGCCCGGGCAGCCTGAATCTGGGCGGCAACAGTGCTGGCTTCAGCGGCACGGGCCAGGTCACCGGCGGTGGCCTGAACGTCACCGGCAACATCGGCGGCCAGTGGACCATCGGCAGTGGCACCACGCTCTCCGGCACCGGCACCATCGGCGGTACCGGCGGTGGCGTGACCGTATCCAGCGGTGGCGTGCTGTCGCCGGGCAACGGCCCGGGCAACGGCAGTGGCGCAGGCAACGGCACCGGCACGCTCACGGTGGGCGGCAATCTGAACCTGTCACCGGGCAGCACGCTGGGCATCGACCTGGGCGCCACCGGCAGCGACACGGTGCAGGTCAACGGCAGCGCGAATGTGGGCGGCAGCACCGTGCGGGTGAATACCATTTCGCCGAGCACCAGCTACCAGCAGGGCCAGCAGTACACGGTGGTCAATGCGGGCGGTGGCGTGAGTGGGCAGTTCGCGTCGGCGACTTCGCCGTCGGCCTTCCTGACCATCACTCCGGTGTATACCGCGAACACGGCGAACCTGCAGATCGACGTGGCGCAGACCGCAGCGTTCACCACCGTGGCCAACACGCGCAACCAGTACAACACCGCCGCGGCGCTGGACAGCCTGCCGCAGAGTGGCGCGGCCCTGGGCCTGTACAACACGGTGCTGATGTATGACGCCGGCACTGCGCGCAGCGCGTTCGACCAGCTCTCCGGTGAAGTGCATGCGGCCAGCCGCGCAGTGCTGCTGTATGACAACTACCTGGAGGAGGGCATCCGCCAGCGCTTGGGCAGCGAACTGCCGACCGTGCGGGGCGAGCGCGCTTCGGCCTGGCTGGCCGGCAGCGGCAAGGTGTTCAGGCAGGATGGCGACGGCAATGGCGATGAGATCCGCGCCAATCGCAATGCGCTGATGGCCGGTGTCGACTGGCAGCTGGGCGAGCATGTGGTGCTGGGTGCAGCGGCCGGCAACGAACGGCTGGATACGCGGCTGTATGATCGCAGCTCGCGGGCCCGCCTGCGTGGCAACACGTTCGGCCTGTATGCACAGGGACAGTGGAACAACGGCTTCGCGGTGGCTGGCAGCGTGTCGCGCGGTGACTACCGCACGCGCACCACGCGTGAAGTGCCGTTGTTGGGCCAGACCCTGTACAGCCGCCAGGATTCCGATGTGACCATCGCCCAGATGGAAGGCAGCTGGACATGGACCCACGGCAGGACCCAGCTGCAGCCCTATGTGCAGTTCACCAAGCACTGGGTCGACAGCGATCGTGCGGTGGAGCAGGGCGGCAGCGCGGCACTGGTGCTGGAAGGCGGCAAGGACACGCTTAATGTCAGCACCGTGGGCGTGCGCGGCCGTTGGGACGTGGGCAGCGGCGAGCGCTTCCCGGCGCAGCTGACCGTCGGCCTCGGCTGGCAGCACGCCTCGGGTGACACCGATGTGGCCAGCCGCAACCGCTTCGCGTTGGGCGGCAATGCCTTCGATGTCTACAGTGCGGTGATGGCACGCAATGCGCTGGTCAGCCAGCTCGGTGTAGCGGTCGGCCTTGGCCGCAACAGCCAGCTGTCGATGTTCGTACAGGGCCAGCATGGCGACGGCCGCCGCGATGTGGGCGGGCAGATCAACCTGCGCGTGGGCTTCTGAGGAAAGCGCGGCGACGTTGGATCCAGGCTCGCGTGGATCCAGGGCGGGCGGAGGGCTAGACCCTCCGCTCCATCTCCACGGCGTCGATCCCGGCGCCGTGGCCATTGGACACGATCCGCGTCACCTGGAAGCCCAGGCCAGCATAGAAGCCCTGGGTGTGCTGGCTGGTGCTGAGCGTGATGCGCTTGATCGAGGGATCCGCTTCGGCCTGGCGCAGGCGTGCGAGTGCCAGTTCGCGGCCCAGGCCGTGCCGGTGCAGCGCGCGCTGCACCATGCCCCAGCAGAAGCCGGCGCTGCCGTCGCCACGGCGCGAGAGGCCGCCACAGGCCACGACGCTGCCATCGCGCTCGATCACCTGGAATGCACAGTCCGTGGCCTGCTCGTGCAGGAAGCGTTCGAAGTCGCTGCGCTCTTCGGGCGCGAAGTAGTTGGGTACGTTGCTGTCGAAAATCGACAGGCAGGCGCTGGCATCGGCGGGGCGGTAGAGGCGGAGATTCATGGGAAACGCCATGGAGTTGCCCGGCTGCATTTCAACCGTCCAGACGTTGGGAGGGGGCGAAGCGTTCAAGGGTACATGGAGCGATGCCGATCCTTTACAGGTGACTTCTTCCCCACTCGAATGACCGTGCGGAATGCAGGCGCCTGTACCAGGCGGGTGCGTCGGTGGCGGGTAATGGCGAGGCGCATCCGGTCGCGATGGCGTGCAGTGGGGCGCGGTGGCTTCTGGGCTATGCTTTCCACATGTGGGACTGACCGCGCGGCAGGATCCGCCGGCCCCATTCGTCTTCCCGCCTGCAACGGAGCTGCCCAGCGATGCCCGACCCTTCTTTTCTCCGGCCTGCCCAGCTCATGCGCGGTCTGCTGTTTGGCGCGGTGGGTCTGTTGATCCTTGCCATGGCCGCCTTCGAGGTGACGCATCGCTTCGAGTTCCTAGAGGTCGCGCAGGCCGTTGATGGCCAGGTCGAGCGCCTGAACGCCGGCGGATCGCATCCGCAGGTCGCGTTCACCACCGCGACCGGCCAACGCGTCTCGTACCCGCAGGGCGGCATGATTTTCGGCTATGAGCCGGGGCAACCGGTACGCGTGCTGTACGACCCGGCGCAACCGCGGCTGGAGCCGGTCCTGGATACGTTCGGTGCGCTGTGGGGAATGACGGTCGTGTGGGTGCTGCTGGGGCTGGTGTTCGTCGGCGCCTGCGTGCGGGGACTGCTCCGGCGCAGATGACCCGCGGCGGATCGCGCGCCGTCGGCGGGCGGGCCGTTGGACCGGCCACGACGGCAGGCCCGTTCAGTCCGGTAGTACCTGCGGCGATTCCCGACAGCCAAATGAAAAAGCCGCCCACTGGGCGGCTTCTTCATCTATCTGGCGGAGAGAGGGGATTGTCGGTGCATCCCTGCACCCGATCCCGATGCGCGTTGCGCCCCGGGACCAGCCTGCGGCTGTCCGGTTCTGCTCCTGCAGAACCGTCGAACCCCGGCGGGGCTTCTCACCACCCATCCCATCCGCCAGGCAAACGCAAAAGGGCCACCCTGTGGGCGGCCCTTTTGCGTTTGTCTGGCGGAGAGAGGGGGATTCGAACCCCCGAAGCGCGGTTTAGACGCTTACACACTTTCCAGGCGTGCTCCTTCAACCACTCGGACACCTCTCCGGATCCCTGCCATCGGCAAACGCCTCAGCAGGGGCGCAGATTCTAGCGGGCGGCGCGGCCGGACACAAGCGCCCAGATCAGGGACGCGTCCGGGGGCATTGTTGGCGAAGGGGCTGGACAGGCATGGCACAATGGAACATCCGATGGAAAACGGTGGCCTGATGTCCTATCTCGTCCTTGCCCGCAAGTGGCGTCCGAAGCGTTTTGCCGAGCTGGTGGGCCAGGAGCATGTGGTCCGTGCGCTCAGCAATGCGCTGGACAGCGGCCGGGTCCACCATGCGTTCCTGTTCACCGGTACCCGTGGCGTGGGCAAGACCACCATCGCGCGCATCTTCGCCAAGTCGCTCAACTGCGAGCAGGGCACCAGCGCCGACCCGTGCGGCCAGTGTGCCGCCTGCCTGGACATCGACGCCGGCCGCTACATCGACCTGCTGGAAATCGATGCCGCGTCCAACACCGGCGTGGACGACGTGCGCGAGGTGATCGAGAACGCGCAGTACATGCCCTCGCGCGGCAAGTACAAGGTCTACCTGATCGACGAAGTGCACATGCTGTCCAAGGCGGCGTTCAACGCACTGCTGAAGACGCTGGAAGAGCCGCCGGAGCACGTGAAGTTCCTGCTGGCCACCACCGATCCGCAGAAGCTGCCGGTCACCGTGCTCAGCCGCTGCCTGCAGTTCAATCTCAAGCGCCTGGACGAAGACCAGATCCAGGGCCAGATGACCCGCATCCTGGCGGCGGAAGAGATCGAGGCCGACGGCAGCGCCATCGTGCAGCTGGCCAAGGCCGCTGACGGCAGCCTGCGTGACGGCCTGTCACTGCTGGACCAGGCGATCGCCTATGCGGGCGGCGCGCTGCGCGAGGATGTGGTGCGCACCATGCTGGGCACTGTGGATCGCACCCAGGTGGCGGCGATGCTCGACGCGCTGGCCGAGGGCGATGGCCCGCGCCTGCTGCAGGTGGTGGCCGCGCTGGCCGAATTCTCGCCGGACTGGAGTGGCGTGCTGGAAGCGCTGGCCGAAGGCCTGCATCGCATCCAGGTGCAGCAGCTGGTGCCGGGCGCCGCCGTCGCGGAAGGCCTGGATGTGGCGGCATTCGCCGAGCGCCTGCGCCCGGAAGTGGTGCAGCTCTGGTACCAGATGGCCTTGAATGGCCGTCGCGACCTGCCACTGGCACCGAGCCCGCGCGCGGGCTTTGAGATGGCGGTGCTGCGCATGCTGGCGTTCCGTCCGGCCGCAGCGGTACCGCCGGTGCCGAAGGCCGTCGACGGTGCGGTGGGTGGCACGCCGGGTGGCAACGCTGCCGGTGGTGGCGCCGATGCCGGAAGCCATGAAGCGACGCCGGCCGCGGCGGCGCAGGCGGCCGCTCCGGCGGCTGCACCGCGCGAACCTGAACCCGAACCCGAGCCGGCACCGCAACCGGAGCCGGAGCCGACGCCTGAACCCGAGCCGGTTCCGGTGGAAGAGCCCGTGTCACCGCCGCCGGTGAAGGCCGAGGCGCCGGCGTCTGCCATCGCTGCAGAGGCAAGCGATGACCTGCCGCCGTGGGCCACCGACGAAGCCGAGGCGCGGGATGGGGCCCTGGCGGCCGAGATGGCCGGCCCGGATGCCGCCATGGTCGCGCCCTGGCATGAACCGCCGGCTCCTGCCGCGGATCCAGGCGAGCCTGCGCCGCCGGAGCGTTCGTTCCGCGCCGAAGGTATTGCCATTGCGCCGGCCGAACCGGCTCCGACGCGTGACGCCGCGCCGCAGGAAGGTGTCAGCGAGCTGGCCACTGCCGAAGACTGGCTGGACCTGGTCGCCAACAGCGGCCTCAGCGGCCCCTCGCGGCAGCTGGCTGCCAACGCCGCCTTCATCAGCTGCCAGCACGGGACCTTGAAACTGGGCCTTTCGCCCGGATTTGAGTACCTGCGCTCGGAGCGCGCGCTGGCTGCCCTGGGCGAGATGCTGCAGAAGGCCCTTGGCCAGGCGCCGAAGATCGTGGTCGAGACCGTGGAAACCGAACACGTTCCGGCCGAGACCCTGCATCAGCGTGCCGACCGCCAGCGTGGCGAGCGGCAGCAGGTGGCAGAGGCCGTTTTCATGGATGACCCGGAAGTGCAGGTGCTGATCCAACAGCACGGTGCCCGGGTTGTTTCCGATTCCATCCGTTCTTTTGACGAGTAAGACACTATGCGCGGCAATATCGCCCAACTGATGCAGCAGGCCCAGAAGATGCAGGAAAACCTGCAGAAGGCCCAGGAAGAAATCGCCAGGATCGAAGTGACCGGCAGTGCCGGCGGCGGCATGGTCAGCGTGACCCTGACCGGCGCCAAGGAATGCCGCAAGGTGCGCATCGACCCGTCGCTGACCAGCGACCCGGAGATGCTGGAAGACCTGATCGCCGCCGCCTTCAACGATGCCTCGAACAAGATCGATGCCGAGTCGAAGTCGAAGATGGGTTCGGCCACCGCCGGCATGCAGCTGCCGCCGGGCATGAAGCTGCCGTTCTGATTTTTTGGCGGGGCGCCTGTCGCTGCAGGCGCCCGCTGCAACCCTCAGTCGAGCAGGGCTCGACTCTACACGTAGCTGTCGAGCTTGCTCGACGCAATGAAAGCATGCCGCCGTGTCCGCACCCCTGCTTGAACAACTGATCGACGCGCTGCGGGTGCTGCCTGGTGTAGGCCAGAAGACGGCGCAGCGCATGGCCTACCACCTGCTCGAGCGCGAGCGCGAAGGCGGCCAGCGCCTGGCCGAAACGCTGGCCTTGGCGGTGGAGCGTATCGGCCACTGCGCGCAGTGCCGCGACTTCAGCGAGACCGAGCTGTGCCCGACCTGCGCCAACAGCAGCCGCGAGCGCAGCCAGCTGTGCGTGGTCGAATCGCCGGCCGATCGTCTCGCGATCGAGAACGCGACGGGTTTTCGCGGTGTCTACTTCGTGCTGCAGGGCAGGCTGTCGCCGCTCGATGGCGTCGGCCCGCGCGAGCTGGGCCTGGAGCAGCTGGAGCAGCGGCTGGCCGAAGGTGAGGTACAGGAGCTGATCATCGCCACCAGTGCCACCGTCGAAGGCGAAGCCACCGCGCATTACCTTGCGCAGCTGGCGCGCGCGCGCAAGGTGCAGCCCAGCCGGCTGGCACAGGGCCTGCCGCTTGGCGGCGAGCTTGAATACGTTGACCGCGGCACGCTGTCGCACGCGTTCGGGACGCGCAGCGAATTCCGCGATTGAGCACCACCCGGGCATCGCCCGGCGCGGCCGGCCTACAATGCGGAAGACACTCCCGCCGAGGCCGACCATGAGCAACGAAACCCTCTTCAGCAAGATCATCCGTCGCGAGATCCCGGCCACCATCGTCTATGAGGACGACGAGGTGCTGGGCTTCAAGGACATCGCACCGCAGGCGCCGGTGCACGTACTGTTCATTCCGAAGAACGAGATCATCCCGACCCTGGACGACCTGCAGCCGTCGCAGGCGCACCTGGTCGGCAAGCTGGCCCTGGCCGCTGCCGAATACGCGCGCCGCGAGGGTTTCGCGCAGGACGGCTACCGCATCGTGATGAACTGCCGCGAGCACGCTGGGCAGACCGTGTTCCACATCCACATGCACCTGCTGGCCGGCGCGCCGCTGGGGCATTTCGGTACGCCGGGGCGTTGAGGCCCTGTCCACGCATGCGTGGATGAAAAAGGCCGCCCGAAGGCGGCCTTTTCCGATCATGCAGGGTGGGTGGCGATCACCACCAGCCCCAACGGCCGTAGCCACCCCAGTACGGGCCCCACGGACCCGGGCCCCACGGGCCATAGGGGTAGGGCACCACATCGACCTGGCGCTGTTCCGGCCACAGGTAGATCACATCGGCCGACAGCTTCGGCAGGCGGTAGTCGTAGTCCCCGATGCGCGTGTTCTGGTAGCCGTCGATCTTGCCGATGAAGGTCACGTCACGGCCGGGTTCAAACACGGCCGGGTCGTAGAAACCGGCGCGGCAGGCAATGAAGCGGCCGTCGCTGGCGTCGGACGAGGTGGTGTTCGGGCGGCCACTGGCGTTGAGCGGGCGCGAGATCATCTGGAAGCAGGTCTCGCCCTGGCCGGGCTTGGTCTCGATGATGCGGCCGCCCCATCGGACCGGCGTGCCGACCTGCTGGGTGGCGACCGAGTCGCGCGGGGAAACCAGGCTGAACTGTCCCTGCAGCGGCTTGGGGGCCGTGGCGCAGGCCGACAGGGCCAGCGTGGCCACAGCGGTGAGGAGGAACTTGGTGTTCATGGGGAGGCTCCGGAAGTCGGGCGATGCCTGCGCAGGTCCCGCAATAATGAAGCGAGGTCGGTGCAAGTTCCAGCGTAGCGCGCGTCGGCGAAACGCTGGCTGAGCGCGAGCAGGGTCGGGTCGGGGCGCTGCCGGTGAACCCGCTGTGCCCAGTCCTGTGCGGTTTCGTGCGGTTCGCGGGCCAGGCCGAGGCGCGCATACCGCCGCCCGAGCCGGTGCCAGGCGCGCAGCAGCGGGTCGCGCTCGCGCTCGCCGCGGGCCAGCAGCCAGGCCATCCACGCCAGTGCCAGCAGGGCGGCGACCACGAATCCGGTCACCAGCTGCGCCGGCCCGAGGTCATCCAGCCCGAACGGCTTGAGCAGTTGCTGCTGGCGGCGTGCATCGAAGGACAGCACCAGGTCGTTCCAGCCGCGGCGCAGCCAGTCACCCATCTGCCCCAGTTGCAGCCAGCGCTGTTGCAGCGGGGTATCGGTGCCGGCCTGCAGGCGGTCGTCCAGGGTGTCCAGGATGCGTTCGGGTGCCACGGCGGCAGTCGGGTCGACCCGCACCCAGCCGCGTTGCGGCAGCCAGACTTCGGCCCAGGCGTGGGCATCCATGCGACGCACCACCCAGTAGTCGCCGATGCGGTTACGGGTACCGCCTGCGAAGCCGGTCACCACCCGGGCCGGAATGCCGGCGTTGCGCATCAGCACCACGAAGGCCGAGCTGAAGTGCTGGCAGAAGCCGGCCTTGTAGTTGAACAGGAAATCGTCGACCGGATCGCGCCCCGCCACCGGTGTATCCAGCGTGTAGGAGAAGTCGCGGGTGATCCATTGCAGCGCACGGCGGACGATGGCCTCGTCATCGCTGCCGGCCTCCTGCCGCCATTGCCGCGCGAGCTGGGCGGTGCGCGGATTGAAGCCGGGCGGAAGCTGCAGCGCGGCGCGGCGCAGGTACGGCGACAGATCGGTGTCGAACCGTTGCGGCGGCGCCGAATGCAACCGCCAGCGGCTGAGCGCGGACAGCGTGCGGTCGCTGCGCAGGCTCATGTCGGCATCGAAGCTGCTGCCCTCCGGTGCGCGGCTGGGCAGGTCCAGTGCCACCAGCAGGCGACGGTCGGTGGGCTCGTAGTCGATCTGGTAGTCCCAGCCCTGTGCGGTGGTTTCGACCACCGGTGCGGGGCGCCCGGCCGTCGCGCGATCGCGGCTCCAGCGGTGGCCGTCGAACGACGTCAGCACCGGGCCGCGCCAATAGCGCTGCGCAGGTTCGGGCACCGCGCCGAAAAACTGCACGCGCAACGCGGGGGTGTCGTCGGCCATCAGGTCCAGCCACTGGTCCGGCGCCATGCTGTCAGCCAGGCCCGGTGTGCCCACCGCTCGCTCGGGTACGCCCCACAGCGGCGTGGACAAGCGCGGGAACAGCCAGAAGCAGGCCAGCGCGAGTGGCAGGCCGATCCCCAGCAGGCGGCCGACACCACGCAGTTGTCCGCGCAGCGGCAGGCGAGGGTTGTGGCCCTCGTCCAGGGCCAGGCGTTGCAGGGCCAGCAGTGCGGCAACTGCGGCCAGCGCTGCCAGCCCGGTGGTCAGCGGCCCCTGGTCGAGCAGGAAGGCCGCGAACGGCGAGAACAACGCGAAGCCCAGCAGGCTGCGCGCATCACGCAGGTTGCGCAGTTCGCTGGACTTGATCGCCAGCATCGCCGCCAGCAATGCGCAGCCGGTATCGCGGCCCGGCCGCACCATGCCCATCTGCCAGACGATGGTGGCAAGCATGGCCAGCACCAGCAACAGGCGAACCGGCATCGGCAGCACCCGCCGCCACGAAAGCGCAGCGGTCAGCACCGCGGCGATCGCGATCACGCTGGCAAGCACCGGCGGCAGCTGCAGCAGCAGTGGCAGCAGCGCCAGCGCTGCGCTGGCCAGGGTCCAGGTGCGGGCATTGCGGTCGAGCAGGACGGCAGGCTCAGTCATGGGGCATCAATGCCAGTGCGCGCAGGCACAGGTGGTGGTGGCTGGCGCCCTGGCCGGGCCCCAACGGCGGATGGGCCGGAAGCAGCAGCGTATAGCGACGGCCTTCGCGCTCGGCCATGTCGACCCAGCGTGCCAGGCGCGCGATGCGCGCTTCATGGCCCAGCGGTGCCAGCGTGCGCCAGTCCAGCACCACTTCGATGCCGATCGGCTTCTCGTACTCGCGTACCAGCAGGCTGTCGCGGCGCGCCGAGTGTTTCCAGGCAATGCTGCGCGGGGCATCGCCGGCACGATAGGGGCGCAACTGGTGCAGCTCATCGCCACTGGCATGGGCGCGGGTGTGCAGTGGGTCGTTGCCACGTTCCGGAAGCGGCGGTGCCAGTGCCTCGGCCAGCGGGTAGACCAGCAGCGGCTGCTCCGGCCACACCCACGACCATGCCCGCACCAGTCCCAGCGGCTGCGTGCTCGACAGGCGGATGCGGGGCAGTTCCAGCCAGCCGCGGCGCTCGCTGGGAACATCCAGCTCCACTTCGCCGCGACCGTGTGCAGGCAGTGCAACCCAGGCCTCGCTTGCGCCCAGCTGCAGGTGCAGCCCAAGGCGCGCGCGCGGGTCGCGCAACGAAAGGTCCACGCGCAGGCGCAGGGGATGCCCGGCCGGTACCGGTTCGGCGGAGACCGCGTCGATCTGTATGCCGGACAGTTGCAGGTGCGCGGCGATGGCGCTGGCGATCGCTGCCGCGGCCAGCAGCAGCGCCAGCAGCAGGGCTGGGTTGTTGTTGTAGTTCAATGCACCCAGCAGCATCGCCGACAGCAGGGTGGCGACGAACAGGCCGAAGCGGGTCGGTAGTACGTAGATGCGATGGCGGTCCAGTCGCTGCGGCAGGGCTTCGGGCCTGCGGGGACGTGCCAGCAGCTGCATGCGTGCCCAGCGTGTGGCCACCTTCAGTCCACCGCGACGGTCTGCAGGATCGCCCGCGCCAGCGCCGGCCCGGAGCTGGATTCGGCTTCGGCCACCAGGCGGTGGCCGGCCACCGCCACGAACAGCGTCTGCACGTCTTCGGGCACCACATGCCCGCGGCCGAGCAGCAGCGCGTGTGCCCTGGCGGCACGCAGCAGGGCCAGTCCCGCGCGCGGTGACAGGCCTACGCGCACGCCGGCATGGTGTCGGCTGCGGGTCAGCAGCGCCTGCACGTAGTCGATCAACGCGTCGCTGGCATGCACCTGGCCAACCGCTTCACGCAAGGCACGCACCTGGGTGTCGTCCAGCTTTGGCACCGCGCGTGCGATCAGGTCGCGGCGATCACTGCCGCGCAGCAGCTCGCGCTCGGCCTGCGCGCTGGGGTAGCCCATCGCCAGCCGCAGCAGGAAACGATCCAGCTGCGAATCCGGCAACGGGAAGGTGCCGGACAGGTCGACCGGGTTCTGCGTGGCGATGACGAAGAACGGGTCGGGCAGTGGATGTGTCTGTCCATCCAGCGTGACCTGCTGCTCGGCCATCGCCTCCAGCAACGCGCTCTGCGTGCGCGGCGGTGCGCGGTTGATCTCATCGGCCAGCAGCACGTGGGTGAACACCGGGCCGGGATGGAACTGGAACTGGCGGCTGCCGGCCTCGTACACCGAAACGCCAAGTACATCCGCCGGCAACAGGTCGGAGGTGAACTGCACGCGCTGGAAGCTGAGGCCGAGGCTGCTGGCCAATGCGTGCGCCAACGTGGTCTTGCCCAGCCCGGGCAGATCCTCGATGAGCAGGTGGCCGCCGGAAAGCAGGGCGACAAAGGCCAGCCTGACTTCCGGCACCTTGCCCAGCACCAGTGCGTTCACCTGATCCTGTGCCTCCCGCAGGGCCTGGCGCAGTTGATCGGTTAGCATGCTGGGATTGGGGGACGAGGCTGGCATGATCGTCTCAGGTCTGGAATCCATTCGATTATCCATAGAGCAATGCAAGGCGAACAGCGCGCGCGGACGATATTTCTCTGGTTGTGGACGCTGGTCACAGCGGCCAAGCTGGTGGTGGCTGCGCGCCTGCCGCTGTTCGTCGATGAGGCGTTCTATTGGCAGGAAGGCCAGCATCTGGCCGCTGCCTATTCCGACCTGCCTGGGCTGACCGCCTGGCTGGCACGCCTGGGCGTGGAGATCGGTGGCCATCACGTACTCGCATTGCGCCTGCCGTTCCTGGCCATCGGCGCGCTGCTGCCGATGCTGGTGGTGCGCATCGCCACGCGCTGGTTCGGCAACGTGGCCGGTTGGCAGGCGGGCAGCCTGACCCTGCTGATGCCGTTGTCGGCCACGCTGGGCCTGCTGGCCGTGCCGGACGTGCCGATGGCGCTGGCGGCGGTGATCTGCCTGCACGCAGGTGCACGCCTGCTGCACAGCGTGGATGCGTCCTCGGCGATGAAGCTGGCGCTGGGCCTGCTGATCGGTGCGCTCAGCCACTACCGTTTCATTGGTGTCATCGGTGTCGGCTTCATTGCGCTGCTGGCGTTGCCGCAGGGCCGTCGCATGCTGGCCGACCCGCGCGTATGGGTGGCGCTGGCGGTGGGTGTGCTGGCCTGGCTGCCGTTGCTGGCGTGGAATGCCGACAACCACGATGCCGGCCTGAAGTTCCAGGTGGTCGAGCGCCACCCGTGGGCGTTCGAGTGGGAGGGGCTGTGGTTCCTGGTGATCCAGCCGATGCTGGTGACGCCGATCCTGTGCATCGCGATGTGGAAGGTCGCCCTCGCGGGTACCCGCAGTGGCGGTGGGGCGCGGGTGCAGTGGCGCTATTTCGGCCTGGTGGGCGGGGTGTCGACGCTGGGCATCTTCCTGCTGGGCTTCTTCACCGATGTCGAGCGGATCAGTTTCCACTGGCCGCTGCCAGGCTACCTGGCGTTGCTGGTGGCCGTGCCGGTGGTCCTCAACGGTTGGCCGCGCTGGCTGCGCCGTACCGGCTGGTGGCTGGCTGCTGCAGGTACGGTGCTGGCGTTCGGCTACTACCTGATGGCGTCCACGCCGGCACTGCGCGAGCAGATGGCCGGCAGCAAGTACTACCCGCGCAACTTTGCCGGCTGGCAGCCACTGGCCGTGGCGGTGCGTGACGAACTGCGGCAGATGCCACCGGGTACGCGTGTGCTGGCGGGCAACTTCAAGGTTGGTGCCGAACTGGGCTTCCAGCTGGGCAACGGTGATATCGAGGTGTTGCCACATCCGCTCAACGACAAGCATGGGCGCACCGCACAGCTGGCGCAGTGGGACCTGCTGCACGAAGGCCCGCGCAGTATGCCGATGCTGCTGGTGTTGTCACCCAGTGACCAGCGCTACCGCGATCTGCTGGCGCGCTATCATGCCATCTGCGAGCAGGTGGGGCCGCTGCCGGCGCCGCGCGTGGTCAGCAGCGATCATGGCTTCCAGCGGTTCCTGCTGTTCCGGCTGCCGGCCAAGCGTGCACAGGGGCCCTGCGTAACGCCCGCGATGGCTTGGCTGGATGCGCCGTCCAACGGTGAAAAGGTCTCCGGAACGCTCGCCATCAAGGGGTGGGCATTCAAGGATGGGGTCGGGCTGGCGCGGGTTGAAGTGCTGGTTGATGGCCGCCCGATCGGTGACGCGCGTTATGGGCGCGTGTTCGACGTTCGCCCCGCCTGGCCGGGCAGTACCGATCCGCAGCATCCGGCGGTGGGCTTCGACGCGTCGCTGGACAGCACCACGCTGGCGCCGGGCCGGCACTGGCTCGGCCTGCGCCTGCACGGGCGCGATGGCAGCGTGGAGGCGTGGCAGGAGCAGCCGTTCGAGGTTCGTTGAGGTCCTCTGGTCCTGTAGAGCCGAGCCGATGCTCCGCTGCTTCTGCTTCAGATGGCAGGCGGCCTCGAAAAAAGCAGCCGAGCATGGGCTCGGCTCTACCGTTCACGGCACCGCGAATCCAGCCCTGCGCAGCAGGCCGCACAGCGCGATCAGTGGCAGGCCGACCAGCGCGGTCGGGTCGCGGTTGTCGATCGCCTCGAACAGGCTGATGCCCAGGCCCTCGCACTTGAAGCTGCCGGCGCAGTCCAGCGGCTGCTCGACGGCGACGTAGCGGGCGATCTCCTGCGAGTCCAGCGCGCGGAAGTGCACTTCGGTCAGATCCAGGGCGGCCAGGGATTCTCCATCCCGCCTGAGACTGATTGCCGTGTGAAAGCGTACCGTCTGCCCGGACATCGCCACCAGCTGCGCACAGGCCGCCTCGACCGTGCCCGGCTTGCCCAGCGGCTGGCCGTTCAGGTCGGCGACCTGGTCCGAGCCGATCACCCAGGCACCCGGATGCCGCGTGGCGACATCGGCCGCCTTGGCGGCGGCCAGGCGCGTGGCCAGGGCCAGCGGACCCTCGCCGTTCAACGGCGTTTCATCCACCTCCGGGCGTGCGCAGTCGAAGGGCAGGCCCAGCCGTTGCAGCAGTTCGCGACGGTAGCGGGAGGTGGAGGCCAGGACCAGTGACATGCGAGAATACCGGGGCAGGGTGCGGCAGTCTGGCCCGCCGGCAACGCCAGCAGCAAGTCCTGTATGGCGGGCATTTGACAGCGGGCGGTGCGATCCTTAGTATTCAGCGGCTTATGTCCGCGAACGTGCCCGAAACGCTGGATGCCTGGCGGATGGTTGTAGCGCGAAGGCGCTTCGACGGTCAGGTCTCCCTGGCTGAATTGACCCGCCTGCAGGGGTTGGTCGCAGATACCGACGGCGAGTGTGTCTACTCGCTTGAATTCGGTCGCGACGACGTCTTGCGGGTATCCTATGTGGAACTGACCATCGACACCGCGTTGCCGCTGACCTGTCAGCGCAGCATGCAGCGATTCCTGTTGCCGGTGAAGGTGACCCAGAGGCTTGGCCTGATCCGCGACGAGGACGAGGAATCGTCCCTGCCGGAGGAATACGAGGCGTTGCTGGTGCCGGAAGACGGCCAGCTGCGTCCGCTGGACCTGGTCGAGGACGAGTTGGTGCTGGCGGTGCCTGTGGTGCCGCTGTCACCCGACGGTGAGGCAGTCGACAAGGACTGGGCACCGAGCGAAGAAGAAACGAAGAAGGCCAACCCGTTTGCGGCGTTGGCAGCTCTGAAGAAACAATAGCAGCCGGATTGTCGTCGGCGGCTGCGGCGAAAGCGAAAGTGTGCTGGGCGCTGGCGTCCTGCGCGACGATACGACGAAGCAAAACGAACCGAGTTTGGAGCAATCCCATGGCTGTGCAGAAATCCCGTGTTACCCCGTCCCGCCGCGGCCAGCGCCGTTCGCATGACGCCCTGAGCGCCAAGCAGCTGTCGACCGACCCGACCACCGGCGAAGTGCACCTGCGTCACCACATCACTGCCGATGGTTTCTACCGCGGCAAGAAGGTCATCCAGACCAAGACCTCGGCCGTCGAAGAAGATTGATGTGCCGGGAAGGCCGCTGCTTCCGGGCAGCGGCCTTTGCCTTCTTTCCCGGGCGTGCCGGTGATCGGCGGCCCGCGCAACAGGAAACATGATGAGCAAGCGGATCTATTCGAGGATCGCGGGCACCGGTAGCTATTTGCCGGAGAAAGTCCTGACCAACGCCGACCTGGAAAAAATGGTCGAAACCTCGGATGAGTGGATCCAGTCGCGCACCGGAATTCGTGAACGGCACATCGCGGCCGAAGGCGAAACCACCAGCGACCTTGGCTACAACGCCGCCCTGCGCGCGCTTGAAGCCGCAGGCATCGATGCCTCGCAGCTCGACATGATCGTGGTCGGCACGACCACTCCTGACCTTATTTTCCCGTCCACCGCGTGCCTGATCCAGGCCAAGCTCGGTGTGGCCGGGTGCCCCGCCTTCGACGTCAACGCAGCCTGTTCCGGCTTCGTGTTCGCGCTGGGCGTGGCCGACAAGTTCATCCGCTCCGGCGACTGCAAGCACGTGCTGGTGATCGGCACCGAAACGTTGACCCGCATGGTCGACTGGAACGATCGCACCACCTGCGTGCTGTTCGGTGATGGCGCCGGCGCCGTCGTGCTCAAGGCCGACGAAGAAACCGGCATCCTCAGCACTCACCTGCATGCCGATGGCAGCAAGAAGGAGCTGTTGTGGAACCCGGTCGGCGTTTCGACCGGGTTCAAGGATGGCGCCAATGGTGGCGGCACCATCAACATGAAGGGCAACGACGTGTTCAAGTACGCCGTCAAGGCGCTGGACTCGGTCGTGGACGAGACCCTGGCCGCCAACGGCCTGGACAAGTCCGACCTGGATTGGCTGATCCCGCACCAGGCCAACCTGCGCATCATCGAAGCCACCGCCAAGCGCCTGGACATGTCGATGGACCAGGTTGTGGTGACCGTCGACAAGCACGGCAACACCTCGTCCGGTTCAGTGCCGCTGGCGCTGGATGCCGCCGTGCGGTCGGGCAGGGTCGAGCGCGGCCAGCTGCTGCTGCTGGAGGCCTTCGGCGGCGGCTTCACGTGGGGTTCGGCCCTGCTGCGCTATTGATAGTGCAAGTTACGACAACGTGAAGTCTTGTCGTTGCGGCCCTCCGGGGCCGTAACGCGTTTAAGGAGGACCTGTCATGGTTGAGCCCATCGTCATCGAAGGGCAACGTGCCTGGCTGAAGCAGTACGGCAAGGGAAGCCGAGCACTGGCCCTGGGCCTGCTCAATTTTGTTGCGCGCCGTTTCCATCTCGATGCCCTGCGCCCGCCGCCGCACCGTGGTGGCGACGCCGCGCGCGAAACCGAGGCCCGCCGCCTTGCAGAGCTGCAGGCGCAAGGCGTGAACGTACCGGACGTGCTGGGCACCGGCCATGCCGCGCTGGTGATCGGCGACAACGGAAGTTCGTTCAATACCTGCCTGCGCGAAGCCGACGAAGCCGGTCGTGATCGGCTGGTGATGGCGGCAATGCAGGCCATTGCCCAAGCGCATGCGCGCGGCGCCTATTTCGGCCAGCCGTTGCCGCGCAATCTCACCTGGGATGGGCAGCAGGTCGGCTTCATCGATTTCGAGGAAGATCCGCTGGAAGTGATGGACCTGTCCGAAGCGCAGGCCCGCGACTGGCTGATGTTCGGCTATGGCGTGGCCAAGTACTACGCTGACCGCCCCGAACATCTGCAGGCGATGATGGCCGAGGCGATGGGCGGGGTCCAGGCGCCGGTGCGCGAGCACGTGCATGCGGTCAGTGGCCGCCTGCGCAGCCTGGCCAGGGTCTGCATGAAGCTGGGCCGCTCAGCGCGCGCGCTGGCCCATTCGATCTTCATCACCCACGGTGCCAGCACTGCTGGCGTGCTGATGCTGGTGGGCCTGTGCGTGGATTTCCTCGCCGACGGCGATCTGGACGTCCTGCAGCTGTTCTGCTGATCGTCGGCCGGGGTCGGATCCCATTTCCCGTGGAAAAGGGATCTGACCCTGTCATTGCTCCATACGCCTGCATACGCGCACGTACAGACGACACAGCGGATTCCCCCTTATCATGGCCCGCTTCGATTGCAACAAGCGGATGACCGCGTGACCGTATCCACCCTCGCTTTTGTCTTCCCCGGCCAGGGCTCGCAGTCTGTGGGCATGGTGGCCGAGCTGGCCGAACTGCACCCGCAGGTGCGTGAAGCCTTCACCGAGGCATCCGATGGTGCCGGCGTCGACCTGTGGGCGCTGTCCCAGGGCGGCCCGGAGGAAATGCTCAACCGTACCGAATACACCCAGCCGGCTCTGCTTGCCGCGAGCATCGGTGTGTGGCGCGCCTGGAACGCCGTGGGCGGTCCGCGCCCGTCGGTGCTGTCCGGCCACAGCCTGGGCGAGTACACCGCCCTGGTTGCCGCCGGCGCGCTGAGCCTGCATGACGGTGCGCACCTGGTGCGCCTGCGTGGCCAGCTGATGCAGGAAGCGGCGCCGGCCGGTGTCGGTGCCATGGCCGCCGTGCTCGGTGCCGAAGACCAGCTGGTGCTGGATGTCTGTGCCGAAGCCGCAGGCAGCCAGGTAGTGGTGCCGGCCAACTTCAATTCGCCGGGCCAGATCGTGATCGGTGGCGACGCCGATGCGGTCGACCGTGCGCTGGCGCTGCTGGCCGAGAAGGGCGTGCGCAAGGCGGTCAAGCTGGCCGTCAGCGTGCCCTCGCACACCCCGTTGATGCGCGAAGCCGCCAACCGCCTGGCCGAAGTGATGGCCGGCCTGTCCTGGCAGGCGCCGCAGCTGCCGGTGGTGCAGAACGTCGATGCCCAGGTGCACGACGGCGTGGACGCCATCCGCACCGCGCTGGTCCAGCAGCTGTACCAGCCGGTGCAGTGGACCGGGTGCGTGCAGGCGCTGGCCGCCCGCGGCATCACCCAGATCGCCGAGTGCGGCCCAGGCAAGGTGCTGACCGGCCTGGTCAAGCGCATCGACAAGGCCATCGACGGCCGTCCGCTGGCCACGCCGGGCGACTTCGAAGCCGCCCGCGAGGCATGGTCGGCCTGACCTTCCCTGTTCCTGCCGGCCGTACCGGTGGCCGCTGCAAGCGGCACGGTGCGGCGGCCGCTCCCGTCTGAGGAAAACATCATGAGCAAGCCCCTGCAGGGTGAAATCGCACTGGTCACCGGTGCCAGCCGTGGCATTGGCGCCGCCATCGCCGATCTGCTGGCCGCCCAGGGCGCCACCGTCATCGGCACCGCCACCACCGAATCCGGCGCCGCCGCGATCGGTGAGCGCCTGGCCGCCCACGGCGGTCACGGCCGCGCGCTGAACGTCACTGACGCCGCTGCGCTGGACAGCGTGCTCGATGGCATCGCCAAGGAATTCGGCCCGATCTCGATCCTGGTCAACAATGCCGGCATCACCCGCGACAACCTGCTGATGCGCATGAAGGAGGAGGACTGGGCGTCGATCATCGACACCAACCTGACCAGCGTGTTCCGTACCAGCAAGGCGGTGATGCGCGGCATGATGAAGGCGCGCAAGGGCCGCATCATCAACATCGCATCGGTGGTGGGCGTGACCGGCAATGCCGGCCAGGCCAACTACGCCGCGGCCAAGGCCGGCATCATCGGCTTCAGCAAGTCGCTGGCCAAGGAAATCGGTTCGCGCGGTGTCACCGTCAATGTTGTCGCACCCGGCTTCATCGACACCGACATGACCAAGGCGTTGCCGGAAGAAGCGCGTACCGCGCTGATCAACGACATCGCCCTCGAACGCCTGGGTTCGCCGGAGGACATCGCCCATGCGGTGGCGTTCCTGGCCAGCCCGGCTGCCGGTTACATCACCGGCGAAACCCTCCATGTGAACGGCGGCATGTACATGCCGTAAGCAAGGGGCGCAGGGATTGCGCCGCAAGTGGTTGATCTGCGGAGGTTTTTGCTGCAATGCAAGGCCGCGCCGGTTTCCACTACACTATCCCACGGCCATCGCCCTTGATGGCGACCACTTTTGAACCACAACTCCATCTGGAGCGAGATCCCATGAGCACCATCGAAGAACGCGTCAAGAAAATCGTCGTCGAACAGCTTGGCGTCAAGGAAGAAGAAGTCACCAACAGCGCATCGTTCGTCGATGACCTGGGCGCTGACTCGCTGGACACCGTCGAGCTGGTGATGGCCCTGGAAGAAGAATTCGAGTGCGAGATCCCGGACGAAGAAGCCGAGAAGATCAGCACCGTGCAGGCCGCCATCGACTACATCAAGGCCCACGTCAAGGCCTGATGTCAGACGGCAGTGCGCGCGCGGGTCTCCGCTCGCCGCGCACCGCACCCCATGGGGCCGCAGTTGCGGCCCCGTGTGTTTGAGCATCACACCGAAGCAAACCGTGTTACCCGATTGAACCTTCGGGTCAGGAGAATCAGCAATGAAGCGTCGCGTCGTCGTAACCGGCCTGGGTATCGTCTCGCCGTTGGGCAATGATCTGGCCAGCAGCTGGGAAGGCATCACCCACGGTCGTTCGGGCATCGGTCCGCTGACCAACGTTGCCGATGCCTACCTGGACCGGTTCACCACCAAGATTGCAGGTGAGGTCAAGGGCTTTGACATCACCGCCGACAACGAACTGTTCGGCAAATTCCGGGTCAGCGGCAAGGATGCCAAGAAGATGGACCCGTTCATCCATTACGGCCTCGGTGCCTCGTTCATGGCCCTGCACGACTCGGGCCTGGAGATCACCGACGCCAATGCCGAGCGCATCGGCGCCATTGTCGGCGCCGGCATCGGCGGCCTGCTCGGTATCGAAGAGCAGACCATCGAGTTCCACGAGGGCAAGAAGATCTCGCCCTTCTACGTGCCCAAGACCATCATCAACATGCTGCCGGGCCAGCTGAGCATCATCACCGGCCTGAAGGGCCCGTCGTTCTCGGCGGTGTCGGCGTGCGCGACCTCGAACCATTCGATCGGTACCGCGATGCGCATGATCCAGTACGGCGATGCCGACGTGATGGTGGCCGGTGGCGCCGAGCGTGGTTCGTCGCCGACGGCACTGGGTGGCTTCTGCGCGATGAAGGCGATGAGCACCCGCAACGACGCACCGGAACAGGCCTCGCGCCCGTGGGACAAGGAGCGTGACGGCTTCGTGCTGGGTGACGGCGCCGGCATCCTGATCCTGGAAGAGTACGAGCACGCCAAGGCCCGTGGTGCGAAGATCTACTGTGAACTGGCCGGCTTCGGCGCCAGCTCCGACGCGTATCACATGACCGCCCCGAGCGAGAACGGCGAAGGCGCCGCACGCTGCATGGTGATGGCCATGAAGGACGCCGGCGTGAGCCCGGAGCAGGTCGGTTACCTCAACGCGCACGGCACCTCCACGCCGCTGGGCGACCTGGGCGAGACCATGGCGATGAAGACCGCCTTCGGCGACCACGCCTACAAGATGATGGTCAGCTCCACCAAGTCGATGACCGGCCACCTGCTGGGCGCGGCCGGCGGCGTGGAAGCGATCTTCTCGGTGATGGCGCTGCAGGACAACGTCATTCCGCCGACCATCAACCTGCAGCAGCCGGGCGAAGGCTGCGACCTGGACTACGTGCCCAACGAAGCACGCCAGGCCAAGGTCGGCGTGGTGATGTCCAATGGCTTCGGCTTCGGCGGCACCAACGGCACGCTGATCTTCAAGCGCGTCTGACCGAGTTGTAGCGTCGGGCCATGCTCGACGCCGCGTTCTACGGAGCCGCCGCAAGGCGGCTTCCGTGCATCTGATCCCCCGAACTGGCCGCCATGACCCACGCACCGCTGATCCACCCGCTGCCGCACCCGATCGATCTGCTGGCCCTGCAGCAGCACGACCCGGCGCGCTTCCCGCTGCTGATGGAATCCACCGCCTCGGGCACCGCCCAGGGCCGCTGGAGCCTGCTGCTGGCCGCGCAGGGCGAGGGCCTGCGTCTGGACGCCGATGGCCAGGTGCGCGACCTGCAGGGTGCCGTGCAGCCCGGCACGTTCCTGCAGGCGCTGGATCGCGCCTGGCAGCACGAACGCCTGCCGCACGACGGCAGCCACAGCCTGCCGTTCCGTGGCGGCTGGGCGTTGATGCTGGACTACGAAGTGGCCAGCCAGATCGAACCGGTGCTGCCAACGCGTGCGCGCGAGGACGGCCGCCCGACCGCGCTGGCGCTGCGCTGCCCGGCCGCGCTGCTGCACGACCACCAGAACGACGCCAGCTTCGTCATCGCCGAAGCCGGTGAGCAGGCCCTGCTGGAGGCGCTGGTGACCTTGGCGTCGCAGGCACTGCCGGAGGCCGGGCACGGCTGGCAGCCGCCGCAGTCGGTGGGCGAGGATGCGCCGCAGCGCTTCACCGACGGCGTGCGCCGGGTGATCGAGTACCTGCGCGCCGGCGATGTGTTCCAGGTGAACCTGTCGCGGCGCTGGAGCGCGCAGTTCGCTGCGCCGGTCAGCCCGCAGGCGCTGTACGCGCAGCTGCGCCGTGCCAACCCGGCGCCGTTTGCCGGCCTGTTCAGCGCGCACGGCCGCCACGTGGTCAGTTCCTCGCCGGAACGGCTGGTGTCGGTGCATGCCGGCCACGCGCAGACCCGGCCGATTGCCGGCACGCGTCCGCGTTTTGAAGGCGACGATGATGCCGCGCGCATCCAGGAGCTGGTCGGCCACCCGAAGGAGCGTGCCGAGCACGTGATGCTGATCGACCTGGAGCGCAACGATCTGGGCCGTATCTGCCTGCCCGGCACCGTGGTGGTGGATGAGCTGATGACCGTGGAGAGCTACGCGCATGTGCACCACATCGTCAGCAACGTCAGCGGCCACCTGCGCCCGGAGGTCACGCCCGGCGAGGTGATTGCCGCCACGTTCCCTGGTGGCACCATCACCGGCTGCCCCAAGGTGCGCTGCATGCAGATCATCAGCGAACTGGAGCAGGTGCCGCGGGGTGCCTACACCGGCGCGTTCGGCTGGCTGAACCGCGATGGCGACCTGGACCTGAACATCCTGATCCGCACCGCCGAGGTGGATGGCCACGAGGTGAGCTTCCGCACCGGCGCCGGCATCGTGGTCGATTCGGACCCGGACAAGGAACTGGACGAGACCCGCGCCAAGGCCCGCGGCCTGCTGCGCGCGCTGGGCCAGCAGGGGTAGTGCCGGCCGCTGGCCGGCAACCTCATTCATCCACGATCCGCGCGATTGCCGGCCAGCGGCCGGCACTACCGGTACCGGCGGGTGCCGTTGTTCCGGTGGGTGCCGACCGTTGGTCGGCACTGGGTGTGTGGCTCTGGTCATGACCCCACACCACCGGCACGGTATCCTGCACGACGGAATCGAGTTCAGAGGTAGTCCATGGCGGGAGCCAAGCGCGGGTGTCTGTTCGTGGTAACGCTGGTGGTGGTGCTGGCCGCCGTCGTGGCCGGCGCGGGCGCGTGGTTCTTCTACCAGCAGACCCGCTTCGCCGATGCCCCGATCACCCCGACCGCCGAGAGCGTGGTCATCGCCAGCGGCGATGGCATGAACAGCGTGCTGCGCAAGCTGCGCGAGGCCGGCGTGGACGAGGGCCAGGACACCCAGTGGCAGCTGCTGGCGCGCCAGCTCGATGCGGCCGGCAAGTTGAAAGTGGGCGAGTACGCGCTCAGTGGCGAGCTGACCCCGCGCGAGCTGCTGCTGCGCATGCGCGCCGGCAAGGTGCTGCAGCACCGCGTCACCATTGTCGAGGGCTGGAACATCCGCCAGCTGCGTGCCGCGCTCAAGCGCGCCGAGCCGCTGCTGCACACCACCGATACCCTGGATGACGCCGCGTTGATGCAGCGCCTCGGCTTCGGTGGCCAGCATCCGGAAGGCCGCTTCCTGCCGGAGACCTACGTTTACCAGCGCGGGGACAGTGATCTGGACGTGCTCAAGCGCGCCCACGCCGCAATGGAAAAGGCGCTGGACGAAGCCTGGGAAAGCCGCGCGCCGGACCTGCCGATCAACACGCCCTACGAACTGCTGACGCTGGCCTCGATCATCGAGAAGGAAACCGCGCTGGCCAGCGAACGCCCGCAGATCGCCGGCGTGTTCATGCGCCGCCTGAAGATCGGCATGCGCCTGCAGACCGACCCGACCGTGATCTACGGCCTCGGTGCTGCGTACGACGGCAACATCCGCCGTCGCGACCTGACTACCGATACGCCGTACAACACCTATACCCGCGCTGGCCTGACCCCGACCCCGATCGCCATGCCCAGCCGTGACGCGCTGATGGCCGCCGCACAGCCGGCGCCGGGCGACGCGCTGTACTTCGTCGCCGTCGGCGATGGCAGCGGCGCGCACGTGTTCTCGCCCAGCCTGGACCAGCACAACGCCGCCGTAGCCCGCTACCTGCAGCAGCTGCGACAGCAACGTACCCAGGAGACCCAGGCGCAATGAGTCCCGCGCTGCTTCGCCACCCGCGTTTCGTCAGCCTGGAAGGCGGCGAGGGCGCGGGCAAGACCACCGCCATCAATGCCATCCGTGAGTGCCTGCGCAGCCACGGCCACGAGGTGGTGCTGACCCGTGAACCGGGCGGCACGCCACTGGCCGAGCGCATCCGCGGCCTGGTGCTGAAACCCGATGCCGAAATCGCCGCCGAACCGCTCAGCGCCGAAGCCGAGCTGCTGCTGGTATTCGCCGCGCGCGCGCAGCACGTACGCCAGGTGATCCAGCCAGCACTGCAGCGCGGCGCCTATGTGCTGAGCGATCGTTTCACCGATTCCAGCTATGCCTACCAGGGCGGTGGCCGTGGCCTCGACCCGCAGTGGATCGCCGACCTGGAGCGCCGCGCGGTCGGCCTGCTGCCGGGCCTGACCCTGCTGCTGGACGTGGACGTGGCCGTCGGCCGCGCGCGCGCCAACGGCCGTGACCTGTGGCCGGACCGCATCGAGAGCGAGCAGGACGATTTCTTCCAGCGCGTGCGCGAAGTGTTCCGCGGCCGTACGCAGCAGGACCCGCAGCGCTTTGCGTTGATTGATGCGGGCCAGGAGCAGGCGCGCGTGGCCGCCGACGTGGTCGCGCGTGTCGAGCGCTGGCTGCAGGACGGGGAGGGCGCATGAGTACCTTTTCACCGTGGCAGCAGCGCGCGTTCGATCAGACGGTTGCCGCGCTCGACGCCGGTCGCCTCGGTCATGGCCTGCTGATCTGCGGCCCGGCCGGGCTGGGCAAGCACGAGGTCGCGCTGGCGCTGGCCGACCATGTGCTGGCGCAGGGCGATGCAGCCCACGCAACGCGTACGCGCCAGCTGATCGCAGCGGGCACACACCCGGACCTGCAGCTGGTCAGCTTCATTCCGAACAAGAGCGGCGACAAGCTGCGTACCGAGATCGTCATCGAGCAGGTGCGCGAGATCACCGACAAGCTGGCGCTGACCCCGCAGTACGGCGTGGCGCAGGTAGTGATCGTCGATCCGGCCGATGCGATCAACCGCTCGGCGGCCAACGCACTGCTGAAGACGCTGGAAGAGCCGCAGCCCGGCCGCTACCTGTGGCTGATCAGCAGCGACCCGGCACGCTTGCCACAGACCATCCGCAGCCGCTGCCAGCGCCTGGAGTTCAAGCTGCCGCCGCAGCACGAGGCACTGGCCTGGCTGCAGCAGCAGGGCCATAGCGAGGCGTTGGCGCGCGAAGCGCTGGACGCCGCGCGCGGCCATCCCGGCCAGGCCGACAACTGGCTGCGCGAAGATGGCCTGAGCCTGCGCCGAGAAGTAGGCCGTGAGCTGGAACAGCTGGCTGCCGGCAAGACCGGTGCGGTGGAACTGGCGCAGAAGTGGTGCGGCGATGAAAACGCGGCATTGCGCCTGCGCTTTGCCGCCGACCTGGCGCTGGCCCAGGCCAGCACCGATGCCTTGACCACGCCGGAGCGATTGCACAAGCTTGCAGCCTGGTTCGATGCGGCCAACCGCACCCGCGACCTGCTGCGCACCACGGTGCGTGCAGACCTTGCGGTGGTCGAGTTGCTGCTGGCCTGGAACAAGGTGAACGAGCGGCCTGCCGCAAGGGGAAATCGATGAGTGCCAGCAACGCCCGCCAGGGCATCCTGTCCCTGGCTGTGAAGGACAAAGCCGCGCTGTACAGCGCGTACATGCCGTTCGTGAAGAATGGCGGCATCTTCGTGCCCACGCCCAAGCGCTACTTCCTGGGCGACGAGGTGTTCCTGTTGCTGACCCTGCCCGATTCCAGCGAGCGCCTGCCGGTGGCCGGCAAGGTGATCTGGGTGACCCCGGCCGGCGCACAGGGCAACCGCACCGCCGGCATCGGCGTGCAGCTGGCCGACGGTGCCGAAGGCGAGGGCGTGCGCCACAAGATCGAGACCCTGCTGGCCGGCCTGACCGGTTCGGACAAACCGACCCATACGATGTGAGGCCGCGCCGCGCGGCCCTGTAGAGTCGAGCCATGCTCGACTGCCGTTGCCCGAAAACCCCCGTGAACACGAATGTGAAAAACTGTTGACGGCCTCTGAAAAGCCCCTATAATGAGCGGCTCAGCAACACACCGGGCGGTTAGCTCAGCGGTAGAGCATTGCCTTCACACGGCAAGGGTCACAGGTTCGATCCCTGTACCGCCCACCATATTGCAGAACGAAAGAAGCCTCCAGCAATGGAGGCTTTTTTTGTTGCCTGTCATCCGGCAGGATCAGCCGGAAACGCACATCGTTTCAGCCGTGCCGCTCCAGCAGCTCGCGCGCGATCATCGCCGTGGCATCCAACAGGTCGTGGCCGCTGCCGGCCTGCACCACCACCGCCAGCAGGCTACGGCCCACCTCGGCATTGCCGCTGGTCAGCTCCATCTCGCCTTCAAAGCACAGATCGGCCAACCATTCATGGGCCTGCTGCAGCCCGCGCTTGCGGACCCGGCGGAATTCCGCAAGCAGCTTCGCCTGGCCGGCCTCCTGCTCGCCATCGGCCAGCAGGCCGATGGCACCGCCGTGCGCCGCGCGCCAGAGGGCCGGTAGCGGGCGACCGTTCGCGTCCACCACGTCCGGCGAGAACTGCGCGCAGTACATTTCGTAGCGCTTGCCCGCTGTGCTGCGGGGCACGATGCCGGCTTCGGCCAGCAGGCGTTCGGCTTCATCCAGTGTGCTGAACTTCAAGCGCAGCAGTGCAGGGCGGCTCAGCTGTTGTGCCAGCGCGTGCTGGTTGGCCGCGAACCAGACGTTCCAGCCCACGGTTGCGCGGCCTTCCAGTGCGGCCTTGAAGTACTCCAGGTGTTCGGCGTCCATTGCGGTCTCCTGCGCTCCCTGCGCGATTGTAGCGGCAGCACATCCGGGCCGGTCAGGCATCGCCGCTGAAGAGGCAATGATGCGCCTCGCGCACCAGCTGTCGTGCGGCCAAGATCAGTCCGTCGATATGGAAGGCGCCCAACTGCTCGTTAGGACCGGCTTCGTTGCGCGCATGGTCGGCGGCCTGCAGCAGATCGAGCAACGCGCCGAGCCCAGATAGCGAGCGGCGCAACGAAGCGTGATTGCTGGCGCCGAGGGTGAGGCTGATGCACGGCTGTCCGTCATCGCCGTCAGCATGGTTGATCGCACTGAGACGGGCGAAGAACGTGGCCGACTGCGCCGGCAGGTTCTGTTCGTTCAGTGCGCACTCGATCTCGCGTGCGAGGTCTTCGGGCACATCGGCGGCGACGTCGCCGATCAAGGCGTGCAGGCGGGGATGGATGGCGGTGCAGTTGGTCATGGCGAAACCCTCACTGGCGTGAAGCCACCTTCCGAAGCGAAGGTGGCGGACGGTGCGGGTTGGCGTACCAAGGCACGAAAGCTCACTGGGAGAAAAAGCCTGGCGGATCTTCCGATCCCCACGCACCGCCCGCCATGGAAGGCAGTCGGTGCATTCTCTTTGCTGCGATCAAGATCGCAACTTCCAGTAGCTTGTTCGTTTATTCGAGACGCCAATCCCGGCCAAGGCGTCTTGCCTCGGCGCGGCGATCTTCAAGCCGGACAATCACATCGGTCTGTAAGGAAAATTCTCAACTGTCCCTAGGCAGGCCAGATGTTTCCCGATGTGTGCCGTCCAGCACCCGCGAGTAGTGCGGCCCATCACTGATGGCGCACATCGCCGCACCTTCCGACCATGCACGAGACGACTCCACAGCGGAGCCACCACGGCAATCGCGTCACCCCGCGCGGCGGAGGCGGGACCATGCCACGCATGGAGCCAGAGGGCTCCATCCCAGCGTTGTCCCGCCGCCCCGGGCAGGCGTAGTCTCAGTCCGTTGCCGTGCCCATCCACTCTGGAGTGCCACCATGCCGCTCGCCCGCATCGACCTTCGCAAAGGTAAATCCGCCGACTACCTGCAACGCGTCGGCGAAACCATCTACCAGGCCATGCGCGCGGTGGGTGTGCCGGAAAACGATCGCTTCCAGATCTTCCAGGAACACGCGCCCGGCACGCTGATCTACGACCCGGGCTACCTGGGCGTGGACCGTACCGACGACTTCATCTGCATCCAGATCACCTGGAACGAAGGGCGCACGCTGGAGCAGAAGAAGGCGTTGTACCTGGGCATCGCCGACGGCCTGCATGCGGCGGTGGGCATCCGCCGCGAAGACGTGTTCATCAATCTGGTGGAAGTGAAGCGGGAAAATTGGTCGTTTGGTAATGGTGTGGCCCAGTACGTGAGTTGATGGGCGAAAAGCATCCACGCATGGCGTGGATCTACTGAATGGAGGGCGTGCGCGGGGGAGGACAGTCCTGCGTCACCGTGTCGCAGGGGGCAAACCCTGAACGGGGTCCAAGGTTGGCCATGGCCCCGTAGAATGGCGGCGTGCGCCGTTCTGCTCTCCACCGCCGGTTCCAGGCCCTGGCATGGCTTGCCATGCTGCTGGTGCTGCTCGCCCCGCTGGTGAGCCGCTGGCTGGCGCATGGTCACGTGGCTGCCGCTGCGCCGGTGGCAGCCATGGACCACGCAATGCACGCAGAGCATGCGCTGCACGCGATGGAAGGGCACCACGACCATCACGCGATGGCGATGCCGCACGGCGAGGCCGCAAAGAAGCCGCCCGCCGATCCACACGCCGATCATGAGATGGGCGTGGACTGCGATTACTGCCTGATCGCTGCGCGGCTGATCACCCTGCTGGTGGCGGCCGTGCTGCTGTTGGCGCCGATGGCACCGGTGTGCCGCGCGTTGCGCGGTGCGGTGCAGACGTTGCCGCAACGGATCAGCGGCACATTGGGAGCGCGTGGGCCGCCGGCCTTGATGGCCGCCTGAGCCGCACGCGCGTTGCACTGAACGTTCTTCCATGAGGTTGCCGGCCACGGCCGGTGCCCGCACGCGCGTGTCTGTCCGTTTCTGATTGCTGCCCTGCCATTGCGGGGTGGCCTTGCATGCCGTGAAAAAATGAAAACGAACCCCAACCCCGCACGCTTGCGCCGGGCGACGCTGCCTGTCGTGTGCGCGCTGGTCCTGCACTCCACTTCTGCCGTTGCTGCTGACGCGGCACCCCCGACCACGCTGGAGACCGTGCGGGTGGTCGATACCCGCAGCGGCGAGCTGTCCTCCGCCGCCAGCGCCGGCTCTGCGTTGGGCCTGAGCGTGCTGCAGACACCGGCCAGCCTGGCGGTGATCTCGCGCGAGCAACTGGAGCAGCGCGGCGACAGCAACCTCAACGATGCGATCAGCCGGGCGGGTGCGATCAGTGCGATGCCGCACCCGGGCAATGGCCTGAGTGCGCTGTCCAGCCGCGGCTTCACCGACGGTGCTTCGGTGATGCGGCTGTACGACGGGCTGCGCCAGTACGGCGGCGTGGGCATCACCTTCCCGTTCGATACCTGGTCGATCGAGCGCATCGAAGTGCTGCGCGGCCCGGCCTCAGTGATCCATGGCGACGGTGCGATCGGCGGCGTGATCAACATCGTGCCGAAGAAGCCCACGCGCGGCGCCATCGAGAACGAGATCAGCATGACCGTGGGCAGCGAGGACACCGCGCGGCTGGGCTTCGGCAGTGGTGGCGCGCTGACGCCCGAGCTGGCCTACCGGGTTGATGTGAGCGGCAACTACAGCGGTGGCTGGGTTGACCGTGGCCGCAACAATGACGCCACCTTCTCCGGCGCATTGCTGTGGCAGGCCCGCCCGGACCTGCAGCTGACGCTCACCCATGCGCAGGGCTACCAGCAACCGATGCGCTACTTCGGCACGCCGCTGGTCGAGGGCCGCCAGCTGGAGGCGCTGCGCCACCGCAACTACAACGTGGACGACAGCGAGATCCGCTTCCGCGACCGCTGGACCCAGCTCGATGCGCTGTGGACGCCGAACGCGAACGTTGAATGGCGCACGCGGGTTTATCAGATCGACAGCCAGCGCGATTGGCGCAATGCCGAGGCCTATGTCTACAACCGCGCTACCGGCCTGATCGATCGCTCGGGCAATACCGAGATCACCCACAACCAGGACCAGACCGGTCTGACCTCGACGCTGCGCGTGCAGGGCCATGTGGGCAGTTGGGCGAACGCCTTCGCGGTGGGCCTGGATGCCAACCGCGCGCACTTCAAGCACACCAACAATACCTATGCCGGCAGCTCGGGCTCGGTCGATCCGTTCGATCCTGTCCCGGGCCAGTTCGCCAGCGATGCGCCGAACCTGCCGCGCTACCGCAACCGTGCCGAGCAGTACGCGCTGTTCATGGAGGACCGGGTGGCGCTGAGCGAGCGCTGGTCGGTGCTGGGTGGGCTGCGCCACGACCGCGCGCGCATCGATCGCACCGATCTGATCAGCGGCCAGAATGCGTTCTCAAAGACCTACAGCAGCACCGGCTGGCGTGCGGGTACGGTATTCGCGCTGCAGCCGACGCTGAGCCTGTATGCGCAGTACTCGCAGGCGGCGGACCCGGTCAGTGGACTGCTGATGATCAGCCCGGCCAATGGTGTATTCGATCTGGCCAAGGGGCGGCAGATCGAAGTGGGCCTGAAGCAGGCCTTCGATGGCGGCGAGTGGACGCTGGCGGCGTACCGCATCCGCAAGACCGGGCTGCTCAGCCGTGATCCGCTGCTGCCGGATCGCCGGGTGCAGGTGGGCGCGCAGACCTCGCGCGGTATTGAAGCGTCGTTGAACTGGAACTTCGCGCCGCGCTGGTCGCTGGATGCCAACGCGACGGTGCTGAAGGCTGAGTTCGAGGACTTCCTGGAAACCACCGGTTCGCCGGCGGTGCTGGTGTCGCGAGATGGCAACGTGCCGCCGAATGTGGCCGAGCGCTTGGCCAATGCATGGTTGAGCTGGCAGTTCCTGCCGGACTGGAGCGCAGCGGCGGGCATCCGCTATGTCGGCAAGCGTTACGCTGACAATGCCAACACACTGGAACTTCCCGGCTTCAGCACCACTGACTTTGCGCTGACCTGGCAGGCGGCACCGCGCACGCGGCTGTCCGCGCGATTGTTCAACGTGTTCGACAAGGGGTACTACGCCACCGCGTACTACACCAGCACGCAGTGGTTGCTGGGTGCGGACCGGCGCGTCGAACTCACCGTCGACCATCGCTTCTGAGGGCGCTGACGATGACGCTGCGATCCACCGCCAAGCGCTGGACCTACCTGGTGCACCGCTGGCTGGGCATCGGCGGATGCCTGCTGATGCTGCTGTGGTTTGTCAGCGGCATGGTGATGCTGTTCATCGGCTACCCGAAGCTGACACCCGGTGAGCGGCTGGCGGCGTTGCCGGTGCTCGGTGAGGCCCGCGACCTGCAGGGGCTGTCGGTACTGCCAGCCGCCGTGCAGGCCGAGCCGGAGGCCGTGGCGCTGACCACGCTGCGTGGCGAGCCAGCGTATGTGGTGCGCAGTGGCAGCAACGTGGGCGCCTGGTCTGCCGTGACCGGCCAGGCCCTGCTGCCGGTGTCGGCACAGCGTGCCGAAGCATCCGCTGCACAGTTCGCGGGCGGCCAGGCCTTCGTCGGCGCAACGCGCGTGGACGAGGATCGCTGGACGCATTCGCGCGCTCTGGATGCGCATCGGCCAATGTACCGGGTGGAGGTGGGCGGTGAGCAACCGGGCGACCTGTATGTGTCCTCGCGCACCGGTGAAGTCGTGCTGGACGCGCCGCATGTGCAGCAGCGCTGGAACTACGTGGGCGCCTGGCTGCACTGGTTGTACGTCCTGCGCATGCAGTCGGTGGACCCGGTGTGGACGTGGGGGGTGATCGTGCTGTCCGCACTGTGCACGCTGGCGGCGATCAGCGGCATCGTGGTGGGTGTGTGGCGCTGGCGTTTCCGTGGGCACTATCGTTCCGGTGCGAAGACGCCGTACGTCGAGCCGTGGATGCGCTGGCACCATCTGATCGGATTGTGTGCTGCGGCCTTCGTGTTCACCTGGATTTTCAGCGGCCTGATGTCGATGAATCCATTGGGCGTCTTCAGCAGCACGCGCGAGGCGATCGACAGCGGACGCTATCGGGGCGGCGCGGTGGCGGTGGACGGTGCGCTGGGTGATCCTGACGAGCTTCTGGCAGTGGCCGAAGCCACGCGCTTCCAGCCGGTGGAGATCCAGTGGCGACGCATCGGTGGTGAGCTGTTCGCGGTACTGCTGGACGGGCGAGGCGAGACCCGCATCATGTCCGGCAGCAATGGAGATCTGCAAGTCGCGCGCTTGCTGCCGACCGCATGGCTGCAGCAGAAGGCGCGCGCGCTGTCAGATGCGCCCATGCAGGTTTTCGTGGTGCTGCAGGCAGCGGATGCGTACTTCTACCCGCGTGCGCCCGAGGCCATGAGTGGCGCAGCAGTGCGCCGCTTCCCGGTGGCTGTGGTGGACTTCGGTGATGCCGAGGCGACGCGCGTCTATCTCGATCTGGCGACCGGCGATCCGTTGCTGACGATGGGGCATCGCGAGCGGGTGGGGCGCTGGTTGTTCTCCTTCCTGCACAGCTGGGATCTGCCGGCGATGCTGCGCCAGGAAGGTGTCCGGTTGGCGGTGTTGCTGCTGCTGAGCGCTGCTGGCACCGCGCTGTGTGCCACGGCGACGGTGATCGGCTATCGGCGCTTGCGGATGAAGCTGCGCCGCAGGCGGCGTTGATGCCTTTGGCTACACCCGCAGCCAGCGCGTGGACACGGCCACCAGCAACAAGGCCGTGGCCACGCCGATGAACGCGGCGATCAGGCCGAAATGGTTTGCGGCGAAGCCGATCAGCGCCGGCCCGGCGAGAATGCCGGCAAAGCCCAGCGTGGAAACGGCGGTGATGGCCAGCGCGCCGGGCATGCGGGTCTGGTGGCCAGCCAGCGAGAACAGCGCCGGCGCGATGTTGGCGCAGCCGAGTCCGACCAGTACATAGCCGAGCAGTGATGCCTGCCACGGCGTGACCAGGGTCAGCACCAGCACGCCCGCAGCGGCGAGCAGGGCCCCGAACACGATCGCGCGTTGGCGGCCCACGCGCGCCACCAGTGCATCGCCGAACAGGCGCGCGACGGTCATGGTCAGGGTGAAGGTCACGTAGCCGACGCCGGCCAGGCTGGCATCGACGCGACGCACGTCACTGAGGAACACTGCGCTCCAGTCCAGTATTGCGCCTTCGCCGAGGAAGGCGACGAACGCCAGCACGCCGATGAGCAGCACGATGCCATGCGGCAGGGCCAGCATCGGCGTGTCATGCGGCATGCGTTCGCTGTGCCAGTACGCCGCTGACAGCAGCATCACCAGCAGCATGGCGCCGACGCCGATCAGCACGGATGCCAAGGGCGGCAACTGTGCGGACAGCAGCACGGTCATGGTGGCCGCGCCGAGGAAGCCGCCGATGCTGAAGAAGGCATGGAAGCCGGACATCATCACCCGCCGTGCTTCGCGCTCGACGATGACGGCCTGCACGTTCATCGTGCAGTCCATCGCGCCCACCGCAGCACCGAACACGAACAACAACAGGCCCAGCGTCCACGCTGAGCCGGCCAGCGCCAGGCCGGGCACGGTCAGGCAGATCAGCAGGCTGCTGGCCACCATCACCCGGCGGCAACCGAGGCGCGCGGCGAGCACGCCGGACAACGGCATCGCCATCAGCGAACCGGCACCGAGGCAGAGCAGCACCAGCCCCAGCGTGGCGTCGTTGATCCCGGTGCGCGCCTTGGCGAACGGTACCAGTGTGGCCCACAGTGCGGTGGCGAAGCCGGGAATGAAGAACGCAGCGCGGGTCGCGTGCTGTTCGGCACGCGCGCGGTTGGCAAGGGACATGAGCGGTACGGTCAGGGCGGAGTGGGGTGCACCGCGATGCCGGCGGCGCGGAAGCGTGCCGCCAATGCGGGGGGCGCGGTGGTGGTCAGCACCAGGTCGTCGATCTCGTCGAGGCTGGCGATCTGCCAGTGGCCGCGGGCACCGAGCTTTTCAGTGGTGGCGGCGACGATGACACGGCTGCTGCACGCGACCATCGCGCGCTTCAGCGAGGCTTCTTCCGCATCCATTGCCCACACGCCGGTGTCGCCGTCCACCGCGCAGGGGCCGGGCAGGTATACGTCGGCGCGCAGGCGCTGCACCTGGGCCAAGGCTTCGGCACCGACCGCACCGCCACCGCTGGCCAGGCGGCCGCCGATCAGCTGCACCGAGGTGCCTTCAAGCATGCTGGCGGCGGTGGCGATCTGCGGGGCATTGGTGATCACTGTCAGCCCGAGTTCGAGCGGCAATTGCTGGGCGATGGCCAGGTTGGTCGAACCGGCATCAAGCAGCACCACCTGGCCGGGTTGCAGCAATGCGCAGACGCGGGCGGCCAGCTCGGCCTTGTCGCCGCGGTCGCGGGTCAGGCGCTCGCGCAGCGGGCGTTCCTTGGGCGGCGGCAGCACGGCGCCGCCGTAGACACGCTGGCACAGGCCCTGTGCAGCCAGCTCGCGCAGGTCACGGCGGATCGAATCTTCAGAGACGGCATAGCGGCGCGCCAGTTCGGCGGCGACCACGCGGCCCTGCTGGCGCAGTTCCTCCAGGATCTGTCGGGTGCGCTGGGCGGGCAGGGGGCTGGGATCGGAGCTCATGCTGCAAGTCTGCACGTTCGTGCATTAACATGCAACAACGTGCATACGCTGTTGGGGGCACAGGGCGGCTGGACTGCCGGTGAATCCTCCCGCGCCCACGTCTATGGATCGTCCTCGCGACCCGGCAAGATGGCGGGGCACCTGGCATGGAATCCCTGATGTCCCCCACCGTTCACCGCAAGCTGCGCATCGGCGCGGACCAGTACACCGGCCAGAAAGTGGTCGACCAGCAGTTCCACGAATGCGATTTTTCCGGCGCGGACCTGACCGCTACCGAGTTCATCAACTGCAGCTTCTACGATGCCGACAGCCGCGCCGGCTGCCGCTTCAACGGCGCCACGCTGAAGGAAGCGAGCTTCCGCAGCTGCGACATCAGCATGTGCCACTTCAATTTCATCAAGGCACTGGGCCTGGAAATCAGCGAGTGCCGCGTGCAGGGCGCGGATTTCAGCAGCGCCAGCTTCATGAACCAGATCACCACGCGGAGCTGGTTCTGCAGCGCGTTCATCAAGAAGTCGAACCTGCGCTATGCCAATTTCTCGCGGGTCACGTTGGAGAAATGCGAACTGTGGGAAAACCGCTGGGACGGTGCGAACGTGAGCGGCGCCAGCTTCGCGGGCTCGGACCTGTCCGGTGGCCAGTTCGAGGGCATCGACTGGAACAGCGCCAACTTCACCGACTGCGACCTGACCAACTCCGAGCTGGGCGAGCTGGACCTGCGCAGCACCAACCTGCGTGGCGCCACGCTGGACGTGCAGCAGGTGGCGCTGTTGATGCAGCGCATCGGCATCACGGTGGTGCCGTAGGCATCACCCGGCGTACGCCACCCAGCCCCTGAAGCTGAAGCCTGCGTAGAACAGCTCCACGCCATCGAAGCCCGCCTCCTGCATCAGCGCGACCTCCTGTTCGGGGGCCAGCAGCGGCAACCGCTCGGCAATGGCGTCGATCGCGCGCTGTGCATCGGCGTGGGCAACCCCCGAGGCTTCGGCGAACGCGGCGTAGCGCTGCAACCAGCGCAGCTTGCCGGCCGGATCCTGCGGCACGCTGTGGTGCGCCACCACCAGCGGCGCGCCGGGCTGCAGGCGCCTGTGCAGCTCGCGGAGCGTGTGCAGGCGCTGCGCGGCGTCGAGGAAGTGCAGGGTCAACAGGCAGCTGGCACCGTCGAAGCGCAGATCGGGCGCATCGTCGATGTAGCCTTCCAGCAGCTGCACGCGCGACTTCAGCGGACCCAGTGTCTGTTCGGCCAGGGCCAGCATCGGTGCGGCCGGATCCACGCCGAGCAACTGCCAGCCCGGCTGTGCCTCGGCGAAGGCCTTCAGCTCAAGCCCGCCACCGGCACCGAGTACCAGCACGCGGCCCTGTGCGGGAACGCGTTCGGCCAGCAGCAGGCGGCTCATCTGCTGCAACGCGAGGAAACCGGGCACCTGGCGCAGCGGTGCTTCGGCATAGCGGGCCACCGCCTGCGGGTCGGAGAACGTGGACATGTGCGGATTCCTTCGACGGGGACAGACCACTGTAGCGCGGCGCGCAAGGGGCATTGCGCGCCGCTGCCGCACAGGCAGGGCAGGGCTCAGGCCGCCGCGGCCTCAAGCACGTCTTCCAGCCGCACCTCGCCGAGGAAGCCACCGCTGCTGGTAGCCGGCCGCTGTGCTTCGATGGCGTGAGCGAACTGCACGCCGGCGTCGTCCTGCAAGCGCTGGAACAGCTGCTGCACCCTGGGGAACTCGCGGCGATCGACCACCTGGTGGTAATCGTTCCAGCGCGCGATGCCGGCGAAGTAGGCGTCGGCGAAGCTGCGCTGCTCGCCCAGCAGCCACGGGCCGGTGCTGAGCATCTGCTCCAGCGCCTGATGGGCCTGGCGCACCTTGGTGGTGCCATAGGCACGCAGCGCCTTGCCGTCATCGCCCTCGGCGTGTTCTAGCGCGTGCCAGAGCGGGGCGTAGGCACCGAAGAAGCTGGTGTTGAGATAGGCCAGCCGGTGGTTGAGGCGGTCGAAGCCGGAGGTGCCCTGTGCGAAGCCCAGCCCCTGCGTAACGCCCTTGGCGGCAAGGTGGTTGAGGATGGCCAGGCTCTCGCTGAGCAGTTCGCCCTGCGCGGTCCGCAGCGTGGGGGTTTCGCCCAGTGGATTGAGGCGGCGATAGTCTTCGCCCTGCACCTGGCCGGGCATGTCGATACGGCACAGGTGATACGGCTGGCCAGCCATTCCAGCGCGACGATGGAGCCGAACGAGCAGCCCGAGGGCACGCCGTAGAAGAGGATCGGGGTCATGGCAGGTTTCCGGTTCAAGCCGCGATGCGGCGGGTGAGGAAAGCGTGCCTGCGTGGACATTGCCCCGGAAGCTGTTCGAATGGCATCCTGAAGTCCACACCTGTGGACGTTGTGCATGCTCAACCTCAACGATCTGGCCCTGTTCGTGGCCGCAGTGGAGCAGGGCGGTTTTGCAGCAGGCGGACGCCATCTGGGCCTGCCCCGCTCGACGTTGAGCAAGCGCGTGGCGCTGCTGGAAGAACACCTCGGGGTACGGCTGCTGCAACGCAGTTCGCGGCGCTTCGCGCTGACCGAAGTCGGCCAGGCGTTCTTCGATCGCGCACGCGCGGCGTTGTCCGAAGTGGAGTCCGCCGAGGCCATTGTCCGTGACCGCCAGGCCGAACCGAGTGGCACCGTGCGCATCAGCGCTTCGATTCCGGTGGTGCAGGGCGAGCTCGCCGCGTGCCTGCCCGCGTTGGCCCGCCGCTATCCGCGGCTGCGCATCGAAGTTGAAGTGAGTGATCGTTTCATCGATCTGGCGCAGGAGGGCATCGACATCGCCTTGCGCAGCCACTTCGGTCCGCTGCCGGATTCCGGTTTGGTGCAACGCATGCTCGGTAGCGAACGTATCGTGCTGGTGGCGTCCCCTGGCTATCTGGCAGCCGCGCCAGCAGTGGATACGCCCGAGCAGCTACGCGCGCATGCCGGCCTGCTGACGGCGCGCCACGCAACGCGCTGGACACTGCACGGCACCGATGCGCGCACCGTGCAGGTGGAACCGCAGGTGGCGCTGGTCGGCAATGAGTCGCAGCTTCTGGTCGCGGCGGCCGAAGCGGGCCTTGGCATCACTGTGTTGCCGCACAGCCTGTGTGCCGCAGCGATTGCGGCCGGCCGCCTGCAGCAGGTCCTGCCGGCGTGGCATGCCGGCGAAGTGACCACCAGCGTGCTGCTGCCGCATCGTCGTGGACAGTTGCCGGGCGTGCGCGTGGTGGTGGATGCGCTGGTCGCGCATTACCAGCTCAACGCAGCGCGCGTGCCAGCACCTGCCAGATCCTCGGGTCCTGGCACTGCGAAACGTTGAAGCGCAGATAGTCGGCCGCGCGCTGCGACTGGCTGAACGCGTTGCCCGGTGCCAGCACGATGCCCTCGCGCAGGCACTGCCGCGCCAGCGCGGCGGCGTCGCGGCCATCGGGCAGCTGGCACCACAGGAACAGGCCCGCTTCCGGTTGCAGCCACGGCGTGATGCCCAGCGTGTGCAGCCTGCGCAGCGTGTGCCGGCGCGCATCGGCCAAACGCGAACGCACCGAGTGCATGTGGCGTCGGTAGCCGCTGTCGGTCAGCGCGACGTGCATCAGCTGCGCAGCCAGATGGCCACCGCCGAAGCTGGTCGCCAGCTTCAGGTCGGTCAGCGCTTCGATCCAGTCATGGCGTGCAGCGATGTAGCCGCAGCGCGAGGCTGCCGACAGCGTCTTGGAGAAACTGCCGACGTGGATCACCCGTGACAGTCCATCGAGCGCGGCCAGCCGCGGTGCCGGCTGCAGTTCGAAGTCGGCGAAGATGTCATCCTCGATGATGATCAGTTCGCTGCGTTCGGCCAGGCCCAGCAGGCGATGTGCGGTGCTCGCGGAAAGCACCGCGCCGGTCGGGTTGTGCAATCCGGAATTGGTGATGTACAGCCGCGGCGAATGGTCCTGCAATGCGCGTTCGAACGCCTCAAGGTCCGGGCCGTTGGGCGTGTACGGCACGCCCACTGCCTGCACCTGGTGTGCCTTGAGCAGCGCGTGGTAATTGAAGTAGCTCGGGTCATCGACCAGCACGCAGTCACCGGGCTTGAGTAGGAAACGGCAGATCAGGTCGACCGCGTGTGTCCCGGATTCGGTTAGCAGGATCTGCTCCATCGGTGCATCGATGCCCAGCGTGGCGCTGCGCCGTTGCAGCAGCTGGCGCAATGCGGGCAGCCCGAGTGGGCCGGCGTAGTCGACCAGGTGCACTGCATCGGCACGCGCCAGCCGACGCAGGCCGCGGCGCATGCCATCGTGATACAGCCAGTCACTGGGCAACCAGCCGCACCCCGGCTTGAGGTGGCCCGGCGGGGTTTCCAGCGACTGCCGCGACACCCACAGCGGGTCCACCGCGCGGTCAAGCCGGGGTTCCATCTCGGCCAGTGCCAGCGGTGCGGCCGGCCCATTGACGTAAAAGCCGGAACCGGCCCGCGCGCTGATCAACCCTTCGGCAGCGAGGCGTTCGTAGGCCTCGACCACGGTGGAGACCGACACGCCCATCGCTGCCGCCTGCGCGCGCACCGAAGGCAGGCGGGAGCCGGGGCCATCCACCCGCGCGGTGATGCGGTTGCGGACGGCCTGGATCACCGATTCGATGCGGGTAAGCGGGCGTGACACGGTGAAAGTGTGTTGGAAGTGTAGGCAGTACAGTTCTTTGCGACTGTACTGGATTGTAGCTGGGGCGATGGGGGCGCAGGTGCTTCCATGGAAATCCCGCCGGGCACCGTCCGGCACCCCAGGAGTACAGGCGTGGAACGGTCGGCGAGTGGTTGGATCAATGGCTTCATTGGCGTAGTGATTTTCGCGGGCTCGTTGCCGGCTACTCGCCTGGCGGTGCTGCAGCTGGATGCCGGGTTCGTCACCGCCGCGCGCGCCACCATCGCCGCCGTACTCGGCCTCGGCCTGTTGCTGCTGTTGCGCCAACCGTGGCCGCGGCGCAGCGACGTGCCCGGCTTGGCGGTGGTCAGCCTTGGCGTGGTGGTCGGCTTCCCGTTGCTGACCGCGCTCGCCCTGCGCCATGCGTCATCGGCACACACCATCGTGTTCCTCGGCTTGCTGCCGCTGAGCACCGCCGTGTTCGGCGTGCTGCGCGGTGGTGATCGGCCGCGCCCGGCGTTCTGGTTGTTTTCGTTGCTGGGCAGCGCCTGCGTGGTCGGCTATGCAGTGCGCAACGGCATCGAGGCGTCCTTGCAGGCCGACCTGCTGATGCTGGCGGCCATCGTGGTGTGCGGGCTGGGCTACGCGGAAGGCGGCCGGCTCGCCCGTCATCTGGGCGGCTGGCAGGTGATCAGCTGGGCACTGCTGCTGGCGTTGCCGGTGATGCTGCCACTGACGGTGCTGATGCGCCCGGCCTCGTTCACGGCGGTCGGTGCCTCGGCGTGGTGGGCGCTGGGCTACGTGGCGGTGTTCAGCATGCTGATCGGCTTCCTGTTCTGGTACCGCGGGCTGGCGCAGGGCGGCATCGCTGCCGTCGGCCAGCTGCAGCTGCTGCAGCCGTTCTTCGGCCTGGCCCTGGCCGCGCTGCTGCTGCACGAATCGGTCAGCCTCAGCATGGTGCTGGTGACTCTGGTCGCGGTGATCTGCGTCGCCGGCGCGCGCCGCTTCAGCCGCTAGGAAAAAGGGGACGGAGGGGATTAAGTCGTTTCAGGCATGGCAGACCCGATTACGACTTAATCCCCTCCGTCCCCTTTTCTGGGGAGCCGCGGAAAAGATGCGCAACGGCATAGTCGATGAACACCCGCAGGCGTGCGCTGGGATGGCGCCCACCGGGCCATAGCAGCGAGAACTGCCCCTGGTGCGTCGGCAGCGCGGGCAGTACCCGTTGCAGGCGGCCATCGGCCAGCGCGTCGTCTGCGAGGAAGTCAGGCATCCAGGCCAGGCCCATGCAACCGATCGCAGCGGCCAGCACGGCCTCCATGTTGTTGCAGGTCATCGCCGTGGGAAGGCGCGCTCCGGCATCGCCTTCGATGCCCGGCAGCTGCCAGGGATGCAGCTTTCCCGTGGTGGGGTAACGGAAGCGCAGCGCGGTATGCATGCGCAGGTCGCCCACATCGCCGGGCGTTCCATGCATCTGCAGATAGCCCGGCGCCGCACAGAGAATGAAACGAAAACCACCCAGCCGCCGTGCGGTCAGGCTGGAATCGGCCAGTTCGCCACTGCGTATCACTGCATCCAGGCCTTCGCTGACCACATCGACGATGCGGTCGTTGAAGTCCAGTTCCAGCTGCACCTGCGGATAGCGTTGCTGGAAGCCGGGCAGCACCGGCAACAGGAAGCGGTAGCCGATGGTGGGCAGGCCGATGCGCAGCAGCCCGCTGGGGGCGTGCTGTCGCTGCGCCAGGTCCGCCTGTGCTTCGGAAAGCTCGTCCAGTGCACGCCGGCAGCGCTGCAGCAGTAGTTCGCCTTCGTCGGTGAGATGCACGCGGCGGGTGGTGCGTTGGAACAACCGGGTGCCCAGGTCCTGTTCAAGACGGGCGATGCGCTTGCCGACCGCCGACGCGGACAGGCCAAGTACACGCGCAGCACCCACGATGCTGCCGGCCTCCGCGGTGCGGACGAAGGCGAGCAGGGCAGAAATGGAGTCCATGTGGGGATGATTGCGGAACATCTGGCCGTAATCAACGTCCATCGAGCCTGTTTTTCAGGAATAGCGGCGTGTCCATCATCAATGCCCCTGATGGATGGAGGCCCGTATGGCCCCGGTTTCGATGCTCCCTGTACCTGTTAAGACGCAGCAGCGCTGGACCCTGCTTGCCGTCTGCCTGGCCGCACTGGCGTTGCCGTTGTCCTTCTCGGCCGGTGCGGTCGCGGTGCCCGCGCTGGCCAGTTCCGTAGCGTCGTCGCCGAGCGTGCTGGCCTGGGTGACCAACGCCTTCATGCTCACCTTCGGCAGCCTGCTGCTCGCTGCCGGTGGCCTGGCCGACCGCTATGGCCGGCGGCGGTTGTTCCTGCTGGGCACAGCAGGCTTCACCATTGCCACGACCGCCGTCTGCCTTGCTCCCACGCTGCCCTCGCTGGATCTGGCGCGTGGGTTGCAGGGCGTTGCCGCCGCAGCGGCGTTGGCATCGGGCACGGCTGCGCTCGCGCATGCCTGGCAGGGGCCGATGCGTGGCCGTGTCTTCGCTCTGCTGGGCGCCACATTCGGTGCAGGGTTGGCGCTGGGGCCGCTGCTTGCGGGTCTGCTGCTGCAGGCATTGGGATGGCGCAGTGTGTTCGCCGTCGGCGGCGTGCTGACATTGGCCGCCTTCGTACTGAGCGCGCGTGTGTTGCCCGAAAGCCATGGTGAACGCGGGCGGCTGGATGTCGGCGGCATGCTGGGCTTCAGCCTGATGCTGGCAGCGTTGACCCTGGCCCTGCTGTGGCTGGGCGAGTTCGGCCTGCATACCGTGCGCGTGCAACTGGCGCTGTTGGCGACGCTGATGCTGGGCGGGGTATTCGTCTGCATCGAACGGCTGCACCGCTCACCGTTGCTGGACCTCTCGCTGTTCTCGCAACCGGCGTTCCTCGGTGTCCAGCTGCTGCCGGTCGCAACCTGCTTCGGCTATGTGGTGCTGCTGGTGGTACTGCCTCTGCAGCTGCTGGGTGTGCACGGACAGAGCGCGACCCTGGTGGGGCTGCAGATGCTGGCCCTGTCCGCGCCGATGCTGGTGCTGCCGATGCTGGCCGCGCGCTGGGCGGAGCGCGTTGGAAGTGCGCGGCTGTGCACGCTGGGCCTGCTGGCCTGTGCCTCTGGTCTGTACCTGTTGTCGCGCCACGCATCGCATCCGTCGCCGTCGCAGTGGGTGCCGTTGCTGATGCTGATCGGCGCAGGAACGGCCTTGCCGTGGGGCTTGATGGATGGGCTGTCGGTCAGCGTGGTGCCGGTACAGCGTGCGGGCATGGCCGCTGGCATCTTCGGAACCGTGCGGGTGGCCGGTGAAGGCATCGCATTGGCCGCAGTCACTGCCTTGCTTGCGCTGCTGATCGGCCATCAGCTGCAGGGCGCGTCGCCGGCATCGCTGGCGCGTGCCGGTGCCTATCTGGCCACGGGGGCGCGGGAACAGGCGCAGGCACTGCTACCGGCGATGAGCCGCATGCAGCTGCAGCACGCCAGTGGTGAGGCGCTGGCAACACTGCTGCGGGTACTGGCGCTGCTGACCGCCGCCTGTGCCGCCGTGTTGCGCCTGTTGCTGCGGCAACATAAAGACGCGTTGGTCGGGCGTACTGCGTAGCAGGCTCATCGCCCGCCTTCGCCGTCATCCCGTTGTCGTCTTCCGCTCACGCCGCCCATGCCCACCCGGGTCTAATGTTGATCGTCCCCGTCCCCCCACGGAGACCCGCCATGTGGCTGCTCGATCATCTCTGGCCTGGCCGTCGACCGCTTCCTCCCCCGGCCGCGGATGCGCCGCAGGCACCGCCGCGCCGGCCATGGCTGAAACGACCCGCGCGGGCGGGGCGCAGCGGCATGGCGCCCTGGCAGAAGGTCGCCACGCCGCCGCGGCGCACGCGCCACTAGCCGGTGCGGTCTGACGGATGGTTGACCCCGTCGCTGACCGGAATGACCCCCAGCGCGAACGGATCAATGCCCTCCAGGCAGGCCACGTTGTAGCCGTACTGGTCGGGGTTGGAGCGGCGCCGGTGATGGGTGTAGATGCCGCACACGCCGCAGAAGTAGTGCTCGGCCACATGGGTGTTGAACTGGTACTTCTGCAGGTGATGCTGCCCGCGCACCACCTGCAGGCCCTGGCGGGGGACACTGGCGGCGATGGCACCCCGGCGCCGGCACATCGAGCAGTCGCAGCGGCGGGGATCGACGATGCCGTCCGGCAGGTCCAGCAGCAGCTCGACCGTGCCGCAGTGGCAGGTTGCGCGGTGCCGGGGTTGGACCGGAACGCCGGCCACGGAAGTGATGCCCATCATTGCTCCTGTGTGATTCATCTGGCCGTGCGGCCGCCGGAGACGGTGCGCCGGCGTGCCTGAACGGGCCGTAGATGCCACGGTGAACCCGCTTGTGGCTAACTATGCGGCTTCGGGACCGCGACAGGATGCCAGTGAGAGCCGCAGGACGTTGGATGACAGGAAGTGCCATGGCGCTGGCGGCGTTGTGGGTGACCGGGCTGCTGGCCTATCAGGTGCCGGGGCCGGGCTGGCTGGCCAATGGCGTTGCGGCGCTGTGGCTGCTGGTTGCGCTGTGGGCGTCGTGGCGGGTCGCGCGTGGCCGCAGCAGCCGTCGCCTGGGCCTGGCGTTCGGCGCTTCACTGGCGCTGGCTGGCTTGTGGTGGCTGCTGCTGACCCCGCGCCAGGACCGCGTATGGGCCGATGACGTGGCCCAGCGCCTGCATGTGGTGTCCTTCGACGGCCGCCACGTGGTGCTCGACAACGTGCGTGATTTCACCTGGCGCAGCGAAACCGACTACGACGCGCACTGGGTGCGCCGCGCGTACGACCTGGACCAGTTGCGCTCGGCCGACCTGGTGCTGTCGTACTGGATGGGCCCGGCGATCGCCCACACCCTCATCTCGTTTGGCTTCGAGGATGGGCGCCACGTGGTGTTCTCGCTCGAGATCCGCAAGGAACGCGGCGAATCGTTCTCGGCACTGGGCGGCTTCTTCCGCAAGTTCGAGATGACCCTGGTGGCCGCGGAGGAGACCGACATCATCCGCACCCGCACCAATGCGCGCGGTGAGGACGTCTACCTGTACCGCCTGCATGGCATGGACCGTGCGCAGCTGAAGGAGCTGTTTGCCGCGTACATCGCACAGGCACGCGAACTGGATGCGAAGCCGGGCTTCTACAACACGCTCACCAGCAACTGCACCACCATCGTCTTCGACCTGGCCCGCCACATCGCGCCGCGCCTGCCGCTGGACTACCGCCTGCTGCTGTCCGGCTACCTGGCCGAGTACGCACAGGAGGTGGGTGCGTTGACCCCGGGTGTGCCGTACGCCGAGCTGCACGACAAGGGCCGCATCACCCAGCGTGCGTTGGACCTGGGCAGCGGCGAACACTTCTCCACCGTGATCCGCCAGGGCGTACCTGGCACCGAGCAGGACCCGCAGTAATGACTCGACTCCTCCTGATCCGCTGGCAGCGTGCGCTGCCGGTGTTGTTCGCCGCCTTCCTGCTGCTGGGCAGCAGTGGCTGCGCGATGGTCACCGTCAAGCAGGTCAAGTCCAGCGATTCGCTGGTCAACAAGCGTGCCGACGTGCTCAATACCGGCAAGCTCAGCCCCGCCGCGCGAGAGACGCTCAGCGCGGCAGGCCTGGACGAATCGCAGTGCGAGAAGGACTTCCTGGTCTGCCGCAGCACGCTGCTGATGACCGACGATCTCAATGTCGAGCAGCGGCTGTCGGCGCTGTCCGAACTGTGGGTGAAGGCCGCGCTGGCGCTGACGCCGAAGAAGACCGCAGCCGGTGATCCGCCGATGAGCGACGCAGCGCTGGACGCCTGGCTGGAAGCCGCGCGCTACGCCTATGCCTACCTGTTCTACAGCGGCCGCTCACCATCGGATCGCGCCTTCGAAGACCGGCAGACGCAGGTGCGTGACTACTACAACTACGCGGCCGAGAAGGCGGCGGTGGTGCTGTTCGTCCGCGCGCGCGCCGCTGCGTTGGCGGGCGAGGACTACACGAAGCCGATCTCGGTCGGCAGCTGGTCGCTGGCTTCCAACTACCAGCAGCTGAACCTGAAGAGCATTCCCGCGCAGCTGGTGCCGGCCGGCACGGTCAGCTTCGTCGGCCTGCGCAGTACCTATCGCCGCGATGGCTTCGGTGCCGAGCTGGTGATGGTGATGGACCCGCCGAAGCTGGTCGCACCGGTGATCGCAGCGGATGGCCCGAAGGCCGAAACGGCAGCGGATGATGGCGGTGACGAGCGCCGCGGCCGTCGCCACCGTCATGACGATTCGGTGCCCGAGTTCAGCGAGATGTCCTCGATCAACGTCACCGCGTTGCTGCGTTTCGAAGGCAGCAGCCTGGACGATGTGATGCGGACGCGCCGGGTTGAACTGGATGCCTATTCGCCGGAAGCCACCGAGCGCATCACCCTGCACGGCGAGCAGGTGCCGCTGGCCGGCAATTTCACCGCGGCCTACGGCCTGTGGCTTGCCCAGAGCGGCTTCGCCCGGCAGTCACTGCGCACCCTGTTCGGCATGAGCGAGGGCATCGGCGAGCCACACATCTACCTGATGCAGCCGTGGGACCCGAACCGCCGCATCATCTTCATGCTGCACGGCCTGGCCAGCAGCCCGGAAGCCTGGGTGAACCTGGCCAACGAGATCATGGGCGACCCCGAACTGCGCCAGCAGTTCCAGGTGTGGCAGGTCTATTACCCGACCAACGCACCGATCGCGCTGAACCGCTACGAGATCGCCAACGCGTTCAACGACACCCTCAAGCACTTCGATCCCAATGGCAGCACGCGTGCATCGAAGGACATGGTCTACATCGGCCACAGCATGGGCGGCGTGCTCGCGCGGCTGCTGGTGAGCGATTCCGGTGACGTGCTGTGGAACGACCTGCTGGCCAACTATGACCTGAAGGGCGAGCGTCTGAAGCGCGTCCAGAACAAGCTGGGGCCGTTGCTGCATTTCAAGGCACAGCCGAACGTGGAGCGTGCGATCTTCATCGCCGCGCCGCACCAGGGCACGGACATCGCCGGCAACAAGGTCGGGCGCCTGCTGGGCCGGCTGGTGCGCCTGCCGCTGACCATCCTCGGCAAGTTCGAGGACGTGTTCATGGCGCTGGCGCAGGCCGAGCAGCAGGTCGACGGCACCGCCAAGCCGAAGATTCCCAACAGCATCGACAACCTCAAGGCCAGCGATCCGTTCGTGAAGGCCGCAGCGCAGCTGCCGATCGAAGCGGGCCTGAAGTACCACTCGATCATCGCCCAGCGCAAGCCGGAGCTGCCGGTGGAAAAGTCCGATGACGGACTGGTGCCGTACTGGAGTGCGCACCTGCCGGGTGCACAGTCGGAGAAGGTCATCATTTCCGGCCACAGCGTGCAGGAGACCCCGCAGGCGGTGCTGGAAGTGCGGCGCATCCTGCACCGGGATATCGATGACGTGGGCACGGGGACCCGGTAGTCCTGGTCGCTGGCCGGCACTCTCCGCGCACGCGGGAATCCCGTGATGGTGCCGGCCAGCGGCCGGCACTACCGAAATTCGGCGGCGCTACACCCGTCGCGCGATCACCGCGGCCAGCATCGCCAGGCCGAAGGTGATCGCCAGGCACAGCAGGTAGCCGGTGTGCGGCGCGCTTTCCACGAACAGCGCGAACAACGCACCGGAGACCGCCAATGCGGTGGTCACCGACAGGGCCTCGCTCAGCTGCAGGGCCGACGTGTTGGCACCCTGCTCATGCGCTGCTGACAGCGAAAGCGTGAGTACCGAGAGGCTGGCGTAGATCATGCCCATGCCGAAACCGGTGACCGTCCAGCCCACCAGAGCCACCGGCAATGGCACTGCATTGAACAACACCGCAAGCGTTGCGGCGATGCCGACCGTCATCATCGCCGTGCCGACGCGCAGCAGCTGCTGGCGTGACCAGCCGCGCTGCTGGTGACCCTGCAGCCAGGAGCCGGCGAACCAACCGAGTGCGCCGAGGCTGAGCACCGCGCCGGCCCAGCTGGGCGGGAGCCCGCGTTCGCGCTGCAGCAGCAGCGGCAGGTAGGCTTCGCAGGCGAAGAATGCGGCAGCGGCGATGCCGCGCAGTGCGATCACGCTGGGCAGGCCCCTGCGCAGGATCAGCGTCCCGGCCGGCAGCAGGCGATGCACGCATAGCAGCAGCGCCAGCATCGCCACGCCGATGCAGAGCAGGGCGGTCGGACCGTGCTGCTGCCCGCCGAAGTACAGCAGCAGCGCCGCCAGCGATGCACCACTGGCCCAGCGCACGACGTTGCCGCGCCCCTCGTCGTTGCTGCTGTCGGCGGAGGGCTGCATGCGCGCCAGCGCAGGCCGCAGCAACAGGGCAGCAGGGACTGCCAGCAGCGGCACCGCCAGGAACACCCAGCGCCAGCCGGGATGCTGGACGATCAGGCCGCTCAGCGCCGGGCCGACCATCGAGGGCACCACCCAGCCCGCCGAGAATGCCGCGAACACCTTCGGCCGCAGGTGCTCGGGGTAGCTGCGGCCGACCATCACGTACAGCGAGACCGAAATCGCGCCCGCACCCAGGCCCTGCAGCAGGCGCCCGGCCACCAGCATGCCCATGCGCACGGCGAAGCCGGCCAGCAGCAGGCCCAGCACGAAGCAGGCCAGGCCGTACCACAGCGGCCGTGCCGGGCCCTGGCGGTCGGCCCAGCGTCCGGCCAGGGTCATGCCGATCACGCTGGTGGCCAGTGTGCCGCCGAACGCAAGCGCATACAGGCGCAGGCCACTGAGTGCTTCGGCCACCGTGGGCATCGCGGCCGCGACGGCCAATGCTTCGAAGGCGTGCAGCGCGACCAGCGCAACCATGCCGAGGGTGGTGGCGCGGTAGCGCGCGGACAGGATCGATGTGTCAGCCGGCAGGCGGGTGTCGGCGGGAGAGAGGGTCGGGGTCATACCGGTCAGGGGCGGGCCGCGCTTGTCAACGGGCGGCGAAGATAGCAGCATGCCACCTCAACTGTAGTTGAGGTCAAGCAATGGCATCCCAGGAACTCAGCGTTGGCGAGGTCTCCCAGCGCAGTGGCGTGGCCGTTTCCGCACTGCATTTCTACGAGCGCAAGGGCCTGATCAGCAGCCTGCGCACCTCGGGCAACCAACGCCGTTACAGCCGCGACGTGCTGCGCCGGCTGGCAGTGATCCGCGTTGCGCAGCGGGTGGGCATGCCACTGGAAGCGGTCGGCCGCGCCTTCGAGAGCCTGCCTGAAGGCCGTGCACCGACCAAGGCTGACTGGGCCAAGCTGTCTGCGCGCTGGCGCACCGAGCTGGAAGAGCGCATCCACATGTTGCAGCTGCTGCGCGATGAACTGACCGGCTGCATCGGCTGTGGCTGCCTGTCACTGCAGCATTGCCGCCTGGCCAATCCTGGCGACGTTCTCGGCGAACGCGGCGACGGTCCGATGCGCTGGGAATGAAAAAGGGGACGGAGGGGATTAAGTCGCAAGTGCACAAACGACTTAATCCCCTCCGTCCCCTTTTTCTTACCAGACCGTGATCGTCTCGCCGCTCTGGATGCCTTCCACTGCACGCTGGAACGCCAGTGCGGCGCGTTGTGCGCTTACCGCTTCGAAGCCCGGGAAGTAGGGGCCGTAGGCCGCCATCGATTCGATCAGTACGTTCGGGCTGACCACGTTGATGCGCAGGCCGCGCGGGAGCAGCTCCAGGGCGGCGGCGCGCACGAAGCCTTCCAGTGCGGCATTCACTGCGGTGGCGTTGACGCCGTCGCGGATCGGCTGCGCGCTGACGATGCCGCTGGTCAGGGTGATCGAGCCGCCCGCACTGAGGTGGTGCTGCGCGGCCAAGGCCAAGCGCACCTGGCCAAGCAGTTTGTCCTGCAGGCCGATAGTGAACTGTTCGGGCGTCATGTCCTGCAGCGGGCCGAAATGCAGTTTGCCTGCAGTCGAGATCACCGCATCTACCGGGCCTGTACGCGCAAACAGTTCGGCGACGCTGGCGTCATCGGTCAGGTCCACGCGCAGTTCGCCGCTGCTGCGGCCGGCGGCGAGAATCCGATGCTGTTGGCCGAGCTGGCGGGCGACTGCCTGGCCGAGCGTGCCGCTGGCACCGACGAGGAGGATCTTCATGGCCGTTCCTTGCGTGTGGGAGTGAGCGCAGTCTGCGCCGTCACAGTGGAGTTAGGTAAGCGGCGTATGATTCGCAGATTCCTAACCCTGGATTAGTAATGGATACCCTTCGCTGCATGCGGGCCTTCGTGGCGGTAGCCGAGCGCGGCAGCTTCGCCGGCGCCGCCGAACAGCTGCAGGTGTCGGCGGTGATGGTGGGCAAGTACATCCAGCAGTTGGAAGCACATCTGGGTACCGCCTTGCTGCAACGGAACACCCGCCGCCAGCGCTTGACCGAAGCCGGCAGCGCCTACCTGGCCGGGTGCCGGCAGGTGCTGGAGCAGGTGCAGCAGGCCGAGGCCGATGTGGCCGGCCTGCAGGTACAGCCGCGTGGCCTGTTGCGGGTCAGCGCGCCCACCACCTGGGGCAGCTGTGTGCTGGCGCCGCAGCTGGCCGGCCTGCTGCGCGCGCAGCCGCAGTTGAATATCGAACTGGACCTGAGCAACCGCCGCGTGGACCTGATCGAGGATGGTTTCGACGCGGCGATCCGGGTCGGGCCGTTGCCATCGCAGGAGGTGGTGGCGCGACCGCTGCCGCCGTATGCGATGAGCCTGTGCGCGGCGCCGTCTTACCTGCGCAGGCGCGGCACGCCGCGAACACCGGATGACCTGCAAGGGCACGACTGCCTGAGCCACCTGGCCTGGCGCGGCGGGCATGGCTGGCAGTTGGCCAACGGCGAACACGTCGACTGGGAGGCACGGCTGAGCAGCAATGATGGCTTCGCATTGCGTGAAGCCGCGGTGGCCGGGGCCGGGGTGGTACTGCAGCCCACCGCACTGCTGGCGGCGGAGATCGCAGCGGGGCGGTTGAAGCCGCTGCTGCGCGACTACCTGCCCGAACCGCGGCCGATGCACCTGATCTACCTGCCCGACCGCCGCCCGCGCCCGCGGTTGCAGTGCTTCGTGGATTTCGTCATGACCACGTTGGGGCAATGAGCATCCGCGCCATGCGTGGATGATCGGCAGGTGCCGACCGTTGGTCGGCACACATCGGGATCAATCATTCGCCGCAGACAATTCCTGTCCACGCACCTGCGCGGCGCGCAGTGCGGTGTCCACCAGCGCTTCGAAACCTCCGGCCTGGAAGCTCTCGATCGCGGCCTGGGTAGTGCCATTGGGTGACGTCACGCGACGGCGAAGCTCGGTCGGGCTCTCACCGGCCTCATCCAGCATGCGCGAGGCGCCCAGCAGGGTCTGCACCACCAGCGTGCGCGCGGCGTCGGCCGGCAGGCCCTGGGCGATACCCGCCGCTTCCATCGCTTCGGCCAGCAGGAACACGTAGGCCGGCCCGCTGCCGGACACGGCAGTGACCGAATCCATCAGCGCCTCGCGTTCGATCCACACCGTGCGCCCGGCACTGGCCAGCACCTGTTCGGCCTGCGCGTGCTGCTGTGGATCCACCGAGGGCGTGGCATACAGGCCGGTCACGCCGGCGCCGAGCAGGGCGGGGGTATTGGGCATCGCACGCACCACCGGCAGGTTGCCACCCAGCCAGCGCTCCAGTTGTGCGCTGGTGATGCCGGCAGCGATCGACACCACCAGCGGCCGGTTTGCCTGGGCCAGTGCCTGCAGCGACTGGCAGACCTCACGCAGCACCTGCGGCTTCACCGCCAGCAGCCAGGTGCTGCCCTGTGCGGCGGCATCGGTGGCGTTGTCGTGCACCTGCACGCCGAAGTCGGCAGCCAGCGACTCGCGCAGCGCTGCAACCGGTTCGGCCACATGGATATGCGCGGCCGGCACGCCCTGGCGGATCAGGCCGGCGATCAGGCTGCGCGCCATGTTGCCGCCGCCGATGAAGGTGATGGAATCAGCTGCCATGGACGTCTCCTTGGAAAATCAGGCTGGGCGCGCACGCGCGCCGAACAGGGCGGTGCCGATGCGCACCAGGGTGGCGCCCTCGGCGATGGCGTCGGCGTAGTCGCTGCTCATGCCCATCGACAGCGTGTCGACCTGCGCGTGCTGGGCGGCCAGCGACTGAAAAAGCGTGCGCATGCGCACGAACGCATCCCGACGGCGCTCCACCTCGGGCCACGGCGCAGGAATCGCCATCAGGCCACGCAGGCACAGCGAGGGCTCGGCGGCAATCGCAGCGGCCAGCCCCTCGACATCCTCCGGTGCACAGCCGTGCTTGCTGGATTCATCGTCGATGTTGACCTGGATCAGCACATTCAGCGGGCCGCGCGCGGCCGGGCGATGGCGCGCCAGCGCCGTTACCAGCTTGGGCCGGTCCACGCTCTGCACCCAGTCGAAGTGGGTGGCCACGGCATCGGCCTTGTTCGACTGCAGGTGGCCGATCAGGTGCCACTCCAGCGCCAGGTGCTGCAGCGCCTGCATCTTGGCCAGCGCTTCCTGCACATAGTTTTCGCCGAAGGCCTGCTGGCCCTGTGCGGCCAGCGCGGCCACGGCCTCGGCCGGTTGGGTCTTGGAAACCGCCAGCAGGCGCGGATCGGGCCGGCCGGCCGCCTCGGCGGCGGCATGCAGGTTGCTCAGGATCTGGGGCAGGGGAGTGGCCACGTAACGCGTTCCGTTGAATCAGGAGGCTATACTGCCGCCCGGGGAAAGATCCTTCCAGTCGAAGCCGTTATTGGGGAGTAGCCGCTCATGGATATCGCCGAACTGCTGGCGTTTTCCGTAAAGAACAAAGCGTCCGACCTGCACCTGTCCGCAGGCCTGCCGCCGATGATCCGCGTGGACGGCGACGTTCGCCGGATCAACATCCCGGCCCTGGACCACAAGCAGGTCCACGCGCTGGTGTACGACATCATGTCCGACAAGCAGCGCCGCGATTACGAGGAATTCCTCGAAGTGGACTTCTCCTTCGAGATCCCGTCGCTGGCGCGCTTCCGTGTGAACGCGTTCAACCAGAACCGCGGCGCCGGTGCGGTGTTCCGTACCATTCCGTCCGAGGTGCTCACCCTCGAAGACCTGGCCTGCCCGCCGCTGTTCCGCGAGGTGATCCAGCAACCGCAGGGCCTGATCCTGGTGACCGGCCCGACCGGCTCGGGCAAGTCGACCACGCTGGCGGCGATGATCGACTACATCAACAAGAACGAATACGGCCACATCCTCACCGTCGAGGATCCGATCGAATTCGTGCACACCTCGCAGAAGTGCCTGATCAACCAGCGCGAAGTGCACCGTGACACGCATGGCTTCAACGAAGCACTGCGCTCGGCACTGCGTGAGGACCCGGACATCATCCTGGTGGGCGAACTCCGCGACCTGGAAACCATCCGCCTGGCACTGACCGCCGCGGAAACCGGCCACCTGGTGTTCGGCACCCTGCACACCAGTTCGGCGGCCAAGACCATCGACCGCATCATCGACGTGTTCCCGGCGGGCGAAAAGCCGATGGTGCGTTCGATGCTGTCCGAGTCCCTGCGTGCGGTGATCTCGCAGGCACTGCTGAAGAAGGTCGGCGGCGGCCGTACCGCGGCGTGGGAAATCATGGTCGGCACCCCGGCCATCCGCAACCTGATCCGCGAGGACAAGGTGGCGCAGATGTACTCGGCCATCCAGACCGGCCAGCAGTACGGCATGATGACCCTGGACCAGCACCTGCAGGACCTGGTCAAGCGCAGCCTGATCACCCGCAACCAGGCCCGCGAGTACGCCAAGGACAAGCGCCTGTTCGAGTAAGGCGGGACAGCGACGGGCGGCGCGCGCAATGGCGCGGCCGCTCCGTGTTGTTTCCTCCACCGACCGTTACCTGGTAAACCGCTTTCCGGGAGCCCGCCGTGAACACCACCGCGACCACCATCGATTTCACTTCGTTCCTCAAGCTGATGGCGCACCAGCGCGCCTCGGACCTGTTCATCACTGCGGGTATGCCACCGGCGATGAAGGTCAACGGCAAGATCTCGCCGATCACGCAGACGCCACTGACGCCGCAGCAGAGCCGCGACCTGGTCCTCAACGTGATGACCCCGGCACAGCGCGAGGAATTCGAAAAGACCCACGAATGCAACTTCGCCATCGGCCTGTCCGGTGTCGGCCGTTTCCGCGTGAGCTGCTTCTACCAGCGCAACCAGGTCGGCATGGTGCTGCGTCGCATCGAGACGCGCATTCCGACCGTGGAAGAGCTGAGCCTGCCGCCGATCATCAAGACGCTGGCGATGACCAAGCGCGGCATCATCCTGTTCGTCGGTGCCACCGGTACCGGTAAATCGACTTCGCTGGCGGCGATGATCGGTTACCGCAACCAGAACTCGACCGGGCACATCATCACCATCGAAGACCCGATCGAATTCGTGCACAAGCACGAGGGCTGCATCATCACCCAGCGCGAGGTCGGCATCGATACCGACAGCTGGGAAGCCGCGCTGAAGAACACCCTGCGCCAGGCGCCGGACGTGATCATGATCGGCGAGGTGCGTACCCGCGAAGGCATGGACCACGCCATCGCGTTCGCCGAAACCGGCCACCTGGTGCTGGCCACGCTGCATGCCAACAATGCCAACCAGGCGATGGACCGCATCGTCAACTTCTTCCCGGAAGACCGCCGCAACCAGCTGTTGATGGACCTGTCGCTGAACCTCAAGGGGGTGGTCGCGCAGCAGCTGGTGCCGTCGCCCGATGGCCGCTCGCGCAAGGTGGCGATGGAGATCCTGCTGGGCACGCCGCTGGTGCAGGACTACATCCGCGACGGCGAGATCCACAAGCTGAAGGAAGTGATGAAGGACTCGGTCCAGCTGGGCATGAAGACCTTCGACCAGAGCCTGTTCGAGCTCTACCAGGCCGGCGAGATCAGCTACGAGGACGCGCTGCGCTACGCCGATTCGCAGAACGAGGTGCGCCTGCGCATCAAGCTCAGCCAGGGCGGCGACGCGCGCACCCTGTCGCAGGGACTGGATGGCGTGGAGATCTCGGAGATCCGTTGACCGGACGGGCGCCTGCGGGCGCCCGCTGCTCCGGGATGGCCGCGGCGCCGGATGCACGCCCGCGTGAACCTGCCAGGGAGGCCTGCATGCGTGTGACTACGAGCGTGATACTGGCCATCGCCGTGCTGCTGCAGGCCGGTTGTGCCCGTACCCCCGAACCGGCAGCCGCGGCCGCGGGCTGCGACGATCCACAGGCGCATGCCTGGTATCTGCTGCCACCGCCTGCGACGAAGCACGGCGGCGACCTGCCGCCGTTCATCGATTTCACCGGGTCAGCGAGGACGATCTATGATGCCCGGTTGCGGGATCTCGATGGCTTGCCGGAGCCGTCGTTCCGCTGTGGCAGCGTACCGGCACAGGCATATCGCTTCGTCTGGGATCCTGCATTCTTCCCGGGCGTGCTCATTCGCGCGCAGCGCAATGCAGCGGGCCACGCGTGGATCGTCGGGCGCAGTGCGCGCGATTTCGAGATTTCCGGATCGTTACCCGGAAGCCCAGCCACCGTCATCAAGGGTGGCACGTGCGCTCCACCGCGCGCGCTGAGTGCGCAGGAATGGAACGCCATCGCCGCCGCGTTTGCGCTGTTGCAGGGCGAAGATTCGAGCGCTGGGCTTGACGGCTCATCGTGGATGTTCGAGTCCGTGGTGGACGGCGAGCAACGTTGGTTCGCACGATGGGTGCCGCGGGATCCGGCGTTCCGCAACACCGGCAGGATGATGGTGGAACTGGCGGGTTGCACTGACACCCTGCAGGGCATGGAGTGACGGGCACCACAGGCGATTGATGAATTCCAGTCATGACCGACTGCCGTCCAACCGGCTCAATCCATCGCCGCTGCAGGCGTATCGTCAGCACTCCCCCTCTGGAGTACGACGATGCAGACACGTGAACTCGGCCGCAGCGGCCTGAAGGTTTCCGCCCTGGGCCTGGGTTGCATGGGCCTGACCCATGCCTACGGCCAGCCGGTCGAACCGAGCCAGGGCATCGCCCTGCTGCACGCTGCCGTCGAGCGCGGCGTGACCTTCTTCGATACCGCCGAAGTGTACGGCCCGTACACCAACGAAGACCTGCTCGGCCAGGCCTTGGCGCCCTACCGCGATAGGCTGGTGATCGCCACCAAGTTTGGTTTCAAGGACGCGCGCACCGATGCCGGCCTGGACAGCCGCCCGGAGAACATCCGTGCCGTGGCCGAAGCCAGCCTCAAGCGCCTGCGTACCGACCATATCGATCTGTTCTACCAGCACCGCGTCGACCCGAACGTGCCGATCGAGGATGTGGCCGGCACCGTGCGCGACCTGATCGCCGAGGGCAAGGTCGGCCACTTCGGCCTGTCCGAGGCCAGTGCTGCCACCGTGCGTCGCGCGCATGCGGTGCAGCCGGTCACCGCCGTGCAGAGCGAGTACTCGCTGTGGTGGCGCGAACCGGAGCGTGAACTGCTGCCGACGCTGCAGGAGCTGGGCATCGGCTTCGTGCCGTTCAGCCCGCTGGGCCGCGGCTTCCTGACCGGTGCGATCAACGCCGATACCACCTTCGACGCCAACGACTTCCGCAACAGCGTGCCGCGTTTCGAAGTGGAGGCGCGCCGCGCCAACCAGGCGCTGGTGGATCGCATCAGCACGATTGCGGCAGCGCGCGGTGCGACGCCTGCGCAGGTCGCACTGGCCTGGCTGCTCGCGCAGGCACCGTGGATCGTGCCGATTCCGGGCACCACCAAGGTTCATCGCCTGGAAGAAAACCTGGGCGCGGCCGACCTGCAGCTGGCGCCGGAAGAACTGCAACGCATCGCGCAGGCGCTGGACGAAGTGTCGATCGTTGGCGAGCGCTACAACCCGCAGCGTGCGGCACAGGCCAAGGGCTGACCGGCCGGTGAGTGCGGACCGCTGGTGGTGGGTGCGGACCGCTGGTCCGCACGCCTTGACCCTCACCCCATCGGCCCGCGCAGCGCATCAAGCACCGTTCGCATCGCCACGGTCACGTGGCGGCGCGAAGGGTAGTACGCGTAGTAGCCATCGAAGTGCGGGCACCAGTCGTCCAGCACTGATTGCAGCCGGCCATCGTCCAGCATCGGCTGTACCTGGTCTTCCGGCAGCCAGGCCAATCCGCTGCCTGCCAGCGCAGCGGCGCGGGTCATGCCCATGGTGTTGAACGTCCACTGGCCGCTCACGCGCACGCTCAGTTCATTGCCGTCCTGGCCGAAATCCCACGGCATCAGCCCACCATGCGTGGGCAGGCGCAGGGTCACGCAGTTGTGCCCGGCCAGGTCGTCCGGGTGCCGCGGCACCAGGTGCTGGCGGAAGTAGCTGGGCGCCCCGACCACGCGCATGCGCAGCGGCGGGCTGATCGGTACGGCGATCATGTCGCGCGCCAGCCGCTCGCCCAGGCGGATGCCGATGTCGTAGCGCTCGGCCACGATGTCGGCCAACCCGTAGTCGGCCGCCAGTTCCACCTTCAAATCCGGGTACCGCTGCAGCAGCGGCGCCAGCCTGGGCCAGGCGATGTACTCGGCGGCGTGGCCGGTGGCATTGATGCGGATGGTGCCGGCCGGGCGTTCACGGTACTCGGCCAGCGCGGCCAGCCCGTCCTCGATCTCGGCCAGGCGCGGGCCCAGGGTATCGAGCAGGCGGGCACCGGCTTCGGTGGTCGAGACGCTGCGGGTGGTGCGGGTCAGCAGGCGCACGCCCAGGCGCTGCTCCAGGCCGCGCATGGCATGGCTCAGCGCGGACTGGGAAACGCCCAGCTGGGCGGCAGCCTTGGTGAAGCTGCCTTCGCGGGCAACGTGGACGAAGGCCTGCAGGTCGTTGAGGTTTTCGCGGGGCATGAGGGGATGATACGGCCGGGCTGCGCCCGGCACCTGCTTCAAGCCAAGGCAACGTCAACGTCAAATGCGTGCATTCCGTGGGAGGGCGGGGTGGATCCGGTTGAGGGGGACGCCGCCAGTCCCCCTCCGGGGCCCGGTCCAGCCGCTGGCGGCTGTGCGTTCGGGCGGTTGCGAAGCAGTGCTTCGCAAGCAAAGCGCCCTCACCCATGAAGCTCGGTCGCGCTTGTTCGTGTGCGCTGTCCTGGGCACACGGCAGGACCGGGGTTGGGCGTCCTGCCCAACCCGCCCGAGGCATGCCTTGGGCCCATGACGCTCACGCCCCTTCAACCGGACCCACCCCGCCTTCGACAGTTTCCCGCGAGCTGTTGGAACGGCATTCTGCTCTGGTGAGTGCCGACCGTTGGTCGGCACTGGGTCGGACGTGTGGGTGTGTCGATTTCTGCGTCTGTGGTTCGTCGAATGATGACTTCAACGGGAGCTGCACATGAGCACTGACACCAAGCCCAAAGGCCCGGCCTCGTATTTCCCCTCCATCGAAAAGACCTACGGGCAGCCGGTGGCCCACTGGTTCGGGCTGCTGGCGGGAAAGAAGGGCCTCAAGCACATGGAACTGGTCAGCTTCCTGAAAAGTGAGCATGGGCTGGGCCATGGCCATGCCAACGCGCTGGTGGCGCACCATCTGGCCGGCAAGGGCTGAGCAGCGGCGGGCAGGGGGCATGGGGCGGGCGAATTCAGCTGAACGATTTCATCTGCAACTGTCATGCAGATCGTGTCTAATACCGCTCCCCACCTGCTGTTCCCCACCCGTATGTCCCTTCCCTCCCATGGCCCCGCGCCGTGCGACGACGCTGACGGCCACCTGGTCACCGCCGGTCCGCTGACCCCGCCGCCCGACAGCGCCGGCACCACCGCCGACGACCAAGCGCTGCGTCACTCGATCGCCGAGGACGTGCAGGGCATGGTGCTGGCCACGATGGTGGCCTCGCTGGGCCTGGCCATCTTCGCCAAGGGCGGGCTGATGATCGGCGGCATGGCGGGCATGGCCTTCCTGCTGCACTACGCGATGGGCTGGAACTTCGGCCTGGTGTTCGTGCTGGTCAACCTGCCGTTCTACTGGGTGGCGCTGCGGCGCATGGGCTGGGAATTCACCCTGAAGACCTTCGCCGCGGTTACCGCCTGTGGCGTGCTGACCGACCTGCTGCCGCGCTGGATCGACTTCTCGCACATCAACCCGCTGTATTCGGCGATCGTCGGTGGCGCGTTGTCCGGCCTGGGCATCCTGTTCTTCATCCGCCATCGTGCCAGTCTCGGCGGCATCGGCATCCTGGCGGTGTACCTGCAGCGCACCCGTGGCTGGAGCGCGGGCAAGGTGCAGATGTCCTACGATGCCTGCCTGATGGTGGCCGCGTTCTTCGTGTTGTCGCCGTCGAAGGTGCTGTACTCGGCCATCGGCGCGGTGGTGCTCAGCCTCGTGCTGATGTTCAACCACCGCCCTGGCCGCTACATGGGCGTGTGACCGTTCAACGGGGTTGCCGGCCAGCGGCCGGCACTACCGGCACCCACGCGCGGAGATCCATCAGCGGGCGGCGGCCTGCAACCACGGCGGCGACAGCGTCAGCAGCCGCGCATGCACCGGGCAATCCTCGGCGTGCGCACCGGGCAGGTAGCCCAGGCTCATCAGGAATTCGCCGGTGATCTCGCCGCCGGTGAAGCGGAACGTCTTCTTGAACAGCTTCACCCAGTCGGCCTTGCTGCGCGGGTGGTGTGCATCCAGCCACGCCGCGAAGCTGCCATGGCTGGCCCGCAGCTGCTGGATCACCTGCGCGTTGTGGATCGCCGCCAGCACCTTCAGCCGGTTGCGGATGATGCCCGCGTCCGACAGCAGGCGCTCGATGTCCTGCTCGGCATACGCGGCCACGCGGTCCACATCGAAGCCGTCATAGGCTGCGCGGAAGCCGTCGCGCTTCTTCAGGATCGTTTCCCAGCTCAGCCCGGCCTGGTTGATTTCCAGTACCAGCCGCTCGAACAGCTCGCGCTCGTCACGCTGCGGGAAGCCGTACTCGTTGGCGTGGTAGTAGTCGTGCACCGGATGGCCCGGGGCGATGAGGCAGTAGCCGCTCATGGGGAAGGCTCGCTGGATTCGGATTCGGATTCTGATTCGGATTCGGATTCGGGATCGATGGCCACCGCAGGGTGCCCGCCGATGGACAGCATCGGCCAGCGGGGCGGCACGAGAGTGAGTTTGCCGTCACGCAGGGCGTGGTTGATCGTCTCGGCCTGGCCGCTGACGGTGCCGAACAGCGCACCGGCGCGGCGCCACTGGGAATCCTTGCCACGTGCGTACAGCACGCAGTCCGGTCCACGGTGGGTGTTCAGCTCGCACAGCAGCACCTCGCCGGTACCATCGCCGTCCAGGTCGCGATGCACGATCAGGCAGTCGCGCTCGCTCTGGGCGCAGGATTCGCCATTGATCGATCGGGTGGCCAGAGCTTTCCACCAGTCGTCCGGTGGCGAACTGGATCCCTTGGCCAGCTTCAGCGCGCGCTGCAGGGCGGCGACGTCCTGCGGCCCCTTGTCGAGGCGGTGGCCGTCGTCCCAGCGTGAGGTACGTGCCAGGGCTGCAGCGATCACCTGTGGCGCGTTGGCATCGGCGGTGATGGCCGGATCGCGCTGCAGTTCGCGCAGCGCCTGCACGCCACGGCGCCCCAGATCGAAGCGCAGCACGTTGACGTCGCTGCTGGTGATCGCCGGCGGGTCCGCGCGCAGCCGCGCCAGTTGGCTGGACAGGGTCAGCCGCACCGGGTCCAGCAGGGGCGAGTTGCCCAGCAGTGCCAGTGCCAGCACCACCCAGCACATCCAGCGGTTGACCGGCTCCAGCATCTGCAGCCAGCGGCGCTGCCGGCGCAGCACGGCCAGCGCGTAGCCCACGGCATAGCCGACCGTGGCCAATGCGACGAGTACCGCCCAGAAGCGATCCAGGGTCCAGCCGTACTGCGCCACGCGCAGGCCCAATGCATACAGTGCCAGCACGGCGTAAACCGGCAGCGTCAGCAGGCTGGCTTCGACCAGCCTGCGCAGCACCAGAGGGTAGGGAACACTGTCTTCCTCCTGCTGGTAGACCGCATTGGTAAACGTCACCAGCAGCAGTGACACCACCACCAGCAGGCTGGCGGCGGAACGGGTCTTCCACAGCGGTTCCAGCCCGGTAAGCGGCAGGCTCAGCACGAACAATACGGCGATGAACGACAGCAGCGGCAGCAGCCCACGGCAGATCGCGAACAGCACCTGGCGGGTGATCTGGATCGCGCGGTGCTGGGTGCGCCCGATCAGCACGCCGAACCCGGCCAGGCTGCCAGTGGCCAGTGCGATGAAAGCGTCCTGCCGGAACAGGTCGCGGAAGACATTCACGTCCAGCAGTTGGAACAGCGCTGCCCACAGCCACAGCAGCAGCCAGGTCAGCCCGGTGAACAGCGCCGCCAGGGCCAGGGTCAAACCGTTCTGCCAGGCGCGCTCGAACAACTCGGGGTAGCTGGCGCGCCAGTGCCCATGCTGCAGCTGGAACTGCCACCAGGGCAGGGCCACGAACACCGCCACGGCCATGCCCAGGGTCAACGGAAACTGCAGCGTGCCCGACTCCAGTGCGGTCTCGCCATTGAGGTTCCAGCCGATCCAGGCGGCCAGCGCCAGCACCACCGCCGAGCCGAGCACGGCCTGCAGCCACAGTCGGCGCTGGCCCAGCTCGACCAGGCTCAGCGCCACCGCGCTCGGAACGGCCAGCACCCAGGCGTACCAGCAATAGCGCCAGCCGATATCGCGGAACGGCCACGCGTCGGACAGCTCCTGCGCGGCATACAGCATCAGGCCCTGCAGCAGGGCAAGCAGGACGATGGCGCTGCGTGCCGGCAGGGTCAGGGGCGATGAAGACTGCATCTAATGACCTTCCGTGGCAAAGCACCATCCTAGCCCATCGCGGTTCGGCGCCATCGCGCGACCATCCCGCCCCCAGCAGGTAGAATGGGCCCATGCCTGTAATGCCGACCTCCCTTGCCGATCACCTGCTCGTCGCGCTGCCGTCGCTGCTCGACGCGACCTTTGCCCGCAGCGTCGCGCTGATCTGCCAGCACGACGAGAACGGGGCGATGGGCGTGCTGGTCAACCAGCCCTCCGAATACACGCTGGGTGAAGTGCTCGCGCAGATGGACATCACCACCGGTGATGGCGACCTGCAGGCGCGCATGGTGCTCAATGGCGGCCCGGTGCATCCCGAGCGCGGCTTCGTCATCCATGACGACGCGCGCGCGTGGGATTCCAGCCTGACCGTGGGCCACGGCCTGTACCTGACCACCTCGCGCGACATCCTCGAAGCGATGGCGCGTGGCGAAGGCCCGGCCAATGCCGTGGTCACCCTCGGCTGTGCCGGTTGGGGCGCAGGGCAGCTGGAAAGCGAGCTGTCCGAGAACAGCTGGCTGACCGTGCCGGCCGATGCCGAGCTGGTGTTCCAGCTGCCGCTGGAGCAGCGCTGGCAGGGGGCGGCTTCGCGCATCGGCGTGGACCTGTTCCGGCTGACCGACTACAGCGGCCATGTCTGAGCCCATCACGCCCGCCCCGGTTCCTGCTGCCCCGGCCATCCGTCGCGACGGCACGGTGCTGGGTTTTGATGTCGGCTCGCGACGGATCGGCGTGGCCATCGGTAGTGCCTTCGCCGCGCACGCGCGCGCGGTGGCCGTGGTCGATGTGCACGGCAACGGCCCGGACTGGACCGCGATCGAACGCCTGCTCAAGGAATGGAAGCCCGACGGCCTGGTGGTCGGCGACCCGCTGACCCTGGATGGCCAGGACCAGCCCAACCGCAAGCGTGCGCAGGGCTTTGCCCGCCAGCTGCGGGAACGCTTCAAGCTGCCGGTGGTGATGATCGACGAGCGTTCCAGCTCGGTCGAGGCGGCCCGCCGTTTCGCCGTCGAGCGCGCCGAAGGGCGCAAGCGCCGCCGTGATGCGGCCGCGCTCGATGCCGTCGCCGCGGCGGTGATCATCGACCGCTGGCTGTCGTCCCCCGACGACGCCACCCCCATCCCCTGACTGCACGACTCCCGCCATGACTGCCCAGCAAATCGATGCCTCCGGACGCCTGCGCCACCTGCTGACCCTGGAGGGCCTGCCGCGCGAAACCCTGCTGCAGTTGCTCGACCGCGCAGGGCAGATCCGCGATGCCGCGGTCGGCCGAGTTGGCAACAAGCGCCACGTGCTGGCCGGTTCGGCGGTGTGCACGCTGTTCTTCGAGCCGTCCACGCGCACCCGCAGCTCGTTCCAGCTGGCCGCGCAGCGCCTCGGGGCCGATGTGCTGAACTTCGATGCCTCGACCTCGTCCACGCGCAAGGGCGAAACCGCCTGCGACACGCTGCGCAACCTGGAAGCGATGGGCGTGCGCGGCTTCGTGGTGCGCCACCCCGATGACGGCGCCGTGGCCGCGCTGGCCGACGCCGCGGGCGAGGGCACCGCGCTGATCAATGCCGGCGACGGCCGCAGCTCGCACCCGACCCAGGGCCTGCTCGACATGCTGACCCTGCGCCAGGCCAAGGGCCCGGATTTCTCGAAGCTCAAAGTGGTGATCGTCGGCGACGTGAAGCACTCGCGCGTGGCCCGCACCGACCTGCATGCGCTGCGCACGCTGGGCGTGGGCGAGATCCGCGTGTGCGGCCCGCAGTCGCTGCTGCCGGATGACGAGACCCTGAAGGGCTGCGTGGTCGGCGATGATTTCGACGCGATGCTGGAAGGCGTCGACGCGCTGATGATGCTGCGCCTGCAGCGCGAGCGCATGGAAGAAGGCCTGGTGCCGTCGCTGGAGCAGTACCACGCGCAGTACGGCCTGACCCGCGAGCGCCTGGCGCGTGCCGGCAAGGACGCTGCGGTACTGCACCCGGGCCCGATCAACCGCGGCGTGGAAGTGACCGACGACGTGGCCGATGGCCCGCAATCGTGGGTGCTGCGCCAGGTCGCCAACGGCGTCGCCGTGCGCATGGCCGTGCTGGAAACCTTGCTGGGCTGACCACTTTGGTGGGTGCCGACCGTTGGTCGGCACTGAACCATCAGTGCGGTGAAGTGGGGGCCTGGCCATTGAATGGTTCCGGGCCTACCTGTACTGACGTGGTTGCCCGATAGAAGAGCGATACCGGCAGGCGCACGCTTGGGCCCATGAACCGCGCACGCCTACGCCTTGGCCGCCATTCCCGGATCGGGCAATCCTGCATCCTTCCCAGCAGAAGCTGCGGTTCATCGCTTCTGCGCGAACAGCCACGCCCACATTGCAGGGTCCGCGTAGGTGGCATCCCAGGCATTGTGGTTGCCTTCCGGGTATTCGGTGTAGCGCACGTCGCGTGCAGCGGCGCTTTGGAATGCGGCGTGCAGCCGGCGGTCGTCATCCGGCGGCACCACGTCATCCAGCGCACCGTGGAAGATCCAGATCGGCGTGCCTCTCAGGCGCTGGGCGATGGCCGCATACGGATCGGCTTCGTGGGCCACCCGTTCGACGAACAGGGTCGGGCGCACCGCGCGCGGCGCCAGCACCGCGCCGCATACCGGCACGATCGCGGCGAAGCGCCCGGGGTCATCCAGCGCGATGTTCCAGCTGCCATAACCGCCCATCGACATCCCGGTCAGGTACTGCCGCGAGGGATCGGCACCGAACTCGGCGATGGTGGCGTCCAGGGCGGCCAGCGCAACGCGGTTGTTGCGCCCGCTCCATTCCTGGCGGCCCGGCACCTGCGGGAATACGGCCAACGCGGGGAAGTCGGCCGCGTGCCTGCGCAGGTGCGGCCCCAGCCCCGCATGGGTCTGCTTGACGCCGTCGCCGCCACGCTCGCCGGATCCATGCAGGAACAGCACCACCGGCAGCGCGCCAGGCGTGCGCGCCGCGGTTGCCGGAATGAACACCTGGTAATAGGCGGTACGGCCATCCACTTTCACCGCACGCGATTCGAAGCGGCCACGTGCGCTGTCCGGGTGCGAGGCACACCCGGCCATCATCAGGATCGCCAGCACTGGCAGCCAGCGCATCATCGTACGGACCATCGACGTTCCAGGAGCGGTGGGTTCAGCCGCATCCTAGTCCGCCGCAGGTCAACGCGGCATCTTGCGCCGCATCACTGCGTGCGCGGGAAGCTGGCAATGATGTCCAGTTGTTCCTGCGCTTCGGCATTGCCTGCCGCCGCCGCAGCCTGCACCTGCGCCATGTCCGGGTGCAGCACCACCAGCAACGGGTTTTCGCAGACCGGGCAGGCGTACTCGGTCGCGTCCTCGTCCAGTTCCATCTCCATGGCGCGCGAACTGCCCTTCCATTCGCAGGCCGGGCAGGTGTGCTGCTGGTCGCGCCAGCCGGGTTGGAAATAGTCTTCGATCGTGGTGGCCATGAGGGTCCAGTTGGAATCGGGCCAGAGTCCCGCGCAGCGGGGATCCGACCCTGGGTTTTGGCGTGGGTCGGAGCTCCGCGTTGCGGGGATCCGGCCCGGCAGGGATCAGTGCAGCAGCACCAGCGTGGCCAGGCCGAGGAAGGTGAAGAAGCCCATCGAGTCGGTCACGGCAGTCAGGAAGATGCCGCTGGCCAGCGCCGGGTCGAAGCCGAAGCGTTTCAGGGTCAGCGGCACCAGTACGCCGGCCAGTGCAGCGAACAGCAGGTTGCAGGTCAGCGCGATGGCGATCACCGCCGACAGCCCGGGCGAGTGGAACCAGACCAGCACGATCAGCCCCAGTATCGAGCCGAGCAGCAGGCCGTTGAGCGCGGCCACCCGCACTTCCTTCCACAGCAGCGTGCGCGCGTTGGAAGCGCCCACCTGGCCCAACGCCAGGCCGCGCACCATCAGCGCCAGCACCTGGGTACCGGCATTGCCGCCCAGGCCGGCCACGATCGGCATCAGCACCGCCAGCGCCACCAGCTTGTCGATCGTGCCCTCGAAGTGGCCGACCACGCTGGAGGCCAGGAAGGCCGTGCACAGGTTGATCGACAGCCACATCAGGCGGCGGCGCATGGCGCGCCAGACCGGGCTGAACAGGTCCTCGTCCTCGTCCAGGCCGGCGGCGCCCAGCGCCTGGTGCTCGGCCTGGCCGCGGATGATGTCGACCACGTCATCGATGGTGATGCGGCCAACGAGGATGTTGTTCTCGTCCACCACCGGTGCGGAGATCCAGTCATGGTCGGAGAACTGCCGTGCCACTTCCTGGTCGCTCTCGCCGACGTCGATGGCCGGCTGCTCGTCGTCGATCAGGCGGTTGATCGGGGTGGTGTCCTCGTGGGTCACCAGCGCCGCCAGCGACACCCGGCCGAGATACTGGTGCCGCCGGCTGACCACGAACAGGTGGTCGGTGTGGTCCGGCAGTTCGCCGCGCAGGCGCAGGTAGCGCAGCACCACGTCGACGTTGACGTCGGCGCGCACGGTCACCACGTCCGGGTTCATCAGGCGGCCGGCGCTGTCCTCGGGATAGGACAGCACCTGTTCCAGCCGCTCGCGGTTCTCGCGGTCCATCGACTTGAGGACTTCATCGATGACCGTATCCGGCAGGTCTTCGACCAGGTCGGCCAGATCGTCGATGTCCAGGTCTTCGACCGCGGCGATGATCTCGTCCGGGTCCATGTCCGCGAGCAGGCTCTCGCGCACGTCCTCGCCGACGTGGACCAGCACCTCGCCGTCGTCTTCAGGATCGACCAGGCCCCACACCACCTCGCGCTTGCCCGGCGGCAGCGATTCAAGCAGGTTGCCGATCTCGGCCGGGGCCAGGGTGTTGACCAGGCGACGTACCGGGCCCAGCCGGCCGCTGTCCAGTGCATCGGACAGCATCCGCAGTTGGCGCGCAGTCTTGTCGTGGCGTACAGCTTCAGCCATCGCAGCTCCCGCGGGATAAGAAAAGCCGCGATCCCGGCAAGGATGCGGCAACAGGGGTGTTCAGCGCGTCATTATCGCAAGGGGATGTTTCAACGCATAGCCGAGGGGCGGTGGTAGCGCCGGCCACCGGCCGGCAATCGTCCCCATCGAAGTCCATGAGATTGCCGGCCAGCGACCCGCACTACCCTCGGCTGTCAGGCCGTTTCGGCCACCAGCGCCAGCCAGCGCTCGATGGCGCGGCGGTCGCGCGCGGCCAGCAGTTTCGGTGCACGGGCGCGCAGTGCGCCCAGGTCAGCGTCGCGTATCGCGCGGCGTACCTCCAGCAACGTACCGGGGTGCAGGCTGAACTCGCTCAGGCCCAGCGCCAGCAGCAGCGGGGTCATCCGGGCATCACCGGCCATCTCGCCGCAGACCGCCACCGGGACGCGGTGGCGCGCGCCGGTCTCGATCACCATCTGCAGCAGCCGCAGCACGGCGGGATGCAGTGGCGAATACAGTTCGCCCAGCGCCTCGTTGTTGCGGTCGGCAGCCAGCAGGTACTGCACCAGATCGTTGGTGCCGATCGACAGGAAATCGACCAGGTCGATGAAGCTCTCCAGCGCCAGCGCAGCGGCGGGGACTTCGATCATCGCGCCCAGCGGTACGTGGTCGGACACCATGTGGCCTTCGCCGCGCAGCTGTTCGGTCAGTTTGAGCATGCGCCGGCGCACGGCCAGCAGCTCCTCGCGGGTGCTGACCATCGGCACCAGTACGCGCAGCTTGCCGTACGCAGACGCGCGCAGGATCGCGCGCAGCTGGGTGTCGGCCACCTTCGGCCGTGCCAGCGAAAGGCGCACTCCGCGCAGGCCGAGTGCAGGGTTCTCTTCGTTGCTCAGGGTCAGGCCGGTACGGTCGGCCTTGTCCGCGCCCAGGTCCAGCGTGCGTATGGTGACCGGCCGCCCGCTCATGCCCAGCGCGGCATCGCGGTAGGTCTGGAACTGCTCTTCTTCGTCCGGCAGCTCATTGCGCTGCAGGAACAGGAATTCGGTGCGGTACAGGCCGAGCCCCTGCGCGCCCAGTGCATGCGCCTGGGTCACGTCTTCCAGCGATTCGGCATTGGCCAGCAGGGCAATGTCGACCTGGTCGCGGGTACGGCTGGGCTTGCTGCGCAGGCGGCCGAGCTCGCGCTGCTCGCGCGCGTGCTCCTTCAGCCGGACGCGGTAGTCCCGCAGGTTGTCGGCCTGCGGGTTGACGGTGATGCTGCCGTCGGCGCCATCGATGATCAGCACGTCGCCATCGGCGATGCGGCTGAGCAGCTGCGGCACGTTGACGATCAGGGGCAGGTGCAGGCTGCGCGCCAGGATCGCGCTGTGCGACAGCGCGCTGCCGGCGGCCGTGACGATGCCGACCACGCCCTGTGCCTGCAGCTGCGCCAACTCGGAGGGCGCGATGTTGTCGCAGACCAGGATCTCGCCGGCCAGGCCTTTCACCGCCGACGGCCGTTCGGGTTGCAGGAAGGCGTGGATGCGCCCGATCACATGGTCGAGATCGTCCATGCGGCTCTTCAGGTAGGCATCGTCCATGCCATCGAAGACCTTGGCCAGGCGGTCGCGCTGCAGGCGCAAGGCATAGCCGGCGCTGTACGGGCCGCTGCGGATCAGCTCGTCCAGGCCGTACAGCAGCTCGGGGTCGTCCAGCAGCAGCGCGTGCAGGTCGAGGAACTCGCCCACTTCCTGGTTCAGGGCGCCATGCAGGCGCTGGCGCAGTTCGTGCATTTCCGTACGCGCGGCATCCAGCGCCCGGTGCAGGCGCGCCAGTTCGGCCTCGACCTGGTGGGCGGCCACGCGCTGCTCGGCCACCTCCAGCGCATGCGGCAGTCGCACGCGTGCCCGGCCCATCGCCGTTCCACGCGCGGCGCCGTGGCCGGCCAGCAGCTGTACCGGCCGTTGGCCGGAAGGGACCTGGCCGGCGCGTGCGCGCGGCACGCTCAGCTGTCCTCGTCGAAGCGGCGTTCGAACAGTGCGACCACCGCTTCCATCGCGGCGGCTTCGTCCTCGCCGTTGATGCGCACGGTGACCGGGGTGCCCTGGCCGGCGGCCAGCAGCATCACGCCCATGATGCTCTTGGCGTTGATCTCACGGCCCTTGGCGGCCATGGTCACGTTGCAGCGGAACGGCGCCAGGGTCTGCACCAGCTTGGCGGTGGCCCGGGCATGCAGGCCCAGGCGGTTGCTGACGGTGAGTTCTCGTTCAAGCATCGTCGACTATCGCTCCATTACGGGTACCCGCCGCGGCTGTGGCGGGCAGTTGATCCAGTCCCTGTTCCGGATAATTCATCACCCGCAGCAACATCGGCAGGCTCAGCGCCGATACCCGGCGAACCGGGGTCCCCAGCCGGGCCAGCTGCCCGGCAAGGTTGGCGGGGCTGGCGCCGTACAGGTCGGTCAGGATCAGCACGCCGTGACCTCCGTCGACCCGCCGCAAAGCGGTCGAGGCGAGCGGGAGCAGGGCGTCCAGGTCTGCGTCGAACGGTACTTCGAAAGCTTCGGTTTTCAGCGGCAACTGCCGCAGGAGCCGGGTCGCCACGTCAAGCAGGGCGGTCCCGACCCCGGGATGTGTTACGAGGAGAATGCCACAGGTCATTACCGCACGTTAACAGGTCAAGGTGAATCGGCGATAGCAGCAGATGAGGGGTACTGTGTCCCGTATTCAGTGTTGCTCGCTGGCGAGCCCTTTTTCGTTGAAAAAGAGATCCTACGCCATCCGTTTTTCGATGCCTGAAAGCGATTCATCCACGCATGGCGTGGATCTACCGTGTCGACCAAGGTCGACACCCACCAACAGCACACGGAATCTGTCAGAGGCGGGGCGGTGTGGGCAGGCAGGACCGTTGGCGCCATGGATGGCGCCATCGAGCCCCCAAGGAGGGGTTCACGGCGTGTCCTGCCTGCCCACACCGCCCCGCCATCCCACGGACTGCCGCTTTTGCTGTTGCTGTTGCCGGCCAGCGGCCGGCACTACCGGCGGGTGCCGGGCGCAGCCCGGCCGACCCCCCTCAATCCTGTTCGCGGTGGTAGGTGGCCACGTCCTGCCAGCCCCTCTCGCGGGTGTGCCGGGCCATGCGCTCGGCCAGGAACACCGAGCGGTGCTTGCCGCCGGTGCAGCCGAACGCCACGGTCACGTAGCTGCGGGTGCCATCCCCCAGTTTCGGCAGCCACGTATCGAGGAAATCCATCAGCTGGGCCAGGTAACGCTGCACGTCCGGCTGTGCTTCCAGATAGTCGCGCACGCCCGGCTCGCGGCCGCTCAGCGCGCGCAGGTCCGGGTCCCAGTGTGGATTGGGCAGCACCCGCGCATCGAACACGAAGTCCGCCTCGGCCGGTACGCCGCGCTTGTAGGCGAATGATTCGAACAGCAGCGACAGGCCGGTGGCATGGTCCATCGCGAACTCGGTGATGATCCGCCGCCGCAGCTGGTGCACGTTGAGGGTGCTGGTATCGATCACCGCGTCGGCCTCACGCCGCAGCGGCGCGGTCAGCTCGCGCTCGCGGGCGATCGCTTCGGGCAGCGACAGGCCCAGCTGGCTCAGCGGATGGCGACGACGGGTGTCGGCGTAGCGCTTGAGCACCGTTTCGTCGCTGGCCTCGAAGAACAGTACCTTCACTTCCACGCCGGCGTCGGTGGCCAGCTGCCGCCAGTCGCCCAGCTGGCTCAGGTCGGCCTGGCCGCGGACATCGATGCCTACGGCCAAGCGGCGCGGTGCGCTGCCGTCGTGGTTGGCCAGCAGGCTGCGCACGAAGTCCGGCAGCAGGTGGATCGGCAGGTTGTCCGAGCAGTAGTAGTCCTGGTCCTCGAAGGTCTTCAGGGCGACGGATTTACCCGAGCCGGACAGGCCGCTGACGATGATCAGGGTCGGGGCGGTGGGGATTGCGGTGCTCATGGACAGGCTCTTCGAGGGGCAGTGGGATCAGGGTGTTCGCCGTTCCAGCAGATTGCTGTGGCGGGCAATGAACATGGCCGCCGGGTCAATGCCCTTGGTGCGCAGGATGTGCAGGCGGGTGGCGGCTTCGGTCAGCACGGCCAGGTTGCGGCCAGGCATCACCGGCAGGGTGATCAGCGGAACGTCCAGGTCCAGCACATGGCGGGTGCCCGAGTCGCCGGTCAGGCGCTCGTAGCCATGCGGCGTGGGCTCGGTCATCGGCTTGGTCAGGTGGACGATCAGCCGAAGGTACTTGTTCTTCTTTACAGCCGTGTCGCCGAACATCTCGCGCACGTTCAGCACGCCCAGACCGCGCACTTCCAGCAGGTCCTGCAGCAGTTCGGGGCAGGTGCCGTCGAGCACATCCGGGGCGATCTGGGTGAACTCGGGGGCGTCGTCGGCGACCAGGCGGTGACCACGGCTGAGCAGTTCCAGTGCCAGCTCGCTCTTGCCCGACCCGGCCTCGCCGGTGATCAGCACGCCAATGGAATAGATCTCCATGAACACGCCGTGCAGGATCACCCTCGGCGCAAGCGTGCGCGCCAGATGGTAGGACAGGTGGTTGAGCAGTTCGTGGCCGCGCTTGGGCGACAGCCACAGCGGCGTGCCGGATTCATCGGCGGCGGCGCGCAGGTCTTCCGGGCAGGCCTGGTTGCGGGTCAACACCAGTGCAAGCGGGTGCGACTGCATGATCTTTTCGATGGTCTCCCAACGCTGGCGCGGTTCCAGCGCATCCAGCCAGGACAGTTCCTCGGTGCCCAGGATCTGCACCTTGTTGGGATAGATGGCGTTGAGGTAGCCGGCCAGCGAGGGGCGCCGCGAAACGGTATTGCCGGCCTCCAGCTCGCGCTTCTCACCGGATTTGCCTGCGGCCCAGCGCAGCCCCAGCCGCTCGCGCTGCTGTTCGAACAGTTCACGGGCGGTGATGCTGGTATTCATGCGGCGCTCGCAGGTGGGGTCATGTCCAGCGCCTCGCGCAGGGCCCGGGCATCGCCGGCCTCACGCAGGGCCTGGCGGATATCCGGCGCGGAAAACAGCTCGGCCAGCTCGGACAGCAGCATCAGGTGCTGGTGGGTGTAGTGGGCCGGGACGGCCATCGCGAACACCAGGTCCACCGGCTCATCGCCGCCGAAGTCGACCGGGGCCGCCAGACGCAGCAGGGCGCCACGGGGGCGGTCCAGGGTCGGCGCGCGGCCGTGGGGGATAGCGATACCGTGGCCGATCGCGGTGCTGCCCAGGGCTTCGCGCTGGCACAGGTTCAGATAGATCTGTTCGGCATTGGCCTGGCGGCAGGCCAGCAACCCGGCGGCGGCCTGCAGGACGCTGTCACGGTCGGTGGCCGCGCAGAGCTGGGTCTGCACGGCCGCCAGGAGGTCAGTCAGGGGCATGTCTGCGGGGAACGGTGGCGATCAGCCACCATTGTCGCCCACCGGCAGCGGTGCGTGCTGCTGTTTTTTCTCCTTGTGCTTGATGACCAGGCGGTCAAGCTTGTCCGCAAGCAGGTCGATCGCGGCATACATGGTCTGGCCGCCGGCCTCGGCGTGCAGGGTCTGCCCGGGGATGTTGAGGCTGGCGTCGACGTGGTGTTCGGTCTTCTGCAGCTTGAGGGTCACCCGCGCTTCGCAGTGCTGGTCGAAGTGCTTTCCGATCCGGGCCAGCTTCTCCTCCACATAGGACTGCAGGGCCGGGGTGACTTCGACGTCTTTGCCAAACGTTTCGATGCGCATCGGGTTTCTCCTGTGTTCGGATGTGCCAATGAACCTCTCCGCCGGGCGCGGCGGCGCGTCAAGCGATTCTGACCCTTTCGTGCGAGGCGGAGATGTTCATGGCTTCACGATACTTCGCCACGGTGCGTCGCGCTACTGGAATTCCCGACGATTTGAGCAGGTCAGCCAGCTTGGCGTCAGAAAGCGGCTTGCGCGGGTTTTCGTCGTCGATCAGGCGCCGGATCATCGCCTGGATGGCGGTGCTGGACGCCTCGCCACCGCCTTCGGTATCGATGCCCGAGGCGAAGAAGGCACGCAGCGGCAGCGTGCCGCGCGGCGTGCGCACATGCTTGCGGGCGATCGCGCGCGACACCGTCGACTCGTGCAGGCCCAGTTCGGCGGCGATCTCGCGCAGGGTCAGCGGACGCAGCGCCTGTTCGCCGAACTCGAGGAAACCGGCCTGCTGATGGATCAGGCTGCGCACCACCCGCAGCAGGGTTTCACCGCGCTGCTGCAGGCCCTTCAGCAGCCAGCGCGCCTCCTGCAGCTGGCCACGCAGGTAGCCGGCGTCGGCCTCGCCACAGCGGCGGATCAGCTGTTCGTAGCCACGGTGGATCACCACCTTCGGCCCGGCATGGGCGGCCAGCGCCGCGCGCCAGATGCCGTTCTGCCGCCACACCACCACGTCGGGTACCACATAGGTATCCTGCGAAAGCGGCGCGATCTGAGTCCCTGGACGCGGGTCCAGCGAGCGCAGCAGGGCGACCGCTGTCTCGACCTCGTCCAGCGGCTGTTTCAGTTCATGGGCCAGACCGGCGACACCACTGCGTGGCAGCCGTTCCAGCGGGCCTGCGGCAATCTGCCGCGCCAGCGCCAGGCCCGCGGTGTCACCAGGCAACACATCCAGCTGCAGCTGCAGGCATTCGCCGAGCGTGCGCGCGGCAACGCCGACCGGGTCGAAGCGCTGGATGCGATGCAGCACCGCAAGGATTTCATCCTCATCGGCATGGACCGACGGCAGCAGGGTTTCGGCGATGGTGGCCAGCGGTTCGCGCAGGTAACCGTCGTCGTCCAACGCATCGATCAGCGCAGCGCCGATGCTGCGGTCATGCATGGAAAGATGCGACAGGTGCAGCTGCCACAGCAGGTGGTCGGCCAGCGTCTCGGTTTCGGCCACGCGCTCGGCGGCGCTGCCGGCGTCATCATCATCGTCGAAGCTGCCGCCACTGCCGGCGGCGCTCCAGTCGAGCTCGGCCGGTGCCCAGTCGTCGCCATTGTCGGTGCGTTCGGCCGCCGTCTCGGCGTCCGTGTTGTCGCCGCCTTCATTGGCGACACTGCTGTCGTTGCCGTCGGCCCAGTCCAGCAGCGGATTGCTTTCCACGGCCTGGGCGATTTCAAGCTCCAGCTCGGTCGTGGACATCTGCAGCAGCTTGATCGCCTGCTGAAGCTGGGGGGTGAGCACCAGCTGCTGTCCCAACGATGTCTGCAGCCGAGTCTTCATGCCTGTGCCGAACGGAAGGAAAGGGACCCAGCACCTGCGGTCACAGCTTGAAGGAATCCCCAAGGTAGACGCGACGTACGTCAGCGTTGTCCAGGATCGCCTCCGGCGAGCCCTGGGCCAGCACGGTGCCCTCGGCGAGGATATACGCGCGGTCGCAGATTCCCAAGGTCTCGCGCACGTTGTGGTCGGTGATCAGCACGCCGATGCCACGCTGCTTGAGATGGGTGACGATGCGCTGGATTTCGCCCACCGAGATCGGGTCGACACCGGCAAACGGTTCGTCGAGCAGGATCAGTCGCGGCTGCGCGGCCAGTGCGCGGGCGATCTCGCAGCGACGACGTTCGCCACCGGACAGGCTGGCACCGAGCTGGTCGGCGACATGGCCCAGCTGCAGCTCGTCGAGCAGGCTGTTCAATTCGCGCTCGCGGCCGGCCGAATCCAGGTCTTCGCGCAGTTCAAGCACCAGGCGGAGGTTGTCGGCCACGGTCAGCTTGCGGAACACCGACGGTTCCTGCGGCAGGTAGCCCACGCCCTGCTTGGCACGGGTGTACATCGGGTCGCTGGTGATGTCCTTGCCGTCGAGCACGATGCTGCCTGCATCGGCGGCGACCAGGCCGACGATCATGTAGAAGCAGGTGGTCTTGCCGGCACCGTTGGGGCCGAGCAGGCCGACCACTTCACCGGCGTCGAGGGTCAGCCCGAAATCCTTGACGACTTCGCGCTGCTTGTAGCGCTTGCGCAGGCCCTTGGCGACGAGCATTACTTCTTGCTCCCCGCCGGCTTGGCCGGTGTGCTGGCCGGAGCCGCTGCCTTGGGTGCGGCGGCCGGCTGCGCCGCCGCGTTCTTGTTCTTCGGCGGAATGACGGTGCGCACGCGGCTGCCATCGCCACCGGAATTCATCTCGCCACTGCGGGTGTTGTAGACCATGCGCTGGCCGGCATTGGTGCCGCGCGCGCTGGTGACCTTGTAGTTGCCGGTCAGGGTGATGATCTCGGTCTTGATGTCGTAGTCGATGCGATCAGCCACCGCGTCCATCCAGGTGCCGTCGTCAAGCTGCTGCTTCATCGTGGCCTGCTTGCCGGAGAACACCGCACGCACGGCCTCGCCGTCCTTCAGGTAGATCTCCGCTTCGGACGCGCGGATGTCCAGCGTGCCCTGGGTGACGGTCACACCCTGCGAGAGCACGGTCTTGCCATCGCCGGTAAGCACGCCCGACTGGGCGCCGGACTCGATGTTCATGTTCTCGTTGCGATCGGTGGACTTGGCAAAGGCGGCGCTGGGAACCAGGAGACCGAGCGCGAGTACGGCTGCAAAGGGGATCTTCATCGGGGTCCGTTCTACCGGTGGGGCCGTCCGGGAAACCGGCGGCGGGTGGGTGGGCCGCCTTCCTTGCGCCGGTCCGGGGACGTCGCAGGAGGGTGGCGGAATCAGCGTCGGGGCGTGTAACGGCCCTTGGACTGGCTGAGGAAATGATACGTGTTGTTCTTCGAATCCACCTCGAAGCCGACGCCGGACTGTTCCATGCCGGGGCGGGTCATGGTGACCCGCGCATCGGTGCGGGCGCGGTTCTCCTTCGGGAACACGTCCAGGTGGTCGGTGCGGAAAGTGGTCGGCACCACGCCCGGATCGGCCGGACTGTCGCCGGCGACATTGCCGCGCAGCTTCATCTCGTCGCCCTTGGCACTGAGCCAGCCGGTCTCGGCGTGCAGGGTCCAGTGCTTGCCATCCTTGTCCGGCATCTCGAACAGCGGGGTGGCGATGTTGATGGTCTGGTCGCCGCGCTGGCGTTCCAGCCGCGGTGCGCGCAGGGTGGTCGATTCCTTGCCCTGCTCATCCAGCGCGACGATCTGGAAGTCGTGCAGGATGTAGTCCACGCCGGCGTCCTGGCCGGCAGTGGCCGTGCCCTTGTCGCGGTTGCGCAGGGCCGCCCAGCTGCTGAGCAGGGCCGCCAGCAGCAGGCCGATGCCGAGCACGGTGCGCCAGTTCAGGGTGGGCAGGTTCATGCGCCGAACCTCGCCAGGACCGCGTCCACATGGCCCTGGGCGGCCAGCAGGATGTCGCACAGTTCACGGGCGGCGCCACGCCCGCCATCGGCGCGGGTCTGCCAGTGCACGCGCTCGGCGATCCACGGGTGGGCGTTGGCTGGCGCCACCGCCAGGCCGACCGCGCCCAGCGGTGCCAGGTCCGGCAGGTCGTCGCCCATGAAGGCCACCTGCTCCAGGCCGATGCCATGCTGTGCGCACAGCGCCTGCACGCTGGCCAGCTTGTCGCCCACGGCGATCTGGGTGTCGATGCCGAGGTCGGCGCCGCGCTTGAGCGCGGACTGGCTGTTGCGCGCGGTGATCAGCACGGGGTGGATGCCGTGCTGCTGCAGCAGTTTCAGGCCCAGACCGTCCTGCACGAAGTACGCCTTGCTCTCGTTGCCGTCCTTGTCGTAGTACAGCCGACCGTCGGTGAGGGTACCGTCCACGTCGAAGCAGGCCAGGCGGACGCGGGCCGCAGCGGCGTGCAGGTGGGCGGGGAACGCGGGCAGCGGGGACCAGGGCATCAGGCGATCAGGCTCGGTGGGGGCGGGTGGGGCATTACAGACTGAATGGGGTCTACGGACTGTCGGTTAAACCACCCGGGCCCGCAACAGGTCATGAATGTTCAGGGCGCCGACCGCACGGCCCTGGCCATCGACCACGATCAGGCCGTTGATTTTCTGGGTCTCCATCTGCCGCGCCGCCTCTACGGCCAGCTGGTCGGCACCGATGGTGCGCGGGTTGCGGGTCATCACGTCGGCGATCTTCGCGGTGCGCACGTCCAGCGCGCTGTCCAGCGCCCGGCGCAGGTCGCCGTCGGTGAACAGGCCGATCAGCACGCCATCGGCGTCGACCACGGCGGTCATGCCGAGCCGCTTGCGGCTCATTTCCACCAGCGCCTCGCTGAGGCTGGCATCGGCGTTCACGCTGGGCAGGTCCTCGCCGGTATGCATGACATCGGTGATGTGCAGCAGCAAGCGACGGCCGAGGCTGCCGGCCGGGTGCGAGCGGGCAAAGTCGTCGGCGGTGAAGCCGCGTGCGTCAAGCAAGGCTACGGCCAGCGCATCGCCCATCGCCAGCGAGGCGGTGGTGCTGGAGGTCGGCGCCAGCGCCAGCGGGCAGGCCTCGGCCGGCACGCTCACATCCAGGTGGATGTCGGCGGCGGTGGCCAGGCTCGACTGCGGGCGGCCGGTCATGGAGATCAGCAGGTTGCCCTGGCGCTTGAGCACCGGCAACAGCATCAGCACCTCATCGGACTCGCCCGAATAGGACAGGGCCAGCACCACGTCGGCCTCGGTGATCATGCCCAGGTCGCCGTGGCCGGCTTCGCCGGGATGCACGTAGAACGCCGGTGTGCCGGTGGAGGCCAGGGTGGCGGCGATCTTGCGGGCAATGTGGCCGGACTTGCCCATGCCGGTGGCGACCACCCGGCCGCGGCTGGCCAGGATCGCCTCGCAGGCCTGCTGGAAGGCCTCGCCCAGGCGGTCGGCCACGGCATCCAGCGCCTGCCGCTCGATCTCGAACACGCGGCGGCCACTGGCGACCAGGCCGGCAGGGGCGACGGAACGGGGGGGCAACAGGGATTCGGCCATGCGGACGCCACGCAGCGGAAGTAGAATGGAGGCACATTTTATTAGGAAAGCCCGTTGGACGCCGACACCATCCGCAATCTGATCGAAACCGGCCTGCCTGGCGCCCGCGCCGATGTGCAGGGCGATGATGGCGTGCATTTCGAAGCGACCGTGGTCTGCGAGGCCTTCGCCGGCAAGATGCCGCTGGCCCGCCACCGCATGGTCTATGCCACGCTGGGCGACCTGATGGGCGGCGCGATCCACGCGCTGGCGCTGAAAACCGTGACCCCGGCCGAAGCCGGCTGAACCGCAGAAGATCCCGAATACATGGCCAAGATCGTTGTGACCGGCGGCGCTGCGCTGCACGGTGAAGTGAGCATCTCCGGCGCCAAGAACGCCGTCCTCCCCATCCTCTGCGCGACCCTGCTGGCCGATGAGCCGGTGGAGATCACCAATGTGCCGCACCTGCACGACGTGGTCACCACGGTGAAGCTGCTGGGCGAGCTGGGTGCCAAGGTCACCATCGACCAGGGCACGCTGTCGCGTGGCAGTGCGATCGTGGTCGACCCGCGTTCGGTCAACCAGCACGTTGCGCCGTACGAGCTGGTCAAGACCATGCGCGCCTCGATCCTGGTGCTGGGCCCGCTGCTGGCCCGCTTCGGCGCGGCGGAAGTGTCGCTGCCCGGCGGCTGCGCGATCGGTTCGCGTCCGGTCGACCAGCACATCAAGGGCCTGCAGGCGCTGGGTGCCGAGATCGTGGTCGAGAACGGCTTCATCAAGGCCAGCGCCAAGCGGCTTAAGGGCGGCCATTTCACCTTCGACATGGTCAGTGTCACCGGCACCGAGAACGTGCTGATGGGCGCGGTGCTGGCCGAAGGCACCACCGTCCTCGACAACTGCGCGATGGAACCGGAAGTGACCGATCTGGCGCATTGCCTGATCGCGCTGGGCGCGAAGATCGAAGGCCTGGGCACTGCCCGCCTGGTCATCGAAGGCGTCGAGCGTCTGTCCGGCGGCCGCCACGAAGTGCTGCCCGACCGCATCGAGACCGGTACCTTCCTGGTCGCTGCGGCGATGACCGGCGGCAAGGTCACGGTCAACCGTGCGCGCCCGAACACCATGGACGCGGTGCTGTCCAAGCTGGTCGAGGCCGGCGCGAAGATCGAGACCACCGAAGACACCATCACCCTGGACATGCAGGGCAAGCGACCGAAGGCGGTCAACCTGACCACCGCGCCGTACCCCGCATTTCCGACCGACATGCAGGCGCAGTTCATGGCGCTCAACTGCGTGGCCGACGGCGTCGGCGTGATCAACGAAACGATCTTCGAGAACCGTTTCATGCACGTCAACGAACTGCTGCGCCTGGGCGCGGACATCCAGGTCGAAGGCCACACCGCCATCGTGCGTGGCAGCGAGACCTTGAGCGGTGCGCCGGTAATGGCCACCGACCTGCGTGCCTCGGCCTCGCTGATCCTGGCCGGCCTGATGGCCAGCGGCGAGACCACCATCGACCGCATCTATCACCTTGATCGTGGCTACGAGAACATCGAAGAGAAGCTGTCTTCGCTCGGCGCCACCATCCGGCGCGTGCCATGATCCTGCGCGGCAAGTTCAGCCCGCGCCGCAAGGCGCTGCTGGCCCTGGTGCTGATCGTGCTGGCGTGGCTGGGCTATGCCTGGTACGCCAACATCGCCATCACCCAGGGCATCGAGCAGAAGGACATGGACTGGAACGGCGACGGCACGGTCTCGCGTGACGAGATCATCGAATCGTTCTACGCGGTCGCGGTGAACGACAGCCAGGACGGCAACCGCCATTGCCGCACCTTCGTCTGGCGCAGCACCGGCGAGCAGATCCGCGTGGACTGCCGCACCGAGTTCAAGCCGGCCGCGGCCGAGGAAAAGAAGTAAGAACAACGCCCGCGGAAGCGGGCGTTTTCTTTTGGTAGTGCCGGCCGCTGGCCGGCAACCCCGTCAACCTCGTGGAGCACCGCACAGATGCCGGCCAGCGGCCGGCACTACCGGTTTGCCCGTCAGTTCATCGCCTTGATGGTCAGGTCCAGCGCATCGCGGCCGCTCTCACGCTGCAGCATGCGCGCCGGCACCGGGAATTCCGGCACGATCCACGCGATCAGCTCCTTGTTGCCGTCGGCACGCGAGACCTTGGTGGCCTCGTAGCTCTTGCCGCCCACGGTGATCGATTCCTTGCCGACCACACGGTAGGTCATGTTCTTGATGCGGCCTTCGTCGACCATGCGATAGGTCAGCGGCTTGCCGGCGGCCAGGTCGCGGGCGATTGCCAGGTTGATCAGCAGCGCGTCCATGTCGCCCGTCTTCAACGCGATGGGGCCCGCACGGTCCGGCTTGATGTCGCCGGTCCAGGTGGCCTGGTTGCTGCTCCAGTTGTAGTTGGCCTGCACATTGCGCTTCTTCACCAGCAGTGCCGAACGGTCCTGGCTGCTGAGCGGGCGCAGCTGGCCGCGCACCTCTTCGAACACGGTGCTCTGGCTCAGGTCGGCCAGCTGGTTCTTCACCTGCAGCGTGTAGCGCCACTTGTTGGCTCCCTCGCTGCTCAGCGTCATGCTGCCATTGGCCTGCATGCCCATGTAGCTGGCCAGGTAATCGGCCTTGAATGGCTGCAGGGCCATGGCCGGCAGGCTGGCCACCGACAGTGCGGCTGCAGCGATCCAGGTGAGGGGGCGGGTCAGGGTGCTCATGCTCAGACTCCTTGGTATTCGATCAGGCGCAGATCGACGCGGTCTTCGCCGTCTTCGCGTTGCAGGATGCGCACCGGGGTGGGGACACCGTTGGCGATCCAGAGGATGGTTTCATTGTTGCCGCCGTTGGTCCGGTACACCCGCAGCGCGTTGTAGGACAGGTCTCCGACCTCGACATTCTCGGTCTGCGGCGCGGCCTGGTAGTCGTGCTGGCGGACCTTGCCCATGTCCACGTAGCGATAGTGCATGGTGGCGCCCGGGCGGGCATCACGCATGATCGCCAGATTGATCAGCAGCGCGCTCTGGTCGCCCGGCTGCAGCGGGATCGGTTGCGCACGTTCCTTCTTGACGTCGCCGCTCCACTGCGCGGTGCCGGCCTGCCAGTTGTACGTGCCGACCGCTTTCTTGCCCAGGAACAGGCCCTTGCGCACCGTGCTCTGGCTGAGCGGCGCGTAGACCCCGCTGCGCTCTTCGAACACCGTGCTCTGTTCGATGTTCAGGCCCAGCACGCTGGCAAAGCCGCGGCGGCCGACCACCTGCATGTCCACCCGCCACTGGTTGCCGCCGCTGTGGGTGACCTGCATGCTGGCGTCGCCGGCCTCCTTGCCTTTGTAGAAGGCCTGGTAAGTCGCGGTGAACGGCTGCAGCGGCGGCGGCTCCCAGGCCAGCGCCGGGGGCATCGGCACGGCCGGTTCCGCAGGCGGCTGTACTATGGGCGCCGGCTGCGCAGGGGCCGCAGGCGCTTGCACCTGGCCCCAACCCACACCGGGAAGCACGACAAGCGACAGCAGCAATGAAGTGGACAGCAGGGTCGTGGTCTTCATGGAGGGCAGGAGCTGCAGGAGGGGGGCAGGATGCCAGCCCCGCAGTCAGCGGGGCGTGTGCGTGGGCGTTACCGGTTCAGGTTCCCGGCGGAATCTAGGGCCAGTGGGCTAAACAGGGGGTGACCGTCCAGGTGCGGCTGCCCCTCCCGTTCAGTCAGGCGGCCGCCGCACAGCAGCTGGAGGGTGGCGATCAGCAGGGGATGCTCCACCTCCAGCACACGCGCGGCCAGGCTGTCGGCGTCATCGCCGGGCATGACCGGCACCCGCGCCTGGGCCAGCACGGCGCCTGCATCCAGTTCGGGCACGACCAGATGCACGCTGGCCCCGTGCTCGACATCGCCGGCGTCCAAAGCCCGCGCATGCGTATCCAACCCCTTGTGCAGTGGCAGCAGGGAGGGGTGGATGTTGACCAGGCGGCCATTGAAGCGCTGCACGAAGGCGGCGCCGAGAATGCGCATGTAGCCGGCGCAGACGATCAAATCCGGCGCGACCGCAGCCAGTGCATCGCCCAGGGCCTGCTCGTAGGCGGCACGGTCCTCGAATTCCTTCGGCGCATGTGCCCAGCGCAGGCTGGCGCCGACCCGTTGCAGCGCGGCGGCGGCTGGGCGGTCGGAGAACACGCCGACGACCTCGGCGCGCAGGCGCCCGGCCGCGATGGCATCGAGGATGGCCTGCAGGTTGCTGCCGCGCCCAGAGGCGAGCACGGCGATGCGGCTGGGCGCGGTCATTGCGGGGCACGCCGGCGGATCAACGGCCAGCTCAGCAGACTGCCCACGGTCGCCAGCAGCATGTCGGCATGCGCGTCCCACATGTCGCCCTGCTGCCCGTTGTAGGCCTCGGCGGCGTCCGGCGAAAGGGCCAGCGCGATGGCCCACTCGAACCACTCGTAGACCAGGCTGGCGCACATCACTGCCATCACCGCCAGGGTGAAAGCCTGGCCGCGGCGCAGCGCCGGCCAGGCATGGCGTGCCAGCTGCAGCAGCGCAGGCGTGAAGCAGACGCCGAACAGGAAGTGGATAAGCCGGTCGAAATGATTACGCTGCCAGCCAAACGCCGCATTCGGCGACCAGCCGGTCAGCGCCTGTGCCCAGGCGTCGTAGGGCACGTTGGAGTACAGCCAGCGCGCGCCCACGCAATGCAGTGCGATGAATCCACAGATCGCGATGAAGGCGCCATTGCCCAGCCAGCCACCCCGGCGGTCGACCCATAGCAGTGCGGCCAGCCCGATCACGGTCAGGGTGCTGTGCAGGGCCTGCTCGGTGGGCCACAGCGGGTGGATCCAGCTGATCGCAAACACCGCCAGCACGGCGGCGAAGGCCAGCTTCTTGGGGCCCGTGAAACGGGAAGCGGTAGGCGAGGTGGTCGTGCAGTGGGCAGGCGCGGACATGGGGAGTCGATCAGGGAAGGGGGCGTCTGCCGGCAAGCTCAGACGCTGAGATGGTCGCCGCGGTCGAACAGTGCGGCCATGTCAGGCTTGGACAGGAACACCCAGGCATAGGCGGTCAGGGCCATGCCCAGCGGGCCAGCCAGTACCGCCAGCCAGGCCGCGCGCTGGCACCAGGCCAGCCCGGTGCGGCGCGACAGCAGGCGTGCGGTGTGCAGCTGTACGACGCCAAGCGCGGCCGCCAACAGCGAAACGACCCCGTAGACCGTGGCCAGTACTGCGCCATCGCCCAGCCCGCGCGAGCTGGCGACCAGGCCGATGAAACCGAGGAACGCCAGCGCGGCCATCCAGTGGAAAACCGCCAGCGCGTAGAACAGCACCTTCAGCGTCTGCAGGTGGCTGGCCAGCTGCAGCTGCGCCAAGGTCTGCTGCGGTAGCGGCGGTGGTGCGCCGGGTGTCGTCATGTCGTTGCACCACTTGCATCGAAGGCGGCCTTGACCTGCGGGCGCAGCAGCGTAACCAGGGTGAATACCCCCAGAACGGTGCCCAGCGGCGCGCACAGGCAGAGCAGGCCGGCCACGATCAGGCACAGCAGGTGGCGACGACGCTGGGCCAGGCAGCGTCCGGCCTGGATGACGAATGCGGCCATGCCCAGGCCACCGGCGACGAACACGGTCCCCAGGACCGTGAACACCCAGCCGAACAGGCGCTGTTCGGCCGGCGACGAGGGCTGGCCCCCGGAGTTCATCGGCAGATGGCCGCTCAGCGCACTGATGCCGAGCACGATGTACAGAATGAAAAACAGCGAGAGCAGCGCGATCAGGCCGCCGAACACGTAGTGCGCGATGGACAGTGCGCGCAGGTGGTCAGCGTCCTGCTTGCTGAAGACCGGCACGGCCGCCAACGGCGGCGGTACCGGGGCCGGTGCCAACGGGGGCGTTGCGTCCATACGGGCTCCTCGGGGTCGGGTTCAGCCGATGCGGACGCGCTCGTCGCCTTCGGCGGTGACCACCTGGCCGATGGTCCAGTGGTCCAGGCCCTGGGCCTGGACCGCCTCGGACACGGCAGCGACCTGGTCCGCTGCCACGATCAGCACGAAGCCGATGCCGCAGTTGAAGGTGCGCCACATCTCGCTGTCGGCCACCGCGCCTTCCTTCTGCAGCCACTGGAACACCGGCGGCAGGGTCCAGGACGAGGCCTGGATGTCCAGGCCGAGGCCGTCGGGCACCACGCGGATGATGTTCTCGGTCAGGCCGCCACCGGTGATGTGGGCCATGCCGTGGACGGCGTCGCCGTGCGACTTCAGCAGCGAGAGGATCGGCTTCACGTACAGGCGGGTCGGTGCCATCAGCGCATCGACCAGCTTCACCCCGCCTTCCAGCTCCAGGTCGGCCGGGCGGCCGGCGCGGTCGTAGATGCGGCGTACCAGCGAGTAGCCGTTGGAGTGCGGGCCGGACGAGGCGATGCCGATCAGCACGTCGCCGGCGGCCACGCTGGCGCCGTCCTTCAGCTCGCTCTTCTCGACCGCAGCGACCGTGAAGCCGGCCAGGTCGTACTCGCCCGGGGCATACATGTCGGGCATTTCAGCGGTTTCACCGCCGATCAGCGCGCAGCCGGCCTCGGTGCAGCCGTTGGCGATGCCGCCCACCACCGCCGCGGCGGTGTCGATGTCCAGCTTGCCGGTGGCGAAGTAGTCCAGGAAGAACAGCGGCTCGGCGCCCTGCACCAGCACGTCGTTCACGCACATCGCGACCAGGTCGATGCCGATCGTATCGTGGCGGTTCAGCTGGTGGGCCAGCTTCAGCTTGGTGCCCACGCCGTCGGTACCCGACACCAGCACCGGCTCGCGGTACTTGTTGGACAGGTCGAACAGGGCGCCGAAGCCGCCCAGGCCGCCCATCACTTCCGGGCGGAAGCTGCGCTTGACCAGGGGCTTGATCCGCTCGACCAGCGCGTTGCCGGCGTCGATGTCGACACCCGCGTCACGGTAGGTAAGGGGGGAGGGGGCGGAAGACGGGGTGTTGGTCACGGGCGTCGGCGCTGGCAGGGGTTGAACGGGCGATTTTAACAGGCCGCATTGGCGCAAAGGCCGTATTCGGGCAACAATTCCCCCGGATTCGTCGAGCCAATGGATGTCCTGATGCGCCGCAGCCTGATTCTGACCCTGCTCCTTGCACTGAGCCTGCCGGTGGCCACGATGGCCCAGAGCGGCCTGCGCACCGAGGGAGATGTTGCCACTGCCTCGGGTGCGTACGAGGCCGAAGTGCCCGTCAACAGCCAGGCCGAAGCCGATCGCAACGGCGCCCTGGCCCGTGCCCTGAGCGTGGTGCTGGGCAAACTGTCCGGCGACCGCAACGTGATGTCCCGCCCCGGCGTGGTGCAGGCGCTGCGCAACGCCAAGGACTACGTGGCCAGCTACGACTACAAGCAGGACCAGAGCGTGGGCGCCAGTGGCGCGCCGAGCTTCAGGACCCTGCTGGTGGCCCGCTTCCGCGAGGATGATGTCGACTCGCTGGTCTCGGCGCTGGGCCTGCCGCTGTGGCCGCAGCCGCGGCCGAAGCCGGTTGTGTGGTTGGCCGTCGACGACGGCAGTGGCCCGCGCCTGGTCAGCGTGCAGCAGGCCAACGCCGCCCGCCCGCTGCTGAACCGCGCCATCGAGCGGGGTTACAAGCTCGGACTGCCCAGCGGCGGTGCCGCCGAACAGGCATTGGCCGGTGCCATCTGGCGCCAGGACAGCGCCGCCGTGGCCCGTGCGTCTTCGCGCTACTCGCCGCCGATGCAGCTGATCGGCAAGCTCTACCGCGCCAACGGCGGCTGGCAGGCGGACTGGGTGTTCGTCGACAACGGCCGTGAGCTGAACAAGTGGACCAGCAAGGACGCCAACGCCATGCGCGCGATCGCCGCCGGTGCCGATGGCGCCGCCGACGCGCTGGTCAAGCGCTATGCCAAGGCGGGTGCCGCCGTCGGCCAGGCCGGGACCTACCGCGTGGTGGTCACCGGCATCAACAGTGCCGACGACTACCTGCGCCTTGCCGCCGGCCTGCGCGAGGTGCCGGTGGTGCGCAACGTCACCCCGCTGCACGCTTCGGCCGGCCAGCTGGAGCTGAGCCTGGAGATGACCACCGGCCTGGCCGGCTTCAACCGCATGCTGGGCGACAACGGCGTGCTGGTGCCCAGCGCGACGCTGCCGGCCCTGCCGGCCCCGATCGATGACACTACCGGTGCCCCGGTGGCCGCGCCGGTCAGCAACGAGTACCGCTTGCGATGACCCTGACCCCGGAAGCCGAAATCGCGCAGTTCCTGCGCCGCCTGAAGTACATCCTGTTCGCCGGCCTGGTCGGCTGGGTGGTGTGGCTGCTGGCGCCGATCCTGACCCCGTTCGTGCTGGCGCTGGCGCTGGCGTGGCTGGGCGATCCGCTGGTGGACCGCATCGAGGCCACCGGCCGTTCGCGCATGACCGGCGTGGTGCTGGTGTTCGCGGCGATGGTGCTGGTGATCGTGGCGCTGCTGCTGGTGCTGGTGCCGATGATCGAGCGCCAGATCACCACCCTGATTGCGGTCGCGCCGCAGGCACAGGCGTGGCTGATGGAGAAGGGGATCCCCTGGTTCGAGCAGAAGACCGGCCTGGAAGTGATGCAGTGGCTGGATCCGGACCGCCTGATCGAATGGGTGCGCAGCCACTGGCAGCAGGCCGGCGGCGTCGCCACCACCTTCATGGGCTACGTCTCGCGTTCGGGCTTTGCGATGGTGACCTGGGTGGTCAACATCCTGCTGCTGCCGATCCTGGCGTTCTACTTCCTGCGCGACTGGGACAAGCTGGTCGAGCGGGTGGCGTCGGTGATTCCGCGCAACCAGATCGGCACCATCAGCGCGTTGGCGCGTGAGTCCAACGAGGTGCTGGGCGCGTTCATCCGCGGACAGTTCCTGGTGATGCTGGCATTGGGCGTGATCTATGCCGGCGGCCTGTCGCTGGTCGGCCTCAAGCTGGGCCTGCTGATCGGCCTGATTGCCGGCCTGATCAGCTTCATCCCGTACCTGGGCGCGACCACCGGCGTGCTGATGGCGGTGATCGCCGCGCTGGTGCAGGCGCAGGGCTTCGACCTGAAGCTGCTGATCCTGGTCGGCGTGGTGTTCACCGTGGGCCAGCTGCTGGAAAGCTACGTACTGACCCCGCGTATCGTCGGCGACAAGATCGGCCTGCACCCGGTGGCAGTGATCTTTGCGGTGATGGCCGGCGGCCAGCTGTTCGGCTTCCTCGGCATGCTGCTGGCGCTGCCGGTGGCGGCGGTGACCAATGTTCTGCTGCGCTATGCGCATCAGCGCTACCGCCAGAGCGAGCTGTACGTGGGCGAGAAGCCGGCGATCGTGCTTGATGGCGTAGTGGACGCCCCCCATATCATCGTTCCGAACGACAAGGGCCCCGACCTGAAGTGATGGGTGTGCCGCAACTGCCGCTGGCCCTGCATTACCCGCGGGACCAGCGCCTGGAGACCTTCATCGGCGCGCCGGATGGCGCGCTGGCGCAGCTGCGCGCGATCGCGGTTGGCGCCAGCCACGACTGGGTCTACCTGGAAGGTGCGGCGGGCACCGGCAAGACCCACCAGGCGCTGGCGATGTGCTCCAGCGCCGAGCAGGCCGGGCGCCTGCCGACCTATGTGCCGCTGGCCAGCGCGGCCGGCCGCGTGCGTGCGGCGCTGGATGGGCTGGAGGCGCGCGAACTGGTGGCGCTGGACGGCCTGGACGAGGTTGCCGGCAACCGCGAGGACGAGATCGCGCTGTTCGATTTCCACAACCGCGCGCGCGCCGCAGGCGTGACCGTGCTGTACACGGCGCAGAAGGCGCCGGAAGCGCTGGGCCTGGTGCTGCCGGACCTGCGTTCGCGCCTGGGCCAGTGCGTGCGCGTGCTGCTGCAGCCGCTGGATGAGGAGGGTCGTGCTGCGGTGCTGCGCGAGCGTGCACTGCGACGTGGCCTGGCCATCGACGAAGCGGCCATCGAATGGCTGCTGTCGCATACCGGCCGTGAGCTGGGTGGATTGATCACCCTGCTGGACTGGCTGGACCGGGAGTCGCTGGCGGCGAAGCGGCGGATCACCGTGCCATTCCTGCGCCAGGTGCTGGAAGAAGGCCGGCCTCGTTACTGAGAGTGGGGTTTGTTTGCAGGGCTGCGCCCTGCACCCGCGGTAGTGCCGGCCGCTGGCCGGCAACTTCAACAGCAACGTCAAAAGCTGGCTTCCTGAGGGGAGGCGCGGTGGCTCAGGTTGCGGGAGACGGCGCAAGTACGTCCATGTAGCCCGATCGCGCCATCCATGGCGCTCACGCCCCCGCAACCGGATCCACCCGCCTTCGACAGGTTCCCGCGATCTGCCGGGACTGCGTACTGCACTGCTGACTGCTGACTGCTGTTGGTGGGTGTCGACCTTGGTCGACACCAGAGCAAGCGCAGCGAAGCGACCCGCTTTTGCTTTTCTTTCTTTCTTCCGTGGCTGGACGCGCACGGAAACTGTCAGAGGCCGGGCGGGGTGGGTTCGCGGGGGTGTCCGCGGCATGGATGCCGCGGCCAAGCCCCCAGGGACGGGTTCACGGCGTCCCCCGCGAATCCACCCCGCCCGGCCAAGCACGGCTTTTGATTTGAGCGACCAGCCACGAGGGGCTCAGCCGTTCGCCGCCAACTCCGCATCCAGCGCGCGCAGGCGATCCACGGTCCCTACATCGGTCCAACGCCCACGATGGTGCTGCCCGGTCATCAACCCCTGCGCCATGAAGTGCTTCTGCAGCGGCACCACCGAGAACCTCGGCGGCAGCCGCTCGCTGCCCGGCGCATCGCCGATCACCGCGCGCCAGTCGGCCACGATCGAAGGACGGTACACGCCGATGCCGGCATAGGTCAGGCACGGCCCCGCGCGGTCGTGGTGCAGCAGGCCCTGTGCGTCCAGCCGATAGTCACCGTTCGGATGCTGAACCGGATTGTCGACCAGCACCAGGTGTGCCTGGCCCTGCGGCTCGCGCGGCAGTGTGGCGAAATCGAAATCGGTCCAGATATCGCCGTTCACCACCAGGAACGGGGCATCGCCCAGCACCGGCAGTGCGTTGAGGATGCCGCCGCCGGTTTCCAGCGGGGTCTGCCCTTCGTAAAGGAAATGCAGGCGCAGGCCCCACTGGCTGCCATCACCCAGGGTCGCCGGGAACTGCTCGGCCAGCCACGCGGTGTTGACCACTACCTCGCGCACGCCGAGCGCCGCCAGGCGTTCCAGGTGCCAGACAATCAGTGGCTTGCCGGCCACTTCCAGCAGCGGCTTGGGTGTGTGCAGGGTCAGCGGGCGCATGCGCTCGCCAAGCCCGGCGGCAAAGACCAGCGCCTTCATCGGGCCACGCGCATCGGTGCGCCCAGTTCGGCCAGCGCCGGCTTGATGCGGTTTTCCAGCAGCTGCTGCAGGGGGGCCAGCTCGCGATAGCGAGGCAGCACTTCATCCAGATAGCCGATGAAGCGCGGTGCGTCGTCCAGGTAATGGCCCTTGTTGTCGCGGTAGCGCAGGCGGCAGAACAGGCCGAGGATCTTGACGTGGCGCTGGATGCCCATCCAGTCGGCATCGCGCAGGAAGGTGGCGCGGTCGGGCACCGGCAGGCCGGCGGCGCGCGCGCGTTCGTGGTACTGCGTCAGCCACTCGTCAACGCGCTGCAGCGGCCAACTCAGGAACGCGTCCTTGAACAGGCTCACCGCGTCGTAGGCGATCGGGCCACGCACCAGGTCCTGGAAATCCAGCACCGCGGGGCCGTCGTCGACCGGCATCAGGTTGCGCGGCATGTAATCGCGATGGGTCATCAGCTGGGCCTGGCCCAGCGCGTTGTCCATCAACCGGCGATGCACCCGCTGCAGCCCCTCGAGCTCACCGCAGTCAAGTTCCAGGTTCAGGTGCCGCTGCAGGAACCAATCGTCGAACAGCCCGGCATCGCGTTGCAGCAGCGCCTCGCCGAACTGGCCGAAGTCGGCTGGCACCGCAATCGCCTGCAGGCGCAGCAGCTGTTCGATCGAGCGGCCAAACCATTCATCGGCATTGCGCTCATCGAGGATCCTGGCCAGGGTCGGGCCGCCGAGATCTTCCAGCAGCAGGAAGCCGGCCTCCAGGTCCTGCGCCAACAGTGCGGGCACGCGCAGGCCGTTGTCGTGCAGCAGGCCGCGCATGCGCAGCCACGGCCGCGGATCTTCCAGCCCCGGCGGGGCGTCCATCACGATGTGGCTGCCGCGCGTGCTGGTGGTGCGCCAGTAGCTGCGCATGCCGGCGTCAACCGAAGCGCGTTCGACCACCGCGTTGGCATCATCGAGCTGGGTACGGGCCCACTGCAGGCGCTGCGCGCTGCGCTGGGGATCGGAGGCGGGTTCGGTCATGCGGGCATATCCGGGCGCGCCGGGCGCGCCAACGTCGGCAACAGGAAGGGAAGGGGGAACGGCGTCAGCGGCGACCGCTGAACAGGCGCAGGACGGCCAGCACGGCCACCGCGCCCACCACCGCGCCGAGAAAACCGGCCGGTTCGCCGGGGGCGTACCAGCCCATGTACTGGCCGAACCAACCGGCCAGCAGGGCACCAAGGATGCCCAGCACGATGGTCAGCAGGCAGCCCATGCGGTTGTTGCCGGGCATGAAGAAACGCCCGAGCAGGCCGACGAAGAAGCCGACCAGCAGGATGTACAGCCAGCTGCTGCTGCCGAACAGACCATTCATGCGCGCGGATTCCGCTTGAGTGTGGACGCAGCCTAGCAAGGCCAGGCTGCGTCCGTCACGAGTGCCGGATCAGCAGCAGCCGTGGTCGCCGTGGCGGGTGCCGCTGTCGGCAGCCACCGGCGAGCCGCTGGTCTCGCCGCGCAGGCTGGCGGCGTAGTGCTCGCTGATCACCTTGGACACACAGGCGGTGACCTTCTTGCCCATCGGGATGTGCAGGAATTCGTTCGGGCCATGCGCATTGGAGTGCGGGCCGAGCACGCCGGTGATCATGAACTGCGCGCCCGGGAACTTCTCGCCCAGCATGCCCATGAACGGGATCGAGCCGCCTTCGCCCATGTACATCGCCGGCTTGCCGAAGAAGGCCTGGCTGGCGTCGTCGATGGCCTGGGTCAGCCACGGCGCCATCGCCGGGGCGTTCCAGCCGGTGGAGGCTTTTTCCAGGTCCAGGGTGACCTGCGCGCCGTTCGGCGGATCGCGCAGCAGCGCTTCCTTCAGCAGTTCGCCGCAGGTCTTGCCATCGGCAGTCGGCGGCAGGCGCAGCGACAGCTTCACCGAGGTCTGCGGGCGCAGCACGTTGCCGGCCGATTCCAGCGGCGGCATGCCGCCCACGCCGGTGACCGACAGGGCCGGGCGCCAGGTGCGGTTGAGCACCAGTTCGGTCAGGTCCTCGTTCATCGGACGCAGGCCGTCGACCATCGGGAACTTCTCGAAGATCTCGGTATCGACCACTTCGGCCGCGCGCTTGGCCTGTTCCAGGCGTTCGGCCGGGATTTCGACGTTCATGCCGTCGATCAGGATACGGCCGGTGTCCTGGTCCTCGATGCGCGACAGCAGCTGGCGCAGCAGGCGGAAGCTGGACGGCACAACGCCGGAGGCATCGCCGGAATGCACGCCTTCGTTGAGCACCTTCACGGTGAAGTTGCCGCCGGTCAGGCCGCGCAGCGAGGTGGTGCACCACAGCTGGTCGTAGTTGGCGCAGCCCGAATCCAGGCAGACCACCAGCGACGGCTTGCCGATGCGCTCGGCTAGGTGGTCGACGTACGCCGGCAGGTCGTAGCTGCCGGACTCTTCGCAGGCCTCGATCAGCACCACGCAGCGGGCGTGCGGCAGGCCCTGGGCCTGCAGCGCCAGCACCGCGGCCAGCGAGCCGAAGATGGCGTAGCCGTCGTCCGCACCGCCGCGGCCATACAGCTTGTCGCCGCGCAGGACCGGGGTCCACGGGCCGAGGTCGTCGTCCCAGCCGGTCATTTCCGGCTGCTTGTCCAGGTGGCCGTAGAGCAGGATGGTGTCGTCGCCGGTTTCGGCGCCGGTAGCCGGAATTTCCAGGAAGATCAGCGGGGTACGGCCTTCCAGGCGCACCACTTCAACCTTCAGGCCGGGCAGCTGCTGGGCCCTGGCCCAGTTCTCCATCAGCGTGACCGCCTGTTCCATGTAGCCGTTCTGCACCCAATTGGCGTCGAACATCGGCGACTTGTTGGGAATGCGGATGTAGTCGACCAACTGCGGGACGATTTCGCTGTCCCACTTGTCATTGACGAATTGGCCGAGCTTGGCGCTGTCCATCTGATACTCCGGTTGCATGGGCTGTGATCGCGCCATTCTACGCCTGTGCCGCGGGTAGGGTTTTTCCTACATCACGTCGGGTATTTGGCTGGCTTACGGAAATCCGGGAAACCGATAGGCTGTGCACATGTGGTGACGGACACTGTTCCTGCCGACGGGATTGCCGGTCGGGGCGGCCAGAATCACAGGGAGATAGACGTCGTGCCTTGGAGTGTCGTGTTGAGGGCACTGGTGCTGGTAGTGGGGATCGCTGGGGCGCATGCCGCCGAACCGATCGACATCAACCGCGCCGATGCCCAGGCGCTGCAGCAGGGATTGACGATGGTCGGAGCCGCCAAGGCCGAGGCGATCGTCGAGCACCGGCGCAGACACGGCCCGTTTCATCGCGTCGAGGACCTGGCGCAGGTGAAGGGGATAGGGAAAGCAATCGTCGAACGGAATCGACAGCGGATCACCGTAGGCAACAGGTTGTTGCCGGCGGATCCGGTACCCGGATCGGTACCGGTGCGGACCGTACCCAGGCGCTGACAGCAGGAATCGTCGGAACCGGCAGGAGGCTGGTTCACCGGTCGCGGACAGGAAGGCCGTGACCACCGACCGCCGCAGGATGCGGCACCAATCACCAGGATGGTGGCATCACAGACCTGTGGAAGGGGCTGAGATACAAACAGGACAGACGCGGCCGCGTGCAGGACGCAACGCTTCCCCCACAGCGCAGGATGCGAGGGGGCGGCAGCAGGCCGACAAGGACGTAACGATTGCCCGGTACGACACATGGCTGTGTCGCCGGGCAGTTTCATTTCCGGCGCCAGGTTTTGCCGCGGCCACCACGGGCCGATGGTGTACGGTGGCGGCTCCGCATGGAAAGGACCCCCGCTGGATGCTTCCGCACCGCCCCACGACCCTGATGCTCGCCCTTGCACTGGCCCTGCCGCTGCTGGCCCATGCCGCTGCGCCGACACCGGCTGCCAAGCCCGCAGCTGCCACTGCCGGCACCGCCGAGGTGCGCGGGCCGACCGACCTGAAACCGGGCGAATACCTGTGGCATCCGGAAATCTCGCCGACCGGCCCGATCGTGCTGGTGGTCAGCCTCGATGAGCAGCGGGCCTACGTGTACCGCAACGGCATTGCCATCGGCCTGACCACGATCAGCTCGGGCAAGGCCGGGCACGAGACACCGACCGGCGTGTTCACCATCCTGCAGAAGGACAAGGACCACAAGTCCAACCTCTACAACAGCGCGCCGATGCCGTACATGCAGCGCCTGACCTGGGACGGCATCGCCCTGCATGGCGGCAGTCTGCCCGGGCACCCGGCCTCGCACGGCTGCGTACGCCTGCCGCAGGCCTTCGCGCAGAAGCTGTTCAGCGAAACCCAGCGCGGCGATACCGTCGTGGTGGCCGATGCCAAGAGCTCGCCGATGACCCTGGCCTATCCGTCGGTGCTGGCACCGGTCAACGCACGCGGCCAGGCCCTGCCGGAGACGGAGGGGGGGGCGCCGGCACAGGCCTGGTGGAACGACAGCGCGGCGCCGGCCGGGCAGGTCGGCATCCTGGTCAGCCTGCACGACCAGCGCCTGTACGTGCTGCGCGATGGCGTGATGATCGGCGAGTCGCCGCTGAAGGCGGACGCGCTGCCGGCCTTCCAGGGCACTACCCTGTTCGTGATGGGGCAGGGTTTCAGCGATACGCCCAGCCCGCTGGACGCGAACCAGCGCCTGCACCGGTGGACGGCCTACCCGTTGCTGGGCCAGGACCGCGCCCAGGCCACGCCGGACCTGCTGGCCACGCCCTCGCTGCCGATGGCGCTGCCGGCCGATTTCGCCCGCCAGCTGTACCAGGTGCTGGTGCCGGGCACGACCCTGCTGGTGACCTCGCTGCCGGCGGTCCGCCCAAGCCCGGCTGAATCCGGAATGCAGCCGGTCTTGGAATCCGAGCCGCCAGGGTCCACCCTCAAGGGCAACTGAGTCCCCTCGTTGTGCCCATGACTGAATCCCGCCTGTGCCGGCTGGCCGCGTTCGGCCTGCTGGCGACCTCGGCCAGCGCCCCGGCGCTGGCACAGACGCCCGCCCTTGCCACCAGCGCCGATGATCTGGCTGCCCTGCTGTCGCGCAGTGCGCCCAAGGCCGACCGCCACGTGTTGCAGCTGGCGGCGCGCGCCATGCGTTGCGCGCTGCAGCGGCCGGAGCTGGGCGTCAACGGTGAACGGCTCAGCGTGATCGACTACTCGCGGCCATCCACCGAGCCGCGCCTGTGGGTGTTCGACCTGGCCCACCAGCGCCTGCTGTTCGAGGAATGGGTGGCGCATGGCCGCAACAGCGGCGAGAACCGCACCGAGCACTTCTCCAACCGCGATGGCAGTTTCATGTCCAGCCTCGGCGCGTTCACCGCACAGGAGACCTACATGGGCGGCAACGGGTATTCGCTGCGCCTGGCCGGGCTGGAACCGGGCTTCAATGACCGCGCGCGCGAACGCGCGATCGTCATCCACGGCGCGCCGTATGTGAACCCGGCCACCGCGCAGCTGCAGGGGCGGCTGGGCCGCAGCCTGGGCTGTCCGGCGGTGCGCCTGTCGGTGGCCAAGCCACTGATCGATGCGTTGCGTGGCGGCACGATGGTGTTCGCCTATTACCCCGACCAGGACTGGTTGAAACACTCGCAGCTGCTGGCCGGCGGGTGCGGCGGCCAGGGTACGCTGGCCACGCGGTGATGCACGATGGCGCGCGGCGTGATGCAATGCGCCGATGAACGTCGACTCCCTGCTGCACACTCCGAGCCAGGTCATCTCCTGCCTGGACTACCGCCGCGAACGCTGGCGCAACGGCCTGGGCTGGACGCGCGAGATCCTGCGCCTGCCGGCACAAGGCGATGACTGGGCATTGCGCCTGTCGGTGGCCGAGATCGAACAGGACGCCGCGTTTTCCGCGTTCCCCGGCGTGGAACGCGAGCTGGTGCTGCTGCAGGGCAATGGCGTGCGCCTGCGATTCGAGGGTGGCCGCGCGGCGGAAGTGTTGCCACCGCATGGGCGGGTGCGCTTTGCGGGTGAGGAAAGGCTGCACGGCGAACTGGTGGATGGCACCACCCACGATTTCAACCTGATGTGGAAGCGCGATCTGCTGCAGGCCGAACTGCTGCATCGGCCGCTGGTGGGCTCGATGTTCTTCTTCTGCGAGCCGGGCGTGGCCTGGGCGTTGCATCTGTTGGCCGGTCAGGCGGCGTTCGGTGCCGACAGTGGCCTGCCGCCGCTGCAGGCCGGCGATACCGCGTGGTTGTCAGCGGGTGAACGGCAGCGGCACGCTTTGCAGGGCGGGGGCGAGTTGTTGGTGATACGGGTCAGTGCGGCGACCTCAATACACATCGCGCCGGTAACGACCGGCCAGCAGTAGCGCTTCCTTGTCCGCAGTCCCCAGCACCTGCTCGATCACCGCATCCACCGCCGGGGCCATGCCCTGCAGGCTGCCGCAAACCAGGATCGTCGCGCCTTCATCGACCCACTGCCGCAGTGTTGCTGCTTCGGCCATCAGGCGGTCCTGCACATAGCGATGCACACCGCCATCGCGGCTGAACACTGCATCCAGCCGCGCCAGCGTGCCGTCGGCCAGCATTGCCTGCAGCTCTTCGCCGAAATGGAAGTCATGCGCGGCGGTGCGCTCACCGAACAGCAGCCAGGTACGGCGCGCGCCACTGCGTACGCGTTCGTGCAGGTGTGCGCGCAGGCCGGCGATGCCGGTACCGTTGCCGATCAGCAGCAGCGGTACCTCGGCGGCGACGCCGTGGAAATTGTCGTTGCGGCGCAGGCGCAGCTGCACCGGTTCGCCAAGTGCGGCGTGGTCGCACAGCCAGCCGCTGCCGATGCCGGGTGTTCCATCGGCGCGAAGCTGGCGACGCAGCAGCAGCTCCACCGCGCCGTCGGCCATCACTGAGGCGATGGAGTACTCGCGATGCGGCAGCGGCTGCAGGGTTGCCAGCAGCGCGGGCAGATCACCCGGGGGAACCAATGAAGGCAGGTGCGAGCGCGCGACGCGTGCCAGCAACGTCTGCCCGTCGTCCAGCACCCTGTCCGCATCGAAGCGCTGTGCGTCCAGCCAGGCACGCACGGTGTGCGACGCATGCTGCGGGCCGATCTCGGCGATGTCGCCGGCCTGCCACTGCACATCTGCGCCGGCCGGTGGCCGCAGGCGCAACCAATACACTGGACCGCCAGGGCTGCCCGGGTTCAGATGTTCGCGCTGCAGCAGCGTCCACGGCTGGTGTTCGGCCGGGCTCCAGTCGGGCAGTTCACTGGCGCCGCCGCCGAGTTGTCCCAGCAGCTGTTGCCAATGACGAAGCGCTGCCGGATCGGCGTTGTCGACCTCGATCGCATCGAACAGCGGATGCGCGCCGTGCTGGCGCAGCCATTGGTCAAGCTGGTGGCCGAATCCGCAGAAGTGGCCGTAGCTGCGGTCGCCCAGTGCGAGCACGCCGTAGTGCAGGTGCTGCAACGGAGGCGGCGTGGCCATCACCCCGCGCAGGAACGGTAGGGCGTGGTCGGGCGGATCGCCTTCGCCGGTGGTGCTGGCAATGAACAGCGCGCGCTGGCTGTCGGCCAGCAACGCTGCATCTACCTCGTGCAGTCCGCGCACACGCACCGGCACGCCGGCACCACGCAGGGCCTCGGCACTGCGTTCGGCCAGTTCGCGGGCAAAGCCGGTCTGGCTGGACCAGACCAGCAGGAGCGGTGCGGTATCGGCGGACGCCGCATCATCGCGCGGACGAGTGCGCCACCACAGGGCTGCGCAGGTCAGCGCGTACAGCGCGGTGGCGATGATGGCGATCTGCGACTGCCGCGCTGGCGGCGCGCCGTGCCACCACGCTTCGCCGAGATGCAGGCGCAGCAACGCCCAACCGATCAACGCCAGCAGAAGCAGGACCAAGCCGTTGCCGAGCCATGCGCGTGACCGGCGTCCGCTCATGCGCCCTGCTCGTCGAGAAGACGCTGGAAGGCGCTGCTGAGGAACTCGTGCGGGCCGCCTGCAGCGCGCTGCAGGTAGCGCGCCGCCAGGCCTTCGCGCTCGGCCAGTGCCATGCCCTGTTCGCGACCGAGGACGGTCAGCGCGGTGGCCCAGGCATCGGCGTGCATCGCATCGCCGGCCACCACGGTGACCGCTGCGGCGACCTGGCGCACCGGCGTGCCGGTACGTGGATCGAGACTGTGGCTGTAGGCCTCGCCATCGACCCGGTACTGGTGCCAGCGATCGCCGGAGGTGGCCACCGCCTTGCCCTCCAGTACCAGCACCCGTGGCGGAGTATCGGTCTGCGCATCCTCTTCCGGCGCCGATTCCACCAGCACGCGCCACGGCTGGCCATCCGGTTTCCGGCCATAGCCGGCCAGTTCGCCACCGACCTCGATCAGCGCGGCAGCGATGCCTTGTCCGCGCAGCCACGCGGCGACGTGATCGACGCCGAAGCCCTTGGCGATCGCAGAGAGATCCAGTTCCAGCCCACCCGGTTGCAGCAGCGCATCGCCCTGCCACTGCAAGCGCTGCCAACCGCAGCGCTCGCGCGTGGCCTGTACGGTGGTGGCATCGGGTTGGCGGCGCTCGCCGGCGTGTGCACCGAAGCCCCACAGCGCAACCAGCGGACCGAGGGTGGGATCAAAGGCGCCGTCACTGGCGGCAGCGATGGCCTGTGCGCAGGCCAGAACGTGGCGCGTTTCGGCGGGCAGTACACACCATTGGCCAGTGTCGGCGCGGTTGTAGCGGCTCAGATCCGAACCGCGCTCCCAGGTACTCATCTGCGCGACCACCTCGTCCAGGCGCGCCTGGATGCCGGCATGCAGCGGATGCAGGTCGCGCTGGCGCGGCGCAACCAGCGACACGCTCCAGGTGGTGCCCATGGTGGTGCCACCGAGGCGGGCGATGTCGTACAGGGAATCGGTCATGGCGGGTGTTGCGGGCGCGATGCCGGGACGTGCCCGGCATCGCGGTCCACGTCTATTACTGCGGCAGCACTTCCAGCGTGGCGACGTAGCTCAGGCGGCGCTTGGCGGCCTGCTTCACCGAGGTCCTGTTGTCTTCGGTGCCGGTTTCCAGCCAGTACATGCCGGCTTCCGGCCAGGTCACCTTGATCTCGCCCTTGGCATCGCTGGTGACCTTCAGCTCGTCCTGTGCGTTGCGGTAGCGGGTGGCGCCACGCACGATCTCGAACTCCAGGCCGGCGGTCGGCTTGCCATCGACCAGCACGCGGAAGGTCGATTCCTCGCCGGCGAACAGGTCGTTCGGGTGGCCGACGGCGATCAGCTCGATGCCGCGGTTGGTCGGCTTCAGCGCGGTGTCGTTCGGCGCACCGTTGGTGACGAAGGTCTCCACGCGGCCCACCGACTGGCTCAGTTCGAGCTTCTTCGCGTCCTTGGGCAGTTCGCCGAGGGTTGCCACGCTGCCACGCCAGCGCTTGCGCTCGCCGTTCTGCTCGTAGGTGGCGAACAGGCCGTCATTGACCGAGGCGATGCGGTAGGTGCCGGGCTGCTTCAGTTCGATGTCGAACACGCTGCGGTACTTGCCGGTCGCTGCGTTCTGCGGCTGCACGGTGCTGCCGTCCGGCGCGGTGATCACCAGCGATTCCAGGCGCAGCGGCACGTGGTTGAAGTAGAACAGGTCGTTGGAGACCGCACCGTCGACGGTGATCCACGGTGCATTGCCGGCGATCACGGTCTGCGAGGGCAGCAGCCAGGCCTTGTGGGCCAGGGCGGAGAAGGGAAGGGCAGCGGCCAGGGCGGCGGCGAGGACGAGCGTGCGCTTCATGCGGAGGACTCCAGTGGATGCGGGGTGATGCGGCAAGGAGAAGGGGATTACGACTTAATCCCCTCCGTCCCCTTTTCAGGGTTTGACGGACAGGGTGACCTGGCCCAGTTCGGTGGCGCCCTGCGCCTTGCCGTTCTGCGCGGCGGTGGCCGGCCAGGTAAAGGGGATCTTCAGCAGTTCACGGCCGCCGACTTCGCGCACTGCTTCGACCACCAGGGTGTAGTTGCCGGGGGCCAGCTGCTTCAGTGCCGGCTGCCTGTCGTTGAACGACAGCGCCTGCTTGCCGGCCGGGCGGGTCGGGCCGGTCACGCCGTCCACCGGCACCTGCAGGGTGCGGCCGCTCTTGCGCCACCACTGGCGCAGGTCGGGCAGCCACTTGGTGCCGTGGCCTTCGCTGTTGCTGGTCTGCTGGTACCAGACCGACAGGTTGGCCGCGACCTTCTGGTCGGCGCCTTCCAGCCACACCGCCACATACGGGCGGTGGTATTCGGCCACGTTGAGCTTGGGCACTTCGACGTTGATGTCGAGGGTGGCGGCATAGGCCGGCGAGGTGGCCAGCAGGCCGCTGAGGGCGATGGTCAGGGTGACGCGCATGGGGCGGCTCCGGAGGAACGGATGGAATTCACGGTGGAAGTCAGTGGATCAGCAGCAGGGCGATCAACAGCGGGATCATCAGGCCGAGGCCGACCAGCGGCCAGGTCATGCGCCGCTGCCGCGCATGCAGGTGCAGCAGGAACAGGCCGGTGATGCAGAACACCAGGCAGGCCACGGCGAACAGGTCCAGGAACCAGCCCCATGCCGGGCCTGCGTTGCGGCCCTTGTGCAGGTCGTTGAGGTAGGAGACCACGCCGCGCGAAGTCGATTCGTACTCCACCGCGCCGGTCTCGCGGTCGATGCTCAGCCAGGCGTCGCCACCGGGGCGTGGCAGCGACAGGTAGATCTCCTCGGCCGACCACTCGGCCGGACGTCCACCGATGGCGATGCCCAACTGCGTGTCCAGCCATTGCCGGGCCGGGCGCGGAATCGGCGCGTTGCCGTCTTCGCGCGTGCCGAGCTGTCCAAGCAGATCGGCCGGCAGTTCCAGATGCTGGTTCTGCACCTGGGGTTTGGCCTCGATCTTCGCGGCATGGTTGAGAGTCAGGCCGGTCACCGCGAACAGCAGCATGCCGATCAGGCACACCGCCGAGCTGATCCAGTGCCACTGGTGCAGCGTCCGCAGCCAGAAGCCACGGTTCTGTTGCTGCGCCACGGTGGAAGAGGCAGGACGGCTCACGGCACGGTTCGAGGCGGACGGGGACTGCCCATTACATCATTGATGAGAATAGCTCGCAATTGCGTGTCGTTCTGTATCCCGGAGTTGTTTCGGGTTGCCGGCCAGCGGCCGGCACTACCGATCGGTGGATCCACGCCATGCGTGAAGCAGGAGCAGGACGCGGCGGTCAGAACTTCGCGTTCAGCGAAATCCAGTAGCTGCGGCGCTGGTCCTTGGTCGCATAGTCGTCCACGCAGTTGAACTCGCTCTGGCTGATCAACAGGCACGACTGCGAGACGAAATCCTTGTCGAACAGGTTGTTGACCCGTGCGTTCACCGTCAGCCAGGGCGTGGCCTTCCAGCTGCCACCGAGATGGAAGATCGTGTAGTCCTCGTAGTAGCGGGTGTGGCTGGCGCCGTTGGCGTCCAGCAGCGTGTCGCGGTAGCGGTCGTAGCGGCCCTCGCCGATCAGCGACAGGCTGACCGCTTCGTTGACCTGCCAGTTGAGGCTGGCGTTGGCCATGTGTTTTGCCGGCATGGTGCCGCTGATCGGCAGCCCCTTCTGTGCGCCACTGGTCTGCTCGCTCCTGGTCCAGGTGTAGTTGCCGCGCAGCTGCAGGGTATCGAGCAGGTCGACGTGGGCGGCCAGTTCGGCACCCCGCGTTTCAGCCTTGTCGATGTTCACGCTCTGGGTGAAGGTGCTGTAGCCCAGTGCGGCCCAGCCCGGGCCGATGTCCACGCAGTAGCCGCTGCCGGCGCGGGCCACTTCGCAGTTCGGGAAGGTGCCACCGCTGGCGATCTTGTCTTCGAACTTATTGAAGAAGCCGGTGACGTTGAAGCCCCAGCGTTGGCCTTCGTAGTAGGCGGCCAGCTCGTAGTTGGTGCTGGTTTCAGGCTTGAGATTCGGCGAACCGACCAGTGGCAGCACGCCCTGACCACCGAAGCCGGTGATGCCCGGGAACAGCTGGTCCGGTCGCGGGGTCTTGTAGCCGGTGCTGACGCCGCCCTTGAAGGTCCAGGCATCGCTGGCGTTCCACACCAGGTAGCCACGCGGGCTGACGTGGCTGCCGAACACGTTGTGGTCGTCGTAGCGCAGGCCGAAGGTGGCGGTGAGGGTGTCAGTCAGCGCCCAGTTGTCTTCGGCGAACAGGGCCCACATGCGGTGTTTCTGCCTGGTGTTGCTGCGATAACCGGCGCCATCCATGCCGAACACGCCGTCGATCATGTCGGTGTCGTTGTACTGGCCACCCACGGTCAGCGTGTGCGCGCCGAAGTCCAGGTCGAGCATCGTGTCCAGCACGTAGCCTTCCAGTTCCATGGTGCGCAGCGGGCGCGGCAGGAACGCCTGCAGGCGTGCGATCTCGCTCGGGTTGAGGGCGGCCAGGGCGTTGCCTCGGCCGGCCGCACAATGGTTGGCAGCACCGGTGCGGCGGCAGACGTCATTCCACAGCGTCTGCAGGTTGGCGCGCTCTTCCAGGGTCAGCGGCAGCGAACGGCCCAGGTTGCTGCTCTTGCTGTGGGTCAGCGAGGTCTGCCAGGTGCCGAAGCTGTAGCGGCCCTGGTGGGTCAGCGACAGCTGGTCGCGCTCATAGCGCTGGTAGGCGGTGTAGCCCACGCGCGGCTGCACCACGCGGCGGGTGACGATGCCGCTGCCGTTCGGGTTGGGGATGACCGCATTGCCGACGCGCCAGAGGCTGGCCAGGCTGTCCAGCGTGCCGGTCTGGCCTTCGCGGTTGTCGTACTTCTGCCGCGACACGTCGTAGTCCAGCCACAGTTCGTGATCGTCGTTGACGCGGAAGTCCAGGCGTACGCCGGTGTTCCAGTTGGTATTGGCCACCGACTTGCCACCACCGCCGAAGCCGATGCTGCGCTCCCACAGGCTGCCGTCGGGCAGGGTCAGTGCGTCCCACTCCGGGTTCGATGCCTTGGCATCGTAGTAGCTGCCGCGCACCGCCAGGCTGAGGCGGTCCTTCAGCAGCGGGCCGCTGAGGTACAGGTCGGTGGTGCGTGCATCGCCGAACTGATCGTCCTGCTGCACGCTGAAGCCCTGGGTGAGCGCACCCTGCCAGCGGTCCTGGTTGCGGCGGGTGATGATGTTGATGACGCCGCCCATTGCATCCGAGCCGTACAGGGTGGACATCGGGCCGCGCACGACTTCGATGCGTTCGATTGCATCCAGCGGCGGCAGGTAGGCGAACTGGCCGCCACCGAAGTTGTTCGGGTACAGCTGGCCGACATTGCTCTGGCGACGGCCATCGATCAGTACCAGGGTGTATTCGGACGGCAGGCCGCGCATGGAGATGGTGGCGCGACCGTTCTTGTCGGTGGCCTCCAGGCCGACGTCGATGCCTTCGACGTCGCGCAGCGCGTCGACCAGGTTGGTGTAGGGGCGCTTGCTGAGTTCCTCGCGGCTGACCACGCTGATGCTGGCCGGTGCATCGACCACCTTCTGCTCGAAGCCGGAGGCGGTGACCACCACCTTGTCCAGCGTCTGTGGCGCGCCGGAAGCGTCACCGTGGGCGAAGGCAGGGGCGGTCATGGCGGCCAGCACGGCGCTGGTCAGCAGGGTACGGGACAGGGACGAACGGACACGATGGCGCTGGGCCATGGCAGTTACCTCGAAGGATGCAGGGTGGCGCGATGCCGTGCGCGAAGGGCGCGGCAGGCGCGGAAGGCCCGGTCAGGGGCGGCAGGGATGAAGCAGGCAGCGGCGTACAGGCGTGACCACGCAGGCGGTCACGTCGGGCCGTGGATCAGGCGAGCGGCGGCGCCTGGCCGCGTTGCTGGCGACGCCCGGGCGCATCGGCCCAGGGCGTGTCTGGAGTGGCCAGCGGCCAGTCCGGGCGCACGCCGGTCATGGCCGGCGTGGCGGGTACGAGGTCGAGTTCAGTGCGCAGCCATTGGCTGGCCAGCAGCAGCGGCGGGTGTGCGTTCTCAGTCGCTTTCACCGGAGTGGAGGCACCGCGGCGCAGCTTGGCCGGCGCCTCTTCCTGCAGGGGGGCTTCGCCACCGCGCTCTTCCAGCGGCATCTGCACGGCCATTCCTGCCTGCCCGTGTGGCAGCAGTGGCAGGGTGCCCAGCAGCAAGGCCAGCATCGCCACCCACGCCAGCAGGCTGGCCAGCGCAGGACGCTGGCCGCGCATGGCGGCGCCCATCTTGCGATGGATGAGTGGGCGAGGGCGAAACGGGCGCAGCAAGCAGAGGTCCCCAGGGGTCTGCCGGCAGCGGCCGGCATCAACGGGGCGTGATTGTAATGAGAGCTGTTAGCTGTTGCAAATGAGAATGATTGCCAAACCGACTCAGGCTTGCCGAATGGGGCTCAGACTTCGCTCCAGCGCCGCAGCAGGTTGTGGTACACGCCGGTCAGCTGCAGGATCGCCTCGGCGTCGCCGCCGGTCTGCCGCAGGCGCTCGATCGAGCCATCCATTTCCCACAGCAGGCGGCGCTGCACATCGTCGCGGACCATGCTCTGCACCCAGAAGAACGACGCCACGCGCGCGCCGCGGGTGACGGGGCGCACTTGATGCAGGCTGCTGGACGGGTAGACGATCAGGTCGCCGGCCGGCAGCTTCACTTCGTGCTCGCCGTAGGTGTCGCTGATGATCAGTTCGCCGCCCTCGTACTCATCCGGTGCCGACAGGAACAGGGTGCAGGAGATGTCCGAACGCAGCTGTTCGCCGTTGGCCAGGTTCATCACGGCGCCATCGACATGGAAGCCGTAGGTGCCGCCGCCGCTGTAGCGGTTGAAGCGCGGTGGCAGGTACTTCAGTGGCAGCGCGGCGCTGAAGAACAGCGGATGCCGGGCCAGCGCGACGAGGATGATCTCGCCCAGCTCGCGGCGCAGCGGCGACGCCTCGGGCAGCTGCTGGTTGTGCTTGGCCTGCGCGCCCAGATGGCCGACGGTTTCGCGGCCATCGGTCCAGTCGGCAGCATCGAGGCGGCGGCGGAAGTCGGCCACCTGGTCGGCGCTGAGAACATCGGGGATGTGCAGCAGCATGCGGAACTCCTCAGAGCGACGGTGGCGCGACCAGGGCGCGCACCTGTGGATGCGGCGATGCGGCCAGCTCCGGCACGATGTGCGCCATGAACGCCGGGCTGCCGTGCGCCAGTGCAAGCTGCAGCCAGTGCACGGCCTGCTCGACCTGGCCGGCCTGCAGCAGGATCGAGGCATAGTTGGCCTGGCCGCGGAAATCACCGGCCTCGGCCGCGCGCTGGTACCAGGCCAGCGCCGCCTGCGGATCGGGTGCGGTATCCAGCCCGTCCTCGAGGTGGCGGGCCAGCAGGTTCATCGATTTGGCATGGCCCAGGTGCGCGGCACGGGTGTACAGGGCCAGTGCCTGCGCGCGGTCCTGGGTCACGCCGCGGCCGGTGGCCAGCAGGTTGGCCAGGTTGTACAGGCCCCAGTCCAGCCCGGTGTCGGCCGCACGCCGGTACCACACCGCCGCCAGTGCCGGGTTGGCCGTGGTGCCCTGGCCCAGCTCATGGCAGCGGCCGAGCATGTTCATCGCCATCGGCGCGCCGTTGTTGGCGGCGGTTTCGTACCAGAGCAGCGCGGCCGAGGCGTCCTGTGCGGTGCCTTTGCCTTCCATGAGCATCTGCGCGAGCAGCAGTTGTGCCTCGACCTGTCCGGCCTGCGCGGCGTCGCGCACGCGTGCGAACGCGGCCTGCGGATCGTGCTGCAGCAGCTCGGCCAGGGCGTCGCTGTCGATGGGAGTGCGGGTAACCATGGGGTGAGTATCGCCGGAAACAAAAACGGCGGCAGGAGCGCCTGCCGCCGTGGTGGAGCGAAGCTACATCAGAACTTCACGTTCAGTGCCAGGGTGGCCGAGCGACCCGGGGCGATGCTCGCGTAGTGCGAGGCATAGGCCTTGGTGAAGTAGGTCTTGTCGGTCAGGTTCTGCACGTTGAGCTGCAGGCTGATGTTGTCCTGGATCGCGTAGCTGGCCATCGCGTCGAAGCGGGTGTAGCTCGGGATCCACTTGGTGTTGGCGACATCACCGTACTGCTTGTCCGAGTAGAACGCGCCGGCGCCGAGGGTCAGGCCGATCGGGAAGCGGTAGGTGGTCCACAGGTTGGCGCTGTGCTTGGCAGTGTTCGGGAACACGTTGCCGTTGTAAGGCGACGGCACGTACACGTTGGACGGGCAGGTGCGGCCCACCGGTGCGCCACAGACGAAGCCGTTGTCCTTCAGTTCCGAGTCCAGGTAGGTGTAGCCGCCGTACAGGCTCCAGGCGTCGGTCAGCTGGCCGGTGAAGCCCAGTTCGAAGCCGTTGATTTCCTTCTTGCCGGCGTTCTGGCTGGTGCCGTTGTCGACCGTCACGCGTGCGTTGTTCATCACGGTGTGGAAGATCGCTGCGGTCAGGTTCAGGCGCTGGTCGAACAGGTCCCACTTGGTGCCCAGTTCGAGGTTCTTCGTGTCCTGCGGCTTGAGGTCGGCCACGGCGGCGCTCAGGCCGTCCGAACCGTCACCACCGTCCATGCCGGGCGGGGTCGAGGAGGTGCCCCACGACAGGTAGATGCTGCCGTTGGCGGCCGGCTTGAACACCACACCGGCCTGGTAGTTCAGGAAGTCGTTGCTGTTGCGCACGCGGGTCGGTGCCTTGCCCGCCACCGGAGTGGTCAGGGTGGTGCGGAAGTCGTCGTAGCGCAGGCCGAGGTTGATCATCCACTGCTCATTGAGCTCGATGGTGTCGAACACGTAGGCCGAGGTGGTCCTGGTGCGCTGCTCGACGTCCAGTGCCTTGTCGCTGCGGTACACCGAATGCGTGGCCGCCCACGGATCGCGCGGATCCGGATGGGCGAAATCGGTGCAGTTGTAACCGGTGGCCGCGCCGGTGGTCGGGCACTTGCTGTTGCCGGTGAGCGGGTTGCTGGTGCCCGGCGTCATCAGGTAGCTGCCGCGGGTCATCTTCTCGTCGCTGTATTCCACGCCAGCGCTGTAGCTGTGCTTGAGCGCGCCGGTCTGGAAGGCACCGGTCAGGCCCAGCTGGTCGGCGAAGCTCTTGACGTCGACGGCACGACTGTTGGTACGGCGCCACAGGGTGCCGTAGTTGTTCGGGTTGCCCTGGCTGTCGTCCGGCTGGGTCCACAGGTAATCGTTGCTGGTGTTGCCCAGGCGCGCGATGTTGCGCAGCTTGTGACCGCCGAAATCGTAGCTGGCATCGAGGGTGCTGATGTCGGCGCGGGTGCGCTGGAAGTCACGGTCGACCAGGCCGTAGTAGTTGTTGCGGTCCGGCACCATCGGGCGGCCATCGACCCACTTCGAGGCCGGCGCACCGTTCGGGTTGCCATAGGGGAAGCCGCCGGCGTCCGGCAGGTCATCGCTCTGCATGTGGTAGTGGCTGGCGATCAGCTGCGCCGGGCCGTTCAGGCCGAATGCGATCGACGGTGCGATGCCCCAGCGGCTGACATTGGCGGCGTCGCGGCCAGCGATGTCCGATTCGTGCTTCATCAGGTTCAGGCGCGCGGCGATGCCATCGCCCAGCACGTAGTTGGCGTCCACGGTGCCGCGTGCGTAGCTGTCGGTACCGATGCCCATGCTGGCGCTGGTCTCGTTCTTCAGCTTCGGCGTCTTGCTCACCAGGTTCAGGCTGCCACCACCGGAATCACGGCCACCGTAGGCCGAGCTCGGGCCCTTGACCACTTCCACCTGCTCCAGGTCGAAGATTTCGCGGGTCTGCGAGCCGACGTCGCGCAGGCCGTCGACGAAGACGTTGCTCTGCGAATCGAAGCCACGGATGAAGGGGCGGTCGCCGGTCGGGTTGCCGCCTTCGCCGGCACCGAAGGTGATGCCCGGCACCATGCGCAGCGCATCCTGCAGGTTGGTCGCACCGGTTTCGGCGATCAGCTTCTCCGAGACGATCGACACCGACTTGGGGGTGTCCAGCAGTTCGGCGGTGAACTTCGGCGAGGACGGATTGAACCAGCTGCCGCGCACCTGCACCTTGTCCAGGTCGGTGGCCTTGCTGGATGCGGCATCGGCGCTGTCGGCAGCCTGCGCGGCCAGCGGCGCGAAGCCAGCGGCCAGGGTGGCGGTGGCGAGCAGGGATACGCGCGGGGCGTGTTTGCGGGACGTGATGTGGGTCATGGCTATGGGTAGTGGCGTGGATCGGGAAACGGCGAAGGCCGAAGCGCAGACAGCGCGACGACACGTAGAGAGCTTTTCTGTAGAACCGGGCCGATGCCCGGCGATGCGGTGAACGACTTCAGGCGCACGGCAACGGCCGCAGGGCGCCTCAGCCGGCGTGCGGTGCGGGCGGCGCGTGGCCGGGGTTCAATCGCAGTGCGGGATCGTGCAGTTGCCGGCGCAGGGCGTCGGAGCGCCATAGCGGAACATGTGCGACCAGGGGCGCGCGCAGGGGTGCCAGTCCGGTGCAGGGCGTGTTGCCCTCACCCTCAAGCGGCGGCTCCGGTGCAGGTGCAGCATGTTGCGGGCATTCGTCTGCCGACGGCGCCGGCAATGGCATGACCTGACGCAACCCTTCGGCATGTGCCTGCCACCCTTGGGCAGTCGGGTCGTTGCTGCGTCCTTCGTGCAGCGCCGACCAGCCCAGCAGCAGCGTCAGCAGCACGGCCACGGCCAGCGGCCACCCCTGGCGGGCGAGCTGGCACAACGTGGCAGTGGGCGCGGGCGAAGCCATGGCGCGAGGGCGGAGTCGTTACGAAGATGTTACGTAGAATAACATCAACGATAATGATTCGCATGTACGAGATGTTGCGGGACGTCGGGGCTGCCGGGGAACGCCCTCGGAAGGCCCTTGCCGGCCTCCCGCAGATCCAGCCCATGGGTGGATACCCCAGGTCGGGGCGCAGCCTCAATCGCGGTCGTCGCGCGTCCAGACGGCGTCGTGTTCGCGCTTCACCGGGAACCTGGGTACCGGCGTGTAGGCCGGGGCGCACAGGGCGCGGCCATCGCGCACGTCGAAGCGCGCACCGTGCAGTACGCACTCCACGCTGCCTTCGGCGGTGTTGAATTCGCCAGAGGACAGCTCGAATTCCTCGTGCGTGCACTGGTCTTCCAGCGCGTACAGCTCGCCGTCGAGGTTGAACACCACGATCGGGGTGCCGGTCACCTCGTCGAACACGCTCTTCATTTCACCGGGCAGCAGCTCGTTGCTGGCGCACACGAAGGTCCAGGTATCGCTCACGCGGCCGCTCCGGCCAGCGGTTTTTCCAGGATCTCGAAGCGCAGGTCGTCGCGCTTGGGGATGCCGAAGCGTTTGTCGCCATACGGGAAGGGTTTCTTGATGCCGGTCCGCTGGTAGCCACGACGCTCGTAGAAGGCGATCAGTTCGTCGCGTACGTCGATCACCGTCATCTGCATCACCGGCACGTTCCATTCGCGTGCGGCGTGGGCTTCGGCGGCGTCCATCAGCTGCTTGCCGACGCCGCCGCCCTGCTGCGCCGGATCGACCGAGAACATGCCGAAGTAGCCCTTGCCGTCGACATCGGCAACGTGGGCGCAGGCGACAAGAAGGCCATCGCGCTCGGCCAGCAGGATGGTGGAGCGCGGGCGGTCCAGGTCGGACTGGATGCCTTCGGCGTCGATGCGGGCGCCATCCAGCAGGTCGGCTTCGGTGGTCCAGCCCACGCGGCTGGCGTCGCCCCGGTAGGCCGAGGTGACGAGGGCGATCAGGGCGGGGATGTCGGCCGGCGTGGCGGCGCGGAAGGTCAGGGTGCTCATGGGCCCATTCTAGGTGGGGTGTGGGCGGGCGCAAATGGGGGGAGGAGGCAGATCCCTTTCGCAACGCGGAGGAGTTCTGCCCCGGAGCACCGGCTATGCTCGGCGTTCATCGCTTTCCCGCAGGAGGCAGGAATGGATTGGCAAGGCGGAGACGGGGGCGCCATGAAGGTCGCTACGCTCGGCATGATCGTGGTGATGTCGATCCTGCTCGCGTGCACGGATGCCTCCGTCGTGGGCAGGAACGTTTCCTTCAACAGTTTTGCCTGCCCCGGGTTCAACCCGGCACGTGCGCTTCCTGTCGCCCTGGAGGAACTGCGTGCGCACCCTGTCCGCTACCAGGGCCGCCTGGTCAGGGTGCGGGGTGCCTACGTCGAAGGCTGGGAAATGTCGGCGCTGCATCCGGGACCCCCGGTACGTGGCCCGTGGGCGGCAGACGGCATCTGGGTGGAGGGAATCGCGCCGGTGACGTTGCCGACGGAGCAGGCTTTTGAAATGACCGGGATCGTGTCGGCGGCGCGACCGGATGCGGTGAGCGGCAAGGGGCATCTTGGCCAGTGGCCTGCCGAACTATGTGTGTCGTCGGTGCGGCGGCTGCAGGAGTGATCGGGTAGTTGGGGTCAGAGCCCTTTCGCATCGCGAAAGGGATCTGACCCCGGTCTTCCGGGGTTACCCCAACAGTTTGCGCACCTTGGTAAGCGCGGCCATGAAGCGCTCGATCTCGGCATGCGTGTTGTAGAACGCCAGCGAGGCACGGCAGGTGGCGGCGACGCCGAAGTACTGCAGCAGCGGGTGTGCGCAGTGCTGGCCCGATCGCACGGCCACGCCTTCCAGGTCGAGCAGGGTGGCCAGGTCGTGGGCATGCGCGCCATCGATCAGGAACGAGACCACGGCGGCCTTCTCCGGTGCCTGGCCGATGATGCGCAGGCCATCGACGCGGCGCAGCTCTTCGGTGAAGTGCGCCAGCAGTTCGGCTTCGCGCGCTTCCACGTTGTCCTGGCCAAGCTGCTGCAGGTAGTCGGCGGCCACGCCCAGGCCGATGAAACCGGCGATGTTCGGGGTGCCGGCTTCGAACTTGTGCGGGGCGTCGTTGAACACGGTGCCGTCGAAGCTGACTTCCTTGATCATCTCGCCGCCGCCGAGGAACGGTGGCATCGCGTCCAGGTGCTCGCGACGGGCCCACAGCGCGCCGGTACCGGTCGGGCCACACATCTTGTGGCCGGTGATGGCGTAGAAGTCGCAGCCGATCGCGGCCACGTCGACCTTGCGGTGCGGCACCGCCTGCGAGCCATCGACCACGGTGATGATGCCGCGCTTGCGCGCTTCACGGCAGATCTCGCGCACCGGGTTGACCGTGCCGAGCACATTGGAAACGTGGGTGACCGCCAGCAGCTTGACCTCGGGGGTCATCGCCGCGCGCAGCGCATCCAGGTCCAGCGCGCCGTCAGGCGTGATCTCGGCCACGCGGATGGTGGCACCGGTACGCTGCGCGACCAGCTGCCACGGCACGATGTTGGCGTGGTGCTCCATGCGTGACACCAGGATCACGTCGCCGGCCTTCAGCCGCGGCAGCGCCCACGAATACGCCACCAGGTTGATGGCGAAGGTGGTGCCGCTGCACAGCACCAGGTCGCTGGGGCGCACGTTGAGGAAGCGCGCCAGTGTGTTGCGCGCACCTTCGTAGGCATCGGTGGCTTCGCTGCCCAGTGCATGCACCGCGCGGCTGACGTTGGCGTTGTAACGGCGGTAGAACTCGTCCACCGCGCCGATCACCTGCACCGGCTTCTGGCCGGTGTTGGCATTGTCGAAATAGACCAGCGGCTTGCCGTGTACTTCGCGCATCAGCAGCGGGAAGTCGAGGCGGACGCGGTCCCAGTCGGGGGCGCCGGTGCGTTCTTCGATCGGGCGCGGCGTGGACAGGTTCATGCCACACCCGCCTCGGCCAAGGCCTTGTCCAGGCGGCGTGCCAGCTGCGCACGCAGCGCGTCCGGCAGGATCTTCAGCGGTTCATGGCAGAACGCAGCGCTCAGCAGCGCCTGCGCCTGGGCCTGCGGCAGGCCGCGCGAGCGCAGGTAGAACAGCGCATTGGCATCGAGCTGGCCAACGGTCGCGCCGTGCGCCGCCTTCACTTCATCGGCGTCGATCACCAGCGTCGGCTGGGTGTCGATCTCGGCGTCGGCCGACAGCAGCAGGTTCTTGTTGGACAGGTTCGCGTCGGTGCCATCGGCACCTTCGCGGATCTGGATGCCACCATGGAACACCACGCGGCTGCGGTTGGCGGCAACGCCGCGCCACAGCAGTTCGCAGGCGGTATCGCGGGCGATGTGGTCGATGCCGAGGCGGGTTTCGACGTGGCGGCGGCCATTGCCGAGCAGCACGCCGTTGGCGGTCAGCTGGGCGTTGTCGCCTTCCAGTCGCACGTTCAGTTCATGGCGGCTGAGCGCGGCGCCCAGTTCCAGGTCGACGCGGTGGTACTGCGCGTCGCGGGCCAGCACGGCGTCGGTGCGCAGGAAGCTGGTCTGGCGCGCGCTGCCGGCCTGCACGCGGGCGTGCTTGAGCACGGCATCGCGGGCGACGTGGGCATGCAGCACGGTGTTGTCCAGGTGGGCGGAGTCACCCACGCTGAAGCGGTGCTCGACCACGCCGAGGCTGGCGCCGGCACGCAGTTCGATCAGGTGGCGGTGATGCCAGGCCAGGTCGGTCTCGCCGGCCACACTGGCGAACACCAGCTGCAGCGGCGCTTCGATCTGCACGCCTTCATCCACGCGCAGCACCACGCCTTCATCGGCCAGCGCGGCGTTGAGGCGGGCGAAGATCTCCTCGCTGCGCTCGTAGCGGCGGCCAAGGAAACGCACGGCGTCTTCGCCGGAGGCCAGTGCGGCCGACAGCGGCTGCAGCTGCACGCCGGCCGGCAGGGCCTGCACGTCGCTCAGCGCGGCATCCAGGCGGCCGTTGACGAACACCAGGCGCGGTGCCGGGATGTCGTCCAGCAGCGCGGCGTCCAGCGCCGGGCCCTGCAGCGGTGCCGCAGCGAACGCACGGCGTTCCAGCTGGCGCAGCGAGGTGTACTTCCAGGCTTCATTGCGGGCGGCCGGCAGGCCGTCGCGCAGGGCCGCATCCAGCACTTCGCGGCGCGCATCGCTGCCGCAGAAGGCCTGGGCCATGGAGTCGAGCAGGGCGCTCATCAGACCGCCGCCTCGGGCACGACCCGGTCCTTCAGGAAATCATAGCCGTGCGCTTCCAGTTCCAGCGCCAGTTCGGGGCCGCCGCTCTTGACGATGCGGCCATCGGCCAGCACGTGCACCACGTCCGGCTTGATGTAGTCCAGCAGGCGCTGGTAATGGGTGATGACCAGGAACGAACGGTCGGCGGCGCGCAGCGCATTGACACCGTCGGCCACGCTCTTCAGCGCGTCGATGTCCAGGCCCGAATCGGTCTCGTCGAGGATCGCCAGCTTCGGTTCCAGCACGGCCAGCTGGAAGATCTCGTTGCGCTTCTTCTCGCCACCGGAGAAGCCTTCGTTGACGCCACGATGCAGCAGTTCGTCCTTCAGGTGCAGCACGGCCAGCTTCTGGCGCACCAGCTTGAGGAACTGCATGGAGTCGAGTTCGTCCTCGCCGCGCGCCTTGTGCTGGGCGTTCAGTGCCGCGCGCAGGAAGTAGGTGTTGTTCACGCCCGGGATCTCCACCGGGTACTGGAACGCCAGGAACAGGCCGGCGGCGGCACGTGCTTCCGGGTCCTGCTCCAGCAGGTCGACGCCGTCGAACTGCACGCTGCCTTCGGTCACTTCGTAGCCGTCGCGGCCGGCCAGGACATTGCCCAGGGTGGACTTGCCGGCGCCGTTCGGGCCCATGATGGCGTGCACCTGGCCGGGCTTCACGTCCAGCGAGAGGCCCTTGAGGATTTCCTTGTCGCCGATGCGGGCGTGGAGATTGTCGATCTTCAGCATGGTGGGGGTTTCCGTGGGGCGGGCCAGGGCCCGCCGGTAAAGAGAATGCGTTTGCGAGGGGCAGGGGCGGGCGGTCAGCCCACCGAACCTTCCAGCGAGACTTCCAGCAGCTTCTTGGCTTCCACTGCGAACTCCATCGGCAGTTCGCGGAACACCTGCTTGCAGAAGCCGTCGACGATCATCGACACCGCGTCTTCCTGGCTGATGCCACGGGCGCGACAGTAGAACAGCTGGTCGTCGGAAATCTTCGAGGTGGTGGCCTCGTGCTCGACGGTGGCGCCCGGGTTCTTCACCTCGATGTAGGGGAAGGTGTGGGCGCCGCACTGCTTGCCGATCAGCAGCGAATCGCACTGGGTGTAGTTGCGCGCGCCGTCGGCGTTGCGGTCCACACGCACCAGGCCGCGATAGGTGTTCTGGCCGCGGCCGGCGCTGATGCCCTTGCTGACGATCTTGCTCTTGGTGCGCTTGCCGACGTGGATCATCTTGGTGCCGGTGTCGGCCTGCTGGCGGTGATGGGTCAGCGCGACCGAGTGGAACTCACCGACCGAATCGTCGCCCAGCAGCACGCACGAGGGGTACTTCCAGGTGATCGCCGAGCCGGTCTCGACCTGGGTCCAGGTGACCTTGCTGCGCGCGCCGCGGCATTCGGCACGCTTGGTGACGAAGTTGTAGATGCCGCCGACGCCGTTCTCGTCGCCCGGGTACCAGTTCTGCACCGTGGAGTACTTGATCTCCGCGTCTTCCAGTGCCACCAGTTCGACCACCGCAGCGTGCAGCTGGTTCTCATCGCGCATCGGCGCGGTGCAGCCTTCCAGGTAGGAGACGTAGGCCTTGTCCTCGCACACGATCAGGGTGCGCTCGAACTGGCCGGTGTGGCCGGCGTTGATGCGGAAGTAGGTGCTCAGTTCCATCGGGCAGCGCACGCCCCTGGGAATGAACACGAAGCTGCCATCGGAGAACACCGCCGAGTTGAGCGCGGCGAAGTAGTTGTCACCCACCGGCACCACGGTGCCCAGGTACTGGCGCACCAGCTCCGGGTGTTCCTTGATGGCCTCGGACATCGAGCAGAAGATGATGCCCTTCTCGGCCAGTTCCTTGCGGAAGGTGGTACCGACGGAGACCGAGTCGAACACCGCGTCCACCGCCACGCCGGCCAGCTTGGCGCGCTCGTGCAACGGCACGCCCAGCTTGTCGTAGGTGTCGAGCAGTTCCTTCGGCACGTCGTCCAGCGAGGCGTACTTCGGGCCCTTCGGCGCGGAGTAGTAGCTGAGCGCCTGCAGGTCGATCGGGGCGATCTCCAGCTTGGCCCAGTCCGGCATCGGCATGGTCAGGAAGTGGCGGTAGGCGTCCAGGCGCCACTGCGTCATCCACTCCGGCTCGTCCTTCTTGGCCGACAGGGCACGGATGGTGTCCTCGTCCAGGCCCGGCGGCAGGGAGTCCGACTCGATCTCGGTGATGAAGCCAGCCGAATACTTGCGGCCGAGCTGCTCGTGGATCTCGCGGTTGGGGGTGTCGCCGTGGGCGACGTTTTCGATGGTTTCGGTGGCCATGGGGGGCTGCCTGTGGATCAGGAGACGACGTCGACAGCGATGGTGCGCCGCTGTTCGTCATCGGCAAGGGGAAGGGGGGGCAGGATCTGCGCAAGACTGACGTCGCGCAGGGCCTCGGAGACCACGTCGTTGATCAACCGCCAGCTGCTGCGCGCGCCGCACTTGGGGGCCATGCCGCACTGGTGGTGGTCGTGGCTGCATTCGGTCAGGGCCAGCGGCCCTTCCATCGCTTCGACCACTTCGAACAGCGAGATCTCGATGGCCGGGCGGGTCAGCCGGTAGCCGCCACGGACGCCGCGCAGGCCTTCGACCAGGCCGGCCTGGGCCAGCGGCTTGAGTACCTTGCTGACGGTGGGCGGCTCCAGGCCGGTGAATTCGGCCAGTTCGGTGGCACTGAGCACCTCGCCCGGACGGGCGGCGAGCACGGTCAGCACGACAGTGGCGTAATCGGTGAGCTTGGTGACGCGCAACATGGGGATGCGAGTGGTTCTTAAAGCGGACTGAAATTGTACGCTTTTATTCGCCACCATCCAACCCGGGCATTCAGCCGGCGCTGGGGCCGGGCTGGCAGGCTCTGCCGGCGGGCGCTGCCGGGGCGCCATGCTGCGCCAACCGGGTGATTTTCGCAATCACCCGGAATGGGCGAGAATCCCTGTTCCATTCGCTGCAAACAGCCCGTGCCGATGCCGAAGAAGATCCAAGCCCGCAAGTCCGCCATCCATGGCAATGGCGTGTTCGCCGTCGCCCCGATCAAGCAGGGCGAGCGCGTGATCCAGTACAAGGGCCTGCTGCGCAGCCACGGCGACGTTGATGCCGATGACAGCGGCGATGTCGAAAGCGGCCATACCTTCCTGTTCACCCTCAATGACGACTGGGTGATCGATGCCAACTACAAGGGCAACGACGCGCGCTGGATCAACCACAGCTGCGACCCGAACTGCGAGGCGGTGATCGAGGAAGATGAGGACGGCGACAGCCGCGGCGACAAGGTGTTCATCGAGGCGCTGCGCGATATCAAGGCTGGCGAGGAGCTGACCTACAACTACGGCATCACCCTGGCCGAGCGTCACACCGCCAAGTTGAAGAAGATCTGGGAATGCCGCTGCGGCTCGCCCAAGTGCACCGGCACCATGCTGCAGCCCAAGCGCTGATCCTTCCGGTAGTGCCGGCCGCTGGCCGGCAGGGGTCCTCTCCACCTGCCGTGCACGGCAGGGTCACCGCCGTGCAAGGGCCGTTCGTCCACGCTGTGCACTCCCCAACTGGAGTGCACCCATGGCAGAGCGATTGAAGGGCAAGCAGATCGCAATCCTCGCGACCCACGGCTTTGAACAGTCCGAATTGACCGAGCCCAAACGGCTGCTGGAAGCGGAAGGCGCGCGCGTCAGCGTGGTGTCGCCCGCAAAGGAAGCGACCATCAAGGGCTGGAAGGAGAAGAACTGGGGCGACGCCGTCGCGGTCGACATTCCGCTGGACGAGGCGGATCCGGCGGGCTTTGATGCCCTGGTGCTGCCCGGAGGCGTCATCAATCCGGACACACTGCGCACCGACGACGCGGTACTCAGCTTCATCCGCTCAGTGGATGAAGCCGGCAAGCCCGTCGCGGCGATCTGCCATGGCCCATGGCTGCTGATCAACAGCGGGCTGGCAGATGGCCGCCAGCTGACCTCCTGGCCCTCCCTTCAGCAGGACCTGGCCAACGCAGGTGCGAACTGGCGCGATGCCGAGGTCGTGGTCGACGGCAACGTAATCACTAGCCGCAAGCCGGATGACATTCCCGCCTTCAGCGAGGCGGTGGTCAAGGCACTTGCCGCGTGATGCCTTGCCGGTAGTGCCGGCCGCTGGCCGGCACACAAGTGACAAGCGTGCCGGCCGCTGGCCGGCACTCCCTTATTTGCCCAGCAGGCCTGCCGGCACCAGGTTGCCCAGGTTCTGGTTGAAGGTGACCACCAGCTTGCCGTTCTTCACCTGTGCCGCCTGCACCTGCAGCGCGCCGAGCACCCCGGCCACGGCCGGGTCCAGCTTGTAGATCGGTTCGCGCTGGGCGTAGTCGCTCAGCCAGGCATTGAGCAGGCCACGGGTGCGTGAGTCGAGGCGGCCGCCCTCGTTGGCCGGGGTGAAGTCGTCCACGCTGGGCTGCTGCAGGTGGAAGCCCTGGGTCTGCGCGTCGTAGCGCAGGCCGCTGCTGAGCTTCACCGTACCCAGCCTGGCCGGGTTGCCGCCGGCGGTGGCCAATGCCACGTCCATGCCCAGGTTCAAGCGCTCGCCGGCCGGAAGGCTCAGCTGAGGATGGCTCATGGTCAGGGAGATCAGGCCGCCAAGGGCGTCCTGGGTGCGCGGGAAGCTGCCATCGAGGTACTGCTGGACGTCGCTGGCACCCACCGACAGTTCGCGGCCGGAAATGGAGGGAGCCGCCTGCGCGCCGATCGCAGCGGCGATCAGTACGGTGGAGGCAGCGAGGCGGGTCATCAGGGAACGCAGGCGCATGGCGGTGACCGATGGCAGGGAATGGATGGATCAAAGAGTAGCGGTGCAGGCTGAATCGCGCGTGCATGCGGCTGTAACGTTCAGTCCAGCATTGGACGCAGTTGCGCCGACTGGATCTGCCAGGCGCTGCCGTCGCTGCTGGGTTGCACGCGGTACCAGCCACCGAAGCGGAACGTACCGTTGGCGGTGACTGCGCGGATCTGCACCGGCACTTCAAGCAGCTGCGGTGGCTGCCGATCATCGCGGGCGACCGGGGGATCGCTTTGCAGGCGCAGGGTACGCAGGTCCTGCAGCTGCCGCAGCGCGGCGTCGTCCGCATGCCGCGGGTCGCTGGGCGGGATCGTCCAGGCGGCATCGCTGGCGGCGCGGTCGCGGTTGAGCAACGCCGCTACGTAGCGGTTGAGCATCGTCGATGGCGGCTCGGCATCGTCGGCGACAGCAGACAGCACCGGCATTTCACTTGCCTGCACTGCTGCGGGATCGGGGCCGGTGCGGGTGTCCGCCGCTGCGGTGGCAGCGACGGGGGCGGACGCTGCCGCGATGTCGCCGGTCGTCTGTGCTGCCGGGCGTGAACAGCCCAGCAGCACCAGGGGTGCGATCAGCAACAGGATCCTGCGCATGTCTGCCTCCTCCCCGAGGCAACCTGGAGGGCGGCAGTGTAGCGATTGCGCCGGGATCAGCGGGAGGAGCGCAGCTGATCCAGAGCGTCCAGCGCTGGCAGGACCTGGCCGGCGATGGCCGCCAGTGCGTGGCCGCCGGTCTCGGCATGGCGCTGCACGATATCGCGCAGCAGCTGGGTGGCGATCACCAGGGTCGCACGCTCGTCGCCGCTGATACCGGCGGTACGCGGGGCCGCCTCCAGCAGGCGCATCAGGTCGCGGCTGGCGCGATGCTCCAGTTCGATGGTGCAGCGCCCTGTGCACTGCAGCCCGTCCTTTTCGATGGGGGTCACCGAGATCCGGTAGCGGGTGGAGGGGCTGGCCATGAGGGTGTGCTCGCCGTAGCTGTGGAGGATGTGCCCACCATAGGCAAGGCCACGGCCTGAGGCGACGGCCGGCGCTGCACGCAGTGTTCCACCCGGTACGTTCCAGCACCTGCCCAGGCCGCGCTCGGCCCGTGGTGACGGGCCTGTACGGGCATTCCCGGGGAGGCGGCAACGCTGTGTTGCGGATTGCCGCAGCGCGACGCATCCACGCATGGCGTGGATCCACCGCCGGGCACGCAAAAAAAAACGGGACGGCCAGAGCCGTCCCGTCGGAATCCACGTTGGGGCGCGCGCTTACAGCGCAGCGTCCTTCAGCTTCTTCAGCGGACGCACCTTCAGCTTGGTGGTGGCCGGCTTGGCGGCGAACCACTGCTCTTCCTTGGTGAACGGGTTGATGCCCTTGCGCTTCGGCTTGGCCGGCACATTGACGGTGGTGATCTTCAGCAGGCCCGGCAGGGTGAAGGAGCCAGCGCCCTTCTTGTGCACCGAGGAGGCGACGGCGCTTTCCAGCGAGGCCAGCACAGCGCGGACGTCCTTGGCGACGACGCCGGAGGCTTCAGCGATGTGTGCAACCAGGCCGGACTTGGTCAGCACTTCCTTGATCGGCTTCGGAGCGGCCGGCTTGGCGGCTGCCTTCGTCGCGACTTTCTTCACTGCCTTCTTCGGGGCAGCCTTCTTAGCGGTCTTTGCCATGGTTTCCTGTTCCGTGAACGGTTGGTTGTTTGGTCGGCGCCGAACCCCGTCGGCAAGCGCAATGTAGGGCAACTCTTGGGCGCCGCCAATAGCCCGAAGCGCGGAAAGTGCATGTTTTTTCATATCCAGGCCGATTCAGTACATGGTCGGCAATGGGGGATGGGGGCACGCCAGCGTGTTCGATCGCCGGCGCCCGCCGATTGGTGGAATGCGCGAAACCACTGAAAACAAGAGGAAAATGCGTTCCGGGCTGGCGAGGAAGTGTCCACGCGCCGGGCTCGGGGGGCGACGTCCGGCGTGCGGCGGAGCGACGCAGGGCTAACGCGTGGCGTGCGAGGGTAGCCATTCATCACCGCCACGCAGGAGCAGCACAATGGGAATCTCGCGACACGCCACCGCGCACTGGGAAGGCGATCTGAAGACGGGCAAGGGGCAGTTGAACACGCCGCAGAGTGGGCTGCTGGACAAGACCCGCTACGGTTTCAACAGCCGCTTCGGCGACGAAAAGGGGACCAATCCGGAAGAGCTGATTGCCGCCGCGCACGCGGGTTGTTTCACCATGGCGCTGTCGGCCAAGCTCGGCGAAGCGGGCTTCACCCCGACCTCGCTGGACACCGAAGCCAAGGTCGACCTGTCGCTGGAAGGCGGTCCGCAGCTGTCGCAGATCCGCCTGAAGGTGAAGGCGGTGGTGCCTGGCATCGACGCGGCGCAGTTCCGCGCCATTGCCGATGACGCCAAGCAGAACTGCCCGGTATCCAAGGCGCTGAGCGCGGTGCCGATCAGCCTGGAAGCCGAGCTGGGCTGAGCCAAGGTAGTGCCGGCCGCTGGCCGGCAACCGCATGATGCCGAGGTCCATGCAGCATGCCGAGGTCCATGCAGCAGCCGGCCAGCATTATGGCGGCCTTCCTGGCCGCCACCCTCCGGGCCGTCGCGTCCGACGTTGGCAGCGGCTCCTGCCGCTGCCTTCGGCTCTACCACCCGCCAGCGCGATCACCAATCAAGGGTGCCGGTGATGACGGTCTGCACCTGGCCGCCCGACCAGACCTCGCCGTCCTCGTCGACCCGCAGGGTCAGGCGCGCATCGTGGCCGACTTCGCGGCCCTGGCTGACTTCGAACGGTGCACGGCCACGTGGCAGCGCGTCGCGCAGGTCCAGCCACGCGGCCAGCACTGCATTGGCGGCCCCCGAGGCGGCGTCTTCGAAGCGCCGACCATTGCCGACGAAAGCGCGCACGGCCAGATCGAATCCCTCACTGCCATCGCTGAAGGCATAGGCGAACACGCCCATGCTGTCGGTGGACTCGGCCAGCGCAGCCACCGCGTCCCAGTCCGGGCGCAGGGTGCGCAGTGCTGCTTCATCGGCCACCTGTACCACCCACCAGCTGCGTCCGCCCTGCATGCGCGCCGGCGGCAGCGAGCCCAGTGGCCAGTCCTTCAGTGCTGCCAGCAGGCGCGGATCGGTGGCTTCAGCGGTCTCCGCCAACTGCGCGCGCGGTGTGCGGATGGCGATGCGCCGCTGCGCGCCCTCACCGCTGACGCGCAGCGGCAGGACACCGGCAATGCCGTCCTGCACCAGCACGCCGTCGATCGGTGTGGCCAGGCCTGCCTGCAGCACCGCATGCGCCGTGCCGACGCTGGGGTGGCCGGCGAACGGCACTTCCTTCTGCGGGCTGAACATGCGCAGCCGGTAGCTGGCACCGGCGGCCTGGGGCGGGAACACGAAGGTGGTCTCGGGCAGGCGCGTCCAGCGTGCGATGGCCTGCATGCTGGCGGTGTCCAGGCCGTCGGCATCGAGTACCACGGCCAGCGGGTTGCCAGCGCCGGCGCGCGGGGAGAACACATCCAGCTGCAGGAAGCGGCGGGTGGTCATCGGGGCGAAACTCCAGGATCGGGTGGCGCGCAGCTTAACCCGCCGCTGTAGCGCCGAGCCTACGCTCGGCTGCCGTGTGGTGGGCCGCAGCCGAGCGTGGGCTCGGCTCTACAGCCAACGGATATGGCCGTCGATGACCGGCTGCACCTGGCCGCCGATCCACACCGTGCCCTGCGCATCGACCTGTACCTGCACGCGACCATCGCGACCGACTTCGCGGCCCTGGCTGGCCACAAAGCGGCCCCCGCCGCCGGACAGGGCGCCGTGCTGCGTCAGCCAGGCGCCGATCAACGCATTGGCGCTGCCGGTGACCGGGTCCTCGGGCACGCTGGGGGCATCGGCGGGGCAGAACGCGCGCACCACGCGGGCATGGCCGGCGCCGGCTTCGTCGGCGAACACCGCCACGCCGGTGGCATCGGTGGCAAGGCTCCAGTCGGCCAGCGCGGCCATGTCCGGCAGCAGGCTGCGCACGGCGTCGGCATCGCGCAGTGGCAGCAGCCACCAGCGTGCGCCGTTGTCCCAGAGTTCCGGCACCTGCCCGTCGGCAGCGAGCGCCAACAGCGCGGCGGGCGCTCCGCCTGCCTCCGTGTCCAGTTGCCGTGCCGGCGGGCTGGCCAGCTGGATCTCCAGTGCCCCGGCCGGGCCGCTCACCCGTACTGGCAGCAACCCTGCCGCGCATTGCTGCAGCAGGGCGCCGTCGCGCGGTTGGGCCAGGCCGCAGGTCACCGCCGCCCAGGCGGCGCCGACGCTGGGGTGGCCGGCAAACGCCAGCTCGCGGGTCGGGGTGAAGATGCGGATGTGGTAATCGGCGCCGGGCGCGGTGGGGCGCAGGAAGAACACCGTCTCGGACAGGTTCAGCCAGGCAGCCAGGGCCTGCATCTGGCTGCTGGAGAGCGCGTCGGCGTCCAGGATGGCGCCCAGTGGATTGCCGGTTCCGGGGCGGGGGGCGAAGACATCGAGCTGCAGGTAACGAAGGAGGGCCATCTACGGGGATATTGCGCTTAGAATCAAAGGTTCCGCCCCCGAGGGCGGCCTCCCCACATTCTACATAGCCAATCCATGTCAGCTTCCCCCCTTGTCGATCGTTGGATCGTACTGAAGTTCGGCGGCACCTCGGTGTCGCGTCGTCACCGCTGGGACACGATCGGGAAGCTGGCGAAAAAACGCGCGGAAGAGACCGGATCGCGCGTGCTGGTGGTGGTATCGGCGCTGTCCGGGGTCACCAACGAACTGACCGCGATTGCCGACGGCGCGCCGGACAGCGGTGATCGCGTGGCAGCGCTTGTCGAGCGCCATGAGGGCTTCCTGGCCGAACTCGGCCTGGGCCGCGAGGTGCTGGCCGAACGGCTGGCGGCGCTGCAGGGCCTGCTCGACGATGCGCGGGCGGCCACCCGTCCGCTGGATTGGCAGGCCGAAGTGCTGGGCCAGGGCGAGCTGTTGTCCTCCACGTTGGGTGCGGCCTATCTGCGCGCCTCGGGCCTGGACATGGGCTGGATGGATGCCCGCCAGTGGCTGGACGCGATGCCGCCGCAGCCGAACCAGAGCGACTGGTCGCAGCGGCTGTCGGTGAACTGCCAGTGGCGCGCCGACGCGGAGTGGATGCAGCGCTTCCGCGCGCAGCCGACCCGCCTGTTGATCACCCAGGGCTTCATTTCGCGGCATGCCGATGGCGGTACCGCCATCCTCGGCCGTGGTGGCTCGGATACCTCGGCGGCGTACTTCGGTGCGCTGCTCGGCGCCAGCCGGGTGGAGATCTGGACCGATGTGCCGGGCATGTTCAGCGCCAATCCGAAGGACGTGCCGGACGCGCGCCTGCTGACCCGCCTGGACTATTACGAAGCCCAGGAAATCGCCACCACCGGCGCCAAGGTGCTTCACCCGCGCTCGATCAAGCCGTGCCGCGATGCCGGCGTGCCGATGGCCATCCTCGATACAGAGCGCCCGGAACTGCCGGGCACCAGCATCGATGGCAGCGCCGCACCGGTGCCGGGGGTGAAGGCGATCAGCCGCCGCAATGGCATCGTGCTGGTGTCGATGGAAGGCATCGGGATGTGGCAGCAGGTCGGCTTCCTGGCCGATGTGTTCAACCTGTTCAAGAAGCACGGCCTGTCGGTGGACCTGATCGGTTCGGCCGAGACCAACGTCACGGTGTCGCTGGACCCGTCCGAGAACCTGGTCAACACCGATGTGCTGGCCGCGCTGTCGGCCGACCTGTCGCAGATCTGCAAGGTGAAGGTGATCGTGCCGTGCGCGGCGATCACCCTGGTGGGCCGTGGCATGCGGTCGCTGCTGCACAAGCTGTCGGACGTGTGGGCCACCTTCGGCCGTGAGCGCGTGCACATGATCTCGCAGTCGTCCAACGACCTGAACCTGACCTTCGTCATCGACGAGGCCGATGCCGATGGCCTGCTGCCGATCCTGCACGCCGAGCTGATCGACAGCGGCGCGATGCCGGTGGAAGAGACCGAAGTGTTCGGCCCGCGCTGGCGCGAGATTGCCGGCACCGTGCGCCCGCGCGGCACGCCGTGGTGGCGCGGCCAGCGTGCGCACCTGCTGCAGCTGGCCGATGCCGGTACGCCGCGCTACGTCTACCACCTGCCGACGGTGCGCGCCCGCGCCCGTGCACTGGCCGCAATCAAGCCGATCGACCAGCGCTACTACGCGATCAAGGCCAACAGCCACCCGGCCATCCTGCAGCTGCTGGAAGCGGAGGGCTTCGGCCTGGAGTGCGTGTCGCATGGCGAGCTGAGGCATGTGTTCCAGCACCTGCCGGAACTGTCGCCCAAGCGCGTGCTGTTCACCCCCAGCTTCTGCCCGCGCAGCGAGTACGAGGCGGCGTTCGCGCTGGGCGTGACCGTGACCGTCGACAACGTGGAAGCGCTGCAGCGCTGGCCGGACCTGTTCCGCAACCGCGAGCTGTGGCTGCGTGTCGATCTGGGCCGGGGTGAGGGCCACCACGCCAAGGTCCGTACTGGTGGCAAGGAGTCCAAGTTCGGCCTGCCGATCGCCCGCGTCGACGAGTTCGTGCGCGCGGCCACCGAACTGGGCAGCCGCGTGGTGGGCCTGCATGCGCACCTGGGCAGCGGCGTGGAAACCGCGCAGCACTGGCGCCTGATGTGCGATGAGCTGGCCGGTTTCGCCCGCCGCATCGGCAGCGTGCAGACCATCGATATCGGTGGCGGCCTGCCGATTCCGTACAGCGACGAAGACGAACCCTTCGACCTGGACGCCTGGGCCGAGGGCCTGGCCGAGGTAAAGGCACTGCACCCGGCATTCCGCCTGGCGATCGAGCCGGGCCGCTACCTGGTGGCCGAATCGGGCGTGCTGCTGACCCATGCCACCCAGGTGGTGGAAAAGGACGGCGTGCGCCGTGTCGGCCTGGACGCCGGCATGAACGCACTGATGCGCCCGGCGCTGTACGACGCCTGGCATGACATCGAGAACCTCAGCCGCCAGGGCGGTTATGCCGAAGCGGCGTTCGATGTGGTCGGCCCGATCTGCGAATCCAGCGATGTGTTCGGCAAGCGCCGCAAGCTGCCGGTGTCGACCGCGCCGGACGACGTGATGCTGATCGCAGATGCCGGTGCCTACGGCTATGTGATGGCCAACACCTACAACCAGCGGATGCTGCCGCGCGAAGACGTGATCGAATGACCACCGCGCGCGCCCTGCACCCGCCCACCGACACGCCCCGCGCCCTCACGCGGGCCCGTGCCTGACCGGATACACCATGACTGCTTTCGACAAACACCAGGTTTCCCGCTTCCGCTTCGTCCGCTGCGACTTCGCAGCGGATACCGGCGTGGCCCGGCTGGTCTACGCCTTCGACGACGGCCCGGAGATGGTGGAAACCATCACCGTGCCCGGTGCCCCGTTCGTGCTGGACCCGGCGCGTGCGGCAGCGGTGCAGCGCGCGCTGCAGCTGCTGCACCTGATCGCCGGCGTCAGCTACTACAAGGCCGGCGTACCGGATACGGTCAGCATCGACAGCTACAGCATCGATGCCGATACCGCCGCGCTGGTGGAGACCATTTACCTCAACGGCCTGGGCGAATTCGCCTACCGCAACGGCCTGAACCTGCGTGGCCGCTTCCGGTTGCCGGTGCAGGGCGAGGCCGTGCAGGCGCCGGCGCTGGGCCTGCAGCCGCACGCGCTGGTGGCCATCGGCGGCGGCAAGGATTCGCTGGTCAGCATCGAAGCGCTGCGCCGTGCCGGCGTGGACGAGACGGTGACCTGGATCGGCGGCTCGCAGCTGATCCGTGCGTGCGCCGAGCGCACTGGCCTGCCGACCTTGAACCTGGGCCGCACGCTGGCACCGGAACTGTTCGAGCTGAACCGCCAGGGCGCCTGGAACGGGCATATCCCGGTGACGGTGGTGAACTCGGCAATCATGGTGCTGGCCGCATTGCTGCACGGCGTGGACCAGGTCGTGTTCTCCAACGAGCGTTCGGCCAGCTACGGCAGCCAGATTCCGGGCACCGGCGAAGTGAATCACCAGTGGTCCAAGGGCTGGGCCTGCGAGCAGGCGTTCGGCAGCCATGTGCAGAAGTACGTGGCGGCGGACCTGCAGTACTACTCGCTGCTGCGCCCGATGTCCGAGCTGGCGGTGGCCCGCCAGTTCGCCAAGACCGATTTCTACGACGCGCACTTCTCCAGCTGCAACCGCAATTTTCACATTCTTGGCGAGCGCCCGGTGAACCGCTGGTGCGGCGTCTGCCCGAAGTGCCATTTCGTGTTCCTGGCGCTGGCCCCGTTCATGCCCAAGACGCGCCTTGTGCGCATCTTCGGCCGCAACCTGCTGGACGATGCCGAACAGGCTGCTGGCTTCGACGCGCTGCTGGAATTCCAGGACCACAAGCCGTTCGAGTGCGTGGGCGAAGGCCGCGAATCGCGTGCGGCGATGGCGACCCTGGCGCAGCGCCCGGAATGGAAGGAAGACGTGCTGGTGAAGCGCTTCTGCAACGAGATCCAGCCGCAGCTGGATGCCGCCGAACTGGAACTGGCACCGCTGCTGCAGCTGCAGGGCGAGCACCGCGTTCCGGCTGCGCTGTGGGAACGGGTGCGTGAAGATTTCGAAGCTTGAAGGAAAGCGCGTCGCGCTGTGGGGCTGGGGCCGTGAGGGCCGCGCCGCGTTTGCGGTGCTGCGTGAGCGACTGCCCACGCTGCCGCTGAGCCTGTTCTGCCCGGCGGCCGAAGTCGAGGCCGCGCGTGCGGAAACGCAGGGCGCGCTGGACGTTCGTGGTGAGCCGTCGGCCGAGGCGCTGGCGGCGTTCGACGTGGTGATCAAATCGCCCGGCATCAGTCCCTACCAGCCGATCGCGCTGCAAGCAGTGGAGCAGGGCACCACCTTCATCGGTGGCACTGCGCTGTGGTTTGCCGAGCATGCAGGTGCTGATGGCATCGTGCACGACACCGTGTGCGTGACCGGCACCAAGGGCAAGAGCACCACCACCGCGCTGGTCGCGCACCTGCTGCGGGCCGCCGGGCATTGCACCGGACTGGTCGGCAACATCGGCCTGCCGCTGCTGGAAGTGCTGGACCCGCAGCCGGCGCCCGAGTACTGGGCCGTCGAGCTGTCCAGCTACCAGACCGGTGAAGTGGCGCGCAGTGGCGCCCGCCCGCAGGTGGCAGTGGTGCTGAACCTGTTCCCGGAACACCTGGACTGGCACGGCAGCGGACAGCGTTACATCGAGGACAAGCTGCGGCTGGTGACGGAAGCCGCGCCGCGCATTGCCGTGCTCAATGCCGCCGATCCGCACCTGGCCGCGCTGTCGCTGCCCGAGAGTGAGGTGGTCTGGTTCAACCAGCCGCAGGGCTGGCACATGCGCGGCGATGTCGTGCACCGCGGTGAGCAGGCCGTGTTCGATACCCGCAACACGCCGCTGCCGGGCCGCCACAACCGCGGCAACCTGTGCGCGGTGCTGGCCGCACTGGAAGCACTGGGCCTTGACGCCGTGGCGCTGGCACCGGCGGTGCAGGAGTTCCGCCCGCTGCCGAACCGCCTGCAGCGGATTGGCCTGGCCGATGGCCTGACCTACATCAACGATTCGATCAGCACCACGCCGCACGCCAGCCTGGCAGCGCTGGAGTGCTTCGCTGGCCAGCGCATTGCGCTGCTGGTAGGCGGGCACGACCGTGGCCTGGACTGGAGCGATTTCATGCAGCACATGGCGCACGATGTGCCGCCGGTGGAGATCGTGACCATGGGCAGCAACGGCCCGCGCATCCACACGATGCTGCAGCCGCTGGCCGACGCCGGTCGCTTCGGCCTGCACGCCGCCGCTGATCTGCCCGAGGCGATGGCACTGGCGCGCACGGCGCTGGGCGCGCAGGGCGGGGTGGTGCTGCTGTCGCCGGGTGCGCCAAGCTTCGGGGCCTACCGCGATTACGTGGCGCGTGGCCGCCATTTCGCCGAACTGGCCGGATTCGATCCGGACAGCATCAGCGCGATTCCGGGGTTGGGCATCGCCTGATCCGCCTGATCCGCCGGATCGGGGTCGGATCCCTTTCCTCAGGAAAGGGCTCTGATCCCGGCGAGTTACCATGGGGCGCATCCCCCGGACGGACCCGGATAGCCGCATGTGCACCTTCATCACCTTGTTCCTTCCTGCGTCGTTTGCGCAGGTCGATGCCGCCGCGATCATGCAGCGCAGCGGCCGGAGCCTGTTCGCGCAGGATTCGCCCAGCCTGCAGGCGGCCGTCGGGCCCGGCTGGCAGCCGTGGCTGAGCGCCGCGCACTGCGATTGCGGTACCGCGCTGGCCTCGTCGCGGGCCGAGCGGGAGTGGAAGGGCGATGCCGGGCGCTGGCGGAAGAAGGGTTGGAGCGAAGCCAAGATCGCCCGCGCGCTGGCCGAGCAGCAGGCGCGGCATGAACAGGATCAGCAGGCACGCCGCGATGAAGCGCTGGACGATGCCGGCCAGTGGTTGCAGCGTATCGACGCGCTGTTGCAGGCCGGAGCCGCGCGCATCGGCCTGCTGGTGCGCGACTACGACGGTTCGGTAGGTGCCCGGCAGCCGAAGCCGCCGGAACGCCACTGGCCGCGGAATCAGCTGGCCGCAGCGGACCTGCTGGCGCTCATGCCGGGCACGTTGCATTGGATCGAGCGCGGGTAGTGCCGGCCGCTGGCCGGCAACCTGCGGAGAAATTCATCCACGCATGGCGTGGCTCTACTGTAGAGCCGAGCCCACGCTCGGCTGCCTTCATTCGTCTTCATCGATGAACGCGTAATCGCCATCGATCAGCTGCTGCAGATACACATCGAAGCTCCGCGCAATGACCGCATAGCTGTCCGGATCGTGCAGGTAGCGCACCACCTGGCCGACGGTGCCGCCTGGCGCGGGATCGAAATCCAGGTACAGCATCGACGTGCCACCGTTGTTCATGCAGTGCGAGAAACACAGCCGGCGGTTCATCGGCAGATCCGCGTCGATGCCCTCGCCGAGAATCTCCGGTTCCTCATCCAGCCACTCTTCGTAGATGGAACGGATGCTGTCGTCCCACCGCTGCTGGTCCTCGAAGATCTGCGCGACCGATCGCAGGTAGTACGGGTAGCCACCGCCCTCCACGTCCGAGCCGAGCATCAGTACGCAGACCTTGCCGCCGGGGTACTCCCGGTAGTGGGTGCCATCCACGCGCGATAGGAGTTCCACCAGGCTGTCCGGCACCTGCGGCCACTGCACACGCAGGCGCTGCAGGTCTTCAGCGCTGGCGCCCTGCACGTGGACCCACTGCGGGGCATCCTCGGCAGGCAAACGCGGGATCAGGCCAGACAGAAAGCGATCAACAAGATTCATGCGAAAAAAGGGGACGGAGGGGATTAAGTCGTATCCAACCACACCTGCGTCACGCCGCCAATGCAGAATGCGACGCGGGAGGGGCGAATACGGCTTAATCCCCTCCGTCCCCTTTTTCTTGCGGAGCAGGCGCATGAATCGTTGGCGATGCGGTGTGGCGATGATGCTGGGGCTGGCGGCGATGCCAGCGTGGGCGGCGATGAAGACGCAGCCGGTGGAGTGGAAACACCAGGGCACGACCTTCAGTGGCGTGCTGGTCTATGACGATGGCGAGCATGACCAGCGACCTGGCCTGGTGATGGTGCCCAACTGGAAAGGCGTGAACGAGTCGGCCATCGAGAAGGCCAAACAGCTGGCCGGCGATGATTACGTGGTGCTGGTGGCCGATGTCTACGGAAAGGGTGTGCGGCCGAAGACCGATGCCGAGGCCGGGCCGGTGGCGACCAAGCTGCGCAACGATCGGCCGCTGCTGCGCGCGCGTGCGCTGGAAGCGGTGAACGTGCTCAAGGCGCAGGCCGGGAAGGTGCCGCTGGATGCCGGCCGGATCGGTGCGGTGGGCTTCTGCTTCGGTGGTACCACGGTGCTGGAACTGGCCCGCGCGGGCGCGCCGTTGGCGGGTGTGGTCAGCCTGCATGGTGGGTTGGGTTCGCCGCTGCCGGCGCAGGCCGGTGGCGCCCATCCGTCCGTGCTGGTGCTCAACGGGGCCGATGACAAGAGCGTGACCGCCGAGGACATCGCCGCGTTCCAGAAGGAAATGGATGCGGCCAAGGTCGATTGGGAGTTCACCAACTACAGCGGGGCGGTGCACTGCTTTGCCGAGCGCGACGCCAGCAGCCCGCCGGGGTGCCAGTACAACGAGCGGGCGGCCAAGCGCGCGTGGAAGGCACTGGATGAGTTCTTCGAGGAGCGCTTCGAGAAACGTTGATTCGTGCAGTGGTAGTGCCGGCCGCTGGCCGGCAACCTCATGATGCTGCGGATGTCATCGGGAATGCCGGACAGCGGCCGGCACTACCGATGCTTCAGTGCCGACCAACGGTCGGCACCTACCGATGCTTCAATGCCGGCCAGCGGCCGGCACTACCAGATGCGGTCAATGCGACCGTTTCAGTGCCGACCAACGGTCGGCACTACCGGTCAATGCGAGCGCTGCACCGCGTAACGCGCCAGACCACGCAGGGCGGCCACGGCATCGTTGTCGCCCAGGCCATCGAGCGCGCGCTCGGCGGCTTCGGCATATTCTTCCGCACGCGCGCGGCTGTACTCCAGGCCGCCGGTAGCCCGGATCGCGGCCAGCACTTCCGGCATCGCCGAGGCGTCGCCGTCCTGCACGATGGTGCGCAGGCGTTCGCGGGTCGCGTCGTCGGAGTGGGCCATCGCGTGGATCAGCGGCAGCGTGGCCTTGCCCTCGGCGAGGTCGTCGCCCAGGTTCTTGCCCAGCTCCTCGGCGTTGGCCGAGTAGTCCAGCACGTCGTCGGCGATCTGGAATGCGTAGCCCAGGTGCATGCCGTAGTCGAACAGGGCCTGCTGGGTCGCTTCATCCACGCCGCTGGCCAGCGCGCCCAGGCGGGTGCCGGCGGCGAACAGCACCGCAGTCTTGCGCTCGATCACGCGCAGGTAGGCGGCTTCGTCGGTATCCGGATTGTGCACGTGCAGCAGCTGCAGCACTTCGCCCTCGGCGATGCGGTTGGTGGCATCGGCCAGGATCTGCATCACCGGCATGCGCTCCAGCTCGACCATCAGCTGGAAGCTGCGCGAGTACAGGAAGTCGCCCACCAGCACGCTGGGCGCGTTGCCCCACAGCGCGTTGGCGGTGCTGCGGCCACGTCGCAGGCTGGACTCGTCCACCACGTCGTCGTGCAGCAGGGTAGAGGTGTGGATGAACTCGATGATCGCCGCCAGCTGGTGGTGCTCCGGGCCGGCCTGGCCGACCGCATGGCCGGCCAGCATCACCAGCATCGGACGCAGGCGCTTGCCGCCGGCGGAAATGATGTGGTCGGCGATCTGGTTGATCAGCACGACGTCCGAGGACAGCCGGCGCCGGATCAGGGCGTCGACGGCGGCCATGTCGGCCGCGGCAAGCGACTGGATCTGGGGCAGGCCCAGGGCGGGACGGGTGTCTTCGGTGATGGTCATGCGATCAGGCTTTCAGGCTCACCACCGATTATAGGCGCTGGCCGTGAATTCGGGCGCAAACGGGCCCGAGCGGCAATTCCGGCCCGGCCTGCGCGGCCCTTCGCGTGAATACGTATGCAGGTTGCGCCATGCCCGCGAGGCCACCGCTAAGCTTGCCGGAACAGGATTTCGGCCCGCTGCCGGCGGGTCCCGCATGCCCGGAGGGGGGCTGTCGATGTCGCACTATCCATGGTGGCGCGGAGCCGTCATCTACCAGATCTACCCGCGCAGTTTCCTCGATGCCAACGGCGATGGCGTGGGCGACCTGCCGGGCATCATCGAGCGCCTGGACCACATCGCTGCACTGGGCGTGGATGCGATCTGGATCTCGCCGTTCTTCAAGTCCCCCATGGCCGACTTCGGCTACGACATCGCCGACTACCGCGACGTCGACCCGCTGTTCGGCAGCCTGGACGACTTCGACCGCCTGTTGGCCAAGGCCCACGGCCTGGGCCTGAAGGTGATGATCGACCAGGTGCTGAGCCATACCTCGATCGAGCACGCCTGGTTCCGTGAGAGCCGCCAGGACCGCAGCAATCCGAAGGCGGACTGGTACGTCTGGGCCGACCCGCGCGAGGACGGCACCCCGCCCAACAACTGGCTGTCGCTGTTCGGCGGCTGTGCCTGGCAGTGGGAGCCGCGCCGCGAGCAGTACTACCTGCACAACTTCCTGGTCGACCAGCCGGACCTGAACTTCCATCACCCGGACGTGCAGCAGGCCACCCTGGACAATGTGCGCTTCTGGCTCGATCGCGGCGTGGATGGCTTCCGCCTGGATGCGATCAACTTCTGCTTCCACGACGCACAGCTGCGCGACAACCCGCCCAAGCCGGCGGAGAAGCGGGTGGGGCGCGGCTTCAGCCCGGACAACCCGTACGCTTACCAGTACCACTACTACAACAACACCCAGCCAGAGAACCTGCCGTTCCTGGAGCGCCTGCGCGCGCTGCTGGATGAGTATCCGGGGGCGGTCAGCCTGGGCGAGATCTCTTCGGAGGATTCGCTGGCGACCACCGCCGAGTACACCCGCGATGGCCGCCTGCACATGGGTTACAGCTTCGAGCTGCTGGTGGATGACTACAGCGCGGCCTACATCCGCGACACGGTCTCGCGGCTGGAAGCGGCGATGACCGAAGGCTGGCCGTGCTGGGCGGTGTCCAATCACGACGTGGAGCGGGCGGTCAGCCGCTGGGGCGGTCACCCGGCCGATCCGCGCCTGGCGCGGATGCTGGTGGCGATGCTGTGCTCGCTGCGCGGCTCGGTCTGCCTGTACCAGGGCGAGGAGCTGGGCCTGGCCGAGGCCGAGGTGCCGTTCGAGGCCCTGCAGGACCCGTATGGCATCACCTTCTGGCCGAACTTCAAGGGCCGCGACGGCTGCCGTACGCCGCTGCCATGGACCGATGCACCGCTGGCCGGCTTCACCACCGGCCAGCCCTGGCTGCCGATCCCGGCCGAGCACCGCGCGGCGGCGGTGGCCGTGCAGGAACGCGACCCGCACTCGGTGCTGGCGGCGTTCCGCGCGTTCCTGGCCTGGCGGCATACCCAGCCGGCGCTTCTGCATGGCAGCATCAGATTCCTTGAAAGCGCCGAGCCTGTGCTGCTGTTCGAGCGTATGCTTGCAGATGAAACCCTCCTGCTGGCCTTCAACCTGTCGGCCGAGGCGGTGACCCATCCGCTGCCGCTGGGCAACTGGCAGCAGGTGGCGGTACCGGGCCCGGATGCGGGCACGGTGCAGGGCAACGAACTCCAGCTGCCGCCGCGCGCGGTGTATTGCGCCCGACGCAGCTGACCGTTTTCTCCGGTGGCGGTACTTGCGGGGACGGGGCCGAAGCGCCCCGTCCCTTTTTTGTGGGCGGGATTCCAGAGAACGGCATCCACGCATGGCGCGGATCTACGGACGTGCCGGCATCCGCGCAAAAGAAAACCCGCTGCCTGCGCAGCGGGTTTCCGGTCCTGCTCCCTTTGTGTTGCCGGCCAGCGGCCGGCGCTACCGGGTCCGGGCTGCCGGGCAGGACCCGGCGCTACCTCAGAACTTGTAGTTCACGCCCAGCATGTAGGTGCGGCCCCACTCGATGTACTCCAGCGGGCGGTCCTTGCTGCCGGCGTAGGTGCGGTACGGCTCGTTGGTCAGGTTGCTGCCCTGCAGCAGCAGGGTGAGACCGCGCAGGGTGCTGCTGTCGCTGAAGGTGTAGCTGATCTGCGCGTCGGTCACGTTCTCGCCGACAACGTAGCGCAGGCTGCGGTTGCCGTTGAAGTTGCCGATCTCGCCGATGAAGTCCGAACGCCGGCGCTGGCTGACGCGTGCTTCAAAGCCGCTGCGCTCGTAATAGGCCGTGAAGTTGTACACGCGCTTGGACAGGCCGGGCAGGCTGATCGGGTCGCTGCCCACGCTGGACGCGCTTTCCGGGTCCAGGATGGTGATGTCGCTCTTGTTGAAGGTCGCGCTGGCCTGCACGCCGAAGCCACGCAGGCTGTCGGTCAGCATCTCCAGCGGGAACGAGGCGGTCAGTTCCAGGCCCTTCAGCGTGCCGCCCTTGCCGTTCTGCGGGGCGGAGAAGGTGCCGGTGGTCAGCACCGGTGCCGTCATTCCCGGCGGCGGCACGTAGCTGCCCAGCAGCGCGGTGAAGTCGTAGTTGTCGACCGACTGGGTGTAGACGTAGCTCTTCAGGTCCTTGTAGAAGATCGCGGCGGCCACGTAGGCCTTCTCGCCGAAGTACTTCTCGTAGGACAGGTCCAGCGCGGTGGCACGCCACGGGTCCAGCAGCGGATTGCCGCCGCTGCCGCCGGGGCGCCCGGTGCCGGTGTCCACGCCGAACTCCAGGCCGGCACGCATCTGGTCCACGCGCGGCCGCGCAACCTGCTTGGCGGCGGCAAAACGCAGCGTCTGCTGATGCGGGAACAGGAAGGCCAGGTTCAGGCTCGGCAGCCAGTCATTGTAGGTGCGGCCATTGGAGTACGGCTGCACGTTGTTGCCGGCCGACTGCGAGCTGTCCCAGTACCGCGAATCCGAGCTCTGGTCGGTGTGCTGCATCTGCACGCCGATGTTGCCGCGCACGCCGACTTCACCGATGTCGGCGTTGATGTTCAGGCGCGCCCAGGCGGTGGTGATCTTCTCCTGTACCGTCCACGACTTGGGGATCAGGTAGTCCAGGTTGTCGACCGGGTTGAAGGTCATGTAGCGCCCCACCGCGGCGGGCACGTTCCAGGCCGGGATGGTGCCGAGGCCGGCGAAGCCCAGGTTGACCGGGCGGTACTGCAGGTCCGAGGCGATGTTGGCGTCGCCCTGCGCACCCAGCAGGATGTTGCCTTCGGACTGGGTCTTCACCTTGCGGCGGTCGGCATAGTTCACGCCGATGTCGATGTCCGGCGCCCACGACGCGACGGCATCGGGCAGGGCGATGGTGGCTGCCAGCTTGCCACCCTTCAGGCGGTCTTCCACCTGCGGCACCTTGCCGTAGCCGGAACCGTAGATGGTGTTGGTCAGGAACAGAGCGTCGGGGTTGGAGTAGTTCAGCCCCGGGCTGATCTGCGAGAAGCCGTCCTGGCGGATCGACACGCCGACCGTATCCAGCTGCGGCATCGGGGTCAGCTGCAGGTTGTTTTCCAGGTTCAGCTCATCGCGCGTGGCCTTGGAGTAGTTCAGGTCGGCGACCAGCTTGACGCCGCTGAAGTTGAACTCGTTGTTCCAGCCGAACGCGTCGATCTTGTCCTTGCGCTTGTTGTACATGCCGCGCACCAGCGGATACACGCCGCTGGCGGTGCCGCCGGTGAACGAGCCATTGGCGTTGACCTGCGGGTTGCTGACCAGCAGGCCCGGGGTGTAGTTGCCGTTGTAGTTGCTGAGGTTCAGCTCGAACTGGTTGGCGGTATCGATCTGCTCGGCTTCGGTGTGGAACGCATCGAAGGTGCTGGTCCAGCTGTTGTTGGGCCGGAACTGGATCGTGGCCATCACGCCGTCGCGCTTGTTGTTGCCGGTGCGGCGCAGCGCCTTGATGCCATCGGAGAAGTAGGTGCCGGCGCCCACGCCCGGGCGGTCGCCCTTGTCGGTGTGCTCGGTGGTCCACGGCTCGTACAGGCCGACCTGGTTCTCCTGGATCGGCATGTCGCTGTGCGCATAGCCGATGGCGATGCCCAGGGTCTTGTCCAGGAACTGGTCGATGTAGCTGGCGCTGAAGCGGTTGCCGTACGGATCGGTGTTGGCGGCGCGGCCCAGCGAGCTCTTCTGGTAGCGGCCACTGACCGCGATCACGCGCTCGCCGAAGCTGAGCGGGCGCGCGGTCTGCATGTCGATGGTGCCCGACAGGCCCTGGCCGACCAGCGCCGCATCCGGGGTCTTGTACACGGTCACGCCGTTGACCAGCTCGGACGGGTACTGGTCGAACTCGACGCCGCGGTTGTCGCCGGTGCTGACCACTTCGCGGCCATTGAGCAGTGTAGTGGCGAAGTCCGGCGACAGGCCGCGCACGCTGATCACCTGCGCACGTCCGGCGACGCGCTGTGCGGCAAGGCCAGGCAGGCGCGAGATGGACTCGGCGATGCTGACGTCGGGCAGCTTGCCGATGTCTTCGGCGGAGATTGCTTCCACCACCGAGGTGGCGTCCTGCTTGACCGCGATCGCGCTCTCGATGCCGCGGCGGATGCCGGTGACCTGCACCGTATCGAGGTTGGTGGCGGCGGTGCCGGCCGGTGTGGTGGTGTTCTGCGTGGACTGTGCCGACGCCAGTGTCGGCGCCAGGACAACGGCCAGCGCGATGCTCAGCGCGCTGCGCTTGTGGTTCAACATTTTCCCCTCCCAGGCAATGTTGCAGATCGATTTGTGAGCGTTCCGGCGGGGCCGTGAACGTGCGACGCGGTGGCCGCTGTCGTCGCCGCTATGGTAGGCAGCGCATTCTTCGCGGGAATCACCCTGCATACGTATTCAATGGCGTCTACAGGGATGTAATCGCTTTCAGGTACTGCTTGCGGTAGTGCCGGCCGCTGGCCGGCATCACGATCTGCGGGTTGCCGGCCAGCGGCCGGCACTACCCGTGCGTTCAAAGCGGTGTGAAGCGAATGGCCTGGCCACCGCCTGGTGCCAGCACCAGCGTCAGTGCATCGGCGCTGGTCACTTCGCGGGTTTCGCGAACGAACCCGAACGGGTTGCTGCGGAAATCAGCGCCTTCACCATCACGGTAGATCTCGGCGCGATAGCGCACGCCCGGCTCCAGGAAGCCCAGCGAGACCGGCAGCACACGTCCGTGTTCATCGGTGATGCTGCCGAGGAACCAGTCGCGGCTGTTGCGGTCGCGGCGCACGATCGTCACGTAGTCGCCCACTTCGCCATCGAGCACGCGGCTCTGCTCCCAGTCCACCGCCACGTCCTCGATGAAGCGGAACGCCTCGCGATGCTGCAGGTAGTGCTCGGGCAGGTCGGCGGCCATCTGGATCGGGCTGTAGAGCACCACATACAGCGCCAGCTGCCGCGCCAGCGTGCTGGGGATGGCCTGGCCGTGGCGGCCCTTCAGGCTGAGGATGCCGGGGGTGTAGTCCATCGGCCCGGCCAGCATGCGGGTGAACACCAGGTTGACCTCATGCTCCGGCGGGTTCGGCGGCTGGCCCCAGGCGTTGTACTCCATGCCGCGTGCGCCTTCGCGCGAGATCCAGTTGGGATAGGTGCGGCGCAGGCCGGTGTCCTTGATCGGCTCATGCGGGTTGACCGACAGGTGCCGGCGCGCGGCCTCCTGCACCACCTTCAGATGGTGGCGTGCCATGAACTGCCCGTCGTGCCACTCGCGCCACAGCGGTCCCCCTGCCGGATTGCGACGATCGACCTGGCCGTCGTCGCACACATAGCCGGTCTTGAACTGGTCCACGCCCAGCCGTGCATACAGGTCCAGCGCGGCACCCAGCTGGTCCTCGTAGTGCTCGATGGCGCAGCCGGTTTCATGATGGCCGATCAGGTGCACGCCCTTTTTCAGGCCGTACGCGGACAGCGCCTCAATGTCGAAATCGGGCGTGGCACGGGTGAAATCGAAGTCGTAGCCATTGCCCACCCACATGCCGTCCCAGCCCGGGTTCCAGCCTTCCACCAGCACGCCACGGAAGCCGTGCGCGGCGGCGAAGTCGATGACTTTTTTCGTCTTGGCGGTGGTGGCCGCGTGCTTCGGCCCGGTCGCCCAGCTCTCGTTGTCCAGGTGCATCGACCACCACACGCCCAGGTACTTGGCCGGCTTCACCCAGCTCACATCACCCAGCGCATTGGGTTCGTTGAGATTGAGGATCAGGTCCGATTCGACCAGGCCACCGGCGCGGTCGGCAATCTGCAGCGTGCGCCAGGGCGTGGCGAAGGGCAGGGTGCGGCGTACCTTCCAGCCTTCGGCCGAGGGCGAAAGCTGCGCGCGCAGGCGTTGTCCCTCGGTCCGGCGCAGCCACATGCCGGCATAGTCCACCAGCGCCGCTTCGTGGATCGCCACGTGCAGGCCGTCGCGGCTGCGCAGGGTCATCGGCGTATGCACCAGCGGCACTTCGCGCAGCGGCGTGCGCTGGTACAGGTATTCGTAGTGGATCGGCTCGCCGGCGGGAATCCACCAGGCGGTTGATTCGGGCGCGATGGCGAACTCGGTCAGTTCGTCATCGATGATGGCCTCGCGCAGGTTCGGTTGTTCAGGGAACACATAGCGGAAGCCAAGGCCATCATCGTAGACGCGGAACACCACATCCAGCCGCCGCTTGCTGCCGGTGGTTTCGGCCAGCTGCACGGTCAGCTCGTTGAAGTGGTTGCGGGTGAGCCGGCGCTCTCCCCAAGGCTGCTCCCAGGTGTCATCCACGCTGTGCCGCTGCTGGCCCAGCAGGGTGAAATCGCGGTCCAGGCGACCGTCGCGCAGGGCGAAGCCGAGCTTCGAATCCTCCACCACGGTGTCGCCCAGGCGCTCGACCCGGTAGCGGGCCGTGCCGCCATCCAGCAGCAGACTGACCTTCAATACCTTGCCCGGCGATTCGACGCTGGCCACCTGAGGCGCGGCCTGTACCAGCGTGGCCCATCCGATCAGGGCCAGACCGAGCATGTGCGCGAATAGCGCGCGTACAGCAGTGGGTGACATCGGCAATTCCCCTCCCAAGGCGCCGTTGGCAGACCCGGACCATAAGCCAGCGCGGCGGGTGCGCTACCGCGCGATGCCATGAATACGTATGCAACTGGACGCAGCCGACAGCCCCGCGTCTACCATGGGGCCAGGGCACCTTGAGGGAGGGGCCGCGCCCGCCCGCCGGCAACGACGGTGCGGACCTACAACGCGTGCAGAGAGGGAGGGAGGTCGACGGGCGCAAGCCGGTCCGCCGCTTCGATGCTGAAGATCATTTGCCTGACCGCTGCCCTGGGGGCAGCGCTGGGGACGACCGCGCAGGCGGCCGACCTGCAATTCGACGGCCGCCATGCGCGCGCCGAAGCCGCTGCCGAGGGCAGCTTCGTGCTGCATGCGCCGAAAGGTGAGGTGCGCATCGCGCCGATGCCGATGCGCAGCCAGACCGGCAGCGTGATGTTCGACGCCCTGTTCGCGCTGGCCCAGCAGGAAATGGACCAGGACCGCGTGGATGCCATCCGTGATCCCGCCTTCGACGAAGGCCGGCCGGTGCCCTGCGAGTGCTTCCAGACCGGTGCGCGCTGGCCTTACGTGTGGACGCGCGATGTCAGCTTCGCCGCCGATCTGGCGCTGGCGCGGCTGGATCCGCAGCGCACCCGGCAGTCGCTGCAGTTCAAGCTGTCGGCGGCCCGCGATGGCCATACGTCCGGCCTGTTCGTTGCGCAGGACACCGGTTCCGGCGGCAGCTGGCCGATCAGCAGCGACCGCGTGGTGTGGTTCCTGGCAGCACGTCACCTGCTGGAGGATCGCGCGTTTGCCGACCAGGTCTGGCAGGCGCTGCAGGGCACGCTGGCGCAGGACCGCGCGATGGTGTTCGACGCGCAGATGGGCCTGTACCGCGGCGAGACCTCCTTCCTGGACTGGCGCGAGCAGACCTATCCAGACTGGACCCGCGAGGATGTGCGTTTCATCGGTGATTCCTACGCACTGTCCACCAACGTGCTGCACTACCAGGCACTGCGCCTGGCCGAACGCCTGGCCGGGCAGCACGGCGATGCCCGCGCGACCGACTACAAGGCCTGGGCCGATGCATTGGCGCAGCAGATCGATGCGCGCTTCTGGCGCGAGGATATCGGCCAGTACATGAGCTACATCGGCGAAGCCGCGCACCCGGTGCCGTACGCCAAGGTCGATCTGCTCGGCCTCTCGCTGGGCATCCTCGCCGAGGTGCTGCCGCCCGAGCGCGCGCGGCGTGCGCTGGCGGCGTATCCGATGGGCCCGGCCGGCAGCCCGGTGGCCTGGCCGCAGGAAGCACAACAGCCGATCTATCACAACCGGGCAATCTGGCCGTTCGTCAGTGCCTACTCGCTGCGTGCGGCGCGGCAGCTGGACGATGCGCCGCGCATTGCCGCCGAGATCCGCTCGCTGATGCAGGGTGCCGCGCTGGCCGGCTCCAACATGGAGAACTACGAGCTGGTCAGCCAGGCCGTGCATGTCGAGGAAGGCGCGCTCAGCGGGCCGGTGGTCAATTCGGAGCGCCAGCTGTGGTCGGTGGCTGGGTATCTGTCGATGGTGGTCGAGGGCGTGTTCGGCCTGCAGGATGATGGCCGCGTGCAGCCCAAGCTGCCAGCGGCGCTGGTCCCCGAACTGTTCGGCAAGCGGCGCCGCATCTCCCTGGAGGCCGATGGCAAGCGCTATGTGCTGGAGCGGCCGAAGCAGGTGGGTGATGGCCTGCTGGTGGCGGGCGAGGTAAAGACGCGTGGTACCGCCACCACCGTGCAGCTGGTGGCCGCGCCGTCGCGCACGTCGCCCGCCAGCACGGTCGATGCCAATGCGCGCGCGCCGGCAACCCCGCCCGCGCCGCAGGCGCGACGCAGCGGCAGAGGTTGGTCGGTACCGGTGGCTGAAGGCCAGGTGCTGTGGCAGGACGGCCGGGCGGTGACCGCGATCACCCAGGGCGTGGCACGCATCGTCGATGACGGCCTGCAGCATTGCCTCAGCCTGACCCGGCGCGATGGTGCATTGGAATCGCTGCACAGCCCGATGGTCTGCGTCGGTCCGCAGCAGCGACTGAAGGGTGCCGAGCGCTGGCAGTTCACCTCGGCCAAGGCGGGGCAGGTGCGCCTGCGCCTGCAGTACAGCAACCCGAATGGGCCGATCAACACGGGCGTGACCGCCGCGGTGAAGCAGCTGGTGCTGCAGTGTCCGGGCCAGCCGTTGCAGCGGCATGCGGTCACCCTGCCGCACAGCGTGACCGTGCAGCACTCGACCTCGGCGGCATTTACGGTGCCCAAGGGCCGATGCACGGTCGCGCTTGAGGAAGGCTTCAACATGAGCGCGCTGCGGCACTTCGCGCACTACACCGGGGGCAAGGGCGGGCGCGACGGCGTGCTCAACCAGGCGCAGGTGCAGGCGCTGACGGTGGCGCCCGTGGCCGTAGAGGGCGCACGATGAATCGCCCCGCCAAACCCCAGCTGTCGTTCTGGCAGATCTGGAACATGTGTTTCGGTTTTCTCGGGATCCAGTTCGGCTTCGCCCTGCAGAATGCCAACGCCAGCCGCATTTTCGAGACGCTGGGCGCGGACATCGACGCGGTACCGGGGCTGTGGATCGCCGCGCCGCTGACCGGCCTGCTGGTGCAGCCGGTGATCGGTTACCTGTCCGATCGCACCTGGACGCGCTGGGGGCGGCGCCGTCCGTTCTTCATGATCGGTGCGGTGCTGACCACGCTGGCCCTGCTGGTGATGCCGAATTCGCCGACGCTGTGGATCGCGGCCGGCACGCTGTGGGTGCTCGATGCCTCGATCAACGTATCGATGGAGCCTTTCCGTGCCTTTGTCGGCGATCAGCTGGCGCCACGCCAGCGTCCGGCCGGCTACGCGATGCAGAGCTTCTTCATCGGCGTGGGCGCCATCGTCGCCAGCTTCCTGCCGTTCATCCTGGCCCACTTCGGGGTCGCCAATACGGCCGCCGCAGGTGAGGTGCCGGACACCGTGCGCTATGCGTTCTACTTCGGCGCGGTGGTGCTGCTGGCGGCGATCACCTGGACGGTGCTCAGCACCCGAGAATATTCACCAGCAGAACTGGCTGCCTTCGATGATGCCGAGCCGCCGGCGCATCATGCGGGAGCGGTGATCAACGGCCCGGCTCCATGGACGCGGGTCACCCTGTGGCTAGGGCTGGGTGTGCTGTTGGCGCTGCTGATCACTTGGCGACAAGGCGACAGGATGCTGTACGTGCTGGCAGGCCTGTGCGCCGGCTACGGCCTGCTGCTGGCGGCCGCGCGCGCGTTGCCGGCCACGCACATGCTGGCCGCCATCGTCGGCGACCTGCGCGCGATGCCGGTGACCATGCGCCGCCTGGCGTGGGTGCAGTTCTTCTCGTGGTTCGCGCTTTTCGCCATGTGGATCTACACCACTGCTGCGGTCGCCGGTGCCCACTTCGGTTCGACCGATCCACAGTCGGCGGCCTACAACGAAGGTGCCAACTGGGTGGGCGTGCTGTTTGGCGCCTACAACGGCTTCGCTGCGCTGGCGGCGGTGCTGATTCCGCCGATGGTGCGTGCGATCGGCCTGCGCTGGAGCCACCTGGTCAACCTGTGGCTGGGCGCTGCCGGCCTGGTCTCGCTGATGTTCATCCGCGACCCGCACTGGCTGCTGCTGTCGATGGTCGGCGTCGGCTTCGCCTGGGCATCGATTCTCTCGCTGCCGTATGCACTGCTGTCCGACAGCGTGCCGGCGTCGAAGATGGGCGTGTACATGGGCATCTTCAATTTCTTCATCGTGATCCCGCAGCTGGTGGCGGCCAGTGCGCTCGGCTTTGCCCTGCGCGCATGGCTGGGTGGCCAGCCGATGCAGGTGCTGGTGCTGGGCGGCTGCAGCCTGTTCGTCGCCGGCCTGTGCGTGCTGCGGGTTCCGTCCCGTCCGGAGGTGGTGTGATGCGTGGTGTCCTGGCTGTTGCTGTTTCCCTTGCCCTGTTCGCCGGCCAGGCCGTGGCCACGCCGCGCCCGGACTACGTCGGCACCACCGAGCCATTCGCCAGCGATGCGGTGTACTTCGTGGTCACCGACCGCTTCGTCAACGGCGATCCGTCCAACGATCACCGCGACCAGGGCGGCACGCATCGCACCTTCGATATTCCGGTGCCGTGCCCGGACAGGGTGGACGGCAACATCGGCTACCTCGGCGGCGACTTCCGCGGCGTGCTCGACAATGCGCAGTACATCCGCAACCTGGGTTTCGGCGCGGTGTGGATCACGCCGATCGTCGACAACCCGGACCAGGCCTTTACCGGCAGCAAGCCGATCAGCTGCACCAGCACGCTGACCGATCGCGGCAAGACCGGCTACCACGGCTACTGGGGCATCAATTTCTACAAGCTCGATGAGCACCTGCCCAGCAGGGACCTGGACTTCGCCGGGCTGACCAAGGGCCTGCACGGCGCCGGCTTGAAGGTGGTGCTGGATATCGTCGGCAACCACGGCTCGCCGGCCTGGACCATGCCGACGCGGCAGCCGCAGTTCGGCCAGATCTTCGACAAGGACGGAACGCTGATTGCCGACCACCAGAACCTACCGCCGCAGAAGCTGGATCCGAAGCACAATCCGCTGCACGCGTTCTACAACAACATCGGTCCGGTCGACAGCAAGGACGGTTCGATCTTCGACGGCAACCTGGCCGAACTGTCCGACTTCAACCAGGACAATCCGGCGGTGATGGATTACCTGGTCGGCGCCTACCTGCAGTGGACCGCGCAGGGCGTGGACGCGCTGCGCATCGACACCATCGGCTGGCTGCCGCACCCGTGGTGGCATGAATTCGTCAAGCGCATCCGCGCCGAGCACCCGGACATGTTCATGTTCGGCGAAGCCTTCGACTACAACGCGGCGACCATCGCCGAGCATACCTGGCCGGCCAATGCCAATGTCAGCGTGCTCGATTTCCCGCTGCGCGGTGCACTGGAACAGACCTTCGGCACCGCCGGCAAGGGCTTCGAGACCCTGGCCGAGCCGCTGCACCTGAGCGGTGGCCCGTATGCCAATCCGTACGAGCTGATGAGCTTCTACGACAACCACGACATGCCGCGTCTGCAGGCCAGCGACAACGGCTTCATCGACGCGCACAACTGGCTGTTCACCGCGCGCGGCATTCCGGTGATCTACTACGGCTCGGAAACCGGCTTCATGCGTGGTCGCGCCGAGCATGCCGGCAATCGTGCCTACTTCGGCCAGCCGCGTGTGGACGCTGCGCCGCAGAGCCCGATCTTCGCGCCGCTGCAGCGCATCGCCAGGCTGCGCGCAGCCACCCCGGCGCTGCAGCGCGGCCTGCAGGTGAACGAGCGCCTGCAGGGCGACGAGGCGGTGTTCTTCCGCGTGCTGCAACAGGGCGAGGTGGCGCAGACCGTGCTGGTGCTGCTGAACAAGGGCGATGTGGCGCGCACCTTCGAGGTGGATCGCTACCTGCAAGCCGGCACCTGGCGTGACGCGCTGGGTGGCGGCACGGTGCAGGTCAAGCGCCAGCTGAAGGCTGACGTGCCAGCGCATGGGGTGAAGGTCTACGTACTGGATGCGCCCGTGCAGCAGCCGGCACTGCAGGCCGAACTGGACAAGGCGATGGCCGACCAGAAGGCGCGGGACGTGCGTCTGGGGCGGTAGTGCCGGCCGCTGGCCGGCAACTCGTGAATCCATGGTCCCTTCAGGTGCCGGCCAGCGGCCGGCACTACCGGGGGGACCACATCCGGCACAATAGGCACCCCTCACGCCCCGCCGTATCGCCATGACCGACCTCGCCCCGCAGACCCCGATCGAAACCCTGCTGAAGGCGGCGATGGACGGGGCGGTGCCGATCCGCGCCTTCATGGAGGCCTTCGTCGCCTCCGACGTGGTCCTGCTGACCGGCAGCCTGGTGACCCCCGACGGCAGCGGCTTCGACCCGCTGCTGTTCGACAAGCAGGGCACCCTGCACGTGGCCGTGTTCACCGATCCATCGCGCGTGGGTATCTACAGCCAGCAGGCCGAACACCAGATCCGCTGGCGGATGCTGGACGTGCTGCGCCGCGTGCCCGGTGGCTACGGCGTGGTGATCAATCCGGGCACCGCGCTGGGCTTCGAGATCTCGTCCAGCGGCGTCGGCGAGATCCTGAAGGACTTCGCGCAGGGCTGATTGTCCTGTAGAGCCGAGCCCATGCTCGGCTGCCGTTCGCGCAATGCCGGATCGGTCGAGCACGGCTCGAAGCTACAGAACGCTTCCCTTCGGGTGCCGTACGTGATCCCCTTTGGATGACACCAGGATCGAGGCTCTGCCATGGAATTGAGGGAATTACCTGCCGGCTCACCGGCACGATCACGCCATTCCTGCTCCGCACTGATCTTCCTGATCGCAGCCATCGTCGCCGCGCTGGTGTCCGTGCCCCTGCTGCGCGCGGTGGGCATGGTGCAGTGGCCGGCATTCGTCATTGCCTGGCTGATCAACCTGGGCGCGGCTTGGCATCTGGCCCAGTGGGCGCGCCAGCAGCTCCGTTCGGCGTGGGCATTCGGGTTGCCGGCGGCGCTCGGTACCGTCGCTTCGATCGTGGTCTATGTGCTGTTGGCATTGCTGGGGCCGAAGGCCGGGGCACGCTGAACCTTCGCGGCTGTCGCGGTAGTTTGCCGAGCACGGCTCGGCACTGGCACCAGGGTACGACCAAGCCAAACAACGCGGGCGAGGCCAAGAGCGATGCCGGCCCAGCGGCGCCTACCCGCGCAGCGACGATTCCCGCACCACCAGCTTCACCGGGATGCTCTGGCTGTCCACCGGCTGCCGGCCGATCAGCGCCAGCAGGCGTTCCACCAGCAGCTGCCCGGCCTGCTTGGTGTCCTGCTGTACGGTGGTCAGCGCCGGGGACACCGAAGCCGCCAGCGGGATGTCGTCGAAGCCGGTGACCGCCACGTCCTGCGGTACGCGCAGCCCGGCCTCGCGCAGGGCGCGCATCGCACCGATGGCGATCAGGTCGCTGGCGGCGCAGATCGCATCGATCGGTTCACCGCGCGCCAGCAGCGCCTGGCAGGCTTCCTGGCCGGAGGCCTCAGTGGTGATCGCATCGTGCTGCAGCACCGGTTCGGCGGCCAGACCGTGGTCCTGCAGCGCCGCGACATGGCCGCGGTAGCGCTCCTGGAATTCGGGGTAATGGCTGGAGGCATGGCCGAGGAAGGCGATGCGGCGGCAGCCCTGCTGCAACAGGTGGGCGGTGATGTCATGCCCGCCCTGGAAGTTGTCGCTGCCGATCGAGACACCGGGCTGGCCGGGCAGTGCGGCGCCCCAACGCACGAAGTGCGTGCCCTGTTCAACCAGCCGCTGCAGGCGGTCGCGCGATTCGTGGTAGTCGCCATAACCGAGCAGGATGATGCCGTCGGCCTTGTTGCTGTCTTCGTAATCCGCCTGCCAGTCGGTGGACAGCTGCTGGAACGACACCAGCAGGTCCTGCCCGTGCAGGGCGCAGGCGCGGGTGATCGAGCCCAGCATCGAATGGAAGAACGGGTTGATCAGCGAATCGTCGTTGGTCGGGTCCTCGAAGAACAGCAGGGCCAGCGTGCCGGCATTGCGCAGGCGCAGGCTGGAGGCGTTCTTGTCGACCTTGTAGTTCAGCTCGCGGGCGATGCGCAGGATGCGCTCGCGGGTCTCGGCGTTGACCATCGGACTGCCACGCAGGGCCCGCGACACGGTCGGCTGGGAGACCCCGGCCAGGTGGGCGATGTCGAGGGAGGTGGCTTTGCCTTTGATCGTCATGTGCGGGCGGAGCGGGCAGGTGGAAGGTGCCGGGCATGATGCCATGCGCAGACGCGAATGCCCCTCTGAACGTCGGTCGGGGCGCAGGTAAGTCATTGCCGGACAAGGAAATCAGCCTGATCCTTCGGTGCGGTCGGGGTCTCCTGACCGGGCGGATGGCGGCGGCAATGGTAAGATGCGTCGTTCTCGCATTCCCCCAAATTTCACCAGGGGCGGCCCAGCGTACTGCACCCCGCCCGGGGCTGTGCTATCACTGGCGGTCTGCCCCTGGACAACGGACGAAGGTACCTATGGCGCGCGGCATCAATAAAGTCATCCTGGTCGGCAATCTCGGCAACGACCCGGACGTGAAGTACACCCAGGGCGGCATGGCGATCACCCGCATCAGCCTGGCCACCACCAGCGTCCGCAAGGACAAGGATGGCAACCAGCAGGAGCGCACCGAATGGCACCGCGTGGTGTTCTTCGGCAAGCTCGGCGAGATCGCCGGCGAGTACCTGCGCAAGGGCAGCTCGGTCTACGTCGAAGGCAGCCTGCGCTACGACAAGTACACCGGCCAGGACGGGGTGGAGAAGTACTCCACCGACATCATCGCCGATGAAATGCAGATGCTGGGCGGCCGCGGTGAAGGCGGCGGCGGTGGTGGCGGCAACTACGGCGGCGATCGTCCGCAGCGCCAGCAGGCACCGCGCCAGGAGTACGGCGGCGGTGGCGGCGGCCAGCGTGGTGGCCAGGGCGGTGGCTATGGCAACCAGGGCGGCAACCAGGGCGGCAACCAGGGTGGCGGCTACGGCAACCAGGGCGGCAACCAGCGCCCGCAGCCGCAGCAGGCGCCGCCGATGGACGACTTCGCTGACGACGATATTCCGTTCTGATCGGACGCTCGCCTGCAGCAGAAAAGAAAGCCCCGCACATGCGGGGCTTTTCTTTGTCCGCGATTCCTGCGGAGTTGTGCCCCGCAGCATCAATTTTCGTGCACCGCAACTTGCAAGCATCCAATTTCCTCCCCTATGGTGCAATCGATTGCATTGCTGTGAATCGTTGCGTTTGATACCGGTTGGGAGGCCGGCAGATGGATGTCCATCCATTCGATCAGACCGGCCCCGGCGACGGGGATCACGCGGCGCGATGCGCTGCGCCTCGCAGTTGCCGGCAGCATTGGCCTGGGGGCCGTGACGACCGCGGAAGCGTTGCCTGCGTTCGCCGCTGCGCCACTCAAAGGAAACCTGAAGCACTCCGTCGCCCGTTGGACCTTCCCGCAGCTGTCGGTCGCCCAGCTCTGCACGACGGTGAAGGACATCGGCTTCGCCGCCATCGACCTGGTCGGCCCGGAAGACTGGCCCACGCTGAAGGCCCATGGCGTGTACAGCTCGATGTGCAATGGCGCGGAGCTGGGCCTGACCAAGGGCTTTGCCGGCCGCGAGTTCCACGACCAGCTGGTAGAGCGCTACACGCGGCACATCGATCTGGTGGCCGATGCCGGTTACCGAAATCTCATCTGCTTCTCCGGCAACCGCAATGGCATGGACCCCCACGACGGCTTGGCCAATGCCGAAGCCGGCCTCAAGCGCATCCTCGGGCATGCCGAGAAGCGCAGCGTGGTGCTGGTGATGGAGCTGCTCAACTCCAGGGTCGATCATCGCGACTACCTGTGCGACCACTCGGCCTGGGGCGTAGAGCTGTGCCAGCGGCTGGGCTCGGACAATTTCGGCCTGCTCTACGACATCTATCACATGCAGATCATGGAAGGCGACATCATCGCCACCATCGGCAAACACCACGCCTGCTTCAAGCATTACCACACCGCAGGCGTGCCCGGCCGGAACGAGATCGGAGACCGGCAGGAGCTGAACTATCCGGCCATCTGCCGCGCGATCCGCGACACCGGTTTCAAGGGGTATCTGGCGCAGGAGTTCATGCCTGCCGCGCCCGATCCCGTTGCTTCATTGCGCGAGGCGATCCGCCTCTGCGACGTCTGAAACGATATCCACCCAGGTGAGAGACCCATGGCAGATAATCACTACGACGCCATTGTTGTTGGCTCGGGAATCAGTGGCGGCTGGGCAGCGAAGGAGCTGACCGAGAAGGGCCTGAAGGTCCTGATGCTGGAACGCGGGCGCAACATCGAGCACGTCAAGGACTATGTCAATGCGATGAAGGAAGCGTGGGACTTCCCGCATCGCAACCGTCCGACGCAGGCGATGAAGGCCGCTTTTCCGGTGCTGATGCGCGACTACGGCCTGGCCGAGAACCTGGAAGGAATGTGGGCCAACGAGCAGGACTCACCCTACATCGAAACCAAGCGTTTCGACTGGTTCCGCGGCTACCACGTCGGTGGCCGCTCGTTGTTGTGGGGCCGGCAGAGCTATCGCTTCTCCGACCTGGACTTCGAGGCGAATCTCAAGGACGGCATCGCCACCGACTGGCCGATCCGCTACGCCGACATCGCGCCATGGTACGACCACGTGGAGAAGTTCGCCGGCATCGCCGGCACGCGCGAGGGACTGGACGTGTTGCCGGACGGCGAGTTCCTGCCGCCGATCCCGTTGAACATCGTCGAGAAGGATGTGGCCGCGCGGATCAAGAAGGCCTTTGGCGGCACCCGCCACATGATCCACTCGCGCACCGCCAACATCACCCAGCCGATGCCCGAGCAGGGGCGCGTCAACTGCCAGTATCGCAACAAGTGCATTCTGGGTTGTCCCTTCGGTGCCTACTTCTCGACCCAGTCGGCGACGCTGCCGGCGGCGATGAAGACCGGCAACCTGACCTTGCGGCCGTTCTCGATCGTCAAGGAAGTGCTCTACGACAAGGACCGCAAGCGTGCGCGCGGCGTGGAGGTCATCGACGCCGAAACCGGCCAGACCTACCAGTACACGGCCAAGGTCATCTTCCTCAATGCATCGTCCTTCAACTCGACCTGGCTGCTGATGAATTCGGCGACCGACGTCTGGGACGGGGGGCTGGGCTCTTCGTCGGGTGAGCTCGGGCACAACGTGATGGACCACCATTTCGGTGCGGGCGCTTCGGGCCGGGTCGAGGGCTACGAAGACAAGTACTACTTCGGTCGTCGTCCCTGCGGCTTCTACATTCCGCGGTTCCGCAACGTGGCCGCCGACAAGCGCGGCTACCTGCGCGGGTTCGGCTACCAGGGCGGTGCCAGCCGCACCGGCTGGTCGCGCGAGATCGCCGAGCTGAACATCGGTGCGGATCTGAAGGAGGCCCTGACCGTGCCGGGTGACTGGCGCATCGGCATGACCGGGTTCGGCGAAATGCTGCCGCACCACGACAACGCGATCCGTCTGGACCGGGCGCGCAAGGACAAGTGGGGGCTGCCGGTGCTGGCGATGGACGTGTCCATGCGTGCCAACGAACTGGCGATGCGCAAGGACATGGCTGCTGACGCCGCCGAGATGCTGGAGGCGGCCGGGGTCAAGGACGTGAAGATGCACGACAACGACTACGCCCCGGGCAAGGGCATCCATGAGATGGGGACTGCGCGTATGGGACGTGACCGGAAGAGCTCGGTATTGAACGCACACAACCAGGTCTGGGATGCCCCCAATGTGTACGTCACCGACGGTGCCTGCATGACCTCCAGCGCCTGCGTGAATCCGTCGCTGACCTACATGGCGCTGACCGCGCGCGCGGCCGACCACGCGGTACGCGAACTGAAAGCGGGGAACCTGTGATGGATCGCCGCGAACTGCTGAAGATGATCGTCGCCGCCACCGGTGCGGCCATGGTCGGCCTGCCTGCGCTGGTGCATGGCAAAGCGCCAGCGGCCGGGGCGATGGCCGCGTTCTCCGATGCCGATATCGGCACGCTGGACGAGATCGCCGAGACCATCCTGCCGCGGACCCGGACACCCGGGGCGAAAGACGCGGGCGCCGGTCTGTTCATGGCAACCTTCGTCAGCGACTGCTACACCGCCAGGCAGCAGGCGGTGTTCCGCGCCGGGCTGGCGGACATCGACAAGCGCGCCGGTGGCCGCTTCGTGTCGCTCACGCCGGAGGCGCGCACCGGGTTGCTGCGTACACTGGATGCCGAGGCCAAGGCGCGCAATGCGGACGTGACCGAGACCGGAACGCCCGAAGAGGGCGAAGCCATGCCGCATTACTTCACGATGATCAAGCAGCTGGCCATCTTCGGCTTCTTCACCTCCAGGGTCGGTGCGACCGGGGTGCTGCAGTACGTCGCCGTGCCGGGGCGCTACGACGGTGACCTCGCCTATGTCCCCGGTACGCCCGCGTGGGGGACCAGCTGATGGACACCACCCTGATGATCCGCCCTGCGTTGATCACCGCCGGCCTGCTGGCCGCTGCATCGGCGTTCGCACAGGACAGTGCCGACGCTGTGCTTGACCCGAAGAAGACCGAAGTGTGGGCCCCTGTGCCCGCGACCGTGGCAACGCCGCCCGGCAAGGCACCGTCCGATGCGATCGTGCTGTTCGATGGCAAGGATGTCTCCGCGTGGGAGTCGGAGCGGGGTGGCCGCGTGCCCTGGAAGGTTGCCGGAGGCGCCATGACGGTCGTTCCGGGCAGCAAGGGCATCCGTACCCGGCAACCCTTCTGCGATGTCCAGCTGCATGTCGAATGGCGTACGCCCACCGAAACGAAGGGCTTCGACGGCCAGAACCGGGGCAACAGCGGGATCTTCCTGCAGGGACTCTATGAGTTGCAGGTACTCGACAGCTACAACAACCCGACCTACGCCAATGGCCAGGCGGGTTCGATCTACAAGCAGGCCATGCCACGGGTGAACGCCTCGCGCGCACCGGGCCAGTGGCAGGCCTACGACATCATCTGGAAGGCCCCGCGCTTCTCGCCGGGCGGCGGCCTGACGTCGCCCGCGCGGATCACCGTGCTGCATAACGGCGTGCTGGTACAGGACGATACCGTGCTGGCAGGCAAGACCGAATACATCGGTGCGCCTTCGTACGCACCGCATGGGTGCGCGCCGCTGTATCTGCAGGAACATGACTCCAAGGTCAGCTACCGCAATATCTGGGTGCGCGAGCTGTAGCGCCCACCCGCTACTTTGCCAGGTAGCTGGCGATGTCATCGATCTCCTGCTGTGACAGCTGCGGGAAGGGCGGCATCAGGCCGCCGCCCTTCCTGATCTTGTCCTTGACCTGGGCGGGCTGCAGCCGCTTGCCGACATCGGTGAGCGCCGGGAACGTCGGCGGTACACCGGTGCGTTCAGCACCGTGGCAGGCGGTGCAGTGCTGGGCGTAGAGTTTCGCGCCGGCGGCCGGGTCGTCCTTGGCCCACGCTGCCGTCGCAACGTTCATGCCGCCCAGGGCCACGGCCACTGCCAGGATCATTTTCATGTGGGGCTCCTTGATGCGTCAGCGGTGGGCACGGGTGGGCAGGTTGGTGGTCAGGTGCCCACGCAGGTAGTCCGCGCCGGCCTGGATGACCTTGGCCGGGTCGCGTGGCTGGTCGTGTTCCACGATGTACCACTGCACGCCAGCGGTGGCGGCGGCCGGCAGGATCGCGTTCCAGTCCAGCACGCCCTGGCCGACTGCAGCGAATCCACCTTCGTCTTCGGCCTGGCCCTTGGGCGCATTGTCCTTGGCGTGTACCGCAAATACGTGGCCGCGGAACTTACCCAGCATCACTACCGGGTCCAGTCCCGCGCGCGCGACCCAGGCCAGGTCCAGTTCGGTCTGCAGTTCGGGGCCGGCGGCGGCGAACAGCAGCTCCAGTCCGGTCCTGCCATTGAAGTCGACCAGCTCGAAGTCGTGGTTGTGGTAGGCCAGCTGCATGCCCTTGCCGCGCACCTGCCTGGCAATCCGGCCCAGCTCCCGGCCCAATGCGGTCCAGCCGGCGGCATCGCGCGGACGATCCTTCTGGTCCAGGTAGGGCACCACCAGCGTGCTGTTGCCAATCGAGCGGTTGAAGGCCACCACGGCATCCAGGTTGTCGCGCAGCTCGGCCAGCTGAACGTGCGACGAAACCGCTTTGATCGAGTAACGGTCCAGCAACTGTTTCAGTTCCGCAGCGCTTGCATTCTGCGTACCGACAGTCTCCACCGCACGCACGCCCGCGTCGTGGACGATCTTCAGCTGTTGGTCGAGCGGGCCGGCGTTGCGCAGCGTGTACATCTGCACGGCGATGGGCTTCTGCGCACCGGCTGTGTTTCCTGCGAAGGCGGGCAGGACTGCGAGCAGCAGCAGGACGAGGGTTGCAGTTCTACGGACAGGGATGTTCATCAACAGATCCTCCCGGGATTCAACCGATGGCGGTCCAGGTGCGTGACCTGGCCGATGCAATGACACGATCAACGATCTGCGCCGAGCGCAGGCCGTCTTCGAAGGTGGGCAGGCCCTGCGGCCGCTCGCCGTCAATGGCGCGATAGGTGTCGGCCACGAACGCTTCGAAGCATTGGCCGTAGCCTTGCGCGTGTCCCGCTGGCAGCGGCGACAACCGGCGTTGTTCGGCACTGCCGGCGCCCGGGCCGCGCACGAAGATTTCCTCGCGCTGCTCGGGCAGGCCGATCCACAGCCGCTCGGCATCCTCCTGGTTGAACGCCACGCTGGCGTTGGCGCCGTCGATCTCGAACCAGAGCCGGTTGTGGCGTCCGGCCGAGACCTGGCTGACCGTCAATGACGCCAGCGTGCCCGCGCCGGTCCTGAACATCGCTGCGGCTACGTCCTCGCTCTCGACCGCTTGCTTTGCGCCGTCTGTCGCCGGCGTGCTGAAACTCTGGGAAGTGGTTGCGCTGCGCTCGGCGATCACCGTGGCAAACGCCGCGTTCACTTCGGCGAAGCACTCGCCGCTGACCCATTCAACCAGGTCGCACCAGTGCGACCCGATGTCGGCGAACACGCGCGATGTGCCGCCCAGTGCCGGGTCAACCCGCCAGTTGTTGCTGGCCGGGTCCAGCAGCCAGTCCTGCAGGTAGCTGCCATGGATCAGGTGCAGCGGCCCCAGGTCGCCCTGCGCGATGCGCGCACGCGCCTCGCGGACCACCGGGTGGTAGCGGTAGACGAAGGGGACGGTGGCGACCAATCCGGTCGAGGCGGCCAGCGCCGCCAGCGCCTGCGCGTCGTCCAGCGTCGTCGCCAACGGTTTCTCGCAGATCACGTGCTTGCCGGCTTCCAGTGCGGCCTGCGCCATCGCGCGGTGCAGGTGGTTGGGCGTGCAGATGTGCACGACCTGTACCTGGGGATCAGCGACGACGTCCTCGATATCGCGATAGGCGCGCGGGACATTCCACACGTGCGCCACCTCGCGCGCGCGCTGCGGCGACGAGGCGGCCACGCCGCGCACCTCGGCGCCAGCCAGCAGTGCTGCGCGGCGATGCACCGCGCCGATCATGCCGGTACCAACGATGGCGATTCCAAGCGGGGGCATCGGCTGGTCTCCTCAGGGTGTGGACGACGCCGCCGCCGCTACCGGGCGGTCGCGGAACAGCAGCAGGAAGGCGATCAGCACCACCAGTGCGACGCCGGCAGGGAACAACCAGATCTGCTGCCAGTCCGGGCCCGCTGCAGTGGTGAAGTGCTCCACCACCGCACCGGACAGGAAGGTGCCGATCAACATGCCCACGCCATAGGTGGCCAGGGTGATGAACCCCTGTGCGCTGCTGCGCGCGGCAGGGCCGGCATGTGCATCGGTGTAGATCTGGCCGGTGACGAAGAAGAAGTCGTAGCAGATGCCGTGCAGCACGATGCCGATCACCAGCAGCGGGAAGCCGCTGCCCGCATCACCGAAGGCGAACAGGGCGTAGCGCACCACCCAGGCGGCCATGCCGACCGCCAGCATGGTCTTCACCCCCAGCCGCACGAACAGGAATGGCATGGCGAGCATCAGCAGCACTTCGGACACCTGGCCCAGCGACTGCAGGCCGGCGGCGCCCTGCACGCCCAGGTCGTTGAGATACGGATTGGTGAAGTTGTAGTAGAACGACAACGGGATGCAGATGGCGATGGAGGCCAGGAAGAACACCAGGTAGGCACGCGACTTCAGCAGCCGCAACGAATCCAGCCCCAGGATCTGCCCCAGCCCGGCATCGCGCTGCTGTGCCAGTGGCGGCGTGTGCGGCAGGGTGAACGCATACAGGCCCAGCACCAGCGATGCCGCCGCCGCCATCCGGAAGGTCAGTTCAAGCCGATGCGCCTGTTCCCAGCCCAGCCAGCCGATCAGCACCCCTGCGACGATCCAGCCGACGCTGCCGGCCACGCGCACCAGCGGGAACTGCTTCTCCGGCGATTGCATGTGCCGCATGGCGACGCTGTTGGCCAGTGCCAGCGTCGGCATGAACAGCAGCATGTAGCCCATGACGCACGCGGAAAACACGCTGAAGCTGGTGGCGGTGGACGCCAGCCACATCAGCACCGCGCCGGCCAGGTGCAGTACCGCCAGGATGCGCTGTGCCGCGAAATAGCGGTCTGCGATCAGGCCGACCAGGAACGGCGCCACGATGGCACCGATGGACTGGCTGAGAAACGCCGTTGCCACCTGGCTTGCGCTGGCCTGCAGCGGGCCCTGTACCAGGTAGGTGCCCAGGGTGACGAACCACGCCCCCCAGATGAAGAACTGCAGAAACATCATCGCGCCCAGGCGCGACATGGCGTGCGTCATGGCTTGCCCTCCCGGGGCGGTCTTGGCTCAGATTCCCAGCATGCGGCGCAGTGATCCAGCGTCCGTGTCGCTCCCGGCAAAGTCGTCGAAGGCGCGTTCGGTCACATGGATGATGTGATCGCGGATGAAGGCGGCACCCTCGCGCGCGCCGTCCTCGGGGTGCTTCAGGCAGCACTCCCATTCCAGTACCGCCCAGCCCGGGAAGTCGTACTGGGCGAACTTCGAGAAGATCGCCTTGAAGTCGATCTGGCCGTCGCCCAGTGAACGGAAACGGCCCGGACGATCGATCCAGTCCTGGTAGCCCGCGTACACGCCACTGCGCGCGCTGGAGCGATACTCCGCGTCCTTGACGTGGAAGATGCCGATGCGGGCGTGGTAGCGGTCGATGAAACCGAGGTAGTCCATCTGCTGCAGCAGCAGGTGGCTGGGGTCGTACAGGATTTTCGCGCGCGGGTGGTGATCCACCACATCGAGGAAGCGTTCGAAGGTCGCGCCGTCGTGCAGGTCCTCGCCGGGGTGGAGTTCGAAGCACAGGTCCACGCCGCAGGCATCGAACGCATCCAGGATCGGGCGCCAGCGACGGCCGAGTTCGGCGAAGGCTTCTTCCACCAGTCCCGGCGGGCGCTGCGGCCACGGATAGAAGTAGGGCCAGGCCAGCGCACCGGAGAACGTGGCGTGCGCGGTCAGCCCCAGGCGCTGGCTGGCCTGCGCAGCGAGCCGCAGCTGCTCCACGGCCCAGGCCTGGCGCGCCGGCGGGTTGCCGCGCACGTCTATGGGTGCGAATCCGTCGAACAGGCTGTCGTAGGCGGGATGGACCGCGACCAGCTGCCCCTGCAGGTGGGTTGACAGTTCGGTGATCTGCAGGCCGTGCCCGGCCAGCATGCCGGCAACATCGTCGCAGTACGCCTGGCTGCGTGCCGCCTCGGCCAGGTCGAACAGGTGGGGCGCGGAGGTGGGGACTTGTACGCCAGAATAGCCCAGACCCGCGGCCCATCCGGCCAGCGTGTCCAGCCGATCAAAAGGAGCCGTGTCGCCGATGAACTGCGCCAGGAACAGCGCTGGACCCTTGAGCGTCTTCAACGTGATTCGCCCTCGATGCAATCGATTGCATTATCCTAGCAGGGGCGCACGCAGGACCTGTTGTGCACTGCACAGCGGACAGGAGAACTAACGCCATCGCCACCATCTACGACATCGCCAGGCACGTCGGCGTCTCCGCAGGCACGGTGTCACGGGCGCTTTCCCGGCCGGACAAGGTGCTGCCGGCCACCCGTGCGCGCATCGAGCAGGCCGCCGCCGCATTGGGCTATGTGCCCAACACGGTGGCGCGCACGCTCAAGACCCAGCGCAGCGGCAAGATCCTGGTCACCGTCCCGGACATCGCCAATCCGTTCTTCGCACAGATCCTGCAGGGTGCGGAGGAGGCCGCGCAGGCGGTCGGCTACGCGGTTCTGCTGGGCGATACCCAGCATCAACCCGATCGTGAGGAGCGCTACGCACAGATGCTCCGGCGCAACGAGGCGGACGGCATGATCGTGCTGGGCCATCGCCTGCCACCGACCGCGCGCGAGATCGTCGAGCAGCGCGGCGCAGCTGCGCCGGTGGTCAATGGATGCGAGTTCGACCCCGCACTGGGCATCCCCAGCGTCCACATCGACAACGCGGCCGCCGCACGCGCGGTGATGGAGCACCTGTACGGCCTGGGGCACGAACGGATCGCCGTGGTCGGCGGGCCACCTGACAACCCCCTGCACCAGCAGCGGTTGGAAGGGGTCCGGGCCGCCGGCAAGGCGCGGGGTCGCCTGCGCCAGCTGAGCATCGTGCCGGGGGACTTTTCCGTTGAGTCCGGGCATGCGGCGGTGATTGCGCTGCTGGACGGCACGCCCGTGCCGACCGCGGTGTTCTGCTTCAGCGACCAGATGGCACTGGGGGCACTGGCGGCCTGCCGCGACCGGGGTATCCGCATTCCGGACGAGCTCTCCATCGTCGGCTTCGACGACCTGGCCTCTTCGCGTTACCTCACCCCGCCGCTGACGACCGTCCGGCAGCCGATGCGTGAAATCGGCGAGCGCGCGGTCAACCTGCTGCTCGCCATCATCGAACAGGTCGATGTACCGCTTCAGCAGACGCTGGAGTTCAGCTTCATGCTGCGCGGTTCGACGGCGGTGCCCAGGCGGTAGCGGAGGCGAGGCAGGGCAGCCGGAGCAGGGCGGCCGGCCCGCGCGCCGTGCCACGACCTTGATCCCGAATTGACGCAAAGCTGTCAGACTCATCGCAGGCAGCCCGGCAAGGGCCGTAGCAGCAGGTGCGATCGCGCAGGGGGGGGCAATGCCATTCTTCACCGATTCGGCGGAAGGCGCGGTCGAAGGCATTGGCGCGGCACGTCGCATCGGCTGGATGCGTTTCGTCGGCAATGGACTGGGGGCAATCCCCATCGCTTCGATCATCCTCGAACGCCACGATGGGCCGCTGGCATGGGCCCTGCTGCTGCTCAACGCGTTGGCGTGGCCTGCGCTGGCATTGATGCTGACCCAGCGCTCCGCCCAGCCCGCGCTCGTCCAGTTCCGCTGCATGGTGGCCGACTCCTTTTTCGGCGGTGGCTGGATCGCCTTCATGGCGTTGAGCGCGGTGCCCAGTGCACTGTTCACCGCACTGCTGGTGGCCGACAAGATCGCTGCCGGTGGCGTTCGCCTGGCGATGCGTGCCACGCTGGCCCTGCTGCTGGGCTTCGCTCTGACCTGGTGGACGCTCGGCTTCCCTTACCAGCCGGTCACTTCGCAGCGCACGATCGTGCTGAGTGTCCCGTTCCTGTTCGTGTATGGCATCGGCCTGAGCATTCTCAGCTGGCAGCTGGCGCGCCGGGTCAAATCGCAGAACCGCCAGCTGCAGCGGCTCAGCCGGATGGATCCGCTGGTCGAGCTGGCCAACCGTGGTTTCCTGATCCTGCGTGCGCAGCAGGCGCTGGACCGGGCCCAGGGCCAGGGCGGCCTTGCCTGCCTGCTGATGCTCGATGTGGACGACTTCAAGCGCATCAATGACTCGCATGGCCACCGCGCCGGTGACGAGGTGCTGCGGCATATCGCGGCGACATTGCGCACCGTTGCCCGGCCCGGTGATACGCCCGCGCGGCTGGGGGGCGATGAGTTCGTGGTGCTGCTGCGCGACTGCGCGCCTGTGGATGCGATGCACGTGGCCGAGCGGGTGCGCCTGCACCTGCTCGAGGCCGCGCGGCAGGCCACGCCGGGTGTGGAATTCAGCGTCAGTATCGGCATTGCGGCCACGCCGCGTGGCGGCAGTGTCGAGGACTGGTTGGCACTGGCCGACCGCGCGCTGTACCACGCCAAGCGCCAGGGCAAGAACACCGCCAGCTACGGCGAGTGAGCGCGCGTGGGGACGGCACGGCTGCTGCCGGCCGAGGATGAAATGCCCATTCATCCTGCACGCGGAATCAGCACGCCAATCCTCTACCATGGGCCACCCCGCCCGGACGCGCTCCCATGCAAGACGCTCTCGTTGCCCAGCCCAAGCCCCCCATTCCAAGGATCGCGGCGTGGCTGATGATGCTGCTGGGCATGTGGCTGGCGCTGAAACTAGGCCTGGTGGTCACCCTTCTGTCCGGCCTGCTGGTGTTCCAGCTGACCCACCTGCTGGCCTCCACCGTGGAAGGCAGGCTGCCGCCGGGACGCGCACGGGCGATCGCAGTGATCGTGCTGTCGGCGATCATCATCAGCGCGCTGGTACTGGCCGGGATCGGCGTGGCCTCGTTCTTCCGCAACGAGACCGGCGGCCCGGATGCATTGCTGGCGCGCCTGATGGAGATTCTCAACACCTCGCGGCACCAGGTGCCGGCGCTGCTGCAACCCTACATTCCCGAGGACATGCCGGCACTGCGCGCGGCGCTGAACGACTGGGCCGCCGAGCATCAGCGCCAGCTGGGCGTGGCCGGTACCTCGGTGGTACAGGTCGGTGTGCGCGTGCTGATCGGCATGGTGCTCGGCGCCATGATCGCGCTGTATGACGAACTGCCGCTGCCGAAGATGGGCCCGCTGGCGCAGGAGCTGATCGGGCGCACCAGCCGCCTGGCCACCGCGTTCCGCCAGGTGGTGTTCGCGCAGGTGAAGATCTCGCTGCTCAACACCGTGTTCACCGCGATCTTCCTGCTGGGCGTGCTGCCGTTGTTCGGCGTGCACCTGCCGCTGTCCAAGACCCTGGTGCTGATCACTTTCCTGGCCGGCCTGCTGCCGGTGGTGGGCAACATCATCTCCAACACGATCATCACCATCGTCGCACTGTCGGTCTCGTTCTACGTGGCGGTGGCGGCGCTGCTTTACCTGATCGTGATCCACAAGCTGGAGTACTTCCTCAACGCACGCATCGTCGGTGGTGAAATCCAGGCGCGGGCCTGGGAGCTGCTGCTGGCAATGCTGGTGATGGAGGCGGCCTTCGGCCTGCCGGGCCTGGTCGCCGCGCCGGTGTTCTATGCCTACGTGAAGCGCGAACTGGTCGACCAGCGCTGGATCTGACGCGGCGGGGCATGATGTGTTCGCCCCGGTTCCAGCGTTCGCACGACCTTGCCGGTGCGTTCGCGGCGGGCACGATATACCCACGGCCACGGCTGGCCCATTAGCGGCTTGGCGCCTGTGCAGGCGGCCGCTACAGTGTTCCGCACGACAGGGGAAATGTGCATGGCCCGCAAGGCGTCGCCCATCGGATTGCGGACCTGGGTCTGGATCCTGGCCGGGCTGTTCGTACTCTGTACGCTGCCGCTGATGGCCATCGCACTGGTGCAGGGCACGCTGCGCTTCACCGCCGCCGAGGACAACCTGGCCAGCCTGCGCCAGCTGCGGCAGACCTTCGACCTGGCCAACCGGGTGTCGGCCGAGCGCGGCCCCGCCAACAGCCTGCTGGGAGCCAATACGGCCGATGCGGCCGAACAGGCCCGGCTGGCCGCGCAGCTGGCGGTTGCGCGCAAGCGGGTCGACACTGCCCTGCTGCAACTGGACGCCGTGTTCAAGGCCGATCCGGGCGTGGTCGACGAGCATGGGCTGCTGGCCGACGTGCAACGTCGCCTGCAGTTGGCGCGGGCCGCGGTGGACCAGGTGGCGGCACAGCCGCACGACGCGCGCCGGGTGGAAGACGTGGAGCGCGCGATCAGCAGCATGTTCGCCGTGGTCGATCGCCTGCACGTGTTGACCTCGGCGCAGATCAGCGTGCTGGTCAGTGCCGACCGCGAAGCGGCGATCCCGGCGATGCAGGGCCAGGTGCTGATCGACCTGCGCGAGCATGGCGGCCGCCTGGCCTCGAACGTGATGGCGCCGGTGGCGGTACCGGGGGCCTGGCGTGACGAACAGGTGCGGGCTGCATTGCAGACCGAAGGACGCCTGCTGGAACTGTGGCGGCTGGCAGGCAGCCATGAAGCCGTGTTCCGCAGCGATCCGACGCTGTCCTGGCATTGGGACATGGCACGCCGCCAGTTCTTCGGCGAATCGCTACCGATGATCGAACAGCTGATCGAAGATGGACGGCGTGGCGTGCCGCCGCCGTGGACCGCCGCCGAGTTCACCACGCGCTACGTACCGACCCTGCGGTCGCTGGAAGCGCTGCGTGATGGTTACCTGAGCGTGTCCATCGCCCGTTTCGAGCGCACCCGCAACCGCGAAGCGACGCGCCTGGTGGTGCTGGTGGCGACAGTGCTGGGCACGCTGGTGGTGCTGGGCGTGGCGCTGCGCATTGCCCATCTGCAGATCCTGCGGCCGCTGCTGCAGGCGCAGAAGCAGGTCATCCAGATCGCCTCGGAAGCCCCCGGCCCGGAGCAGCATGTGACCCACCCGCTGGCCGAGATGCAGCGCCTGTTCGATGCCATCGAAGTGCTGCGCGAGAAGTCGCGCGAGCGCTCGGCATTGACCAGCGAGCTGCGCCAGCTGGCCGGCACCGATGAACTGACCGGGTTGTTGAACCGGCGCGCGCTGGACCAGAGGGTGCAGCAGCGCCATGCCGACGGTGGCAACAGCGCGGTGGTGATCCTGCTTGACGTCGATCGCTTCAAGGCCATCAACGACGGCCATGGGCATGCTGCTGGCGACCAGGTGCTGGTGCAGGTGGCACAGCTGCTGCAGCGCCACCTGCGCCGCAGCGACAGCATCGCCCGCTACGGTGGCGAGGAATTCCTGGTGCTGCTGGCAGACGGCGATCTGGCCGGCGGCCGCCAGTTGGCCGAGTCGCTGCGCGTGGCCATGCGGCAGCTGGACATCGCACTGGCCGGAGGCAACGTGCTGCGGGTCACTGCCAGCTTCGGCGTCGCCGAGGGGGGCACCGATGCGCTGGGCTGGCGCACCCTGCTGCGTGCCGCCGACGCGGCGATGTACCAGGCCAAGGCGCAGGGCCGCGACCGCGTGCGGGTGGCCGGCGGCGGCCGCAACGCACGTTGAGCACACGCATCAGCCGACGCGCGCATGCACGCGCCGCAGCGTGCGCGCGATCATCCGGCGCGCGATGGGACGCGGCACCGAGAGCCCGCGCCAGCGCAGCGCACCCACCCGGAAGGTAGCGCTGGCGGTAGCCAGTACCTTGCCGCCCGGGTCGGTCAGCCAGCCACGGGTGAAGGCGATGCTGCCCTTGCTGTGCTCGACCTCGCCCCAGCCGATGATCCGCCCGGGCCGCGCCGGACTGACGAAACTGGTCTTGGATTCCACCGTGACCGCGATGCGGTTGGCGGGCAGTGTGGCGTAGATCGCCGGCCCCATGCAGTCATCCAGCATCGCCGACAGGAAGCCTCCCTGCACGTTGCCCATCGGGTTGGTCAGCATCGGCCCGGCGTCGAACTCGACATGGATGCGGCGCAGCGCATCGTCGTAGTCGACGAATCGCCAGCCGAGCAGGGTGCCCGCCTGGGAGGGCGGCAGATCACCGTTGACCACGCTGTAGAAGATCGATTCGGGATTCATGGGAGCCTCGATGGAGGGAGAGGAGGGAGCACGCATCAGGACAGTGCCAACAGGGCCAGCACGAATCCGATGACCGACAGCAGCGCCACCATGGCGCCAGCGGGGACGGGTGTGCGTGCACCGGTGCGTCGCCGCACGCCGGAAGCGACCAGTACCGGCGGCACGGTGGCGACCAGGCAGAACAACTGGAAGGCCAGCAGTTGCGGCAGCGCGAAGTGTCCGCCGAAGAAGATCAGCCAGGCCAGCATCACGCCGGCGCCGGCCAGTGCGATCCACCCAGCGCCGACTACGCGGATGAGTGCCATCAGCAGCACCTGCATGCGCGGTTCGATCTCCGCCCACGACATGCCCACGGCCTGCGCGTGGTAGGGCATGAAGTCGGAACGTTTCAGATAGGCCCAGCAAACAGGGAGACAATGAAGAACGCCAACAGGTAGCAGCCGAACGCGAGCCAGGCGAACAGATCCATGTGGAGGCCATGCGGTTGCAGAGGAGTCGCCGCGTGCACGCCGCCTGCCATGCCGGTCATGCCACGGGGTTGCGCGATTCTCGGACACCCCCCTGTTAGCCGGCTGTGGTGCTTCGCAGGGGCGTTCCTCCATCTGCTTTTAACGTGGGTGTGGTGGTGTGGAGTACGTCACACACAGACCACGCGCCCTATCTCGTTTCCCGTGAAGAGGCCGCAAGCGCTCATCCACTTTCCGGTCACCGCTCTGCGCAGACGCTGGGCGTCCCTCCGATCAAGGACCGCGCCGTGACCCAGCTCACCCTCCCAGAACTTGCCAAGAAAATGGCCGACATCGATTTCACGATGCTTCAGACCCACGCCGGTGGAGAAATTGCCGGTCGCCCGATGAGCAACAACGGTGACGTGGACTATGACGGTGACAGCTGGTTCTTCACCATGGAAGACACCGACATGGTGCGCGAGATCGAGGCTGACCCCAGCGTCGCGCTGGGTTTCTCCGGCAGCAAGTCGCTGCTGGGCAAGCCGCCGCTGTTCGTGCACGTGCAGGGAAGGGCGGCGCTGGTGCGCGATCGGGCCACGATGCGCGAGCACTGGGTGAAGGACCTGGAACGGTGGTTCGAACAGGGAGTGGATACACCGGGACTGGTACTGATCCATGTGCGCGCCAGCCGCATCCACTACTGGGATGGCGAGGACGAGGGCGAAATCACAGCCTGATCCCGGCGCGGGGGGGGCCGGCGGCAACGCGGCCGTTGCACGCCACGCCCGGGCTTTGCCATCCTCCCCGCTGCGTTCCGTACCGTGGAGTTCCAATGCGCCCTGCCTCCTGGCTGATCCTGGCCCTGCTGCCTGCCCTGGCGGCGGCGCAGCCTGCGCGTGCACCCAAGGCCAGCGCACAGGCGCAGGACCCTTTCAGTGAGTTGTTCGATACCGCCTGCATGCAGCACATCGGCGCGCCGGCGCGGTTGCAGTCGTTGATGGAATCAAACGGGCTGTCACCGCTGCAGCCTGCCGAGGCGGCAACGTTGCTGCAGGGGCAGTCGGGCGTGGCCTGGATGGTGCCGCTGGCCAGCGGCCGCTATGCGGTCAGCTGGGCTGACGATGGCACGTGCACGGTCTACGCCGAAAAGGCCGACGCGGCGGTCGTGCAGAAGGGCTTTGCCCGGTTGGTGCAGGCGGCGCCGAAGCCGTTGCAGGCGCGCTCGCTGCCAGGCCGTGGGCCGCTGTCGGCGGACCAGGTGGCGATCCAGTACGGCTGGGCCACGCCGGGGCAGGCCAAGCTGCAGGTGCGTTTCCGGCTGGTCACGCGGCAGGCAGCCGAGGCCGGCGTGCAGGCGATGGCCTCGGTGACGCCGGGCGAAGCGATGCTGGAGCAGGCTGCACCCAGCCGGTAACGCTGGCCCCGCGCCGCGCAGACCGCCCCTGCCTGCGATTCAGCCTTTCACGCAGGTTGTGATATATCGTTTATCGATAAACCCACCCGGGGCGGCGAGGCCGCCCCAATGCCGGAGGCCGCTTGACCGCTCGTCCCGCCCGCGCCAGGCCCGCGCGAGGCTTGTTCACCCTGGCCCAGGCCGCCGTCCAGGCCGTCCGGGCGATGTGCTGGCTGGGCATCCTGGCCGCACTGCTGGCGGTGCCGCTGGTCGCCCACGACCGCCGCTGGCTGCTCGACAACGTCCACGATGCCGCTGCCGCTGCTGCACACGGCAACGCTCTGTTCCTGCACTTCTGCCTGGGGCTGGCTGCGATCGTCGCGCTGCTGGTGCTGTGCCTGCTGTTCCTGCGCCATCTGCTGCGGTTGCTGAAATCGGCGGCGCGCGAAAGGCCGTTCACCCACGCCAATGCGCAGCGCCTGCAACGGATGGCGTGGCTGATGCTGGCGATGGAGCTGCTGTCTATCCTGATCGGCGCCTACGCGGCCTGGATGGGCCCCGACTTCACCTGGATGGAGGTGGGCGGCGGCATGTCGATCACCGGGCTGGTGGCGGTGCTGATGCTGTTCGTGCTGGCACGCGTCTTCGCCGTGGGGGCGGCGATGCGCGATGACCTCGACGGTGTCATCTGATGGCAATCATCATCACCCTGGACCGCGTGCTGCAGGAACGGGGCATGACCCTGTCCGAGCTGGCCGGGCGCATCGACATCACCCTGGCCAACCTGTCGATCCTGAAGACCGGCAAGGCGCGCGCCATCCGCTTTTCCACGCTCGATGCGATCTGCCGCGAGCTGCAGTGCACGCCTGGCGACCTGCTCGGGCACGACCCGTCGCGCGCGCAGGACGCAGACTGAGTGTTTGTTCTTCTCCCTTACCTACTGACGAAACGGACCTGAAATGGAATGGTTGGCTGACCCCTCGATATGGATGGGCCTTGCAACCCTGGTCGTGCTTGAGATCGTGCTCGGCATCGACAACCTGGTGTTCATCGCGATCCTGGCCGACAAGCTTCCCCCACACCAGCGCGACCGCGCGCGGGTGATCGGCCTGGCACTGGCGCTGCTGATGCGGCTGGTGCTGCTGGCGGCGCTGGCCTGGATCATGAAACTGACCGAGCCGCTGCTTACGCTGTTCGAGCACAGCTTTTCCGGGCGTGACCTGATCCTGCTGGGCGGTGGCCTGTTCCTGCTGTTCAAGGGCACCATGGAGCTGCACGAACGGCTGGAAGGCCGCGAGCACCACGACGATGGCAAGAAGGTCTACGCCAGTTTCGCCATGGTCGTGGCGCAGATCGTGGTGCTCGACGCGGTGTTCTCGCTGGATTCGGTGATCACCGCCGTCGGCATGGTCGACAACCTGGGCGTGATGTACGCCGCGGTGACCATCGCCATGGCGCTGATGCTGCTGGCCAGCAAGCCGCTCACCCGCTTCGTCAACAAGCACCCGACAGTGGTGGTGCTGTGCCTGGGCTTCCTGCTGATGATCGGCTTCAGCCTGGTGGCCGAAGGCCTGGGCTACAAGATCCCGAAGGGCTATCTGTACGCGGCCATCGCGTTCTCGATCCTGGTGGAAGCCTTCAACCAGTGGGTGCGTTTCAACCGTGAGCGCAACGAGCGCCGCCAGCCGTTCCGCCAGCGCACCGCCGACGCCGTTCTGCGCATGCTGGGGGCACGCCCGGCCAACGGCCACGTCGATGGCCACGGCGAGGAAGAACATGCAGACGAGGAGCGGCTGCAGCCGGCCGAGCACGAGATGATCCGCAGCGTGCTGGGCCTGGCCGATCGCCCGGTGTCCAGCGTGATGACCGTGCGCGCCGACGTGCAGTGGATCGACCTGGCCCGTGGCCACGAGGATGTGGTGGCGCGCCTGGTGGCATCGCCGCATACCCGCCTGCTGGTGGGTGAGGGTGACCTGGACAGCCTGCGTGGCGTGGTGCAGAGCCGCGACCTGCTGGCCGACCTGCTGCAGGGCAAGCCACTACAGCTGGAAGGCAACCTGCGCGCGCCGCAGTACGTACTGTCCAGTGCCAGTGCGCTGCAGGCGCTGGAGCTGATCCGCCAGCATCCGGTGCCGCTGGCGGTGGCCGTGGACGAGTACGGCAGCGTGGAAGGCCTGGTGACCGCCAATGACCTGCTGGCGGCCATTGCCGGCGACCTGGCCGACACCCAGGACGAACGCTACGGCGCGGTGGCGCAGGGCGAGGACGAATGGGAGGCCGATGGCGCGCTGACTCTCGATGACCTGCAGCGGATGACTGGCGTGGATCTGCCGCGCAGCGCCGATTACATGACCATTTCCGGCCTGGTGCTGGACCAGCTGGGGCGCCTGCCCGACGTGGGCGACAGCGTGGAAGTGGCCGGTTTCCGGATCACCGTGCTGGCGATGGAAAAACGCCGTATCGCCCGCCTGCGGGTGCAGCGCCTCGACGGAATGGCTTGACGCACCTGTTGTTGTAGCGCCGAGCCCATGCTCGGCTGCAGGTTGAAATGCCAAGCATGGGCTCGGCGCTACACAACACCGCCCGCAGCGGTCACCATGGCGGCCCGCTTTCTTTCCAGGATGGTTGCAGTGCTGAGTACGATCGGTTTGTTGATGGGCCTGTATGTGGCCTGGCGCCTGTTCTGGCCACAGCGCATGCCCACTTGGCTGAAGGTCGTGCTGTCGCTGCTGCTGGTGGGCGTAGCCGTGCAGCTGCGTATCGTCGCCGCCTTCTGGGGCACCATGGCGTCGCCGGAAATTCCGAAACTGGCCATCGCCACGCTGGCCACCGGCTCCACGGCGGTGTTGCTGTTGGCGTTGCTGATGCTGGCGATGGATGTGGGCCTGCTCGCGTCCCGCCTGCTGCGCTGGCCACGTGCGGTAGCCGCATTGCGCACGCGGCGCTTGCGGCCGGCGGCCGGCGTGCTGGCCCTGCTGGTCAGTGGGTATGGCGTCAGCCAGGGCATGGCGGTGCCCAAGCCCCGGCAGATCGAGGTGAGCATCGCCGGGCTGCCCGCTGCGTTCGACGGCTATCGCGTGCTGCAGCTGACCGACATCCATGCCAGTCGCCTGCTGACCGGCGACTGGGTGCGCAAGGTGGTGGATGAGAGCAACGCACTGACGCCGGACCTGATCGTGATCACCGGCGACCTGATCGACGGCAGTGTCGAGGCCCGCCGTGACGACGCGCGTCCACTCGCGGACCTGCGGGCGCCGGACGGCGTCGTCGCCATCACCGGCAACCACGAGTACTACGCGCAGTACCAAGCGTGGATGCAGGCGTTCCGCGCGCTGCACATGCAGGTGCTGGAGAACAGCCACATGCAGGTACGCCGTGGCGACGCGGCGCTGACCATTGCCGGGGTCACCGATCCGGTGGCCGCACGCTACGGCCTGCCGCTGCCGGATCTGGACGCCGCCTTGGCCGGCGCCGATCCCGCTGCGCCCGTGATCCTGCTCGATCACCGCCCGCGCAATGCACGTGCGGCAGCGGCGCGCGGCGTCAAACTGCAGCTGTCCGGCCATACCCACGGCGGGCAGATCATCGGCATGGACCAACTGGTGAAGCGGGCCAATGGTGGCTTCGTGTCCGGCCGCTACGACGTGGATGGGATGACGCTGTACGTGAGCAATGGTGCGGGCCTCTGGGCCGGTTTCCCGGCACGCATCGGCGTGCCTTCGGAGATCACCCTGGTAACATTGCGCCGCGCGCCGTGACCTGAAGTGGGGCAGATCCCTTTCCGCCGAGAATTGGCTGCCTATCGTGCTGGGATCCCTCTGTAGAGCCGAGCCCATGCTCGGCTGAACCAGAGGCAGCCGAGCATGGGCTCGGCTCTACAAGTAACCGCCTCCTTGAGAACTCCGCAGCGGTGGCCGCGCATGCGCACTTCGGCGCAGCGCCTGCGCCCGCTTGGCGATCCAGCGCACCACGAAGGCGGTGAACAGCAGTGCCGACGGCACCGCATACCAGAAGTTGCCCGGCACGCGCTTGAAGTACGAGTAGGTGAACACCGCCGCGATGATCCACATGCCGGTCAGGTGCAGGCGACGCCAGGCGGTGGGGCCCATGCGCCGGGCGATCCCCCGATGCGAGGTGATGGCCAGCGCCAGGATGGCGATGTAGCCCACCGTGCCCGGAAGGTTGGCCAGCGCGGATCGTGCTGGCCAGAACGCCGGGTTGAGGATGCCGAAACTGATGATGGCGATGGCATGCAGCAGGTGCGAGAACGCGAAGGACAAACCGACGGTGCGCCGTTCGCGCAGCAGGAACCGGGTGAACGGGCCGGGCAGAAGGCTGGCGAACGACGATGCGGTGAACGCCGCCAGGAACAGCAGGAACGATGTGCGTGCAGTGACCCGGATCGCCGCACGGCTGCCTTCGGCTGCATCGGGATACAGGGCGAAGGCCGCCAGCGCGAATGCGATCAGGACCACGGCGATGGCCACGAACAGGCGCCAGCCGTGCAGCAGAGGGGGATTGGAAACGGCCATGATCAGACCTCGAAGTAGGGGATGGGTAGCACCGGCCGCTGGCCGGTCAAGGAACGGGTAGTGCCGGCCGCTGGCCGGCAACCTCAGAAAGCAGGCAATGCAACCAGCACGCCCGCCGCGCACAGCTCGCCCAGAACGGGCACGCAGGCCACGCGCAATGCGTCCGTTGCCATGCCATGTGTTTCGGACAGCACCAGCAGTGCCTCATCCACCGGCGCGCCGTCGTCACCGAAGACCGATAGCAGCGCGTAGGCCAGCGGTGACGGTTGCTCGACCTGCAGGCTGAAATCGGCGCGGCGCCGGATCACCAGCAGCGTGGGAGCTGCGCTCAGCACCGGCTCCAGGGCCTCGTCCTCGTGCACCGGCCACTGGTAGCCCAGCACCCGCACCAGCGGCGAAACCGCCAGCACATCGCTGCCCCCGGGAACGCGGTGCAGCGACCGCCCGGCGTCACGCGCTTCAATGTGCAGCGACTGCTGCGTGCTCTCGTAGTGCGCCAGTTCCGCTGCCCAGGCCGGGAGTGCCAGCGTGTCCTGCACTGCCAGCCAGGCCGCGAACTCGCCGGCGATCTGTGGGAACAACGGGGTCTGGCAGGCGTGGCGGGCGTAGTAGTGCTCCACTGTGTCACGCCAGCGTGGCGTGCCCAACTGCTGTTGCAGGCGCGGCAGGCTGCCGGCCAGCAGAGTGTCCAGGCTGTCGATGCACAGGCGGCGGTAAACCGCCAGCCTGGCCGCCTCGACGCCGTCGGGTGCGGCCATTGCTGGGTCGCGCACATGATCGGCCCAGCGCCGTTGCAGCGTAGCCAGCGACTCAGCCATGGGCCACCTCGGGTGAACGTGCCTCGACCTGCGCTTGGCGGATCTGCGCAACCTCGGTCAGCAACTCCGCCAGCGGCGGGAAGTTGAAGTCGCGTTCGAGCAGCGTGGGGCGCACGCCGACCCGCGCATAGGCCTCGCGCAACAGCGCCCAGACCACGCCTTTCACCGGGGCACCGTGGGTATCGATCTTGAAGCCATCGTCTTCATCGAAATGGCCGGCCACATGCAGCGAGGCGACACGGTGGGACGGCACGCGGGCCAGGAATTCGAAGGCGTCGTAACCGTTGTTGCAGGCGTTGACGAAAACGTTGTTGACGTCCAGAAGCAGGTCGCAGTCGGCTTCGGCGAGCACGGCGTTGATGAAGTCGATCTCGCTCATGTCCGCGCCGGCAACGGCGTAGTAGGAGATGTTCTCCACGGCGATGCGTCGGCCCAGCATGTCCTGTGCCCGGGCGATGCGACCGGCGACATGGTGTACAGCCTCGGTGGTGAACGGCAGCGGCAGCAGGTCGTAGACATGGCCGCCGGCAGCGCAGTAGCTCAGGTGTTCGCTGTACAGCTGCACCTGGTGCAGGTCGAGGAAGGCACGGGTCTGTGCCAGCAGGGTGCGGTCCAGCGGATCAGGACCTCCCAGCGACAGCGACAGGCCGTGGCAGGTCAGGGGATGGCGCTCGCTGAGCTGGCGCAGTGCGGCGCCGTGTGCACCGCCGACGCCGATCCAGTTGTCAGGGGAGACTTCGAGGAAGTCGATGGCACCGGCCGGCATTGCCAGCAGTTCGTCGATCAGGCCACGGCGCAGGCCAAGGCCGGCGGCATTGAAGGGCAGGGGCAGGGACATGGCGGATGCTCCAGAGAAAGGGCGCCGCCTTGAAGGCGGCGCCGGTTGGACGTCGATCAATCGGTAACGCGGGAGAACAGGCCCTTCGGCATCGGCTTGCCGTTGGCGGTGTAGACGCTGCGCAGGTAGTCGTGCGCTTCCTGCTCGCTGATGTAACCGTCGTGGTCGGTGTCGATGCGGTCGAACTCGGCAGCACGCTTGGCGGCCACGGCGTTGAACTCGGCACGCGAGACCTTGCCGTCGTGGTCACGGTCGGTGCGGGCAAACGAGGCGTCGCCGCACTTGCCTTCACCACACTGGCCTTCGGCCACCTTGGCCTTGCCGGCGGGCTTGCCGGCGGTGGCCTTGTTGGCCCCGCACTTGCCTTCGCCGCACTTGCCTTCGGCGGCGGCGCTCATGGCTACGGCGCTGATCGCCAGCGGTTGGATCGCTGCGGCCTGGCCGGCCAGCAGCAGGCCACCGGCCAGGGCGATGCCGATGGCACCCATGCGCGGCAGGCGGGAGGAGGGGGTGTTCTTGGTCGAGGCGGACATGGTGGTGACTCCTTGGGAATGGCACGCCAGGCGTGCGGGATGGACGCCGCCTGAAGGCGACGGAAACGAAAGGAAGAAGCGCGGGATGGGGCGAAGCAGGTCAGGCGGTGCGACGACGGCGCAGCACGTAGCCCAGCAGCAGCACGCCACCAAGCAGGGCGCCGCCGAAGCCGATGCCGGGCAACAGCGCGGCAACCGGCAGCAACAGGGCGATCAGGCTGACGCCCCAGCCCAGGCCGTCACTGCCGACGGGGGCATGCTGTGGGCCGGCCAGCAGCCGGTCCACGCTGAGCGCGCCACCGCCGTTGAGGATCAATGGCAGCAGCATGGCCAGGAACAGCAGCGGCAGCTTGAAGTTGCCGTAGCCCTGGTCGGTGATCGCATAGCCCTGCCAGAGTTCACCCAGGCCGTTCCACTGGTCGGGCCAGTGCACGGCGGCGATGGCGACCACCGTCAACACCCAGAAGACGTAGGCCACCGAGCGCGTGGCCAGGCCGAGCAGCAGCATCACCGCACCCACCAGTTCCAGCCAGGTGGCCAGCTGCCAGTTCAACGATGCGGGCAGGGTGGAGAACGGGAACGGGAAGCGGCCTTCCAGGTCGGCGAACCAGTTCTGGCCGCCCAGCTTCTCGCGGCCGGACTCAAAGAACTCCCAGGCCAGCAGCGTGCGCAGCGCCAGTGGCGAGAGCCAGCGGCCGACGGCGTCCAGGCGGGGGGTATACACGGAAGAGGCGGTGCTGATCATGGTGGTGTCCTGCGGGCCAGTGGTCGATGGAGGCCATTCCAGGCGGTGCAGGTATCGGCAACGTGTGCCGTTGCCCGGGGTTTTGTCAGCGACTGTGGCCGCGACCGGGGTTTCGTACAGTCGGATACAAAGACGATGCGTGGATGCACATCGGGGCGTTGCGCGCGCGCGGGGAACGATATCCAGCCGGTAGCGGCCGGCCTGGCCCGGCGCGCGAATGTATCCCACTGTAGAAACCCGCCTGCGCCCTACAGTCCGGTACAACTCCGCGCTACGGAGAAACAGCGCCGATACACCGGCAGGCGGAAATGGCCACTCCCAACACCGGAGTGCCACCCATGATCCGTATCTCCTTGCTTGCCGCCGCTCTCGCCCTGGCCAGCGCTGCCGCCCCCGCCTTCGCTGCCCAGGCCGATATCGCTGCACCGCCCACCGTCATCCTGGTGCACGGCGCGTTTGCCGATGGCTCCAGCTGGAGCAAGGTCATCACCACGCTGCAAGACTGGAAGGTGCCGGCGGTGGCGGTGCAGAACCCGCTCACCTCGTTGGCCGACGATGTGGCCGCCACCCGCCGCGCGATTGCCGCCGCGCCCGGCAAGGTGGTGCTGGTCGGCCACAGCTGGGGTGGCACGGTCATCACTGAAGCGGGCAATGACCCGAAGGTGCAGGCGCTGGTGTACGTGGCGGCCTTCGCACCGGATGCAGGGCAGTCTTCAGCGCAACAGGGCGAAGGCTTCCCGGTCGGGCCGGGCCTGGCCCGGCTGCAGGAGAGGGATGGCTACCTGACGTTGCCGGCCGATGCCATCGCCCAGGACTTCGCGCCGGACGTGATGAAAAAGTCGGCCGCACTGCTGTACAGCACGCAGGTCCCGTTGAAGGCCAGCGCGCTGGGCGAGGTGGTGAACGTTGCGGCGTGGCGCAGCAAGCCGAGCTGGTACGTGCTCAGTCGTGATGACCGCATGCTGTCGCCACAGCTGCAGGCCGCGACCGCACGTCGCATCGGTGCACAGCTGCAATCGATCGGCAGCAGCCATGTGTCGCTGCTTTCGCATCCGGCGCAGGTGGCCGACAGCATCCTGGAAGCGGCGGGGGTGAAGCCGGCGGAACTGCCGCTGGCCGAGCAGGGGGGCTGAACGATGGCCGCCCTGCGAGGGTACGCACTGCCGTTGCTGCTGGGCCTGCTGGGCGGAGCAGCGTTGTTGCTGGCCTGGTCCAGCCCGGAGGCCGGTGCGCAGTCGGCACAGGCCCTTCCCGCCGCCGGGTTCGACGGTGGCGGGCCCTGGCACAACAGCTCGCCGCTCACACTGAAGCAGTTGCGGGGGCAGGTCGTGCTGGTCGAGTTCTGGACCTATACCTGCAGCAACTGCCTCAACGTGGCGCCGTATGTCCACCAGTGGCATGCACGCTACGCGCCGCAGGGCCTGAGGGTGATCGGCGTGCATACGCCGGAGTTCGCCCATGAAGGGCTGCCCGGCAACGTGCGCAAGGCCATCGCACGGTTGGACATCACCTGGCCGGTGGTGCAGGACAACCAGTACCGGATCTGGAACGCCTGGGGCAACCGCTTCTGGCCCGCACTGTACCTGCTGGACCGGCAGGGGCGGGTGGTCTACCGCCATTACGGCGAGGGCGACTACGCACGTACCGAAAGCGAGATCCAGCGCCTGCTGGCCAGCCCCTGAGCCGCGCTACCATGGCCGCGCCGCGCGGCCCTGAGCTCCGTCTTCATCGAGAACGCAATGAACCATGTACCGCACATCCTGGTCGTCGACGATGACAGCGAGATCCGCCAGATGCTGGCCGACTACCTGCAGCGCAACGGCCTGCGCGTGAGCCAGGCCGACGGTGGCCGCGCGATGCGCGCGCTGATGGATACCCATGCCGTGGATCTGGTGGTGCTGGACGTGATGATGCCGGGCGAGGACGGCCTGAGCCTGTGCCGCAACCTGCGCGCCGGCAAGCATCGGGCGGTACCGGTGGTGCTGCTGACCGCGCGCGACGACGAGACCGACCGCATCATCGGCCTGGAAATGGGCGCCGACGACTACGTGACCAAGCCCTTTTCTTCGCGCGAGCTGCTGGCACGCATCAATGCGGTGATCCGTCGCACGCAGATGCTGCCGCCGAATCTGCAGGTAAGCGAAGCTGGCCGCCAGTTGGCCTTCGGCGAGTGGCGCCTGGATACCACCGCCCGCCACCTGCTGGACGCACAGGACACCGCATATCCGCTCAGCGGCGCCGAGTTCCGCCTGTTGCGCGTGTTCCTCGACCACGCCAATCGGGTGCTCAGCCGCGACCAGCTGCTCAGCCTCACCCAGGGCCGCGATGCCGAACTGTTCGATCGCTCTATCGACCTGCTGGTGAGCCGCGTGCGCCAGCGCCTGGGTGACGACGCGCGCGAGCCGACCTACATCAAGACCGTGCGCAGCGAAGGGTATGTGTTCAGCGTACCGGTGCAGTTGCTGGGGCCGGACGAATGAACACCGCCGCACGCCGTCCACGCTGGCCGCGCACGCTGTCGGCGCGTCTGCTGCTGGTGCTGCTGGGCGGACTGGCCCTGGCCCACGCACTGTCCTTCGGCCTGCTCTTTTTCGAACGCTACCAGTCCACCCGCAGCATGATGCTGCGCAACCTCGACGAGGATGTGGCGGTGAGTGTCGCGCTGCTGGAACACCTGCCTGCGGAGCAGCGTGAGGCCTGGGTGCCGCGGCTGGAGCGGCGCACCTACCGTTATCTGCTGCGCCCGGCCGCGGCCGGACCAGGGCTGCAGACCGATCGTGCACGCCAGGTCACGGCGATCATCGACGACAGCCTGCAGCACCGCTATCCGTTGCAGGCGCGCCAGGTGGCTCGCCTGCCGGAGCGGTTCGAGGTAGAACTGCGCCTGCACGACGGCACACCCTTGACCATTGAAGTCACTCCGTCGGGCCTGCCGCTGGCACGTTGGCTGCCCGCCGTGCTGCTGGTGCAGCTGGCGCTGCTGCTGGTGTGCGCGTGGCTGGCGGTGCGTCTGGCCCTGCGCCCGCTGCAACAGCTGTCGCATGCGGTGGAGCATCTGCAGCCGGGCAAGGACGGGCCCGCACTGCCTGAAGATGGCCCCGCCGAAGTGGGCGGCGCGGCGGCCGCACTCAATGCACTGCAGGCACGCATTCGTGGCCATGTCAGTGAACGCCTGCAGATCCTGGCCGCGATCTCCCATGACCTGCAGACCCCCATCACGCGCATGAAGCTGCGGGTGGAGACCCTGCCCGAAGACAGCACCCAGCAGCGCCTGCTGGCCGACCTCGATCACCTTGGGCACCTGGTGCGTGAGGGCGTGGCCTATGCGCGCAGCAGCCACGTTGCCGCTGGCGCGCCGGTGTCGATGGACCTGGGCGCGTTCCTCGCCAGTGTGGTCGGCGACTACGAGGACATGGGCAAGCCGGTCACTGGCGGTGCGCCCGCTGGACTGGTCGTGCAGACCTGGCCGCAGCCGCTGCGCCGCGTGGTCGGCAATCTTGTCGACAACGCATTGCGCTACGCCGGCGCCGCCGAGATCGAGGCGGGCCGCGATAAGGCCGGAAGGGTGTGGATCAGCATTTCCGACCGTGGCCCCGGCATTCCCGAGAACCAGCTGCAGGCAGTGCTGGCGCCGTTCCACCGGCTGGAAAGCTCGCGCAATCGTGATACCGGGGGCACCGGCCTGGGATTGGCCATCGCGGTGCAGCTGGCGCAGTCGCTGGGTGGTTCGCTGAGGTTGCACAACCGCGAGGGTGGCGGGCTGCGGGCGGAACTGCAGCTGCCGGGCTGAGTTGCCCGGCCTTGTGTTCCAGCAAGGATGCTTCTGCTTCGGCCTTGGCGGTGAGCGCTTCGCCGGTCTTGAAACCCAGTGCATGCAGGCAGCCGACAGCCGATGACCGGCATTTCACCCGGTCCATGCCACGCTGCGCGGAACCTGCCCAACCGGGATAGAGGCTGTTGAAGGCGAATACGCAATGACCGCGGCGCGGCAGCGCTCGATGTGGGTGGCGGGCCTGTCCACGGTGGTGGAGTGGTACGACTTCACCCTGTACCTGTACTTCGCCACGGTGCTGTCGCGGGTGTTCTTCGGCGGTGGCGAGCAGGCGTTGCTGGTCACCTTGGCCGGTTTCGCGGTGTCCTACCTGATGCGTCCGCTGGGCGCGCTGTGCTTCGGCCACCTGGGCGACCGCCTGGGCCGGCGCTGGATGCTGCTGGCGTCGATGGCGTTGATGGCAGCGGCGATGCTGGCCACTGCGCTGCTGCCGACTGCGGCCTCGGCAGGCACCACGGCGGGCGTACTGCTGCTGGTACTGCGCTGCGTGATGGCGTTCTCGGTGGGCGGTGAATACACCGGTGTGGTGGCGTACCTGCTGGAAAGCGCACCGGCGCGGCGACGCGGCCTGGTGACCTCGCTGGCCTCGGCCGCCAGTGAGGTGGGCGCACTGCTGGCGGTGGCGATCTCTGCACTTACCGTCGCGCTGCTGCCCACCGCGGAGCTGGACAGCTGGGGCTGGCGGATTCCGTTCCTCGTCGGCGCTGCGCTTGCGCTGGTGATCCTGATTGCGCGTTCGGGCATGCACGAGTCGCCGGAGTTCGAGCGCCAGCGCCGCGAAGGCAGCATTCCCGCCACACCGCTGCGGCATGTGCTGCAGCGGCATCCGTTGGCGGTGGCACGCACCTTCGCGATCTCGGCGCTGGGATCGATCACCTACTACGTGGGCATCACCTATGTGCCTGCATTCCTGCACGCGCAGGGCCACAATGAGGGTGACGCACTGTGGCTGTCGACGATCGCGGCGGTGGCAGTGATCGCGATCACGCCCCTGTGTGGCGCATTGTCGGACCGCGTTGGACGACGGCCGGTGTTGTTGGGCCTGACCGTGCTGGCAGCGCTGTTGCCGCTGTCCCTGTTTGCGTGGATGGCACAGGCGACGGCGCTGGGCATCGTGCTGGCTGCGGTGCTGCTGGCTTGCGTGGCCGGCGGTGTAAGCGCGGTGGCGGCGCCGGCCACGGCAGAGCAGTTCCCCGGCGAAGGCCGGGTCAGCGGGCTCGCACTGGGGGTAACCATGGCCACGGCGGTGTTCGGCGGTGCGACGCCGTGGCTGGCGCAATGGTGGGTGGAACGCAGCGGCTGGGCGGCGGCGCCGGGCGCGATGATCGCGCTGGTGGCGGTGCTGGTGCTGCCGGTGCTGTGGACCCTGCCCGAGACGGTCCCGGGCAGGGCCAGGCGCTAGCCGGTCAGACCTTCAGGGTCTGCTCGATGTCGGCCAGTACCGCAGCCGCATCCACGCCGATGGCAATCGACTGCACCACGTGGCCGTCCCACACGCTCGGGCCGAAGGCCAGGCCTTCCGGCTTGGGAATGGTCATGCCGCGGGCAACGCCGTCGGTGGCCACGCGCACGCTGGCGCGCTCGAACTGGAACAGCTCAGGGCGGGTCAGCGCGATGCACGCGCAGCAGTCGTGCACGACCATGCCCTTGTGGCCGGCCTGCAGGTAGAAGTCCACGTAATCCTGCGACAGCGCACGGACCAGCTCGGCGTCGGCACCGCCGATGGCGGCCAGCTTATCCAGGCCGTCACGGTCCATTTCCACGCGGGTGGTCACGTCCAGGCCGATCGCGGTGACCGGCCAGCTGGCGGTGAACACCACGTCGGCCGCTTCGGCATCGCCCCAGATATTGGCCTCGGCGGCCGGGGTGATGTTGCCGTTGACGTGGAAGGCGCCGCCCATGATCACCACGCCGCGCACCAGGCCGGCGATGTCCGGGGCCTGCTGCAGGGCAAGAGCCAGGTTGGTCATGCGGCCGACCGCGACCAGGGTCACTTCGCCCGGATGGGCGCGGACCAGGTCGATGATCAGCTGGTGGGCGGGGCGCGTGTCGGCGGCCACGTCCAGTTCGGCCGGCACCGGGTGGTTGCCCAGGCCGTTGTGGCCATGGATGTGGACCGGCCAGGCTTCGGGGGTGGCTTCCGGCTGCAGCGGGCCACCGGCGCCGCGCGCGACCGGGGCGGCAAAGCCCCAGGCCTGCTTCAGGTACAGCGCATTGTGCGTGGTCGACTCCACCGAGGCATTGCCGAAGGTGGTGGTGACACCGATCAGGTCGATCTGGGCGTGCTTGTGCAGGTACAGCAGGGCCAGGGCGTCGTCGACGCCCGGGTCGGTATCGAAAATGACTTTCAGCATGTTGTTGTTCTTCTTCTTCCGTGTGGTGCGGGGGGCGCCGGCGGCCACGGGGCAGGCCGGCGCGCCCCCACATTGTCCCATCTTCATGACAGGCAGGGCCATTGCCGGGGTGGCAGGCCATAATGCCCCCAGTCCAGGCATGGAGTCGCCGAATGCTGATCGTTGCCCTTCTGCTGGTCCTGCTGGTGCTGGGCCTGAACGTGGTGGCCACCGTGGTGATCGTCAGGCGTGATGGGCTGTCGGCGGGTGGCCGGACGGTGCAGTTGCTGCTGGTCTGGCTGCTGCCGCTGGTCGGCGCCATCCTGTGCATGGCGGTGGCCACGGCCGATGGCTCCGGGATCCGGGGCGACAACAGTTTCGGCGGTGGCTACGACCATCCGGGCGGCCATTCCGGCGACAGCTACAGCCATCACAGCCACAGCAGCTCCGACTGCAGCAGCGACGGTGGCAGCGGTGACGGTGGCAGCTGCGGTGGTGGCGATTGACGAGATGTTCCAGGATGCCGGCCGGCGGTCGGCACTACCAGGGCGTGACCTCGGCTGGGTAGTGCCGGCCGCTGGCCGACACCCTCATCCGCTCAACCGCCGCCTTCGGTCGGCAAGGGCGCCGGCACGTTCAACAGCCCGCCCGCTGCCACATAGGCGGCCAGGGCCTGGCCCTGGCTGAGCAGATGGCGTTCCATGGTGCGTTCGGCAGCCTGCGCGTCGCGGCGGCGGAAGCACTCCATCAACTCGCGGTGTTCGGCCAGCGACTGCGCGGTGCGGCCTGGAGTCAGCAGCTGGCGGCCGCGATGCATCTTCAGGATGCGGTGCAGGTCGTGGGTGATGCGGATCAGCCACGGATTGCCCGCGTAATGCTGCACGGTTTCGTGGATCAGGTAGTTGTTGCGGTAGTACTCGGCAATGTTGCCCTCGGCCGCCGCGGTTTCCATCGCCGCATGCAGGTCTTCCAGCTGCTGCACGCCGGCATCATCGATGTGCCTGACCGCCTCGTGTGCGCAACGGCCTTCCAACATGGCCATTACCGGGAACAGCTGGTTGAGGTCTTCCAGCGTCAACCGGGTGACCCGGCTGCCACGACCTGCGTCGATCTGTACCAGGCCTTCGGCGGCCAGCAGCTTCAACGCCTCGCGCAGCGGCGTGCGGCTGATGCCCAGTTCTTCGCACAGCGCGGGCTCGTCGATCCACTCGCCCGGCGGCAGCCGGTAGTCGTAGATGCGCTCGCGCACGTGGTCGGCCACCTCTTCATACAGAGGCGCGCGCTTCTTCGGTGATCGCGGGGCAGGGGCAATGGCCATGGAGGAAGTGTACCGCCAGGTAGTGCCGGCCGCTGGCCGGCAACCCGTGATCGCTGGATGGCTTCATGAGATTGCCGTCCAGCGGCCGGCACTACCGCTGGGTGGTTACATCCAGCCGGGCACCACGAATACCAGCCAGGCCAGCAGCGGTCCAAGCGCCACCACAAGACCGCTGTAGACCAGAAAGCGGCGGAACAGGGTTTCGCGCTCTTCCTTCGCTGCCGAGGCCACCACCAGTGCGCCATTGGTGGAGAACGGGCTGACATCGACGATGGTGGACGACACCGCCAGCGCGCAGATCACGCCGGCGGCGCTGAGGTGACCCTGCATCAGGAACGGTACCGCCAGCGGAATCGTGGCGCCCAGCACTGCGGCCGACGAGGCGAATGCAGAGACGATGCCACCCACGTAGCAGACCAGCAGTGCACCCAGCAGCGGGATGCCGATGTCGGACACACCATTGCCGATGAAGTCCACCGCGCCGGCATGTTCCAGTACGCCGATGTAGGTCACCACGCCACAGATCAGCAGCACGGTGGACCAGCTGATGCCATCGACCGCACCCTTCTGGCTTTGTGGCGACAGCAGTGCCAGCGCGACAGCCACGGTGATCGAGACCAGACCGACGTTGAGGTTGTAGATCAGCGCGGCCACGCCCAGGCCGAGCAGGCCGATCAGGGTGAACAGGCGCTCGCGGGTCAGGCCCACCGCATCCAGTGCCGCCGGATCATTGCTGAGCGTGCCGCCACCTGCTGCGACCAGCGCGCCATGGCCTTCGATCGCGAATTGGCGCGACGACGCCTGCGGGCCACCGGCCATCGCCGGTTCGGCATTGCCGATCGTTCCTGCCGCGGTGATCGAGCCGCGACGCAGCAGGGCGATGCCACCGAAGGCGAAGAAGCAGATCGTCGCCATCATGAAGTTGAAGCCCAGGCTGGTCAGGAACACCGCCATCTCGGTCACTTCCAGCCCGGCCTTCTGCACTACGCCATTGGTGATGCTGCCGTACACGCTGATCGGCGAGAAGCCGCCCGCCTGTGCGCCATGGATGACCAGCAGGCCCATCATCAGTGGGTTGATGTTGTACTGCTTGGCAAAGCGCAGCGCGACCGGGCCGATGATCGCGACCGCCGCCGGGCCCAGCGCGCCGAAGGCGGTCAGCACCGCGGTGATCACGAACATCACCCACGGGATGGCCACGATATGGCCGCGCACGGCTTTTACAGCCCAGTGCACCAGCAGGTCGATGGTGCCGTTCTTCTGCGCGATGGCGAACAGGTAGGTGATGCCGACCAGGGTCAGGAACAGATCGCCGGGAAAGCCTGCCAGGACCTCCTTGCCGCCCATGTCGACCCACAGCCCACCGATGATGAAGGCCAACGCGAAGGCGACCGCGCCCATGTTGATCGGCATCGCCGTGGCGACGATGAACATGATCACCAGACCGATGATCGTTGCGATTTGTGGACTCATGCGCCCTCCCAGACACGTGACTCACGTACAGCGCGGATGGAGACCCGCCATCCCCGGGGTAAGGCGACGTACTGCGTGATGCGTGATACGTACTGCTCGAACCCGTTACTGCAGCCGCTCCAGCGCACTGCGGACCCACGCCGCGGCGCCTTCCAGGCTCTGGAACTCTTCCACCGCGCGCACTTCGCAGCACGGATAGGCCGGTGCGACCATGCGCGCCAGCGCGTTGCCCGGGCCCAGCTGCAGGAAAGCCCGCGCGCCGCGCTCGAAGGCCTGGCGCATCACCTGCGCCCATTCGATGGTCTGCGCCAGCTGCGCCGACAGCGTGTGGACCGCCATTGCGCGATCCCGCACCGGTCGCGCATCGATGCCGGCCAGCAGCGGCAGGCGTGGGGCCTGCAGTGGCGAGGCATCGAGTGCGGCAGCAAACGGTGCTACCGCTGCCGCCAGCAACGGTGTGTGTGCAGGCACGTGCACCGGCAGCGGACGGATGTCCGCACCCTGCGCCTGCGCTGCATCGGCCAGCCGCAGCAACGAGGCGTGCGTGCCGCCCACGATGAAATGGTCCTGCCCGTTGGCGATGGCCATGTGCGCACCGTGCAGATCGCACAGCGGCTGCAGTACATGGCGTTCCAGGCCGAGCACGGCCTGCAGGCCTGCATCGGCGGGGCTGGCGCCGTCCATCAACTGCGCGCGCTGCGCAGCCAGGGCAAGGCAGGTGGTCGCATCGAAGCTGCCGGCGATGGCATGCGCGGCCAACTCGCCGATGCTGTAGCCGGCGACCAGCGTCGGCGTTGGCACGTTGTCGCGCAGCCCCTGCCACTGCGCCAGAGTGGCCGCGCACAGCAGTGGTTGCGCCTGCGCATTGTCGAAACGGTCGTCGGCCGCAGCGGCGGAAAACACATCGCGGCCGAGTACCGTGCTGGCAACATCAAGGGTATGGCGTGCGGCCGGAAGATCGCGCACGCGGTCGAACATCGCCGCATGCTGCGCACCTTGGCCGGAGCAGAGCAGGGCAAGGCTCATGCGTCCTCCTGCTGTAGCAGGAACCAGGCACAGGCCAACAGGTCGGCACTGCCACCGGGACTCAGGCGGCGCGCGACGAAGCGCTCACCGATGCCGTGCAGGCGTGCCTGCCAGCCGGGCACGAACGCACCGCCGCCGTCGAGGAAACCATGCGCCTGTCGCTGTGCCCAGCGCAAGCCGTCGGCGCCGCCACGGTGCAGCAGGTTGAGGTCATCCACGCATGCGACCAGCTGCATCAGGGCCTGGCACATCGCGGCCTCGCGCGGCAGTCCGTTGGCCACTGCGTGGCGCAGGGCAGGCAGTCCCACTTCGCGCAGCAGCGGATAGCCGGCGGCCGCTTGTTCGCGCACACCCTGCACGCCGTGCCGTGCACGCGCGCGCTGGCCAGGGCTGTTGGCATCCAGGGGTGCGTCGGCGAGCTCGGCAGACCAGCGGCACACTTCCTGGCAGACCTGCTCGCCCGTGGCGGCATGGCCCAAGCGGGAGCGACAGGCCGCGGCGGCCGCCACCAGGAGGCCGAGACTGAAGACCGCGCCACGATGGGTATTGACGCCGGCGGTCGCGCGCAGCATCGCGATCTCGGCGGCGATGCCACACCGGCGCAAGGCGTCGAAGTCCGTCCCGGCTGCACCGAGGCGGGCCACGGCGGTGAAGTAGTGGCGCAGTGCGAACAGGCTGCGCAGGAACGTGCCGGCGTCCATGTCGTGATGGCTGCCGCTGTCGAATGGTGTGACCAGTCCGGGCTTGGGTGCCAGCGCCAGCTCCGCATGCAGGCTGGCGACGGCGAGGCGCCCCAGACGCGCGCTGTCCACGGCAGCTGCCGGCCTGACTGCCGATCGCACGACGGCGTTCATGCGCTCACCCCGGCGGAGGCGAACAACGCATCGCGGAGTTCCAGTGCGGCACCATCGAGGCGCTTGACCAGTACCTCGCGGCTGCGTCCGGCGTACTCCCGCCAGTTCACGGCGGCGTCGCGGCCCAGGCACAGCTCGCCATCGACCCGCCGGTCGTGTTCGGCTTCCCATGCCTGTAGCCGTGCAGCCAGGGCATCGGCCTGCGCGGTGGTGTCGATCGGCCACAGCAGATCGACGTCCGAGCGCGCGTGCACATAGCGCAGGCCAGTAAGGTGCTGCCACGCGAAGGCACCGAATACGCGCGCCTCAGCGATGTTCTGCAGCACTTCAAGGGGCCGCCGCCAGTCCTGTGGAATGTCGCCTTTCAGCACCGTCTGAAGTGCCGGCGGCGGCGTGGTGCGCAGCACATCGCGTGCTGGCACGCGCAGGGCCAGGCGCAGTTTGCCCTCGGCGGGCGGCAGCGGCACGCCGAGACGCAGGCGTGGATCGGCATCGTCGGCGGAACGCCGCGCGACGATGGCCGGGCGGCCCTGCGCAAACCAGTCGGCCAGGCGCGACTCATGCGCGGCGATGTCCGCCTGCCAGCCGGCGTGCGCTGACAGCCAGACCAGCGTATGGCGGGGCAGCCGCTCAGGCATCGCCCTGGCTCACCGCTTCAGCCACGCGTGCGGCCAGCATGCGCCCGCCACGTTCGGCTCCGCGCAGGGCGCGGCGGTCGCCATCGGCGGGCGTGCGCAGGGCCTGCAGAAGGTGCTGGGCAAGATCGCCCTCCCACAGCGATTCCACCGCACCCATCGCCACGTAGTTCTCCACGCCCGGTGCGAACACCGGTGAGGTCTGGCTCAGCGCCTGCAGTCTATCCAGCGGCTGCTTGGTCACCCGGGCCATCGCGCGCAGGTCCATCACCCGCACCTGCGCATCCGGCAGGGCGTGGATGTGGTCGGCCATCAGCCCGAACGAGAGGAAGCCGCCACTGACGGATTCACCGTAGACCAGCGTGACCAGTCGCGCGCCACGTCGACGCGCGAGATCCAGCGTCTGCGCCAGGTGCGCGAAACAGCCGTTGATGCCGAGCAGTTCGTCGCGGCGTGCCAGGCGCTGGCCGGCGGTGTCGACCAGCATCACGATCGGTTGCTGCGGATGCGCGGCGGTGCTGGCCAGCACCGTTTCGGCCAGTGCCAGTGCATGGTCCACGCCCACCTCGAGCTTGTCGGCGGTGCCGATCACGGTCACGTCGCCGTCGTCGGTGGTGGCGCTGCCGGTCAGCACCGAATCGTTCACCGCAACGGCATGCCCATGCGGAAACAGGGCATCGAGCAGTGTCTGCAACGGCATGCTCATGGCAGGCTCCGGTCGGCGGTGGCGATGAGGAATTCATCGGTGTCGAGCAGTGGCAGGCGTTCGGGGTGGGAAATGCCCAGCCGCGCCCAGATTTCCAGGCCATCGCGGCAATCGCTCCAGGCCTGCACGCGCGCCTTCAATGCCAGATGGCGTTGCTGCAGCGCGGCCAGTGCAGTATCCGGATCGGTACTGCTGGTATCCGGCTGCAGCGCATTGAATGCCGCTTGCGCGAACGCGTCGATGGCATCGGGCACCAGCACCTGTGCCTGGTCGATCAGGTAGCGGTGCTTGCCTCCCGTTACGCGCCAGACCAGTGCGCGGTCGCGGGAATCGAACTCTTCCACGCCGCGTACGGTTTCGATCACCTCTGGCCCGGACAGCGACAGCCGGCCTTCCTCGGACATGATCACCATGCCGCAGCAACGAGCAACGATGCCCATGCCACCGAAGGCGCCGTTGCCGCTGCCGATCAGCGCGATCACCGGCACGCCCGCTGCACGCGCGTCCAGAGTGGCGCGCATGATCTCGGAAATGGCGATGAGCCCAGCATTGGCTTCGTGCAGCCGCACACCGCCGGTATCGAGCAGGAGCAGCACGCCGTCAGGGCGGGTGTGCGCCGCACGGCGCAGCAGCCCGGTCAGCTTGGCGCCATGTACTTCGCCCACGCCTCCGCCCATGAATTCACCCTGTTGTGCGGCCAGCAGCACGTGTTTGCCCTGCAGCCTGGCCTCGCCGACGACGATGCCATCGTCGAACGCGGCCGGCTGGTCGAGCTGGGCCAGGTGCGGACTCATCATCCGTCGCGCCGGGCCGAGGAACTCGTGGAACGAGCCGGCGTCGACCAGCCCGGCGATGCGCTCGCGCGCATCGGCCTCGTAGTAGCTGTGGCGCTGTACGTGGTTCATGGCGCGCCTCCGGCCAGCAGGGTTTCCACGGCCTGGTCCAGGCGCAGGCTGACCACGGCCGGGGTCGCACCGGCGTCGTTGATCGAGACGCGCACATCGCGCAGCGGATGACGCTGTGCGAAGTCGTTGATCACCGCTTGCCACACGCTGCCGAAGCCCTTCGCGGCGGTGATGATGCGCACCGTCATCGCGCCTTCCAGCGCAGCGGGTTCCAGCAGGATCTCCAGGTTGCCCGAGGCCAGCACGCCGACCAGCACCGCTTCGCGCGGGAACTGCACCGCAGTGTGTCCTTCGAATCGATAGTCGAGGGTTTCCATGCTCAGCCCCTTACCAGTTGCGGAAGCGCTTGGGCGGGTCGTACAGACCGCCGGACCAGCGCACCAGGTCCTTCACCGAACGCGCCGCCAGCAGGTCACGGCTGGCATCGCGCACGGAGATGCCAAGGTCATCGGGACGGCGGATCACGCCGCGGTCGCGCAGGTTTTCCACCATCGCGCGGTCGCGGCCCAGGCCCACGGCGGTATAGCCGGCCACGCCACGGATCGCCTGTTCGCGCTCCTCAGGGGTGCGGCACAGCAGTAGGTTGGCAATGCCTTCCTCGGTCAGCACATGGCTGACGTCGTCGCCGTAGATCATTACCGGCGGCAGCGGCATGTTCGCGCGTTCGGCCAGGTCCCAGGCATCAAGGCGATCGACGAAGGCCGGCGCCATGTGCTCGCGGAAGGTTTCCACCATCTGCACCACCAGCTTGCGCCCGCGCGGCATCTCGCCCGGGCGCGCGGCCTGTTGGCCGGCCTTGATCCAGGCGTCGCTGGCATGGCGCCGGCCACGTGCATCGGAACCCATGTTCGGCGCGCCACCGAAGCCTGCGATGCGGTCGCGGGTGGCGGTGGAGCTGTTGCCCTGAAGGTCGATCTGCAGTGTGGAACCGATGAACATGTCGCAGGCATACAGGCCGGCGGTCTGCGAGAACGCGCGGTTGGAACGCATCGAGCCATCGGCGCCGGTGAAGAACACATCGCCTCGCGCGGCGATGTACTTCTCCATGCCCAGTTCCGAACCGAACGAATGCACCGATCTGACGAAGCCCGATTCGATCGCCGGAATCAGTGCCGGGTGGGGGTTCAACGCCCAGTGCTGGCAGATCTTTCCCTTCAGCCCGAGCGATTCGGCGTAGGTGGGGAGCAGCAGTTCGATGGCGGCGGTATCGAAGCCGATGCCGTGATTCAAACGATTCACGCCGTACTCGGCGTAGATGCCCTTGATGGCCATCATCGCCATCAGCACCTGGATCTCGGAGATCTGCGCCGGGTCGCGGGTGAACAGCGGCTCGATATGGTTCGGCTTCGGCGCCTGCACCACGAAGTTGACCCAGTCCGCAGGAATATCGACGCGGGGGAGGCTGTCGACGATCTCGTTGACCTGGGCGATGACGATGCCGCCACCGAAGGCGGTGGCCTCGACGATCACCGGCGTGTCTTCGGTGTTCGGGCCGGTATAGAGGTTGCCGTGCCGATCTGCGGCCTGTGCGGCCACCAGGGCCACGCGCGGGGTCAGGTCGATGAAGTAGCGGCCAAACAATTCCAGGTAGGTGTGGATGGCACCGATCTGGATGCGCCCTTCGGCTACCAGGTTGGCCAGTCGCACCGATTGCGGGCCGGAGAACGAGAAATCCAGTTTCGAGGCGATGCCACGCTCGAACACGTCCAGGTGCGAGGGCAGTGAGAGGACCGACTGCACCATGTGCAGATCATGCACGCGGGCGGGGTCGAGGTCGGCCAGCGCCTGGGCGAGGAAATCGGCCTGCTTCTGGTTGTTGCCCTCCAGGCAGACCTTGTCGCCTGGCTCCAGCACTGCGTGCAGCAACTTGCCGACGTCGCTGGTGGCGACCTCGCGTCCCCGGGCCCACGGCGCGGCACGTTCCAGGCGGGCCTGGCGACTGCGTTCCAACGTATCCCAGCTCGGGTTCATTGACCGGCTTCCGACGGGTGTTGGGATAATTACGGCATAATTACGAAGTGGGTACAACCTGCAGTGCAGCAAAAAAGAAGGGCCCGCGCGGAGGCGGGCCCATTCAGGGTGTGGGGTGTGCCGACCAACGGTCGGCACCCACCGGTTCGCAGGTGCCTCAGAACTTCCAGCGCAGGCTGGCGGACACGAAGCGCGGCTCGCCGTAGTTGTTGTAGTCCAGGTTGGCCCAGTAAGTCTTGTCCAGCGCGTTGCGCACGCTCAGCGTTGCGGTCCAGCTGTCGCTGATGCGGTAGTTGGCATTGAATTGCACCAGCATGTACGCCGGCTGGTTCACCGTCACTGTGCCGCCCAGCGGGTAGGCGATGTTGTAGCCCTGCACCTTGCTTTGCCACTGCAGGCCACCGCCAACGCTCAGGCGTTCCAGCGCACCGCGCAGCTGCAGCTGGGTGTTGAGCTGCAGCAGATCCTTGGGCGGGTTGGCGTACAGCAGGTCGGTGGCGGCGCGGGTGACCTTGACGTGGGTGTAGCCGGCATTGACCGTCCAGCCCGGCAGGATCTCGCCGTTGATGTCCATCTCCCAGCCACGCGCCTTGGTACCGTTGACGCCGATGTAGGCCGAGGTGCCGTCGCTGAGCGAACCCTCCGGCACACCCATGTCACGCACAGCATAGTTGTCCTGCTTGGCCTCGAACACAGCGGCATTTGCGGTCAGGCGGCCATCGAACCACTGCGTCTTGATGCCCGCTTCCAGGTTCGAGCCCTGCACCGGCGCCAGCAGGTTTTCGTTGCGGTCCTTGTAGTTCTGTGGATTGAAGATCTCGGTGTAGCTGGCATAGGCCGACACGTTCGGGGTGATCTCGTAGACCAGGCCCACGTACGGAGTGACTTCATCGCTCACCTTGTACGCACCGCTGGTGCCGGTATAGGCGCCGGCGGCGTTGTAGGAGCGGGTGAGGGTTTCCCACCGGCTCAGGCGTGCACCGGCGATCAGCGACAGCGGATCGGCCAGGTGCAGGCGGGTGGCCAGATAGACGCCGCTCTGCGTGGTCTTCGCTACACGGCGTGCGCCGGTGCGGGTGTAGGTCACCTCGGAAATGTCGCCGTTCCAGGAGTACACGTTGGGGATGTAGTAGCAGCGCTCGCGTGCACCCGTGGCGCTGACACACGTTGCCCAGTCGCCGGGGAAGTTCAGCGCCACGGTGTTCGTGGTCCCTTCCAGATCCGACCACTGGGCGCCGACCGTGAGGTCGTGGTCGCGGCCGAACAGCGGGAAGCTGCCGGTCAGGTAAGCATCGACATTGCGGCGGGTGTCTTTCGAATCACCGGCGGCGGCACGCAGGTAGATGCCCGATCCGGTCACCGGGTCCGGGTTGCCGGTGCCGTACAGGCGCACGTTCTGCACGTTGCCGCGGGTGTAGGCCGTGTTGATCTTCAACAGCCAGTTGTCGCCGAAACGCTGTTCCAGGTTGGCGAAGGCGGTGTTGCTCTCGCGCTTCCAGTAGCTCCACTTCGGCGACAGGTTGGTCGAGCGCGGCAGATGGGCGAAATTGCCCTGGTTGTCGAAGAACGGCACGGTGCCCCAGGTCGAACCGGTCGGGTTGTTGTCCTGGGTCTGGTAGCCGACGGTGACCGTGGTGCTGTCGGTGACATCGCCTTCAAGCACCGCCATGCCGGCCATCTTGTTCTCGTCGTAACGGTCGTAGTACAGCCCGCGGTCGGTGTAGGCGGCGACCACGCGGCTGCGGAAACGGCCATCATCGGTCAGCGGCGCGGTCACGTCGGCTTCCATGCGGCGGAAGTCCCAGCTGCCGGCGCTGACCGCGAATGACGCGTCGAATTCCTTGCCGGGGCGCTTGCGCAGCAGGTTGACCGTGGCCGACGGCACGCCAGCGCCACTGAGCAGGCCGTTGGCGCCGCGGATCACTTCGATGCGGTCGTAGAAGGCGGTGTCGTATTCCTGGTTGGTGGACCCGCTGTAGGTGGGGATGCCGTCGACCTGGAAGTCGGTGATGGCGAAGCCACGCGCGTAGTACAGCGGACGCTGCGTGTCATAGAAGGACACGCTGACGCCGGTCACGTTGCGCATCACATCGTTGATGCTGAACAGTGATTCGTCCTGCAGGCGCTGCAGGCTGATGGCGGTGGCGGACTGCGGGGTTTCCTGCAGGGTGATCGGCAGGCGCGTAGTGCTGGCCGGCGGAGCGGACTGCTCGGCACGCACGCTGACCCGATCAAGGGTCTTGGCGTCGGCGGCGCCTTCGGCGGCGGCGAACGCGCTGGGCGCGCCCAGCACGGTCAGCGACGAAAGCAGGGCGGCCGGCAGCAGCGCGCGGCGGGGCTGGCGATTGGGGAAATTCGGGGACATGGGCGGCTCGGAGCGTGGAGGCGGGGAAGGGCGGCAACAGTCGTCCGGCACCCGGGCGGCGGCTTCGGGCACGGTCAGGTCCGGCTGCTAAGGCGCGCGGTCACTGCGCGGGGTGCAAATGTAAATAATTCTTAACAACATTACAATTCGTGTCACTGAGGAAGGGCTTCCAGGCGCATGGCAGCGGCTGGGCCGGGGTCGGATCCCGTTGACGGAGGCAATGGGCCCTGGCTCCACCCCGGTGCCCAGGCGCAGGTCAGAGCCCTCACGTGCGGGAGGGATCCGACCTGTCACCGCACAAACGCGAACGGCCACCCGAAGGTGGCCGTCCGTTTGCATCGAAAGGAACGTGCGGGCTTACAGCGCCTGCAGTTCCTCATTGGCGTTGCGCTTTTCCTTGGTCTGTGCCGGCACCGTGGCCGCCGCGGGCGATGCCGCGTTCGCATCCACCGGCACCTCCAGGTACGGCAACTGCAGGGTCTGGCTGGTCAGCGTACGGATCTCGTTCACCAGCGCCGGGCTGTCGTTGAGCTTGCGCCCGTACGATGGCACGATCTCGCGCAGGCGGGTTTCCCAGCCGGCCTTCATCTGCTCCGGGAAGGCCTTGGCCATCAGGTCCAGCATGATCGGCGGCGAGGTCGACGCACCCGGCGAGGCGCCGAGCAGGGCGGCGAGGGTGTGGTCCTTGTCGGTCACGATCTCGGTGCCGAACTGCAGCACCGGGCCCTTCAGCGGGTCACGCTTGATGATCTGCACGCGCTGGCCGGCGGTCACCAGCTTCCAGTCGCCCGGCTTGGCATTGGGGAAGTACTTGACCAGCTCGGCCTGGCGGTCGGCATCGTTCAGGCGCGCCTGGCCCATCAGGTACTGCACCAGGTCCAGGTTGTCCTTGCCCACTTCCAGCATCGGGCCAACGTTGTTGTGGGTCACCGAGGAATACAGGTCCCACCACGAGCCGTGCTTGAGGAACTTGGTGCTGTACAGCGCAAACGGCCCGAACAGGACCACCGGCTTGCCGTCCAGCTTGCGCGCATCCAGGTGCGGCACCGACATCGGCGGCGAACCGGTCTCGGCCATGCCGTAGGCTTTCACGCCATGGCGCGAGGTCACGTCCTGGCCCTGGAAGGCGAGGAACTGGCCACCGACCGGGAAGCCGGCATAGTCCTTCGATTCCGGAATGCCCGACATCTGCAGCAGCTTCAGCGCGGCGCCACCGGCACCGATGAAGACGAAGCGGGTGTGGGTGGTGGTTTCGGTGCCGGCCTTGAGATCCTTCACCGTGACGTTCCAGCTCTTGTCGGCGTTCTGCCGCAGCGCGGTCACTTCATGGTTCAGGTGCAGGCTGAAGTTCGGGTTGCGCTGCAGGCCGGCGGTCAGCTGGCGGGTGATCACACCGAAGTTGACGTCGGTACCGAGCGGCATCCAGGTCGCGGCAACCTTCTGCTTCGGGTCACGGCCTTCCATCAGCAGCGGGGCCCACTGCTTGATCTGCGCCGGATCTTCAGAGTACTGCATGCCGTAGAACAGCGGGTTCTTCACCAGCGCCTGCTGGCGCTTGTGCAGGTAGGCGATGTTGTCATCGCCCCAGACGAAGCTCATGTGCGGCGTCGGGTTGATGAAGTCGCTGGGCCGGCTGAGGCGGCCTTCCTTGACCTGGTGCGACCAGAACTGGCGCGAGACCTCGAACGATTCGGCGATGCCGACCGCGCGCTTGGTCTCGATGCTGCCATCGGGCAGTTCCGGGGTGTAGTTCAGTTCGGCGAAGGCCGAATGGCCGGTGCCGGCGTTGTTCCAGCCGTCGGAGCTTTCACCGGCGACGCCGTCGAGGCGTTCGTAGACCTGGATGTTCCAGTCCGGCTGCAGTTCCTGCAGGTAGGTGGCCAGGGTGATGCTCATGATGCCGGCGCCGACCAGCACAACGTCGACGGGCTTGTCGTTGCTGGCGGCGGGCACCGAGCGCTGGGTCAGCGGCCAGTACAGGAACAGCGCGGCGGCCAGCAACAGCAGCACGAGCAGGGCGAGAAGAGCCTTGCCAAATTTCTTCATGGGGGCGGGATCGTTGGCGGAGGGGAAGGGGTCAGGATGCGCGTGGGGCAGGGAAAGGGCGTGAAGAAACAACGCCTTGCAGCATCCATCCGCCATTCTAACCGGATCCGGTCCTTTTTTGCTGCAACGCAGCATCCGACGTTTCGCGGCGCTGTCACATGGGTGGCAGGCGACGTCCGGCGGCGGTGGGATCAGACCAGCTCAAGGATCTCGTCGCCGGCCTCATCGACCCCGCCGGTCGGGCGCCAGCCCAGGCGGCGGTAGAAGCCATGCGAGCGCGAACGCGGGTCGGCCGAGCAGGCCAGGAACAGCCGCTGGTGGCCGGCATCGCGGGTCAGGCTGACCACGTCCTGCAGCAGCTGGCGGCCGATGCCGCGGCCCTCGTAGTCCGGCAGCAGGGCCAGCACCAGCACCTCGCCGCTGTCGCGGTCGGCGAAGCAGTAGCCGGCCATGCGCTCGCCGTCCCAGGCGACGCGGCCGATCGAATCGCCCTGGGCGATGCCGGCCGCCCAGCTGTCCACCGTGATGCCCCGTTCCGCAAGCTGGGCCGCGCTGAAGGCGTTCTCGCGGGTGCGCCCGCGCAGGTCGATGCAGGCGGCGGCATCTTCGGGGCGGGCGTCGCGGACGAATACAGGCATGCAGGGCATCCTTGCGGTGATCGGCCGCTCAGTATCTGCATGGCGCATGGAATCGATGTGTAGGGTTGATGGAGATTGGATGGAGGCCCCGCAGCAGCAGGGATAGGGGGGACCGGTGCCGCTGATGCCGATGTCGCCCGGCGGCGTGGCAGTGAAAGGCTTTCAGCAGGTGCTTGCACCCCGGTCAGTCACTGCCGACGGTGAAGTACTCCACGGCGAAGTAGCCGATCTGGTAAGCCAGCGTTGCCAGCACCAGGCGCAGCTGTGTGCGTTGGCTGCGCAGTCGCCAGCCGAGCACCGCCACCGCCAGCATCAACACGGCATGCAACGGGTACGCGGCCCCCAGCAGCTTCCAGCGGCTGCTGCCCTTGATGGCGGTATCGACCAGGTCGAGCAGGGTCAGTGCAGCCATCACGCTGAAGATCCAGCGCCGGCGCTGCATGAGATAGTTCCCGTAGCTGCCGTATTCACGCAGGTCGTCGGGAAACAGCAGCGCGCACAGCAGGAACCAGGTCGCGCAGTACACGATCACGAACAGGTAGGTTTCAAACGTCCAGCGGTGCACCTCGATGAGGCGGAACTCCCACCACCAGAAGGTCACCAGCGATATCAGCGTCCACGCCACCCAGCCCAGGTGCAGGGCCGAGCAGCCGCGGCGCTGCGGATGCTCGATGATCTGCGCCAGGCCCTTGAGCACGGTGGTGATCGACAGGCCGAGGATGATGCCCATCACCACCCGGATGTGCAGGAACAGCGGATCGGTCTGCATCGCGGTGCTCCGTGTCGGGTGCTGCGATGCTGGCACAACCGGGCGCCCAGGAACGGACCCCGGTCACGCACAGAAGAGCGGAGAAAAAAGGGACGGAGGGGATTAAGTCGCTCTCGTCCTGATTCGTCCATGGCTGAGGACTGGCCACGTCCTGGCGACCAGGCGCGGTATTCTCAGCGCTTGGCTGGCTTGGTGGTATCAGGGCGGAGTGAGGCCCTGCTGTCGCAGCAGGGCAAGATACTTCCCGCCTTCATCGTCAGCGTCGAATATGTCCTCGCCGTCCAGTGCATACGCCCTGAGCAGGTATTCAAGGGCCCGATCCCGCTGCCCCAGAAGTTCGTTGCATTGGCCAGCGCGATACAGAATGAAGGGATTGGCATGCCCGTCCGGACCATTCAATGCATCCATGAAGTACTCCAGGGCGGCCACTACGTCACCGGAAAGAAAGCTCGCGTCTCCAAGTGAAGCACAGAGCCAAGTGTAGGCCTCCCAATCCTTGGCAGGAGCTGGCAACGCTTCTAAAGCCTGCAGCCAGCACCGAGTCGCGCCAGCATGGTCATTGGCATCCATGAGGACGTTTCCCTGCTCTGAGAGGTCAGTGACCTGCTCATAGATTTCGTCAGGAAGTTCCATTCGGTTTGACTCACAGATGACAAGCCTTCCAGCCTACGTAAAAAAAGTGCACCTGTCGGCTGGCAAGTGCGCTATCTGGTGTCGCGATCGTCTCGGATTTTGACCCCGTGAGCCGAAAGCGCCTGTCAACCAAGATCTACAGCCCCTGAGAAGCCAACTCAGCGCTTGCGCCGGATCAGCGCCGAGGACGCGTCCAGTACCGCACGGGTCAGCAGGGCCATGGTCTGCACGTCGCCCTTCCAGTGCTGCCAGTACAGCGGTACGTCTTCCCACGCGCGCTGCCGTACGTAGACCAGTCGCCCGGCGTCCAGGTGGCGCTTGACCAGCGGCAGGGGATTCATGGTCCAGCCCATGCCGCCGAGGTTGGCCTGCACGAAGGCCCGGGTGGAGGGAATCCACCAGGTCGGTGCGGTGCTGGGCAGGTCGTCGCCGGCCATGCGCCGGGCGAAGCGCGACTGCATTTCGTCCTTGCGGTTGAACACCAGCACCGGTGCCTGCGCCAGCGCCTGCGCGGTCACGCCCTTGGCAAAGTGGCGTTCGCGGAACTCCGGCGTGCAGGTCGCTGCATAGCGGATGCTGCCCAGCGCATGGATCTGGCAGCCCTGCACCGGCTCGTCCAGCGTGGTCACTGCGCCCAGCACCGTACCCTGGCGCAGCAGCTCCACGGTGTGGTCCTGGTCTTCCACACGCAGGTCCAGGGTGGTGCCGGTGGTCTGCGCGAACTGGTAGGCGGCCTGCGGAAACCAGGTTTCCAGGCTGTCGTGGTTCACCGCCACCGGGATGCTGGCCTGGGGCAGGTCCTCATCGGCCAGGCCCATCCGGTGCAGCGCATCGTGTTCGAGCAGGGCGGTCTGCTCGGCCAGCTGCACCAGCAGCTGCCCCTCGGCGGTGGCGGTGGCCGGGGTGCCGCGCTTGACCAGCAGGCGGCCGATCCGGTCCTCCAGTGCCTTGACCCGCTGCGAGATGGCCGAGGGCGTGACATTCAGCGACTGTGCGGCGCGGTCGAAGCTGCCTTCGCGGATCACCGCGGCCAGGGCGCGCAGCTGGGCATGATCGATGCGCATCGAATTAAGCTCCGCTAATGTTGGTTTAGGAAGTTTAGCTCGTCTTTTCCATGTTGCGGCGCGACAATGGCGCCCGTTCCGGTGCTGTCCGCCTTCGCGAGGCACCGTCCCCCCAAGCAATACAAGGCAGTGAATCCCATGTTCTCGGTCATCTCCGCCAGCACCGGCCTCGGTGCCTGGTTCTCTGGTGCAGCCACCGGCATCGGCCTGTTCGCCGTGGTCGGCGCCCAGAGCGCCTTCATTCTGCGCCAGGGCATCCTGCGCAAGCACATCGTGCCGGTGGTCGCCACCTGCGCGGCCATCGATGCCATCTTCATCTTCGCCAGCGTGGCCGGCCTGCGCACGCTCACCTCGGCGCTGCCGTGGCTGACCAGCGCCGTGCTGTGGACCGGTGTCGCGTTCCTGGCCTGGTATGCGATGAAGTCGGCACGACGTGCAATCGCCGGGGGCGGTGGCATGGGCGAGGCCGACAGCGACGACGGCAGCCGTCGCGCGGTGCTGATGGCCGCGGTCGGCTTCTCGCTGATCAATCCGCACTTCTGGCTGGACATGATGGTGATCGGCTCGATCGCCGAGAACTTCGGCAACGCCCGCATGGCCTTCGCTGCTGGCGTGGTCACGGCCAGCTGCCTGTGGCTGACCGCGCAGGGCCTGGGAGCACGCATGCTGGCACCGCTGTTCACCAAGCCCAGCACCTGGCGCGTGCTCGACGGCACCATCGCCGTGATCCTCAGCATCCTGGCCCTCACGTTGGCGGTGCGCGGGGTCCACTGACCCGGCGCACGCCCCCGAACCCACGTCCTGACTCTCTCTCCAAGGTAGTGGCAACGACGGCACCGGCAACGGTGCCGTCGTCTTTTCCGGCTCTGGCGTCAAACGCTCGGGCCTGCCTAGAATCGGCCACCAGGACAAGGTGTCCACAGGAGCAGGGGAAGGATGCACAAGACCATTCTGGCGGCCGCACTGGCCGTCATCGGGGGCGTTGCCGCAGGCAGCGCGGGGGCGGTGGACCTGGCGCAGTACCTGCGCCGGGAGACCTTCACCGATATCAAGATCTCGCCGGGGGGCGAGTACGTGGCGGCAACGGTGCCGAAGGAAGACAGCACCGCGATCGCGATCCTGCGGTTGAAGGACAAGCAGCTGGTCGGCAGTTTCTGGCCACCCAGCCGCAACCACGCGCAGGAATTCGACTGGGTCAGCAACGAGCGCCTGTTGATCGGCCTGGCCCAGAAGTGGGGCTCGCTCGACCAACCCAACCCCACCGGCGAACTCTATGCCATCGACGCCAACGGCAACCGTGGCGAGCTGCTGGTCGGCTATCGCGTCGAAAGCAAGGGCCCGGGGACCCGCATCCAGCCGAAGAAAGTCGAAGCAGTGGCCGCCTTCCTGGCCGACGACCTGCCGGGCGACGAGCGCAACGTGCTGGTGACCGTATGGCCGCTGGCCGAGGATCCGTTCACCCGCGTCGATCGCATGGATGTGACCACCGGCCGCCGTGCGCGGGTGGCATCTTCGCCGGTACGGCGCGGCGAATTCACCACCGATGGCGCCGGCGAGGTCCGCTTCGTGCACGGCTCGGGCAGCGACAACATCAACAAGCTGTATTTCCGCGAACGCAGCGGCGACACCTGGAAGCTGATCAACGACGAGGCGGTCAGCAAGCGCATCGAAACCGCCCTCGGCTTCTCGGCCGATGACAGCCTGGCCTACCTCAACGTCGAGCAGGCCCAGGGTCCGGATGCGATCGTCAGCTGGAATCCGCAGACCGGCGAGCGTGCCACGCTGCTGCGCGACGAGGTGGTCAATCCGTATCGCATCATCCATCGGCCCGGCACCCACGTGCCGGTGGGCGCGCTGTATCTGGGCGATACGCCGCGTACCCGATTCTTCGACGAGAAGTCGCCGGAGGCGCGCCTGTACCGCAGCCTGGAAGCCGCCTTCGGAGGGCCCGTCTACATTACCTCCAGCACCCGCGATGGCCGTGTCGTGCTGGTGGAAACCTGGTCGGGCTCGAACCCGGGCGATTTCTACGTGTACGACACGGTGGCGCGCAAGGCCGATCACCTGATCAGCCGCAGCGACTGGATCGATGTGGACCGTAGTGCCAGCGTGAAGCCGATTGCACTGAAGGCGCGCGACGGGCTGCCGCTGCATGGCTTCCTGACCCTGCCGGCCGGCAGCGACGGGCGCAACCTGCCGATGGTGGTGATGCCGCATGGCGGCCCGTTCGACATCTTCGATTCCGGCCAGTACGACCGCGAAACGCAGATGCTGGCCGCAGCCGGTTATGCCGTGCTGCAGGTCAACTTCCGTGGTTCGGGCAACTACGGCCGGGCCCACACCCAGGCCGGTGCGCAGCAGTGGGGCGCAGCGATGCAGGACGATGTCACCGATGCCACCCGCTGGGCAATCAGCGAAGGCATCGCCGACGGCCGTCGCATCTGTATTTACGGCGCCAGCTACGGGGCCTACTCGGCGATGATGGGGGCCGCCCGCGAACCGGGGTTGTACCAGTGCGCGGCCGGCTATGTGGGTGTCTACGATCTGCCGATGATGTACACCCGTGGCGACATCCAGGACCGTGGCTCAGGCGTCACCTACCTGCGCGAATGGCTGGGTGACCCGGCCAAGCTGGGCGCGGTGTCGCCGGTGAACCTGGCCGAACGGATCAAGGTGCCGGTGTTCCTGGCCGCCGGTGGCGAAGACAAGCGCGCGCCGATCCAGCACACCGAGCGCATGGAAGCGGCGCTCAAGCGCGCCGGCACGCCGGTGGAAAGCCTGTACTACAAGACTGAAGGCCACGGCTTCTACACCGAGGCCCATCGCAGCGAGTACTACGACAAGTTGCTGGCCTTCCTGGCGCGCAGCCTGGGTGGCAAGACCGCGACGGCCGCGCCCGCGACCGGCAAGGACAAGGCGCCCTGAGCTGACAGGGCGGTGGATGACCATTCCGCCGCCCTGGTTTTCCGCAGGCGCGGGGTTTACTTCACCCCGTGCATCATCTTCTTCAGCAGCGGTGCGGCGATGAAGGCCGCCAGTGCGCAACCAAGGCCGATCCACATCAGCAGCCAGAACAGGTGCGCATAGGCGCCGGCGGCAGCCACCATGTCCAGCGATTCGCCTTCCGGCACCTCGATCGCGGCCAGCTTGCCGAACAGCGCCGCCAGCGTTTCCGAGAACGCGGTGGCCAGGAACCAGGTGCCCATCATCAGGCTCATCACCCGCGGCACGGCCAGCTGGGTCACCGCCGACAGGCCGACCGGCGACAGGCACATCTCGCCGCTGGCCAGCAGGAAGTAGGCCAGCACCAGCCACCACACGCTGGCCATCTCGCCGGTGGCGCCCACCTGCTGCGCCGCCAGTGCCAGCGGCACGAACGACAGCGCGCCGATCACCAGGCCCCAGGCCGACTTGACCGGCTTGCCCGGTTCCCAGCCGCGGCGGTCCAACCAGGTCCACAGCGCGGCGAAGGCCGGTGCCAGCAGCACCAGGAACAGGCCGCCGAGGTAGGTGAGCGAACCTGCGGTCTGCGGGATCACCAGGCAGTCGCGCACCAGCAGCACCAGCATCAGCACGACAATGGCGGCGAAGAACGCGCGCGGTGCGGCCGAACCCGGGCGCCGTTCCGACAGGCGCGCGCTGACCACGAAGCCCAGCGGTGCCAGCAGCAGCGAGAGGATGGACCACGGCAGCGGCGTGCCGCCGGTGATCACCAGCGAGGGCACGATGTCCTTGGTCAGCAGGCGGTCGGTGAAGGTCACCCACGAGCCGTAGGACTGCTCGTACATCGTGAAGAACACCAGTGCCATGAAGATCAGCACCATCAGCGCGATCATCTGCTGGCGCTGCACCGGCGTGCATTTCGTGCCGGTGAACCAGGCGAACCAGACCAGCACGCCGCCCAGCACCACCAGCATCAGCATCAGCGCCAGGCTGATTTCACCGCCCAGCGCGAACGCGCCGTTGCCCGCGGCCCACATCAGCCACGCCACCGGCAGCACACCGAGCACCGCGCACAGATAGATGAGCCATTCGCGTGGCAGGCCCAGCACCTTCTGCTTCAGCGCGGCCGGTTGCGGTGGTTCGGCGTGGCCCTGCAGGTACTTCTGGCCCCACAGGAACATCGCCAGGCCGGCCAGCATGCCGATACCGGCGGCGCCGAACCCGTACTTCCAGCCGTAGGCCTCGCCGAGGAAGCCGCACACCAGCGACGAGAACAGCGCGCCCAGGTTGATGCCGGCGTAGAACAGCGAGAAGCCCGAGTCGCGACGCGGGTCGTCCTTGGCGTACAGCTTGCCGACGATGGTGGAGATGTTCGGCTTCAGGAAGCCGACACCCATGATGATCAGCGCCAGCGACAGGTAGGTCACTGCGAGTGCGGAGGTGTCGCGCACCACTTCGCCATTCACCCGGTACGCGGCGTGGCCCTCGAAGGCCATGCCGAGGTGGCCCAGCACCAGCAGGATGCCGCCGAACAGCACCGCCCGGCGCATGCCCAGCCAGCGGTCGGCCAGCATGCCGCCGAACACCGGGATGCAGTACACCAGGCCGCCGTAGGCGCCGAGCAGGTCCAGGCCGGCCTTGTCGCCGAACAGGTGGTACTTGGTCAGGTACAGCAGCAGCAGCGCCTTCATGCCGTAGAAGGAGAAGCGCTCCCACATTTCGGTGAAGAAGCAGACGTAGACGCCCTTGGGATGGCCCAGGAAGTCGTCGGAAGCGATAGCGGTGGAATTCATCGCGGAATTATAGGCCTGTGGCCTGATCCGCTTTCAGTAGGTCCACGCCATGCGTGGATTGCCGGACTGGCCTGGGCGATCACAGGTATCGCAACCACGGAAGATCGCGCCTTCGCGCTTTGAACCGCGCGAAGGCCCGCGTCGGCGGATACAGCACCACTGCCAGTACACAGGCCACCAGCAGCAGGCCGCTGACCGAATCCAGGGCATACAACCCGCCATGGGTCGGCCCCCAGGCCGCCAGCGCTGCCAGGTACAGCCCCTTCAGCACATACAGGTGCAGCAGGTAGAAGAACATCGGTGCGGCGCCGATATCGGCCAGTGGGCGTAGCGCGCGCGCAAGTGGTGGCCATTCGTAAAGGCGCAGCAGCACCAGGCCAGCGCCGAGGGTCAGCAGCAGGAACTGCAGCGACGGCGGGTATTTGGTGACGTTGAAGATGCTCAGCCACGTGCGCAGCGTAGTGGTCTGGTACGACCAGGGAGCATCCCCATACTGGTTGGCGAACCGCAGCAATGCGAACAGGGCCAGCGCGCCGAAGCCTATCCACAGCAGCCAGCGCTGGCGCTGCTCCGGTGCGCGCTCGCGGGCGAACCAGGACCCCATCAGATAACCCAGTGCGATCACCCCGATCCACGGCAGCACCGGATAGGAGGTGCGCAGGCGCAGCGCGCCGGCCTCGATCCAGTCGCGCTGGTGCAGCACTTTCCACAGCACCGCCAGCAGGCCATTGCCTTGCACCCGCACGCCGTCGAACAGGTTGTGCCCGGCCACCACCGCGATTGCCAGCACCGGCAGCGCCGGGCGTGGCAGCCAAAGCAGCCCGGCCAGCGCGATCATGCTCAGCCCGATGGCCCAGATCACCTGCAGGTACAGCGTGTCCGGCGGCAGCTGGAAGGTCCAGGCGAAGTTCACCAGGGTCAGTTCCAGCACCACCAGGAACAGCCCGCGCTTGAGCAGGAAGGCGGCCGTGGCCCGGCGCGGATCCGCCTGGCGCTGGCCGTACAGCCAGGCCGACAGGCCGGTCAACAGGACGAACACGGGCGCGCACAGGTGGGCCAGCAGTCGGCACGCGAACAGGGCGGGGGAGACCGTCGCTGCGTCCATCGGGTCGCTCACCTGATGCTGCAGGAAGAAGGTCTCGCGCACGTGGTCCAGCAGCATCAACAGCATGACGGTGCCGCGCAGCTGGTCGATGGAGGCCAGGCGAGAGGAGGGGGAAGGGGGCATGCGATGCGGAAGCTACAGGGTAGTATTAAGATATAACATATCAATTGAGGTGATCCCAGCCGGACTTTGCCGTGTCTGCCGATTCCGGCTTCACGCACAGCCTCATTGCGCTGTGGCGGCTGCCCCATCCTTTGGCACGCTGGACTTGATCTGCCCTGAACGCTAGCGTGGCAGGGATTTTTTGCCAGCAGGGGCTTCCATGAACCACGACGCTGCGCCCAAGCAGCTCACCTTCCGCGCAGTGGCCCTGGCCATCGTGCTGGCGGTGGTGCTGTCGGCCGCCAACGCCTACCTCGGCCTGTTCGCAGGCCTGACCATCGCCACCGCCATTCCCGCCGCGGTGATTTCCATGGGCGTGCTGCGCCTGCTGGGCGGTGGTTCCATCCTCGAGAACAACATCGTGCAGACCGGCGCCTCGGCCGGCTCGTCGATCGCCGCCGGTGTGATCTTCACCATCCCGGCGCTGGTGATCATGGGCTACTGGCCGGACTTCAAGTACTGGTGGGTGCTGGGCATCGCCGGCCTGGGCGGCCTGCTGGGCGTGCTGTTCTCGGTGCCGCTGCGCCGTTCGATGATCGTTGAAGACCCGCTGCCGTTCCCGGAAGGCAAGGCGGCGGCGGAAGTGCTCAAGGCCGGTGAGAACCCGGGTCCGGGCCTGAAGATCCTCGGCCTGTCGGCGGTGATCGGCGCCTTCGTCAAGCTGGCTGCGGAAAGCGGCATGCGCCTGATCCCGGACGCCTGGGCCACCTCGGCCTATGTCGGCAGCTCCAAGGTCACCGCCTTCATCGGCACCAACCTGTCGCCGGCGCTGCTGGGCGTGGGCTACATCGTCGGCCTCAACGTCGGCATCGTGGTGGTGTCCGGTTCGATCCTGACCTGGCACATCGCCATTCCGATCTACCAGGCATTCTTCATGAACACCGATCCGGCGCTGGCCGCGTCGGTCGCCGCAGCTTCCTCCACCGAGGCCGCGTTCGCCATCTGGGGCGCGAAGATGCGCTACTTGGGCGTTGGTGCGATGCTGATCGGTGGCATCTGGACCCTGATCTCGCTGCGCAAGTCGCTGCTCAACGGCGTCAAGAGCGGCTTTGCCGCGGCCCGCAAGAGTGGCGGCCCGGTGCTGGCGCATACCGAGCGCGACCTGCCGATGAAGTGGATGCTGGTCGCCCTGGTGGCGTTCGTGCTGCCGCTGCTGGCCCTGTATCAGGCCATCGTCGGCCAGTGGCACGTGTCGATCCCGATGACCCTCATCATGATCGTCGCCGGCTTCCTGTTCGTCTCGGTCTCGGCCTACCTGGCCGGCCTGATCGGTTCGTCCAACAACCCGGTCTCGGGCATCACCATCTCCACCATCCTGTTCGCCTCGGCCGTGCTGGTCGTGCTGCTGGGCGCTGACGGCCTCAAGCCGGTCGGTGCCGGCGGTGCGCCGCTGGGTGCGGTGGCCGCGATCATGATCGGTGCGGTGGTGTGCTGTGCCGCTGCGGTCGGTGGTGACAACCTGCAGGACCTCAAGGCCGGTTACATCGTCGGTGCCACCCCGTGGAAGCAGCAGCTGATGCTGGGCATCGGTGCGTTCTCGTGCGCGCTGATCATGGCCCCGGTACTGAACCTGCTGGCCACTGCCTACGGCATCGGCGTGAAGTCCGAGCTGCACCCGAACGCGCTGGCTGCGCCGCAGGCCAACCTGATGGCCTCGGTGGCCAAGGGCCTGTTCGGTGGTGAACTGCCGTGGACCTTCATCGGCATCGGTGCTGTGGTCGGTGCCGTCATCATCGCCTTCGACAGCTGGCTGAAGTCGCGCAACGCGCGCTTCCGCGTGCCGGTGCTGGCTGCCGCCATCGGCATCTACCTGCCGCTGGAACTGATGGTGCCGATCTTCCTCGGCGGCCTGATCGCCCATCTGGTCGAGCGCTTCCACAAGGTGCGCGCCGATGACGAAGAAGGCCGCGACCGCGTGCACAAGCCGGGCGTGCTGTTTGCCGCCGGCCTGATCACCGGTGAGGCACTGATGGGCATCGCCATCGCGATTCCGATCGTGGTCAGCAGCCGTGCCGACGTGCTGGCGGTGCCGTTCCACCTGCCGGGTGCACAGTGGATCGGCCTGGCCGTGCTGTTCTTGGTCGGCTGGCTGATCTACCGCACCGGCAAGTACGCCAAGGCGTAAAAGGCGGGTAGTGCCGGCCGCTGGCCGGCAATCCCGCAATCCCGTGATACCCCTGGTTGCCGGCCAGCGGCCGGCACTACCGCAAAACCCCGCTTCGGCGGGGTTTGCTGTTTCTGGCGATTGCCCGCCTGCAGCCATGACCGATGGCCTTGGCAGCCCCGGCCATGCGGGCCTACCATCGGTTTTTTGCCGTCCTGCGGAGACCCCGATGAAACTGCGTCATGCCCTGCTGCCATTGAGCCTGCTGGCCGCCCTGCCCAGCGTCGCCGCTGCCCGTGGCCTGGAAGTCCGCGACATGGTCGCCATGGACCGCGTCTCCGCGCCGGTACTGACCGCAGACGGCGGCACCGTGGTGTTCGCCAAGCGCAGCGTGGATGCCAATCTGAAAGCCTCCACCGCGCTGTACGCGCGCAACCTGCGCACCCGCGACGCAGCGCCGCCGAAGCAGATCACCCCGGCCGGCTGGAACGTCAATTCCGCTTCGCTGTCGGCCGATGGCCAGACCGTGTATTTCCTCAGTGCCAGGAACGGCAGCCAGCAGCTGTACGCGCAGCCGATCAGCGGCGGCACCCCGCGCCAGCTGACCGACTTCCCGGTCGACGTGGACAGCTACCGTGTGTCGCCGCAGGACGACCGCGTGTTGTTCAGCGCCGGCGTGTTCCAGGCCTGCGCCTCGGACCTGGCCTGCACCGAGAAGAAGCTCAAGGACGTGGCCGGCGCCAAGGCCAGCGGCAAGGTCTTCGATTCGCTGTTCGTGCGCCATTGGGATACCTGGAACGACGGTCGCCGCAACACCCTGTTCGTCGCTCCGCTGCCGGCAGCCAAGGCCGGCGCGGTCAAGGGCGCTTCGGCGCTGAGCGCGACCATCGTTGGTGATGCGCCGTCCAAGCCGTTCGGCGGCAATGACGACTTCGTTTGGTCGCCGGACGGCGCCAGCGTGGTGGCCAGCATCCGCGTGGCCGGCAAGCAGGAGCCGTGGTCGACCAACTTCGACCTGTACCGCTTCGACGCTGCCGGCAAGCAGGCGCCGGTCAACCTGACCGCCTCCAACCCGGCCTGGGATGCCGGCCCGGTGTTCAGTGCCGACGGCAAGACGCTGTTCTACCGCGCGATGAAGCGCCCGGGCTTCGAGGCCGACCGCTTCGGCCTGATGGCGATGGACGTTGCCAGCGGCAAGACCCGCGAGATTGCCCCGCAGTGGGATCGTTCGGCCGGTGGCATCACCCTGTCCGCCGACGGCGCCAGCATCTACACCACTGCCGATGACCTCGGCGAACACCCGCTGTTCCAGATCGACGTGGCCAGCGGCAAGGCCACCAAGCTGATCGGCGACGGCAGCGTGACCGCAGTCGACGTGGCCGGCAACAGCGTGGCGATCACCCGCAACAGCCTGAAGAGCAACGACCAGGTGCTGGTTGGCCTGCTGCCGGCCACGGGCGAAGCCATCGGCGAACTGCGCGCGCTGACCCCGGCCGCAGGCGAGGTGCTGAAGGACGTGTCCTTCGGCGACTACGAGCAGTTCGAGTTCAAGGGCTGGAACAACGACACCGTGCACGGCTACGTGGTCAAGCCGCACAACTACCAGGAAGGCAAGTCCTACCCGGTGGCGTTCCTGATCCACGGCGGCCCGCAGGGCAGCTTCGGCAATGGCTGGAGCTATCGCTGGAACCCGCAGACCTACGCGGGCCAGGGCTACGCGGTGGTGATGATCGACTTCCACGGCTCCACCGGCTATGGCCAGGCATTCACCGATGCGATCAGCCAGCACTGGGGCGACCGCCCGCTGGAAGACCTGCAGAAGGGCTGGGATGCGGCGCTGAAGAAGTACGCCTTCCTCAACGGTGACAAGGCCTGCGCGCTGGGCGCCAGCTACGGCGGCTTCATGGTCAACTGGATCGCCGGCAACTGGAACGGCCCGTTCAAGTGCCTGGTCAACCACGACGGCGTGTTCGACCAGCGCATGATGGGCTACGCCACCGAAGAACTGTGGTTCACTGAGTGGGAGCAGGGCGGCACGCCGTACCAGAAGGCCGCCAACTACGAGAAGTTCAATCCGGTCAACCACGTGGCGGACTGGAAGAAGCCGATCCTGGTCATCCACGGCCAGCAGGATTTCCGCATTCCGGTCGAGCAGGGCCTGGCCGCGTTCACCGCCGCCCAGCGCCAGGGCATCGAATCGAAGTTCCTGTATTTCCCGGATGAAAACCACTGGGTGCTGAAGCCGAACAACAGCATCCTGTGGCATGACACCGTCAATGCCTGGCTGAAGCAGCACATCGGCAATTGATGATTGCAGCGCCGCCCTTCGGGGCGGCGCTTTTGTTTCACCATCTGCTTTACCGGTGGGTGCCGACCGTTGGTCGGCACACCTTCCTGATCTGCCGCCAACAGCAGCCGGCCAGCGGCCGGCTCTACCAGAGCGCCTGCATGCCTTCGACTGCCCTGATCCAGAACGACATCGTCGTCTTCGGTTTGATCGCCGCCACCCTTGGCGCCGTGTTCTGGACCGCCTCGCGGGAGCACGGCCTGTGGAAGCGCTTCTACACCTTCGTGCCGGCACTGCTGCTGTGTTACCTGATTCCCGGCATCTACAACACTGTGGGCCTGATCGACGGGCAGAACACCCGGCTCTACAACCCGATCGCGCGCGACATCCTGCTGCCGGCGGCGCTGATCCTGCTGACCCTTGCGGTCGACATCAAGGGCATCCTGCGGCTCGGCCCGAAGCTGGTGCTGATGTACCTGGGTGCCTCGGCCAGCATCATGCTCGGTGCGGTGGTGGCGTTCCTGCTGATGCGTGCCGTGCATCCGGAAACCGTGGCCGGCGACACCTGGGCCGGCATGGCCGCGCTGGCAGGCAGCTGGATCGGTGGCGGCGCCAACATGCTGGCGATGCGTGAAGTGTTCGACGTCAATGCGACCACCTTCGGACAGTTCGCGGTGGTCGACGTGGGGGTCGGCTACGTATGGATGGCCGCGTTGATCTTCCTGGCCGGGCGCGCGGCGAAGATCGACGCTCGCAGTGGCGCCGATACCTCGGCCATCGATGAGCTGAAGGAGCGCATCGCGCGCTTCCAGGCCGAACACGAGCGCATTCCCAGCCTCACCGACCTGATGCTGATCGTGGCGGTGGCCTTCGGCGGTGTCGGCCTGGCTCACGCCATTGGCGCACCGCTGGCGGCGTGGTTCAAGGCGAATGTCAGCTGGGCTGCGCAGTTCAGCCTGGACGCGCCGTTCGTGTGGGTGGTGGTGCTGTCGACCACGCTCGGCCTCAGCCTCAGTTTCACCCGTGCGCGCAACCTGGAAGGCGCGGGCGCATCGCGCCTGGGCTCGCTGCTGCTGTACTTCCTGATCGCCTGCATCGGCATGCAGATGGATCTGCTGGCGCTGCTGGATCGCCCGTGGCTGTTCCTGCTGGGCATCATCTGGATCAGCGTGCACATCGTGCTGCTGTGGTGCCTGGGCAAGCTGCTGAAGGTGCCGTTCTTCTATTTCGCCATCGGTTCGCAGTCGAACATCGGTGGCCCAGCCTCGGCGCCGGTGGTGGCCGCGGCGTTCCATCCTGCCCTGGCGCCGGTCGGCGTGCTGCTGGGGACGATGGGCTATGCCACCGGCACGTACCTGGCCTACATCGTCGGCATCACCTTGCGGACGCTGGCCGGGCAGGGCTGATGGGGGAGTGCCGGCTGCTGGCCGGCAACCTCATGAACCCGTGAAGCATCACCTGGTTGCCGGCCAGCGGCCGGCACTACCGATGCGTTACGCGACCGGCAATCCGCGTTCGATCAACCACGCCTTCGCGTCTTCGGCGTCCTGTTCAAACCGCGCCGAGTGAAAAGAGGGGCGCCGCAAGGTCCGGCGCGTCGCCACGCGCCCGTGGCCAACCGCGCGCGCGGCTTTACGCCACCGGCAAGCCGCGTTCGACCAGCCACGCCTTCGCGTCTTCGGCATCCTGCTCGAACCACGCTTTCGTAGATCCCAGCCGATACGTATACCCCCACGCATCCATGTCGGCCATCAGCCGCTGGCTGCCGACACCGGGCAGCTGCCCGGCCAGCACGATCTGCAGGTAGCAGGTCGCGTCTTCCTCGGCCACCGAGTCGGTGGCATCGGTGTGCACCTGCGCACGCCGCTCCGGCGGCAGTACGATCAGGTGGCAGGCCTCATGCAGCATCGAGTGCACGGGCGTGTCATCGCGCACGTATACGTTGCTGGCGATGATGCCGGCCTCTGGCTCGCCCCAGTAACTGCCGGGAATCGGTTCGCCGGGCGCCACGTGGTGCAGCCGAAGGCCATGCGCGGCGAGCAGGCGCTGCGCGTCGGCGAAGGCGATGTCGCCCACGCAGGTGATGTCCACGGCGGTTGTCGTATCGGTCATGCGGGTCAGGCAGCCCCGCCCATGCAGGCACGGGCGGGGCAGGGGATCAGGGTTTGTCCGGGCCTTCGGGCAGCGCCACGGAAATGTCCAGCACGTCGTGCTGGCCATCCTTTACCAGGTCGACCTTCACCGCATCGACGTCGATGTTCACGTACTTCTTGATCACTTCCAGCAGCTCGCGCTGCAGCAGCGGCAGGTAGTCCGGGCCACCACGGTGGCTGCGTTCCTGCGCGATGATGATCTGCAGGCGGTTCTTGGCGGTTTCGGCGGTGGTCTTCTTCGCTTTGAGGAAATCAAACAGGCCCATGCTTACCCTCCGAACAGCTTGCTGAAGAAGCCCTTCTTCTCGACGTTGGTGAAGCGCATCGGGCGTTCTTCGCCGAGGATGCGCGCGACGGCGTCTTCATAGGCCTGGCCGGCAGCGGATTCGACATCCAGGATGACCGGCTCGCCCTTGTTGGAGGCGTTGAGCACGTCGCCCGATTCCGGAATCACGCCGATCGCCTTCAGGCCGAGCACTTCCTCGACGTCGGCGATGCTCAGCATCTCGCCGCTTTCCACGCGCACCGGGGTGTAGCGGGTCAGCAGCAGGAAGGCCGGCACGTCCTGCCCGGACTCGGCCTTGTGGGTCTTCGAGTCGAGCAGGCCGATGATGCGGTCGGAGTCGCGCACCGACGACACTTCCGGGTTCACCACCACCACCGCGCGGTCGGCGAAGTACATCGCCAGGAAGGCGCCCTTCTCGATGCCGGCCGGGGAGTCGCAGATGATGTAGTCGAAGCCGTCGGCAGCCAGGTCCTTCAGGACCTTGCCCACGCCTTCCTGGGTCAGCGCGTCCTTGTCGCGGGTCTGCGAGGCGGCCAGCACGTACAGGTTGTCGAAGCGCTTGTCCTTGATCAGGGCCTGCTTGAGGGTGGCTTCGCCGTGCACGACGTTGACGAAGTCATACACCACGCGGCGTTCGCAGCCCATGATCAGGTCAAGGTTGCGCAGGCCGACGTCGAAGTCGATCACCGCCACCTTCTTGCCGCGCCGCGCCAGGCCGCAGGCCAGGCTCGCGCTGGAAGTGGTCTTGCCGACGCCGCCCTTGCCGGAGGTGACTACGATGATTTCAGCCAAAGGACTTCTCCTGATGATTCTGTTTGGGGGCTGCGTCAGTCCAGCGCAGCGATCTTGATCTGGTCCTGTTCCAGCCACACCTGCACGGCCTTGCCGCGCAGGTTGTCCGGGACATCGTCCAGTACCTTGTAGTGGCCTGCAATGGCGACCAGTTCCGCATGGAAATCACGGCAGAAAATACGTGCCGCAGTGTTGCCCTGGGCCCCTGCCAGCGCGCGGCCGCGCAGGGTCCCGTAGATATGGATGCTGCCATCGGCGATGACCTCGGCGCCGGCGCCGACGGTGGCCATCACGGTCAGGTCGCAGTTTTCCGCGTACAGCTGCTGGCCCGAACGGACGTTGCCCAGCTGCATGCGGCCCGGCTTTGGTGCAGCCGCGTCGGCCACCTTGGCCACCGGCGTTGCCGGGGCCGGCTTCGGTTCGGCACGGGCTGCGCGGCGCGGCTCCGGTGCGGGCGGTGGCGGGGCCGGCTCGGCCTCGGCACGCTCGTACTGCGCGCGGAACTTGGCCAGCAACGGCAGGCCGAGCTGCTGCGAGAGCAGGTCGATCGCGCTGGTGCCATAGGCCAGCGCCACCGGCAGCACGCCGGCGCTGCGCAGGCCATCGACCAGCGCCTGCGCGGTGGCCACATCCGGCACCTGGCTCAGGCCGCCGAAGTCGAGGATCACTGCGGCGCGGCCGAACAGCTTCGGGGCGCGGGTCACGCGCTCGCGCATTTCCTGCACGAGGCGTTCGACATCAAGGGTACGGATGCGCAGGTTGGCGATGCCCACCTGGCCGATCTTCAGTTCACCGGCCTGTTCGTAATCGAAATTCACCGCCACGCTCAGGTCCCCGTCGGCCGCTGTGCCTGCGCCGGCAGCTGCCGTGCGCGTGTCCATGCCACATCCGGCAGCTTGCCGCCGTAGGTCTCCTTGACCCAGGGGTAGCTGCACAGTTCCTTGGCCAGCATGCTGGCGCGCACATCGACCTGCGGCATCGTGTTCTGGCCCAGCTCGCGGAAGCCGAAGCTGCCGTGGAAGAGCAGGGCGGCATCGGCGCCATGGTCGAGGAAGACTTCGCAGGTCATCTGCGGGTAGCGCAGCTCGGCGAAGCTCTGTGCGTCGGCATAGAACGCACGGCCGACGCCGCCGCCACGACGGCGGCTGGCGACCACGATGCGGTCGATATAGAAGAACGGGGTGTCCAGCTGCTGCTTGAACCAGGCGAAATTGCTGCTGTCGTGCTGGCTGTCGCTGCCAAAGCCGATCAGGAAGCCGGCCAGGTTGCCGTCGCGCTCGGCGACGCGGAAGTATTCAGCGGTTTCATAGAACAGGCGCAGGCGGGCCGCATCCAGGGGAAGGATGGCCAGGCCAGCATTGTTGTTCAAAGCCAGGACGGAATCGAGCTCGTGCTCGCGCACGTCGCGGATGACAATCGACATTGTGACTCCGTGGGGTAACGCGGTTGGTCCATCAAGGGACCCTGCGCACGATTATTGCATGCCCGGGGTGGGCTGCGGCATGAACAGGCGACCGCAGAGGCATGACTTCCGTGGGAGTGCGCGACGCAGGCCGGGCCCGTAGAGTGCTGGCATGTTGGGAGTCCTCAGCCATACCCGCGTCCTCCGCCTGGCCGGCCTGTTCACCTGGGTCATGGTCGGCCTGCCGCTGGCGTACTCGCAGTTCGAGAACCTGCACAGCCGTGCTGACATGGGCGGCTGGGCGATCCTGCTGTTCGTCGCCTACCTGTCCTTCGGCACGGCCTACTACTGGTTGACCCGCATCCTGCGCAGCGACAGCCACACCAGCTGGCTGGACCGCGGCCTGCTGCTGTTGCTGACGGTCTCGGCGCTGGCGGTCAGCTTCCTCAGCGGGTCGGGCCTGGGCAGCATCCTGATGATGGTGGCCGCGGGGGTCATTCCGTGGATGCTGTCGGTACGGCTGGGGGTGCTGTGGCTGCTGGTCAGCCAGCTGGCCGTGGCTCCGGTCTATTACCTGCTGCTGCGCTTCCCGCTGTTCGAAGCGGTGATGCAGTCGCTGCTGTACGGCGGCTTCTCCATGTTCATCTTCGTGACCAGCCTGGTTGCGCGTCAGCAGACCGAGGCCCGCGACGAGCAGCGCCGGCTCAATTCAGAGCTGCGCGCCACCCGCGCCCTGCTGGCCGAGAGCGCGCGGGTCAACGAGCGCACCCGCATTTCACGCGAACTGCATGACCTGCTGGGCCACCAGCTGACCGCGCTGACCCTGAACCTGGAGGTCGCCGGGCACCTGGCCGAGGGCCAGGCCCTGGATCACGTGAAGCGCTCGCACGCGCTGGCCAAGCTGCTGCTGGGCAACGTGCGCGAGGTGGTGAGCCAGCTGCGCGAGACCGGCGCGATCGATCTGGCCGCAGCGCTGCGCCCGCTGACCGAGAACGTGCCCTCGCTGGACATCCAGCTGGAGATCGAGGATCCGCTGAACGTGGAGGACCCGCAGCGGGCCCACGTACTGCTGCGCTGCACCCAGGAGATCATCACCAATGCGGTGCGCCATGCCAGTGCCCGCCACCTGTGGATCAAGGTGTACCGTGAAGCCCCCGACCGGGTGGTGGTCGAGGCCCGCGACGACGGCGTCGGTGCGGATATGGTCAATGTGGGCAATGGCTTGCGCGGCATGCGCGAGCGCCTGCAACAATGTGGTGGCCAGCTGCAGATCGAAACCCGCCCCGGTGAGGGTTTCCGGCTGCGGGCGACGGTGCCGGCAACGGTGCTGGTGGCGGCCCTTACCAAGGTTCCTGAAGGAGTGCGTTGATGATTCGCGTCTGCCTGGTCGACGACCAAACCCTGGTGCGGCAGGGAATCCGCTCCCTGCTGGCGCTCGACGACGGCATCGAGGTGGTGGCCGAGGCCGGCGACGGCCGGCAGGCGGTCGAGCTGATTCCCCAGGTACGCCCCGACGTGGTGCTGATGGACATGCGCATGCCGGTGATGTCGGGGCTGGAGGCCCTGCAGGTGCTGTCGCGGCAGGAACAGCTGCCGCCGACCATCATCCTCACCACCTTCGACGACGACCAGCTGGTGCTGGCCGGGCTCAAGGCCGGTGCCAAGGGCTACCTGCTCAAGGACGTCACCCTGGCACAGCTGGTCGGTGCCATCCGCACCGTGGCCGACGGGGGATCGCTGGTGCAGCCGGCGGTCACCCAGCGCCTGCTGTCCGGCCTGGAGCACATGCGCAATGAATTCGTCAGCCTCGACCGCCCGGACCCGCTGACCGACCGCGAGACCGAGATCCTGCGGCTGATGGCCAGTGGCTTCTCCAACAAGGAGATCGCCAATTCGCTGGGCGTCGCCGAGGGCACCATCAAGAACCACGTGTCCAACATCCTTTCCAAGCTGGGTGTGCGCGACCGTACGCGTGCCGTATTGAAGGCGTTCGAACTCCAGCTGGTCTGAGAAAAAATCTTTCAAGTACAAGGACTTGGGTCGTAGTCGGGGGGTTTCGCCAAGGTTGCCCCCTACTTGCCGGGTAGCGGTATGCGTTACCCTTCGAATCCTTTGTCCATACAAATACGCAGCCGGCAGGGAAACCGGTGCGCCAATCCCGATAAACAATGCCCGCGAAGCCTGCTAGGATTGGCGCTTCGCTTCAATCAACCCGGCCGTGGGATCGGCCCCGGAGACTCTCTGAATGACCCGTATTATCGAGTTCCTGATCGCCTTGGGGATCGTGGCTGGCCTGTTCGTCATCATTGGCGTATGTCTGCCGGGCGAGCGTCACATCACCGAAAGCATCGAGACCAACCGCAAGATGACGATCGTGTACGACACGGTCAGCAGCCTGCGCCGCTTCAAGGACTGGAACCCGCTGGTACTGCGCGATCCCGCCGTTGACCTGAAGCTGTCCGGCCCGGCCTCGGGTGTCGGTGCCACCCTCGACTTCACCTCCAAGGACCTGGGTACCGGTTCCTGGAAGATCACCGAAGCCGAAGAGAACAAGCGTGTTGTGATCGCCATCGAGGACGCCACCAAGGGTCACGACAAGGTCACCACCTTCAACCTGGAGCCGACCGGCAAGGGCGGTCGCAACGTCAAGATCACCCAGGACTACTCGGTGAAGTACGGCTTCGACCTGTTCGGCCGTTACGCCGGCCTGTATGTCAGCCGCCAGATCGGCGACGACATCAAGATGGGTCTGTCGCGCATGGCCAACATGCTCGCCACCGTGCCGAACGTGGACTACCGCACGCCGGAAGCCCCGCTGACCGACCTGGCCATCGTTGAAGTGCCGGCCGAGAACCTGCTGGTGGTCAACGCCGGCAACGTGGACCGCGGTCAGGACACCATCACCAAGTCCATCAAGGACAACCAGGAGTGGATCAAGCGCGTGATGGAGGCCAATGGCCTTGAAGCTGCCGGTCCGTTCCGCATCATCACCACCGACTTCGGCCAGGAGAAGTACGCCTTCGACATCGCCCAGCCGGTGAAGAAGAAGGGTGCTGAAGGTGCTGCTGCCGACGAGCTGACCGTCAAGATCGACGGCGGCGCTCCGGTCAAGTACGTGCACGTTGCTCCGCACCGTTCGGCGCATGCGGCCTACACCGGCCACATGGCGGGTCTGGACGTGGCGCGCAACGGCCTGCGTGCCTGGGCCGTGACCTCGGGCAACGAAGTCATCGACCGTCCGTACGAAACCTGGAAGGACGGCATCGACAAGTCGTTCACCCCGGAAGGTACCTACGACATCTACTGGGCCGTCAAGTAATCCCCGGCTGACCCATGTAGTGTTGGACACGAAAACGCGCCGCTCATTGCGGCGCGTTTTTTTTCATCCGGCGCCCGGCAAGGGGCGCTGCGCAAGGAGCCCTCATGTTCAATCTGGAACGTCGCGCACGTAAGCCATCCCTGCTGGCCTGCCTGGGAGCGCTGTTGGCCGCCGCCTCGATCGGCCTGTCTGCCTATGCATCGCATGGCGTGGCCGACCCGTTGGCGCAGCAGCATCTGAACATGGCGGCGCTGTATGCGTTCGCGCATGGCGCGGTGCTGGTGGCGCTTGGGCCGCGCGCGCAGGGGGCGATCGCACACCTGGCGCTGTACGTACTGCTGCTGGGTGTCCTGCTGTTTTCCGGCAGCCTGGTGGGTGGGGCGTTGTGGCAGTGGCCGACGCGGATGGCGCCGATCGGTGGCACCAGCATGATGGCCGGGTGGGTATTGCTGGCGATCAATGCGTTGAGGCGGTGACGGTCGCAGGGCTGTCGCTCCGATCCATGCCGATGCGATCGTGATGGTTCATGGGCGTTACTTTTCTTTTCGCGCGAAAAGAAAAGTAACCAAAAGAAACGCGCCGCCGGCCGCGAGCCGGTGCTGTGCACCGGTCCCCTGCGCTCCTCGGCCCGTCGAGGGGCGGTGCGGGAACTCGCTGCGCTCAGACACCCGCACCTCTTCGCCCTCGCCGGACCTGCGGTGCTCGGCTCGCTTGAAGGCGGACCCAACAGCCGCGCGCTGATCCCTTATAGAGGCTTCGAGCGAAGCGACCGGCTTCTGTCTTTGCCTTCTTGTTCCATCTCGTGGTGGGCGCGCGCGGAATCCGCCCGGACAGCCCCATGGATTTCGCCTTCCAACCGCCACGGAGGGGCTCAGCCGTTGGCCGGTCTCCAGCACCAGTGCCAGGGTTCGTAGACGATGCCGTGCGGGTTGTCACGCGGGTAGCTCAACCGGAAGCCGTGCCCAGCGGCATGGGCCTGCAGCCAGGCGAACGCGTCGGTGGCTTCAAATGATTCCTCGGCCGGGGCATCGCCCGGCGTGCCGATGTCCAGCGCGTGGCCGCTGTGGTGTTCACTGAACCCCGGCGCGGCATTCACCTTCAGGATCTCCGTCACGCTCAGCCCGCGTGCCAGCTTCCGTTCGAAGATGCCCAACTGGTAGGCATGGCTGCGGAAGCCGGAGATTGCATCCAGTGCGATGCCATCCTGCGCGGCGTGCAGGCGCATCCGTCGCCAGCCCTGCGCGGCGCCACGGCGCAGCCACAACGGGCGGCCGAAGCGGTCGCGGCCAGCGAAGTGCAGCAGGCACGGTTCCGGTTCCAGCGGCAGGCCACTGTCGTCGGCATAGCGCTGCGCATCCAGGCCGAGCTGCCGCAGGCGCTGCTGCAGCCCGGCCAGCGGCAGCCACTGTTCCTGCAGTGCAGCGCCGAACGGACGTGCCGTCGTTGCATCCAGCAGCGCCAGTGCGTCCTCGACCCCGGGCTCGCGCGGCAGGTGCGGCACCAGCGAATGCACGCCATGCGATGTCACCGCGGCCAGGTAGCGGCCATCGTGCTTGCGCCGCAGCACCCAGCGCGCCTGCGACAACAGGCGTGCATCCAGGTTGCTGCGTGCACGCAGCAGGCCGGCCGGCCACAACTCGATGGCTTCGGTATTGATCAGCAGGGGCGGGCGTCGTTGCATCGGCGCAGCTTACTGCCGTGGCGCCGGCGCGGCCACCTTGCGCAGTGCGTCCAGCAGCACCTGTGGCCGGTCCAGGCTGAGCAGCAGGGTGCTGCCGTCGTTGACCGGCAGGGCGAGAACGCGCATGCGGTCGGTGACCAGGGCGAAACCCCTGCCGCCGCCCTGCAGGCGAAAGTGGCCGGAATAGAAGCCCGGCATTGCATAGCCGTTGGTCTTGAAGCGGATGCCATAGCGGGGGTCACGCTGCAGGTCGACCACCTCGGCCTGGTCCAGCCGCAACTGCGCCACCGGAACGCGGCGGCGGTACATCGTCGAGCGAACGTCCAGCACGCCGTCGGCCAGTTCCACCCGGCGGCGGAAGAACGCCGCGCCCAGACCGACGCCGAGCGCGGCGATCAGCAGCAGGCTCCAGGCGGCGCTGCCGCCCATCCGGAACCAGGGCGGCGACAGCGTTACTTCGATCCAGGGGGTACTGGCCGGCGCCTTGTACAGCTGCGCATACAGGCAGGCCACGAAGGCGGCGAGCAGGGACAGCACGATCCACAGCACGCGCAACGGCGAGCTCTCGGTCACCTTGTACTGTTTCGGATCGCTGGCGCCCATGGCTCAGGCCTCCTTCTTGAACACCAGCATCGCCGGGCACATCGGTGCGGGGATGATGATGTTGACCAGCTCCCAGCCCAGTTGGCCCTGGCGGCTCAGTTCGCTCTGGATGTCCTCGGCCTTGAGCAGGCCCATCATGGACGTCTTGACCTCGATCGTCTGGTAGCTCCAACGCTTGCTCATTCCTTGTCCTCCGGCGATGGCGCAGGTTTCGGCAGGCGGCCTGCCTTGCGCAGGGCGTCGCGCAGCACGTACTCGATCTGCGCGTTGAGGCTGCGCAGCTCGTCGTCAGCCCAGCGCTGCGCGGCGGCCAGGACGTCGGCATTGATGCGCAGCGGGTAGGCTTTCTTCTCACTCATGCGAGCTCCTGGCGGGGCGGTGGGGCGCCCCGTCGCGAGGGTGGTTCAGTACAGCGAACCGGCGTTGACGATCGGCTGGGTGCCGCGGTCCGAGCACAGCACGGTCAGCAGGTTGCTGACCATGTGCGCCTTGCGTTCCTCATCCAGCTGCACCACGCCGTTCTTCTGCAGTTCGGCCAGGGCCATTTCAACCATGCCGACCGCACCGGCCACGATGCGCGTACGTGCGGCGATCACTGCGTTGGCCTGCTGCCGCTGCAGCATCGCCTGGGCGATTTCGGCGGCGTAGGCGAGGTGGCTGATGCGTGCATCGATCACCTGCACGCCGGCGTCGGCCAGACGCTCGGCCAGCTCGTTCTTCAGGTGCTGGGAAATCTCGCTGGCGTGGCTGCGCAGGGCCAGCTGGCCCTCCTCGTGCTGGTCGTAGGGATAGCTGGTAGCCATCGCGCGCAACGCCGATTCGGACTGGATGTGCACGAAGCTCTCGTAGTCGTCCACGTTGTAGACGGCCTCGGAGGCATCGACCACCTGCCAGACGATGACCGCGGCGATCTCGATCGGGCTGCCGTCCAGCTCGTTGACCTTCAGCTTGCCGCTCTCGAAGTTGCGCACGCGCTGGCTGACCCGGCGCTTGGCATAGAAGGGGTTGTTCCAGCGCAGGCCGTTGTCCTTGACGGTGCCGACGTACTTGCCGAACAGGCTCAGCACCGCCGCCTGGTTGGGCTGGATGGTGTACAGGCCGGCCAGGATGAACACGCCCAGGCCCCCCAGCAGCGCACCCAGCAGCATAAGCAGCAGGTTGGGCGAGCCGGTGCTGGCCTTGGCGGCCACGCCCAGTACGAACAGGGCAGCGCCGGCGAGGGCGACGAGCAGGGCACCGGCCAGCGTGCCGAGGCCGTTGAGGGAGGCGAGCGACTTCTCTTTCATGGCGGTACGTCCTTGAGGGTTCGAATTTAAGATATCAAAGTGATATCACTTCTCGACGACCGTTCGTCGGATGCCATGGCCAGGGTGCGCGGGCAGCTAGAATGCCCACCCGCCTTCACATCGCTGCTGGAACCGCCATGGCCAAGCTTGGAACCCCGCTGTCCCCCTCCGCCACCCGCGTGCTGCTGCTGGGCTCGGGCGAACTCGGCAAGGAGGTGGCCATCGAGCTGCAGCGGCTGGGCGTAGAGGTGATTGCCGCCGACCGCTATGCCGATGCCCCGGCCATGCAGGTCGCGCACCGCTCGCACGTGATCGACATGCTCGATGCGATGGCGCTGCGCGCGCTGATCGCGCAGGAGCAGCCGCACCTGGTGGTGCCGGAGATCGAGGCCATCCACACCGAGACCCTGGTCCAGCTGGAGCAGGAGCAGGGCCTGCGGGTGATCCCGACTGCGCGCGCCGCACGCCTGACCATGGATCGCGAAGGCATCCGCCGCCTGGCCGCCGAAACCCTGGGCCTGCCGACCTCGCCGTACCGCTTCGTCGATACCGAGGCCGAGTACCGTGCTGCCGTGGCCGCCATCGGCCTGCCGTGCGTAGTCAAGCCGGTGATGTCGTCCTCCGGCAAGGGCCAGAGCACCCTGCGCAGCGAAGCGGACATCGCCCCGGCCTGGGACTACGCGCAGACCGGTGGCCGCGCCGGTGCCGGTCGCTGCATCGTCGAGGGCTTCATCGATTTCGATTACGAGATCACCCTGCTGACCGTGCGCCATGCCGGCGGCACCTCGTTCTGCGCGCCGATCGGCCACCTGCAGAAGGATGGCGATTACCGCGAAAGCTGGCAGCCGCAGCCGATGTCGAGCGCGGCACTGGCGCGTGCCGAAGAGATTTCGCGCGCGATCACCGACGACCTCGGCGGCTGGGGCCTGTTCGGCGTCGAGCTGTTCGTGAAGGGCGACGAGGTGTGGTTCAGCGAAGTGTCGCCGCGCCCGCACGATACCGGCCTGGTGACCCTGGTTTCGCAGGAACTGAGCGAGTTCGCGCTGCACGCGCGCGCGATCCTCGGCCTGCCGATTCCGGTGATCCGCCAGAGCGGCCCGTCGGCGTCGTGTGCGCTGTTGGCACACGGCGAGGGCGTGCCGTACTTCAACAATGTCGCCGCCGCGCTGCAGGTGCCGGATACTGCCGTGCGCCTGTTCGGCAAGCCGAGCGTGCATGGCCACCGCCGCGTCGGCGTGACCCTGGCGCGCGCGGAAACCGTCGAAGAAGCACGCGCCATCGCGCGTGATGCCGCCGAAGTCATCGGCGTCGAGCTGCGCCCGTAAAAAAGGAGCGACGACCAACGGTCGTCGCCTACCGAAACCCGGTGGGTACCGACCGTTGGTCGGTACAGATTTCTGTGCGGTAGCGCCAGGCTGCACCCGACGGCTTGCCATGAACTGTGTAAGTCTTCTGTAGAGCCGAGCCCACGCTCGGCTGCTTTTCCATGTGACGCTTTCAGCCCGACAATGGATTCACATCTTCAGTCATGCGCGACGGCCTACTGGGGCTATTGAGCGCCAGATGCTGCCCTTAGAGGGTTGCTGCAAAGACGTAGAGCGCTAGGCCGCAATTGCGAGCTGAAAGCGACATCTGGTTGAGCGTCAAAATCCTGCGTGTTTTATCTTCTGACGGATGAATGCCAAAGACACCTCAGGAGAAGGCTTGGACGAGCGGCTTACATCAACGCTACCTGCCTTGTATCACCGAATTGGCCAATCACTGATTGATGCCGTGCCTACCGACCAATGCGGGATCTGGCTGAACTTCGAGATCATCAAGAATGCCTGGTCGGGTTGGGCGTTCTACCGCAGGCCGTCAGGCTCATACGGCTATCTAGAAATTCCAGAGGATGCGGAAGCAGCGCTTCTGGAGATGCATCAGCTCTTTGCGCAATGGCACCATGCACTCTGGACGAGTTTGACGTTTCATCTGGATCCAGAGAACAAGATGGAAATCGAGCTCGGATATGAGCAGCTTTCCGAGGATGAGTTCATCGATTCCCTGGGTCGGGAGCAGGCTTGGCAGGACCGCTATCTCGGGGCTGACGCTCAGATTGACTGGCAGAGCTACTAAGCTTGGTTGGTTGCAGTAGCCGAGCATGGGCTCGGCTCTACAACATCTTCAGCAACCGGTGGCGCCGGGCGATGCCCGGCGGCTGCGCCGGTTACGGCTTCACGTCCACCCACACCAGGTGGTGGTCGCTGCCGTCGGCGATCTTCGCTTCCGGGCTCTCATTGGCTGGCCAGAAGACGCCGCTGCCCACGTACTCGAAACCGGTCGAGGGCAGCACGTAGTCCAGGCGCATGGTGCCGGACTTCGGGCCGAAATCGCCGGTGGCGTGGAACGGTGCGCCCTTGCGTTCGATGCCCTTGGCCGCATAGGCCAGGCTGGTCTGCTCGCCGCCGACGCTGCGCGGGGTGGGGTAGCGCAGCACGCGCGTGTTCTCGATCAGCTCGACGATTGCTTCATGGCGGCCATCGCCATCAACCGGGTCGTTGTTCAGATCGCCGAGGATCACGAAGCGCGCGTCCTGTGCCAGGCCGCCGCACTGGCCCTTGTCGTCGCACAGCCACGGCTTCTCACCCTTGGACAGATATTCCTGCCACAGGCGCAGTTCGTCGTGGTTGCGCGCCGCGTTGCGCTTTTCCGGACCGTCGAACACCGGCGGCGTCGGATGCGAGACCAGCGCGTGGACCACGCCGCCCGGCGTCTTCACCGGCACGTCCCAATGCGACTTCGAGGACAGGCGCAGCTGAGACCACACGTGGTCGTTGTAGAAGCTCTGGCCGGTACGCGGATCGACCGGGCGAATGGCACCGGGCATCGCACTCCACTTCAGCAGCTGGAAGCTGCGCACCTTGGTTTCATCGATCGGGTAGCGCGACAGCACCAGCATGCCGTACTGGCCCGGGTGCAGGCCGTAGCCCCACGCGTCATTGCCACGGCTGCGGCCTTCGCCGCCGACCACGCCGTTGTTGTCCAGGTCCAGGCCGCTGGGCACACCGGTATTGACCGGCGCCAGGTAACGGTAGGCAAAGTGCAGCGGCTTGCCGCCGCCGGGCTGGGCGACTTCCAGGTAGCGCTTCTGGAACAGGTCGGCGGCGCGATGGGCATCGTCGAAATCAAATTCGTTCAGCAGCACCAGGTCCGGGCGCACCTGCTGCAGCACGGCGGCGATCTTGCGTGCGTGCTCGCTGTCGCCCTCCAGTTCCTTGATCAGGCCACCGGTGTCGTCGGAGTACAGCGAGGTGTTGTAGGTGGCCAGGCGCAGCGCAGTGGACGGCTTCTCAGTCATCGCGGGGGACGTGGCAAAGGCGGGGGCGGTGGCGCCGCAGAGCAGGGCCAGGGCGAGGATCAAGGGTTTGGCGTTCATGCCCCTATTCTGCACCCGGCCCGGTGTCAGCGGTTTGTCAGCGCCCGTCCAGTTCGTTGTCGAAATCGTGCCAGCGGCGGCCGTCGTAGGCCTCAAGGGGATGGAAGCGGCGCTTGTAGTCCATCTTCTGGTGCCCCCGGATCCAGTAGCCCAGGTACACGTGCGGCAGCCCCTCGCGGCGCGCCCACTCGATCTGTTGGAGGATTGCGAAGGTACCCAGCCCGCGCGCGGCGTGGTCCGGGTCGAAGAACGTGTAGACCGCCGACAGGCCATGCTCGGTGACGTCGGTCACCGCCACCCCCAGCAACTGGCTGGGCTGGCCGTCGTGGCCGGGCAGGCGCATCTCCATGAAGCGGGTGTGCGACCAACTGCCGATCAGGAACTGCTCGAATTCGTGCGGGCCGTGGTCGTCCATGCCGCCATTGGCGTGGCGGTGGGTGAGGTAGCGGTGATACAGCGCGAACAGGTCGTCGCGGGCGGTGGCGGCGGTGATCCGTACCTCCAGGTCGGCATTGCGGGCGGCGCAGCGGCGCTGGCTGCGGTCCGGAGCGAAGCGGGCCACCGGGATGCGCACCGCCACGCAGGCCTGGCAGTGCGCGCAATGGGGCCGGTAGACCAGGTCGCCGCTGCGGCGGAAGCCCCAGCTCAGTGCCAGCGGATAGAGCGCACCGAGGCGGCGGTCGTTCGGGTCCAGCACCAGGTCGCGCGCCACCCGGTCGGACCAGTACCCGCAGGGGTGCTCGCCGGTCTGGAAAAGCCGCAGTTCGTCGTCTCTATCGCCGTGTAGTGCCATGGGCACAGCATAGCCCCAGCCCGTCGCAGTGGCGGCGACTGTCCGCCGGATGAACGGATCTGGCAGCAGCGTCAACCGATGTCGCGCCCGGGCGTTGTTGTCCCCCGAGGGTGAAGTGATCACCCCGACGCAAACCCATTCCCAGGAGTGACCCCATGATCCGTACCCCCCTGCTGCTGGCCCTGCTGCTCGGCACTTCCGCCTCCGGCATCGCGCTGGCGGCCGACACCCCGACCGCGCCGGCACAGCACCCGGCCAAGCTGGACACCAACGGTGACGGCGTCATCGATCGCAGCGAGGCCGCCGCCAACCCGCGCCTGGCCGCGAAGTTCGACGAACTGGACAGGAACAAGGACGGCAAGCTTTCGCGCGATGAGATGCCGCGCTGGCAGCATGGCCGCCGTGGCCACGGCGGTGAGCGCTGGGCCAAGCTGGACGTGAACAAGGACGGCCGCATCAGCCGCGACGAGGCCAAGGCCGATCCGCGCCTGGCTGCGCGCTTCGACCAGCTCGACCTCAACAGGGACGGTTACCTGGACAAGGCCGACCGCGAGCTGCGCATGAAGCAGCATCGTGATGCCTGGTTTGCTGCCGCCGACACCAACAAGGATGGCCAGCTGAGCAAGGCCGAGTTCGACGCGGCCAAGGGCCCGATGCACGGCGGCCCGCGCCAAGGCGGTCCGCGCGACGGCGGCGCGCCGAAGCCGCAGCGCTGAGGTTCAATGCAGTGAATGACGACAACGCCGGCAGACTGCCGGCGTTGTCCGTTACACGTTTCCGTTGCGCATCAGCGCATATACCACCAGGCCGATCACGAATACGTTCGCCCCGATGATGCCGGTGCGCCCGTACACGGATTCGTATTTCCAGTTGGTTCCGCTGCGGCCGCGCCGCGCTGAATCGCGCGCGATCATGGGTGCCATCACGCGCTGCAGCGGCACCAGGCACTGGTAGTTCACCGTACCCAGGCCGATGACGAGAATCGCAAGTTGCAGCCAGATTGGCACCTGCAGCATCAGCGAGATCAGCAGGCTGGTGCAGACGACCATCGCGGTAAACGTATTGAGGTGCACGAAGCGTCGCACTGCTGTTCGTTCCTGCTGGGTGTCTGCGAAGCGCAGCAGGAAGCGGCCACCCAGATAGCTGCCGATGATGCCGCCGACGACGCCACCGGCAACGGTGGCCCAGTCGCTGGCGGGAATCAGGTGCAGCTGGCTGGCGGCGGCCGTCAGTGAACCCATGGCTGCCCCGCCTGCGGCACTGACGCCGCCCAGGCCCAGCTTGCTGCCGCCCACGCCGACACCGGTGCCGAGCAGGATCGCTGCGCTGGCCGTGCCGGGCGCGGCCACCAGTACCATCGAAACCACCGCCGTAGCGAACGCGGCACTGGGTGCGCTGCTGCGCGCGAACTCACCGAAGCGCTGCAGCAGGCCGTCGCGCACCAGCGCGCGGGCGCGCGACAGGCGCTTGCGCACCGCCGCGTCGCTGAGCCCGAGCAGGTCGGCCACCTGTTGCGAGCGCTGGCCCTCTCGGTAGTACAGCAGCAGCACTTCGCGGCTGTCTGCGGGCAGGGCAGAGATGATCTCCTCGGCGGCGATCTCCTCTTCCACCCGCTGCAGGCGGTCGGCAGCACCCGGGGCGGGGTCGGCGGCCATGCCCATCGCCACCTCGGCCGCCTCGCCAGTCAGCGGGCGCCCGCGCTGGGCGCGCAGCCAGTCGCGGGCCAGGTTGCGGGTGATCTGCCGCAGCCAGGGCAGGAAGCTGGTCGCGCTGCGCAGCTGGTGCAGCTGCTGCCAGCCCTTCACAAAGGCTTCCTGGGCAATGTCCTCGCTGGCCTGGCGGTCGCGGGTGATGGCCAGCGCGATGGCGGTGACCGTGTTCTGGCAGGCCAGCACGATGCGGCCGTAGGCGTGCTGGCAACCGCTGGCGGCGGCGGGCAGTTCGCGTTCCAGGGTCTGGTCGATCGATGCGGCGAACGTCGTCATGGCGGCGGCTCTCCTGCTGGGATTGTGTCCCATGACGGGGCCGCGCGCGAAGTGTGACCGGCTTTCTGCACGGTCGTGCCGGCCCCCGGCCGGCAACCTCATGACAAAAAAGGGGACGGAGGGGATTAAGTCGTTTGTGCCACAAACGACTTAATCCCCTCCGTCCCCTTTTTGCGGTTGCCGGGCAGCGGCCGGCCGACCCGTGGGTTATTTCGATGGCTGGATGCGGACCCGGACTTCTTCCTCTTCCGGCGCTGCCTGCGGGGCCGGTTGCGCCTGCTGCAGCTGGGCCTGCGGGGCGGGCGCCGGGGCGCCGCGATGGCGCAGGCCGATCACCAGCGCCACCCCAGCGATCACCACCAGCAGGGCGATGCGGATGCGCCAGGCCCAGCTGCGGCCGCCGCTGCCCGATTCCGGCGCGTCGCGGAAGGCGAATTCGGCGGTGGGGTGGTCGCGGCGGGTGGTGTCGAGCAGGCGCGCCTCGCGCAGGATTTCGCGCGCGCGCGGCTGGTCGTCGGCACGCACGATCCACACCGCCGGGTAGGCGTTGGCATTGCCCAGGTCGGTATAACTGAACTGGCCGCGGCGGCGGGTCTTGTACGAGCGCCCGTTGGTCACCTTGACGTCGATGCCATGCCCGCGCAGTAGCTCGGCCACGCCTTCGACGGTTTCCACGCGCTGGCTGCTGAAGATCTGGCGCATGGGTTACTCCTTGGCCGGCACGGCGGCGGCCGCAGCCTGGTCGGGAACCACGCGGATCAGGCCTTCCTGCGCGGTGCTGGCCACCAGCACGCCGTTGCGGGTGAAGAACTGGCCGCGGGCCAGGCCGCGCGAATCCTGCGCGCTGGGGCTGTCCAGCGAGTACAGCAGCCAGTCGTCGGCGCGGAACGGGCGATGGAACCAGATTGCGTGGTCGAGCGAGGCCATCTGTACGTGCGGGTGGTAATAGCTGATGCCGTGCGGGAAGGTTGCCGTGCCCAGCAGGTGGAAGTCGGAGGCATAGGCCAGCAGCGCCTGGTGCAGCTCCGGGGCATCGCCGACCGGCTCGCTCAGGCGCAGCCACACCTGGTGGTAGGGCGGGCGCTTGGGCGGGTTCAGTTCGTCGCGTGGATAGACATGGCGGAACTCGAACGGGCCGCCACGCGACAGCCAGCGCTGCACCTTGATCGGCAGGCGTTCCAGCACTTCGGCCGGCAGCGGCCGGTTCGGTTCAATGTCTTCCGGCTGCGGCACTTCGGGCATCTTGTGCTGGTGCTCGGCGCCGGTCTCGGCCTGCTGGAACGAGGCCGCGCAGAAGAAGATCACCTTGCCGTGCTGGATCGCGGTGACCCGTCGCACCGAGAAGCTGCCGCCGTCGCGGGTGCGGTCCACGTCGTAGACGATCGGGTGGTCGATGTTGCCGGCGCGCAGGAAGTAGGCGTGCAGCGAGTGCACGTGGCGGCCATTGTCGACCGTGGCCTGCGCCGCAGCCAGTGCCTGGCCCAGCACCTGCCCACCGAACACGTACTTGGTGCCGATGTCGCGGCTCTGCCCGCGGAACAGGTTGTCCTCCAGCCGCTCCAGCGTGAGCAGGTCGATCAGCTCGGAGACGACGGGTTCGGGCGTGTCGTTCAAGGGGGCGGCCACAGCAGTGAAAGAGGGCCTGATTATACCGGTCAGGGCGGCTGCCCCATCTTCGGTAGTGCCGGCCGCTGGCCGGCAACCTCATGATCCTCTTGGGGGGGGCGGATGCCGGCCAGCGGCCGGCACTACCGTTTACTTGCCCAGCCGGGCGACCAGCGCCTGCAGGGCGTTCTGCGCATCCGGGGCGAACCAGGCTTCGACGAAGCGGTCGAGCTGGATCAGGTCCGGGTGAAGCGCTTCGTGCAGGTCGGCGCGGGCGATGGCGCGGGTCAGCAGCATCGGCTGCCGAGGCTGCTTGAGCAGGTTCTGCAGCCAGGCCACGGCGCGTGCCACCACCTGGTCACCCTCGGCCAGCTCATCGACCAGGCCGATCTGCAGCGCCTGTTCGGCCGGCACCAGCGCGCCGGTGGTCAGCAGCACGCCGGCACGGTGCACGCCCACCGCACGGCGCAGCAGGCGCTGGATGCCCTCCGGTGCGATCAGGCCGACCTGGACTTCGTTCAGGCCGATGGCATACGGCCGCGACGGATCGGCGCTGCGCGCCATCACCCGGTAATCGCAGCACAGCGCCAGCACGCAACCGCCGGCCGGGGCGTGGCCGGTGATCGCCGCGACCACCGGAATGCGGCTCTCGGCCAGCGTGCGCACGGCGCCAAAGAAGGCGTTCCAGGTATCCAGCAGCTTGTGCTTGTCATCGCCATGCGAGAGCAGGTGCGGCACGTCCATGCCGCCGGTGAAGACGCGCTCGCTGCCCGACAGCACGATGCCGTGCGCATCTTCGGCCATGGCCAGCTCGATGGCATGGATCAACTGCCGGCACAGGTCGGTGTCCAGTGCATTGACCGGCGGCCGCGCCAGGCGCAGTTCGCGGATGGGGCCGTGGTTGATCACCTCGATGAGCGTCGTCATGCTGCGGTCTCGTTGCGAAGAAGGAACCTGGGCGATGATAACCAAACCATTCGTTGGCGTACTGTGGGTGCTGTGTGCGGCCGCAGCATCGGCTTCGGCTTCGGCTGCGGAATCACGCTGCGTCACGGTGGAGCAGGGCTGGGCGCGGCTGCCACCGAATCCGGCGATGCCGATGACTGCCGGCTATGGCGTGATCCACAACGGCTGCAGCAGGGCGGTGGTGATCACCGGCGCGACCAGCAGTAGTTTCGGCGACGTGTCGCTGCACGAGACCACGATTGTCGATGGGGTCAGCCGCATGCGTGCGATCGAGCGCATGCCGCTGGCGCCGGGCGCGCGCGCCGAGCTCAAGCCCGGTGGCCTGCACCTGATGCTGATGCAGGGCAAGGGCGCGCTGAAGGAAGGGCAGGCGCTGCCGTTGCGGCTGCAGCTGGAAGGCGGTGGCGAAGCGAGCGCGACGTTGACCGTGCGCAAGGCCGCGCCGTAGCGGGATGGTAGTGCCGGCCGCTGGCCGGCAAAAACAGGAAATGCCGGCCAGCGGCCGGCACTGCCGCAGGGTCTTACGACCAGTCGTACGAGAACAGTACCGTGCGGCTCACCGGCTCATACAGCATCACGATCGCGTCGGCGCCGGTGGCGCACCAGTTGTAGCCAGCGACTTCGGCGACGGCGAAGAACTTGTGGCCATTGCGGCGGATGATCGCCATTTCGGCATCATCTGGAGCATGCCGGTCGTTGGCGGCGTCGGTGAATTCCAGGGTGAAGGCGGCCGGAATATCGGCCGTTTCGATCCAGTTGCCACAGGAAATCTGTCCCCCCAGCGTATCCAGATAATCGCGCTCGCTGGCCTCACCCTTGCCGTAGCGCGAGTAGCAGGCGAGGCGGCCATGCGTGGCGTGGTAGTGGCGGGCCTTGGCGTAGCTGTCGCGCATCTGCGCAATGTGTTCCTGCGCGTCCTTGTCCTGTACTGCGTCGCCGATGAAATAGCCCTCGTTGCCGAGGAAGCGCATCTGGTTGCCGGTGGTCAGCTCGAAGGCGATCCAGTTGGTGCCGGTGAAATCGTTGTGGTGTACTTCGGTGGTTTCGCCGATGCAGCCTTCGTACGGCTCGATCGGGCACAGCATCGTCGCCACCTGGCCGGCCAGTTCCGGGCGCAGCACACCGAGGTCGATCTTCAGCAGCGGCAGCAGGTGCTTGCCGAGCCACGTCTGGTCGGCGGGGAAGACGTCGGTGGGGAAGGGGACCATGCCGGGCAGCAGGTCGCTCAGTTCAGTCTGGTGGATCATCTCAGTCCTTTGAATCGGATCGGTAGTGCCGGCCGCTGGCCGGCATGCGCGAAGCGTCTGGAGGTTGCCGGCCAGCGGCCGGCACTACCTTCAGGTGGAAGCGCTGCGGATCGCCTCCGGCAGCGGCGCGCTCCCGCCGGTCTGCGTATCCATCCAGACCACCACCACGTTGCCGTCGGAATACAGCTTCGAGTCGTCCTGCTGGTCGACGATGCGGTGGCCGATGGTCACGCTGCTGTTGCCCAGGCGCTCGACGAACAATTCGACCACGATGTCGTTGGGCCACACGATCGGCAGCCGGTAGTTGACGTTGGTCGCGGCCACCACCGGGGCGATGCGGTCGGTCATCGACACGCCGTCCACGCCCAGCATCCAGCGCACGCGCGCTTCCTCCAGGTAGGAAATGTACTTGGCGTTGTTGACGTGGCCCATGCTGTCCATGTCACGCCAGCGCACGCTGATCGGGATGCGGGCCAGGATCTTGGGTTCGCTGCTCATCAGGCGTCCTTCTTCTTCGTCGTGCTCTTGCTGGCCTTGCCGGTGCTCTTGGCGGCCACGGCCTTCTTCGCCACCTTGGCCGGCTTCTCGGGCTTCACCTTGCGCGGCGGACGCGCATCGGGCTTGTTGGCCACGGCGGCCGGCTGCTCGGGGCGCGCGCTGGTGGACGGCAGCATGCGGGCCAGGAACTGGCCGGTGTACGACTGCGGGCAGGCCGCCACGTCTTCCGGCGTGCCGGTGACCAGGATGGTGCCGCCGCGGTGGCCACCCTCCGGGCCCAGGTCGACGATCCAGTCGGCGGTCTTGATCACGTCCAGGTTGTGCTCGATCACCACCACCGTGTTGCCTTCGTCGCGCAGCTTGTGCAGCACGCCCAGCAGCGCTTCGATGTCGTGGAAGTGCAGGCCGGTGGTCGGCTCGTCGAGGATGTACAGGGTGCGGCCGGTATCGCGGCGCGACAGCTCCTTGGACAGCTTCACGCGCTGTGCTTCACCACCGGACAGCGTGGTCGCGCTCTGGCCCAGCTTGATGTAGCTCAGGCCGACGTCGACCAGTGTTTCCAGCTTGCGTGCGATCGACGGCACCGGCTCGAACAGCTTCAGCGCATCCTCGACGGTCATTTCCAGCACGTCGTTGATGTTGAAGCCCTTGTACAGGATCTCCAGCGTCTCGCGGTTGTAGCGCTTGCCGTGACAGACATCGCACGGCACGTATACGTCCGGCAGGAAGTGCATCTCGACCTTGATCAGGCCATCGCCCTGGCAGGCCTCGCAGCGGCCACCGCGCACGTTGAAGCTGAAGCGGCCCGGTGAGTAGCCGCGCGCGCGCGCTTCCGGCACCTGTGCGAACAGTTCGCGCAGGGGAGTGAACAGGCCGGTGTAGGTGGCCGGGTTCGAACGCGGGGTGCGGCCGATCGGCGACTGGTCGATGTCCACCACCTTGTCGAACAGGTCCAGGCCATCGATCTCCCTGTACGGGGCGATCGGGTGCGAGGAACCGTTGATCTCGTTGGCGGCCAGCGAGAACAGGGTGTCGTTGATCAGGGTCGACTTGCCGGAGCCGGACACACCGGTCACGCAGGTCAGCAGGCCCGACGGAATCGCCAGGTCCACGCCCTTGAGGTTGTTGCCGCTGGCCCCACGCAGGTGCAGGGTCATCTTCGGGTTCGGCTTGTGCCGGCGCGCCGGGATCTCGATCGCGCGCTTGCCCGACAGGTACTGGCCGGTCAGCGAGCGCGGTGCCTCCAGGATGTCCTGCAGGGTGCCCTGGCCGACGATCTCGCCGCCATGCACGCCCGCGCCCGGGCCGATGTCCAGCACGTAGTCGGCCAGGCGGATCGCGTCCTCGTCATGCTCGACCACGATCACCGTGTTGCCGAGGTCGCGCAGGCGGGTGAGGGTGCCCAGCAGGCGTTCGTTGTCGCGCTGGTGCAGGCCGATCGACGGTTCGTCGAGCACGTACATCACGCCGACCAGGCCGGCGCCGATCTGGCTGGCCAGGCGGATGCGCTGCGCCTCGCCACCGGACAGCGTGTCGGCCTTGCGTTCCAGGGTCAGGTAATCCAGGCCGACATCGACGAGGAAGCCGAGGCGTTCGCCGATTTCCTTGACGATCTTCGCGGCAATCTCGCCACGCCAGCCCGGCAGGCTCAGCTCGCTGAAGAACTTCAGCGCCTCGTCGATCGGCAGCACCACCAGCTCCGGCAGCGGGCGGTCGGCCACGAACACATTGCGTGCGGCCTTGTTCAGGCGCGCGCCATGGCATTCCGGGCAGGGCTGTTCGCTGATGTACTTGGACAGCTCTTCGCGCACCGCCGGCGATTCGGTTTCCTTGTAGCGGCGCTCGAGGTTGGGAATGATGCCCTCGAAGCGATGCTTGCGCTGGGTGCGGCCACCGGCTTCGGTGAAGTAGGTGAAGGTGATTGCTTCGTCGCCGCTGCCGTACAGCACGGCCTGCTGCACCTTGTCCGGCAGCGAGTTCCAGGCCGCGTCGACGTCGAACCGGTAGTGCTTGGCCAGCGAGGCGATCAGCTGGAAGTAGTAGGCATTGCGGCGGTCCCAGCCGCGCACCGCGCCGGCGGCCAGCGACAGCTCGGGGTGCACCACCACGCGCGAAGGATCGAAGAACTCGGCCATGCCCAGGCCATCGCAGCCGGGGCAGGCGCCCATCGGTGCGTTGAACGAGAACAGGCGCGGCTCCAGTTCCGGCAGCGAGTAATCGCAGACCGGGCAGGAGTATTTGGAGGAGAACAGGGTCGGCGCGGATTCCGTGTTGTCCAGGCTCTGTACCGAGGCCATGCCGTCGCCCAGCTTCAGCGCGGTCTCGAAGCTCTCGGCCAGGCGCTGCTTGATGTCCTCGCGCGGGCGGAAGCGGTCGATCACCGCCTCGATGGTGTGCTTCTGGCGCAGCGCCAGTGGCGGCACCGCATCGATTTCATGCAGCTCGCCGTCCACGCGCACGCGCACGAAACCCTGCGCACGCAGCTGGTCGAATACCTGCGCATGCTCGCCCTTGCGGTCGCGGATGACCGGGGCCAACAGCATGTAGCGCTGTTCCGGGTCCAGGGTCAGCACCTGGTCGACCATCTGGCTGACCGTCTGCGCTTCCAGGGGATAGCCGTGGTCCGGGCAGCGCGGGGTGCCGACGCGGGCGTACAGCAGGCGCAGGTAGTCGTAGATCTCGGTGATCGTGCCGACCGTCGAGCGCGGGTTGTGCGAGGTCGACTTCTGCTCGATCGAGATCGCCGGGGACAGGCCTTCGATGTGGTCCAGGTCCGGCTTTTCCATCACGCTCAGGAACTGGCGCGCATAGGCCGACAGCGACTCGACGTAGCGGCGCTGGCCTTCTGCATAGATGGTGTCGAACGCCAGCGAGGACTTGCCCGAGCCGGACAGGCCGGTGATCACGATCAGCTTGTCGCGGGGCAGGTCGAGGTCGAGGTTCTTCAGGTTGTGCGTCCGCGCGCCGCGGATGCGGATGAAATCCATCGCCATGGGGGATCCGGTTGTGGGGGCGTTGGCTGGGTGCCGGGCCAGCAGGGAACGGCAATCGGTCAGCCTACCGAGGTGACCAGATGGGGGCAATGGGCCACAATGCCAGCCCGGTGTCTCACCTTGTGAGACAGGCCGACAGCTTTGTGTAGAGCCGAGCCATGCTCGGCTGCCTGGACCCCGGCCCGTTCAGCCGGGCATGGCGCGGCCCGGCAGGGCCCGGCCTCCAGGCCGTCCAGGGGTTGACTTGACCCGCGCCCGATGATCTGCGTACAATCCCGCTCCTGTCCGCCCTCGATGGCGGCAGCTCAGACCACAATAACTACAGAGGAAGGCCTGGTCATGTACGCAGTACTGGTCACCGGCGGTAAGCAATACCGCGTGGCGCAGGGCGAAAAGCTCCGCATTGAAAAGCTCGAAGTCGAAGTCGGCAGCGAGATCAAGTTTGACAACATCCTGATGCTGGGTGACAGCGACGGCGTGAAGCTGGGCGATGCGCTGAAGGGCGCTGCCGTCACCGCCAAGGTCCTGTCCCAGGGTCGTGCTGACAAGGTCCGGATCATCAAGTTCCGTCGCCGCAAGCACCACATGAAGCGTCAGGGTCACCGTCAGTACTACACCGAAATCGAGATCACCGGCATCGCCGGCTAAGCATCAGGAGAAGCAGTCATGGCACATAAAAAGGGCGTAGGCTCCTCGCGCAACGGTCGCGACTCCAACCCGAAGTACCTGGGCGTCAAGATCTTCGGCGGCCAGGCCATCGAAGCCGGCAACATCATCGTGCGTCAGCGCGGCACCCAGTTCCACCCGGGTTCGGGCGTTGGCCTGGGCCGTGACCACACCCTGTTCGCCCTCGTGGACGGCAAGGTGGAGTTCTCGGTCAAGGGCGCCAAGAAGCGTCGCACCGTCAGCATCGTCTCGGCCGACGCCTGATCCAGGCATCGCCGGCACCCGTGCCCCGGCATGGGAGTGCTGCATGAAGAGCCCCGCTTCGGCGGGGCTTTTCGTTAGAGTGGACGCAAGACCGGCCAGGCCGGGCTGCCGGCCATCGGCAGGCATAACATTCAAGGCGGCGGCCGGCAGGCCACGCCCATCGCAGGCATCGAAACAATGAAACTGGTAGACGAAGCAGAAATCGAAGTGTTCGCCGGCAACGGCGGCAACGGCTGCATTGGCTTCCGTCGCGAGAAGTTCATTCCGCTCGGCGGCCCGGACGGCGGCGACGGCGGTGCGGGCGGCAGCGTGTATATCCGCGCCGATGAAAACCTGAACACCCTGGTCGACTTCCGCCATGACCGCATCTTCAAGGCGCAGCGCGGCGAGAACGGCATGGGCCGCCAGGCCTATGGCAAGGGTGGCGAAGACCTGACCATCACCGTGCCGGTCGGTACCGTGGTGATCAACGTGGCCACCGATGAAGTCATCGGCGACCTGACCCAGCACGGCGATCGCCTGCTGGTGGCCAAGGGCGGTCGTGGCGGCCTGGGCAACATGCACTTCAAGAGCTCGACCAACCGCTCGCCGCGCCAGGCGTTGCCGGGCGAGGAGCGCACGCTGAAGCTGGAGCTGAAGCTGCTGGCCGATGTCGGCCTGCTGGGCTTCCCCAACGCCGGCAAGAGCACCCTGATCCGCGCCGTTTCGGCGGCGACGCCGAAGGTGGCTGATTACCCGTTCACCACGCTGTACCCGAACCTGGGCGTGGTGAAGGTGGAGAACTACCGCAGCTTCGTGATCGCCGACATTCCGGGCCTGATCGAAGGCGCGGCCGATGGTGCCGGCCTGGGCGCGCAGTTCCTGCGCCACCTGCAGCGCACCCGCCTGCTGCTGCACCTGGTGGACATCTCGCCGATGGAAGGTGGCGTGGACGGCATCTCGCCGGTGGAGCAGGTGCGTGCGATCGAGCGCGAGCTGGAGAAGCACGATCCGGAACTGCTTAAAAAGCCGCGCTGGCTGGTGCTGAACAAGGCTGACCTGATGTTCGAAGACGAGGCGCAGGCCGCGGCCGAGCAGATCGTTGCCGAGTTGGGCTGGAAGGAGCCGTGGTTCCTGGTCTCCGCACTGGGTCGCGAGGGCACCTTCCCGATCATGAGCCGGATCATGGCCTTCTTCGATCGCCAGAAGGAAGAAGAGCAGGAAGCCCGCGACGCGCAGTAGAGTCGACCGCTGGTCGACTGGCGTTGATAAAAACCCGGCTTCGGCCGGGTTTTTGCTTGGTAGTGCCGGCCGCTGGCCGGCAATCCGGTGAACCGCCGGCCAGCGGCCGGCACTACCGGATCGCAGGCAACAAAAAACCCGGCCGAGGCCGGGCTTTTGTCTGCAGCCCAACCCCGGAGGGCAGGGCGGCAACGCCGGATCAGGCGGCCTTGAGGGCCTTGATGCGGTCGTTCAGGCGGCTCTTGTGGCGAGCAGCCTTGTTCTTGTGGATCAGGCCACGCGCGCTGAAGCGATCCAGGATCGGCTGGGCAACGGCGAAGGCGGCTTCGGCGCCGGCGGCATCGTTGGCGTCCAGCGCCTTGATCACTTTCTTGACAGCGGTGCGCAGCATCGAGCGCTGAGCCACGTTGCGCGCGTTGCGCACGACGGTCTGCTTGGCGCGCTTCTTGGCGGACTTGATATTGGCCACGGTGGTGGTTTCCTGAAAAAATCGGTGTTATGGGAACAGCAAGCTAGCTAGTATGATGGCGTAAGAAATGCACGTCAAGTCGATTGTCAAGAGGGACGCTGAGTGAGTTCACCCAAGTTGTTGCGGGGCCTGCTGTCGTTCAGCAGCATGACCATGGTCTCGCGCGTTCTCGGACTTGTCCGGGACTTCGTGGTGACCACCACGTTCGGCACCAACGCCATCACTGATGCTTTCTGGGTCGCCTTCAGGGTACCCAATTTCCTGCGCCGGTTGTTCGCCGAAGGGTCTTTTGCCACCGCTTTCGTGCCGGTGTTCACGGAAGTGAAGGAAACCCGCAGCCATGCCGAGCTGCGCGAACTGATGGCCCGCACCGCCGGCACCCTGGGCGGGGTGCTGATGCTGGTCACCGCACTGGCCCTGATCTTCGCGCCGCAGCTGGCCTCGGTCTTCTCCAGTGGCGTTGATACCGACCCGGTCAAGCAGGGCCTGCTGGTCGACCTGTTCCGCCTGACCTTCCCGTTCCTGCTGTTCGTCTCGCTGACCGCACTGGCCGGCGGTGCGCTGAACAGCTTCCAGCGCTTCGCGATGCCAGCGCTGACCCCGGTCATTCTCAACCTGTGCATGATCGCCGGCGCGCTATGGCTGGCGCCGCGGCTGGGCGGCACGCCGGAAAAGCAGATCCTGGCGCTGGGCTGGGCGGTGCTGGCGGCCGGCATCCTGCAGCTGCTGTTCCAGCTGCCCTCGCTGAAGGGCATCAACCTGCTGACCCTGCCGCGCTGGGGCTGGCGCCATCCGGGCGTGCGCAAGGTGATGACGCTGATGGTGCCGACCCTGTTCGGCTCCTCGGTGGCGCAGATCAACCTGCTGCTGGACACCGTCATCGCGGCCAAGCTGACCGATGGCTCGCAGTCCTGGCTGTCGCTGGCCGACCGCTTCCTCGAGCTGCCGCTGGGCGTGTTCGGCGTGGCGCTGGGCACGGTGATCCTGCCGGCGCTGGCCCGTCACCACGTCAGCACCGACCGCGAAGGCTTCTCGCGCTCGCTGGACTGGGGCCTGCGCATGACCCTGCTGATCTCGGTGCCGGCCATGCTGGGCCTGCTGCTGCTGGCCGAGCCGCTGATCGCGACCATCTTCCAGCACGGCCAGTTCAGCGCCTTCGACACCCGCATGACCGCGCTGTCGGTGTACGGCCTGAGCTTCGGCCTTCCGGCATTCGCCCTGCTGAAGGTGGTGCTGCCGGCCTTCTACGCCCGCCAGGACACCAAGACCCCGGTGCGCGCCGGTGTGGCGGCACTGGTGGCCAACATGGTGTTCAACTTCGCCCTGCTGGCCGTGCTGTACCAGGTGATGGTGCCCGACGAGCTGAAGGCGCAGGGCGTGATGGCGGCCATCGGCAAGCAGCCGGGCCTGCACCTGGCACTGGGCATCGCCAGCGCGCTGTCCAGTTACCTGAACCTGGGCCTGCTCTGGTACTGGCTCGGCAAGACCGACGTCTACCAGCGCCGGCCGGGCTGGGGCGGCTATCTGCTGCGCCTGCTGTTGGCCTGCGCGGCGATGGTTGGCGTGCTGCTGGCCCTGCTGCACTGGCTGCCGGGCTTCCCGGCGATGAACGTGTGGGAGCGGATCGGTGCCCTGGCGTTGCTGGTCGGCGGCGGCGGCGCGACCTACGCAGTGGCCATGCTGGCGATGGGCTTCCGCCCACGCGACCTGCGTGGGCATTGATCGCGGCCAGTGACGGCTATACTTCAGGGTTACACCATTGAAGCGGCGGCCCCGGTCGGGCCGGAACGAGAGTTGATGAGCAGGCTGTTCAGAAGCGTCGAGGGCGGGGAGCTGTTCCCCAACGGAAGCGTGGTCTGTATCGGTGCATTCGACGGCCTCCACCTGGGCCATCGTGCGCTGGTCCGCCACGCGGTCGCCCGCGCGCGCGCCTTGGGCGTGGCCGCAGTGGCCGTGGCGTTCGAGCCGCTGCCGCGTGAATTCTTTTCCCAGGGCACGCCGCCGCCGCGGCTGACCCTGGCGCGCAGCAAGGTCGAGATCCTGCGCGAGCTCGGCGTCGATGCGATCGGTCTGCTGCGTTTCGACGCGGCGATGGCGGCGATGCCGGCCGAGGCCTTCGTGCACCAGTTGCTGGTGCAGCGCCTGAGCGCGCGCGAGGTGTGGATCGGGCCGGAGTTCTGCTTCGGCAACCGCCGCCGCGGCGATCTGGCCCTTCTGCAGCAGATGGGCGCCGAGCTGGGCTTCAGCGCCGGCGAGATCGAAGCGGTCGACCTGCATGGCGAGCGCATTTCCAGCACCCGCATCCGCCAGCTACTGCAGGACGGCGATTTTGCCCGCGCCAACGACCTGCTCGGCCGCCCCTACGCGATCAGCGGCCGGGTGGTGCGCGGTCGCCAGCTTGGCCGTACGCTGGGCTTCCCCACCGCCAACCTGCGCTTCCCGAAGACCCCGGCGCTGTCGGGCATCTACGCAACCTGGGTGCATGGTGTGTTCGACCAGCCGTGGCCGTCGGTGTCCAGCTTCGGCACCCGGCCGACGGTGGAGGGCGTGGAGCCGCTGCTGGAAGCCCACCTGTTCGATTTCCAGGGCGATCTGTACGGTCGCCACATCGACGTGGAGTTCGTCACCAAGCTGCGCGACGAAGAGAAATTCAATGATCTGGCGGCGCTGACCGACCAGATGCACCGCGACGCCGAACAGGCGCGCGCCATCCTTTCCGAACATAGATTGCGAGCTACTGCGTGAGCCAGGACTACAAGACCACCCTGAACCTGCCAGCCACCGAATTCCCGATGCGCGGCGACCTGCCCAAGCGCGAGCCGGGCATTCTGGCGCGGTGGGAAGCGCAGGGGCTCTACCAGCAGCTGCGCGACAACGCCGCCGGCCGTCCGCTGTTCGTGCTGCATGACGGCCCGCCATACGCCAACGGCCGCATCCACCTGGGCCACGCGGTCAACAAGATCCTGAAGGACATCATCGTCAAGTCGCGCTACCTGGCCGGCTTCGATGCGCCCTATGTGCCGGGCTGGGACTGCCATGGCCTGCCGATCGAGATCGCGGTCGAGAAGAAGTGGGGCAAGGTCGGCACCAAGCTCGACGCCGTCGAATTCCGCCAGAAGTGCCGCGAGTTCGCCGAAGAGCAGATCAACATCCAGCGCGTGGACTTCAAGCGCCTGGGCGTGACCGGTGACTGGGACAACCCGTACAAGACCCTGAGCTTCGACTTCGAAGCCAACGAGATCCGTGCGCTGTCCAAGGTCGTGGCCAACGGACACCTGGTGCGTGGCGCCAAGCCGGTGTACTGGTGCTTCGACTGTGGCTCGGCGCTGGCCGAGGCCGAGATCGAGTACCAGGAAAAGGAATCGCCGGCGATCGACGTCGCCTACGCCGCGCGTGACGCGCAGGCCATCGGCCAGGCGTTCGGCGTGAGCGTGCCGGCCGACGTGGAAGTGGCGGTGCCGATCTGGACCACCACGCCGTGGACGCTGCCGGCCTCGCTGGCGGTGTCGCTGGGTGCGGAGATCAACTACGTGCTGGCCGAGGGCCCGGCCCACAACGGCAAGCGCCGTTGGCTGGTACTGGCCGCCGCGCTGGCAGAGCGCGCGCTGCAGCGCTATGGCGTCGAGAACGTGGTGCTGCACGGTGAAACCACCGGCGCGGCGCTGGAGAACCAGCTGCTGGCGCACCCGTTCTACCCGGACCGCGAGATCCTGGTGCTCAACGGCGACCACGTCTCCGATGAGGACGGTACCGGTGCGGTGCACACCGCCCCTGGTCACGGCCAGGAAGACTTCGTGGTCAGCCAGAAGTACGGCCTGCTGGACAAGTACAACGCCGGGCAGGTGACCCCGATCGACGGCCGTGGCGTGTACCTGGAATCGACCCCGCCGGCCGGCGAGGTGGTGCTGGCCGGCCAGCACCTGTGGAAGGCGCAGGAGGCCATCGTCGGCGTGCTGCGCGACAACGGTTCGCTGCTGGCGTTCCACCCGATCCGCCACAGCTACCCGCACTGCTGGCGCCACAAGACGCCAGTGGTGTTCCGCGCCACCCCGCAGTGGTTCATCTCGATGGACAAGGCCAACCTGCGCAGCGATGCGCTGGCCGCGATCGACACTGTCGGCTGGTTCCCGACCTGGGGCAAGGCGCGCATCCAGAGCATGGTCGACGGTCGCCCGGACTGGACCATCTCGCGCCAGCGCACCTGGGGCGTGCCGATCGCACTGTTCACCCATCGCCAGACCGGCGAGATCCACCCGCGCTCGGTGGAGCTGATGCAGCAGGTTGCCGACCGCGTCGAAGCCGAGGGCATCGATGTGTGGTACTCGCTGGACGCCGCCGAGCTGCTCGGCGCCGAAGCGGCCGACTACGAGAAGGTCACCGACATCCTCGACGTCTGGTTCGACTCGGGGGTGACCCATGAAGGCGTGCTCGCCGCGCGTGGTTTCGGCAAGCCGGCCGACCTGTACCTGGAAGGCTCCGACCAGCATCGTGGCTGGTTCCAGTCCTCGCTGCTGACCGGCGTGGCGATCGACAAGCGCGCCCCGTACAAGCAGTGCCTCACCCATGGTTTCACCGTGGACGAGCATGGCCGCAAGATGTCCAAGTCGCTGGGCAACGGCATCGAGCCGCAGGACATCATGAACAAGCTGGGCGCGGACATCCTGCGCCTGTGGATCGCCTCGGCCGACTACAGCAACGAGATGTCGCTGTCGCAGGAGATCCTCAAGCGCAACGCCGACGCCTACCGCCGCCTGCGCAACACCGCGCGCTTCCTGCTCGGCAACCTGGACGGTTTCGACCCGGCGCTGCACCTGCAGCCGCTCGAGCAGATGGTCGCGCTGGACCGCTGGATCGTGCATCGCGCGTGGGAGCTGCAGGAGAAGATCAAGGCAGCCTACGACGGCTACAACATGGCCGAGATCGTGCAGCTGCTGCTGAACTTCTGCAGCGTGGACCTGGGCTCGCTGTACCTGGACGTGACCAAGGACCGCCTGTACACGATGCCGACCGATTCACACGGTCGCCGTTCGGCGCAGAGCGCGATGTACCACATTGCCGAGGCGTTCACCCGCTGGGTGGCGCCGATCCTGACCTTCACTGCCGACGAGCTGTGGGGCTACCTGCCGGGCGAACGCGCCGGCCACGTGCTGTTCACCACCTGGTACGACGGCCTGGCGCCGCTGCCGGCTGATGCCCAGCTCAACGCCGCCGACTTCGACCAGCTGCTGGCCGTGCGCGAACAGGTGGCCAAGGTGCTCGAACCGATGCGTGCCAACGGTGCGATCGGTGCCGCGCTGGAAGCGGAGATCACCATCGCCGCCAGCGAGGAGCAGGCCGCGCGCTGGCAGCCGCTGGCCGATGAACTGCGTTTCCTGTTCATCAGTGGCGACGTGCAGGTGCGCCCGGCGACCACCGACGAGGTGTTCGTCAGCGCCCAGCCGACCAGCAAGGCCAAGTGCGTGCGCTGCTGGCACCACCGCGCCGACGTCGGCAGCAACGCCGACCACCCGGAACTGTGCGGCCGCTGCGTGAGCAACGTGACCGGCGCCGGCGAAGTGCGGAGCTGGTTCTGATGGCCGCGCCCCGTCCGCATCCGAACGCCCTGGTCTGGCTGCTGCTGTCGGCGGCCGTCATCGGCCTGGACCAGTGGTCCAAGGCCTGGGTGCTGTCGAGCCTGCCGGAGTTCCAGCCGGTGGTGGTCATCGACGGCTTCTGGAACTGGTACCGCACCTACAACACCGGCGCGGCATTCAGTTTCCTGAGCGACGCCGGTGGCTGGCAGAAGTACTTCTTCACTGCACTGGCGATCGCCATCAGCGGGCTGATGGCCTGGTGGCTGCGCGGCACCGCCCGTGGCAACTGGAAGGCCGCGGTGCCGTATGCACTGATCATCGGTGGCGCCATCGGCAATGTGATCGACCGCCAGGTGCACGGCCACGTGGTCGATTTCATCCAGTGGTACGTGGGCAGCTACACCTGGCCCTCGTTCAACATCGCCGATTCGGCCATCGTGGTGGGTGCCATCGGCATCGCCCTGTTTGGCCTGTTCGACGGCAAGTCCGCCAAAAAGGCGGATAATGCCAACCCGAAACCGTAAGCCGGCCGCTGCCGGGAGATTGAACTGATGGATGTGCTGCTCGCCAACCCGCGTGGTTTCTGTGCCGGTGTCGATCGTGCGATCGAGATCGTCAAGCGCGCGATCGAAACGCTGGGCGCGCCCATCTACGTCCGCCATGAAGTGGTGCACAACCGCTTCGTGGTCGACGACCTGAAGCAGCGCGGCGCGATCTTCGTCGAAGAACTCGACGAGGTTCCGGACAACAACACGGTGATCTTCAGCGCACATGGCGTCTCGCAGGCCGTGCGCCAGGAAGCCGAGCGCCGTGGCCTGAAGGTGTTCGATGCCACCTGCCCGCTGGTGACCAAGGTCCACTTCGAAGTCGCGCGCCACTGCCGTGCCGGCCGTGACGTGGTGCTGATCGGCCATGCCGGTCACCCGGAAGTGGAAGGCACCATGGGCCAGTGGAACCGCGAAGCCGGTACCGGCCAGATCTACCTGGTCGAGGATGTCGAGCAGGTCGCGACGCTGCAGATCAACCAGCCGGAAAACTTCGCCTACACCACCCAGACCACGCTGTCGGTGGACGATACGCGCGGCATCATCGATGCGCTGCGCGAGCGTTTCCCGGCGATGCAGGGGCCGAAGAACGACGACATCTGCTATGCCACGCAGAACCGCCAGGACGCTGTGCGCGACCTGGCCAAGCGCTGCGACTTGGTGCTTGTGGTCGGCTCGCCGAACAGCTCCAATTCCAACCGTCTGAGCGAACTGGCCCGCCGCGAAGGCGTGGAGTCGTACCTGATCGACGGTGCGCACGAGATCGACCCGGCTTGGGTGGCGGGCAAGCAGCACATCGGCGTGACCGCCGGCGCCTCGGCACCGCAGGTACTGGTCGATGGCGTGCTGGCGCGCCTGGCCGAGCTGGGTGCCACCGGCGTGGGCGAGCTGGAAGGCGAACCGGAATCGATGGTGTTCGCGCTGCCGAAGGAACTGCGTCTGCGGTTGGTTGACTGACCGGGCCTGGCGCTGGTGGGTGCGAACCTTGGTTCGCACACCTTTGGCATGCACTGCTGGGCGCACCGCCCATGACCTTTGGCCATGGGGCAGGGCACCGCACAGGCCTAGCATCGGAGGATTCTCCGCTGCTGGAAGTTGCCGATGAAGACCCGAGCCCTGGCGATGTCGTTGCTGTTCGCGCTGGCCGCCACGCCCGCGCTGGCGCAGGCCTCGCCATCGGGTGATGCCGCAGCCCCAGGACTGCTGCGCATCGATGTAGACGCGCGTGACCTGGCCCGGCGCATCTTCAAGGTGACTGCCACCGTGCCGGCCAAGCCCGGCCCGATGACCCTGCTGTACCCGCAGTGGATTCCCGGCAACCATTCACCCACTGGCCCGATCGACAAACTGGCCGGCCTGCGTATCACCGCCAACGGCAAGCCGCTGGCCTGGCAGCGCGACCAGTACAACGTCTATGCGTTCAAGGTGGACGTGCCCGAGGGCGTCAGCGAGATCGTCGCCCACTTCGATTTCCTGTCCTCGCAGGGTGGCAGCCAGGGGCGTGTGGTGATGACCCCGGAGATGCTCAACCTGCAGTGGAATGCCAACTCGCTGTATCCGGCCGGCATCGATGCACGGCAGCTGCAGACGCAGGCCAGCGTGACCCTGCCCAAGGGCTGGTCGTTCGCCACTGCGCTGGAAACCGCACGCCACGACGGCGACACCGTGGTGTTCAAGCCGATCTCCTATGACCACCTGGTCGATTCGCCGCTGTTTGCCGGCGAGCATTACCAGCGCATCGATCTCGATCCGGGCGCGAAGGTGCCGGTGCACCTCAATGTGTTTGCCGACGAAGCCAAGTCGCTGAAGCCGAGCGAGGCACAGATCACCCTGCACCGCGCGCTGGTGCAGCAGGCCGACAAGCTCTACGGTGCGCGTCACTACAACCACTATGAATTCCTGCTGGCGTTGACCGACCGTCTTGGTGGCATCGGCCTGGAGCACCACCGTTCCAGCGAGAACAGCGCCGAACCGGGTTACTTCACCGAGTGGGACAGCAACGCTTGGATGCGCGATCTGCTGCCGCATGAGTACACCCATTCCTGGAACGGCAAGTACCGTCGCGGCGCGGATCTTGCCACCGCCAACTTCAACACGCCGATGGGCGACAGCCTGCTGTGGGTGTACGAAGGCCAGACCCAGTTCTGGGGGCAGGTGCTGGCGGCGCGCTCGGGGCTGTGGTCGGTCGCGCAGGCACGCGACATGCTGGCCAACGTGGCCGCGACCTATGACCGTGGTCGCCCAGGCCTGGCGTGGCGGCCGTTGCAGGACACCACCAACGACCCGACCATCGCCCAGCGCCGCACGTTGCCGTACCGCAACTACCAGATGAGCGAAGACTACTACTCCGGCGGCCAGATGCTGTGGCTGGAAGTGGAAGGCAAGCTGCGCGAACTGAGCGGCAACCGGCGCAGCCTGGATGACTTCGCGCGTGCGTTCTTCGGCGTCGGCAACGGTGACTGGGACGTCAATCCCTATACCTTCGAGGACGTGGTGGCGACCTTGAACGGCATCGCGCCCTACGACTGGGCGACGTTCCTGCGCGGGCGCCTGGACGGCCACGGCGCGTTGACCGGGGGGCTGGAGCTGGCGGGCTGGAAGCTGGTCTACCGCGATACCCCGAACGACGCCTACAAGGCGCAGGAGAAGCGCGCCAAGGCCGCATTGCTGGCGTACTCGCTGGGTGCGACGGTGCTCGACAACGGTACGGTTGGCGACGTGATCTGGGACAGCCCGGCGTTCAACGCCGGCCTGGCGCCCGGCATGAGGGTGATCGCGGTCGGCGGCCGCGAGTACAGCAGCCAGCGCTTGAAGGACGCGGTGGCGACGGCGGCCAAGGACAAGGCGCCGATCGTGCTGCTGGTGAAGCAGTTCGATCGGATCGACACGATGAACATCGACTACCACGGTGGCCTGCAGTATCCGGTGCTGGAGCGCATTGCCGGCAAGCCTGACCGCCTGGCGGAGCTGTGGAAGCGGCGATGAAACAGCGCGCCGGCGACGGTGTGATCCTGTCGATGGCAATCCTCGCCATCATCGGCGCGTTCCTGCCCGGTGACGGGCGCTGGCTGCATTGGCTGGCGAAGCCGGCGACCACGTTGCTGATCGCGGCCATTGCCTGGCGGGTGCGTGATCCTGCGCAGCCGTCCTACCGGCGCGCGGTGCTGGCCGGCATGCTGCTGTCGTGCGTGGGTGACATCGCGCTGATGCTGCCGATGGACGCGTTGAAATAGAAAAAGGGGACGGAGGGGATTAAGTCGTATGTGCCTTGGTGCGGTCTGCGACTTAATCCCCTCCGTCCCCTTTTTGCGTTGACTATCGTCGGTTCGCCTTGCCGGAACGGCCCTGTGCGTCGAACGAGAGGCGGGCGGACTGGCGATCGCCGGCGACCTCGTCCGGCAGCCACACCAGCTTGCCGCCCTTGCGCACGATCACATAGACGTGGCCGACGTCACCCGGCGTGGCCATCAACGCGTTGCGCTGCGCCTGGAGCGCCTGGGCGACGCGTGGCACCGCCTCGAAATCGATGTTGGCCAGCGCCGTGCTGCTGCGGCGCAGGGTGATGGTGGGCGCGAAGCGCTGCGGATCGACCGGATCGCCCTTGCGCCACTGGCCGCGTTCGAAGTGGTAGCTGTCGACGTGAGTCGGCTGCTGCGGATCGACCAGGTCCAGATTGATGCGGCCGTCGTCGTAGAAGTGGATGCTGTGGAACACCGTCAACCGGTGCCCGGCCAGGGCTGGCATCTGTTCCAGTGCCTGGCGGGCGGCCAGCAGGTAGTCCGCATCGAACAAGCGGTTGCTGCGTTCGGGAACCGGCATCGACCGCGGTTCGGGAATCGGTGCGAGCGAAGCAGGCCTCTCGCGCGGTGGAGGCGCGGTGTTCGGCGTGGTTGCGCGGTCATCCTGCACCGAATGGCCCATCGTTTCGGCAAGGGTCTGCAGTGCCCCGCCGGCAACGGCGACGCCGGCCAGCAACAGCAGCACCATCGAAAATACCAGTCGCGTCGAGGGGGGCTGCTTCATACACCCTCCAGGCGAACGTTGCCGCGATCTTCCGGGTCGTACAGCAGCGTGACCTGCTCGCGCGGAAGGTTGGCCAGCTCGATCAACGGGATGAAGCGACGCACGCTCACCTGCTGTACGCCACCTTCGCGGTCGATGTACTCCAGCTGGAACTCCACCTGCGGCTGCTCGTTGAGGTAGGTGCCGGTCTGGCGCAGCTTCAGCACCTTCGCATCCACGCCGATGCCGCGGTACTTCAGCGCGTCTCCGCGTGCATCGGCCTGCAGCAGGCGCCCCAGGACGCGCAGGCCCAGGGCGTAGCCGCACAACACCAGCGGGCACACCAGCAGTGGGTGGCCGAAGGACAGGAACGTCCAGCCCAGGCCCTCGCTCTGCAGCCGATAGGCGAGCACGTAGGCGCTGGCAACCACGACGATGCCGATGACCGCGCCGGCGCCGCGGCGCCAGAGGCTGGCGACATCCAGTTCGGGCTGGGCGCCCTCCAGCACCACGTTGGGGAACGCGCCCGGTTCGCGGCTCAGGCGTACCTCGATACGCTTGCCGGCCACGAAACGCTGCAGTTGCGGCTTGCTGTCCACCACCAGCATCTGTTCGTTGATGGGCGTGCCGGACAGGTTCTGGAAGCCCAGCTGCAGCTTCCACTGCGCGAAGCCGCGCACGTGCACGCCGGTCTGCTCGGCCTGTTCGATCAATGCGTCGCGCGCTTCACCGTCGGCCAGGATCGAGCGCACGCGGTGCAGGGCACGCGGCGGGCCAAGCAGCAGGTAGTGCAGGAAGGCGAGCAGCAGGGCCAGCCACAGGATCAGCGACAGCGCGAGCAGCAGCAGGGCCAGCCATGGCGCGCTGCGGTCGGCCAGTGGCACCGGCCACGACGTGCCGAAGTAGAGGATGCAGGGGAAGGGCAACGCGAAGAACAGCAGGAACGCGCCCCAGAACCAGAGATAGGCCTTCATGGGGTGGTGGGGACCGATGGAACAGGGCGCGTAGGGTACTACGCTCAGCGGATCTGCAGGGTCAGCAGGAAGTAGCGGCCGAGTGGATCGTCCAGCCCCGGCATCTGGCCGCCATTGCCGACCAGGTAGTTCACCGGTTGCGTGTCGAGCACGTTGTGCACGTCCAGCGCGGCGACCACGCGCGGCCCCAGCCGCCTTGCCAGATGCAGGTTCCAGCGCAGCTGCCGCGGATTCATGCAATGGTTCTGCTCGCGCTGTTCCTCCGGGCATTCCGCACCGGGCAGCCAGGCACGCGTGCGTCCCACCTGGTTGCCGCGCAGGGCGATGTCCCAGTTGCTGTTCTGCCACTGCACATTGAGCACGGCGGCCATCGCTGGCGTGACATGGCCACGCAGGTCCACCGTCGCTTCGTGGCCACGCTCGCGGCGCAGTTCCTGCTGTTTCAGTGCATCGACGGAGAACAGCCACTGGCCGGTGCTGCGGGTGTCGATGTGGTACTCCCCGCGCAGAACAAGGTTGCGCGACGTGGTGCGCCCGATGTTGTCGAACGACAGGCGCAGGTTGTACAGGCGTCCATCCTCGTCCAGCTCCCACGTGCTTGAGTTCCACACTGCGTCGGCCGGTTGCAGGGCCAGGATTTCATTGCGCAGCTCGACGATGTTGTGGGTCAGCGACAGCGAAAACGCATCGGTCGGTGTCCAGGTCGCACCCAGGGAATGGCTGCGCGACCGCTCCGCTTTCAGCGCATCGTTCTCCACCACGTCCACGGTTACGCTGCAGCGTCCGTTGCCGCTGCTCTGCGCGCAGTCGGGCAGCGCGCTGGAGGCGGGCAGTTCGATCGCGCCGAAATAGCCCGGCGGCCTCCGTTGCTCGAACAGGCTGGGGGCCCGGTAGCCGCGCCCGGTGGCAAGCAGGAATGACCACTGCGGTGTCGGGCTCCAGCGTACGCCTACGCGTGGCGAGAAAGCCTGGTAATCGCCATCGCGGTCCCAGCGTGCCGCCAGGTCCATGCGCAGCGTGCGCGCCAATGGCAGGCCGAGTTCGGCGTAGGCACCGCCACTGCGGCGTGACAGGTGGCGTTGTTCCTGCGGCAGGCCCAGTGCCAGGTCGCCCTGGCTCAGCAGCGCGTCGGGATGCGACGTCCAGCGTTCCTGGCGCAGGTCGATGCCGGTGGCCACTTGTGCAGCACCGCCGGCCAATGGCATCAACTCGCGCTGCATGCCCCACCAGCCCTGCCACTGCTCGGTGCGCCCGCGGTTGCGGATCGACGGGAACAACTGCGCGGCGGTCTCTGCCGGCAACGAGGTGAAGCCGGGCAGGAAATCCAGCGTCTCCGCCGCGCGCAGCAGCGGTTCGGCACGCACCGTACCCGACGTGGTGAGGGTGACATCGCTGCGCTGCGCGCTGATGCCGGCATCCCAGCTGCGGCGGCCCTGGTCGCGGCCGATGCCGAAGGTGACGTCGGCATCGGTGGCACGTACATGCGGACGCACGTTGCCGGCTTCGCGCAGCACGCTGTTGAAGGTGAACCCATAAAGTCCGATGGCTACGGCGGTCGGGCCGAGGTCGAAGCGCTGCCGGTTGTGGCTGGCTCGCGCCTCGGCGTAGGCATAGCGACCTTCGCCGCGCTCATGCCGATAGCGCAGGTAGGCCGAGGCGGTGTCCGAGGCCGGTTGCAGCGAACGCGGGCGTGCGCTGTCGAACCAGCAGGCACCATCGCGCCGTTTCAATGGCCCTTCGCAGCGCTTTGCCGGCCAGTAGCGCCCATCGCGGAACGCACCGATCAGGTACTGCGAGGTTTCCGCATGCCATTCGCGGCGATCGCCGGCCACGTGGTCGATGCGGTGCAGGTCGACGCCAGCGAACCAGCGGTCCCCTCCGTCGCGCACGCCGCCGGTGGCCGCCTGCAGGCGATACTGGCCGGCGTCGCCGCGCCCGCTCAGGCCGGTCTGCAGCATGGCTTCAGGGCCATCGGCCTGGTCACGCAGGATGATGTTGACCACGCCGGACATCGCGTCGGCACCATAGATGGCCGACGCACCGCCACGCACCAGTTCGATGCGCTCGACGAAGCTGAGCGGGATGCCCCCCAGGTCGGTCAGCCCGCCCTGTTCCAGCGACACCATCGGATAGCGTGGCAGGCGCCGGCCATTGACCAGGAACAAGGTCGCACGCGGGCCCATGCCGTCCAGGCTGGTGGTGGTGGCCGCACCCACCGGCAGGTACTGCGAATCGCCACTGCGCGAGGTGCTCATCGCCGGGTGGCCGTTCATGCCCGGCAAGTGCCGCAGCAGGTCGAACAGGCTGCCGTAGCCGCTGCGCAGGATGTCATCGCGGTCGATGATGGTCACCGGCAGCGTGGTCTGCACAGAGGTGCGCGGCAGCCGGCTGCCGGTGACATGGATCGGCGCCAGCTCCACCTGCGGCGGCGTCTCGGGCATCCTGCCCGGCGACGGTGCCGCGGGCATCGCGCGCGCCGCGACCGGCGGTGGCGATGGCGGTGCCGGCCGGGTGCGGCGGACGACGAATCCGCCGGCAGGCGTGCGCAGGATGGTCACCGGCATGCCGGCGACCAGTTCCTTCAGGGCTGCGGCCGCATCGCTATGGCCATGGGTGCCGGCCGTGCGCAGGCCGTCCAGTTCACGCGCATCGAACAGCAGGGCGATGCCACTCTGGCGCGCCCATTGCTGCAGGGCAGGTGCGAGCGGGCCTGAACCCACATGGACCTCCAGGGTGCCGGCCTGTTCGGCGGCATCGGCAGAGGGCTGCGCGGCGATGCTCAGCGCGAAGCAGAACAGGGTGCGGAGCACCCCCTCCCGCAGCGCGCCCGGTACTGCCTTCACTGCAGGCCTCCTCAGTACGTGCGGCGCAGTTCCAGCGCGCCATCCGGTCGGGTCTGGCCAGCCACCGACCAGCCCAGTTGCAGTGCCGACAGCAGTTCCTGCGCATCGCCGGCGCGGAAGGTACCGCTCACGGCCAGGCTGGCGATCTCAGGATCGGCGATCACCAGCGGCGTGCGGCCGTAGCGGTTCATGCGCTCGACCACGATCGACAGGGGCGTGGCATCGAACACCAGCTGTCCCTGCAGCCAGCCTTCGGCAGCGGCGTTGGATGACAGCGCCGGGCCGGGCTGGAAGCGGCCCGAGGGCAGCACCTGCAGCTGCTGGCCGGGTGCCAGGGTGTGCCGGGTCCCCCCATTGCTGACTTCCACCGCACCTTCCAGCAGTGCGACTTCGACCAGGCCGTCGTTCAGGCGCTCCACCTGGAAGGTGGTGCCGATGTCGCGGATGGTGCTGTCGCCGGCGCGCAGCTGCAGCGCCTTGCTCGACGGTGCGACCTGCAGCTGCAGGCGGCCACGTTCCAGCACCAGGTTGCGATGGCGCCAACCGAATCGGGCGTGCAGCGTGGTGCCCGCATCCAGCGTGGCCACGCTGCCATCGGCCAGCGTCTGCTGCCGGGGCTGGTGGGAATCGTTGGCATAGCGCAGCGGCGTGGGGTTGCCGTCTACGGCGACCATCCAGCCGATCCCGATGGCCAGGCAGACGCCCGCGGCGGCGGCCAAGGCCGGCAGCCAGCGACGCTGCGCCGGCCGTGCCGCACGTGCCGCGGCGGTGCGCAGCCACGGGTCGGTGGCCAGTTCTTCGCCCCGCTGGAACAGGGTCTCGGCCTGGATCCAGGCGCTGACATGGGCCGGGTCCTCGGCCAGCCAGTCCTCGAACCTCTCTCGCTCGCCCGGCGTGCAGTCCGGCGCCTCCAGCCGCGCCACCCAGGCGCTGGCGCGTTCAAACAGCAGGGTGTCTTCCCTGGGTCTGGCGTGACTCATCCGTTGTCCCTGTCGTTGTGCAGCGGATCCGATCCGAGTTCCTGGCGCAGGCCCTGCAGGGCGCGGGCGATATGTTTTTCCACGGTCTTGGCGGTGATTCCACAGTGCCGCGCGATCTGCGTATAGCTCATGCCGGTGATCCGGTTGAGCAGGTACACCTCGCGCGCGCGCTCGGGCAGCTTGAACAGGGCCTGCCGCAGCAGGGACAGCATCTGACCGGACTCGGCCTGGCGCAATGGATCGGGCGACGTGCTGGAGGGCTCGTCGCCGCCATCGTGTTCGGCGAGGGACAGGTGTGGCCGCGACTGCGACGAGCGGCCGCGGTCTGCCAGGCGGTTGCGGGCGATACGATACAGCAGCAACCGCAGCTCGTCGGCACTGTGCGCGCGATAGCGGATCAGCCGCTCCATGCAGTCCTGCGCGATGTCCTCGGCATCCTCCGGCCCAACGCCGCGCGTGCGCAGGAAAGCGCACAACGGCGCGCGTTCCTCCCGCACGAACGCAATGAACGCGTCCGTCGGCACGGACAGGTCCGGCGCGCGATGGATCGGAGAGGGGGTGGACAGGGCTGGCCTCGGGCGTCGGTGGCGGGTGCGTCTTCGAGTTTTACGCGACGATGACCGGATGGGGAAGAGTGCGCATGGCCCCTGATTCCATTGTGAATGCATTCATGTTTCGGGGGCTGGTGCGCTGGGGGAGTTTTCGCCGCCCGGACGTTGAACTCCTGACCCGTGTGTTGCGGGTGGAGAGAGAACACATGAAGCATTCGAAGTTGAGCCTGGCCCTGGCCGGGTTGATGGGCGTCACCGCCATGGCGGCGGTTGATGACGTCATGGCAATGAATTATCACGTGCGGGACGATCGCGTCTTCCTCAGCGGCGGCGTCACCGTCGCCGACGTGGTGGCGCTGCCCGCACTGCTGGCCAAGGCGCAGGCTGAAGGCCGTCCGATCCGCGAAGTCGTGCTGCGCACATCCAATGGCGGCGCGCTGATCGCCGGCGAGTGGCTGCAGGCCGTGATCCGCACCCAGGGGCTGGACACCATCGTGTCCGGCCACTGCATCTCGTCCTGCTCGATCATGCAGTCCGGTGGCGTCAACCGTTACCTCGGCGGCGATCTGCCGCTGGTCGATTCGGTGCAGATCCATGCCGCCAGCAGCGGCGGCAGGATCACCTACGCGCCATCGCCGCGCATGACCCAGATCTACACCGGCAATTACGGTGGCGGCATGGATGCGGGCCTGCTGCACAAGGCCATGTATGAGGTGGTGCAGCCCAATGGCCTGCTGGTATTCCGCGACCCGGCGCGCACCACGGGTACGTCGGTCACCTTCGACCCGGATGGCAGCGGCAGCAAGCTGGAGACGTTCCCGGGCCAGGACATCCGCGGCAACAACATCATCAACACGGCAGGCTATCGCGATCCGGGCGACACCCTCCGTGTCACCAGCAACGTCAGCGGCGACATCAACCCGGGCTACCTGCGCACCGCGCGCCAGCTGCAGGCCTTCGTCGACGACGATTTCGCGCGCTGGAACACCGACTGGGCCAGCACCTACATCAACTACGCGGTGAGCCTGTACAACGTCTCCACGCGGGGGCCGAACGGCATCGGCACGCCGTCGCTGCAACAGATGCTCGCCGATCCCGACCTCCAGGATGAGCTGCGCGGCCAGTTGCGGCTGGCCGATCTGGATGCGTCCACCCTGGCAAGTTCGGCGGGCGTGATCCGTGTCAGCAACGGCGCCACCTGGCGCACCGCCGAAACCACCGGCGCCGATTTCATGCTGGTCGACAACGGCACCATCGCGCTGGAGGGCGGCGCGCTGCGTACCCCCGAGCTGCGGGTGATGCCGGGCAGCGTGGTGGTTGGCCATGGCGACATCGCATCGGTCGGCACCGACAGCGATGCGTTGCTGGATGGCACCGGCCCGTCCTACCGCGAAGACGGCTTCAACCGCCTGCGTGTGTTCGGCACGCTGATGCCGCGTGGCGGTGATCTGGTGACCCACGGCTACGTCAACATCATGCCCGGCGGGCAGGTGCTGTTCGACGTTACCGAAACGGGTGGTACCGGCAGTGGCCGCCTGCGCGTCGGCAGCTTCTACGATGGCGGCTCCGAGGAGGGCGCGCTGGTGATCGCGCAGGGCGCACACCTGGCGTTGAACGTCGCCCAGGGCTTCTATGCCGGCACCTACCGTCGCGACCTGGTGGAAGGACCGATCTACCAGGGGGGCTTCCAGGATGCCGTGCGACTGGGCGACACCGGCTACAGCGCCAGCATCGCTGCCGGTGAAGTGTTCCGCCCGCGCCACAATTCGCTGCTCAGCTTCAACGTCAACCAGACCGCCGACGGCCTGTGGCTGACCGCCAATCCAGGCTTCGACCAGCTGGGCCTGTTCACCAACGGCACCTCCGGTGACGGCCTGGGGCGCGCGCTGGCCGCTGCATCGGACCGCCAGGACAGCGGCCTGAAGTCGCTGCTGGGTGCGCTGCAGTTCGCTGACCGTGATGTGATCGCACAGCAGGCCGGCGCCCTGCGCGGTGACGCGCACGCCAGCCTGCGACTGGCCGACAATGCACTGATCGGCAGCATCGGCAACGTCGTGCAGCAGCACCAGGCAGCGATGCGCAGTGGTGGTGATGCAGACGGGTTGGCTTCGCAGGCTGCGCAGTCGGTCTCGTCGCAGCCGGGCATGCGCCACGGCAGCCTGTTCAACCAGTTGGCCATGCATCTGGTCGAGCCGGCCGGCGAGGGTGCTGGCGACAGCCGCACGGCGAGTGGCAGCCGTGGCCTGTGGGCGCGCGGTTTCGCCAGCCATGGCCGCATCGATGCCGACGGCGGCGTGGCCGGCCTGAGCCACAATGTCGGCGGCATCCTGATCGGTGCCGATACCCGCGTCGCCGATGACCGCGTGACCCTCGGCGTGAGCGTGGCCGCGGCCGACATGTCGACCAAGGCCAGCGATGGCTCCGGCTTCAGCGGTGACGTGCGCGCGCTGGACGTGGGGGGCTATCTGGACGCGACCTATTCGCGGGGCTACCTGTCGGCAGCCGTGCGCTACACCGACCTGCGGCATGACACCCGCCGCAGTGTCGGCGGCATTGATGGGCTGCAGCAGCCTCTGCGCGCGAAGTACAGCAACGATGCCATCTCGGCACGGGTGGAGCATGCGTTCTCCTTCACCACTGGAAAGGGTCTGGTGATCCAGCCGCTGTTGCCGGTGGTGGACTACGCACGGACCTCGGCCACCCGTTTCAATGAAGGGCAGGGCGCCGGTGCGCTGGTGGGCCGCAGCGGCAGCCTGGAGAGCGTTCGTGTGGGTGCCGGCCTGCAGCTGTTCAAGACCTTCGAAGGCAACAACGGCGAGCGCATCACCCCGCGCGCGCGCGTGGTCTGGCAGAAGGAACTGGGTGACACCCAGGCCCGCTACAGCACCGGCTTCGCCGCAGCTCCGGACCTGCTGTTCGGTGCCAGCAGCCAGGCCGTGGGCGAGCAGGTGCTGGCCTGGAACCTGGGCGTGACCAGCCGTGCCAGCGAACGCCTGTCGATCATGGCCGACTACGTGGGCGAGCGCCGCGATGGCCAGATCCACAACGGCGTGATGCTGGGCCTGGGCTACCGGTTCTAAGGGGTACCTGGCCCCGGCGATATCCGTATCGCCGGGGCCATCCCATCAGGGCAGGTGCTGCGGTATGGTCGGCAGGGAACTCCCGCCAGGCCCGTTCATGCAGATCGCCGTTTTCAGTGCCCGCCCCTACGATCGTCGTTTCCTCGACGAGGCCAACCAGCGCGATGCAGCCGGGCAGGGCTTTGCATTCGTGTACTTCGATGCCGCGCTGGACGTGCATACCGCTGCGTTGGCACAGGACTGCGCCGCGGTATGCGTGTTCGTCAATGACCGCCTCGACGCGCCGGTACTGCACGCGTTGCATGCGCTGGGCGTACGCGCCATCCTGCTGCGCTGCGCCGGCTTCAACAATGTGGACCTGGCCGCCGCGAAAGCGCTGGACCTGTTCGTCGCACGGGTGCCGGCCTATTCCCCCGAAGCCGTGGCCGAGCACGCGCTGGCGCTGGTGATGACGCTCAACCGGCAGACCCATCGCGCCTACAACCGCGTGCGCGAGGGCAACTTCATGCTCGATGGCCTGCTCGGGCGCACCCTGCATGGGCGCACGGTCGGCATCGTCGGCACCGGCAAGATCGGCCTGGCCACCGCGCGCGTCTTCCACGGCATGGGCTGCACCGTGCTGGGGTACGACCCGTACCCATCGCCGGCCTTCGCCGCCGTGGGCGAAGGGGTTGGACTGGAGGAGCTGCTGGCGCGCGCCGATATCGTGTCGCTGCATTGCCCGCTGACGCCCGATACCCAGCACCTGATCAACGACGCATCGCTGGCGCGGATGAAGACCGGCGCGATGCTGGTCAACACCTCGCGCGGCGGGCTGGTGGATACCCATGCGGTGATCCGCGCGCTGAAGTCGCGGCGGCTGGGTCATCTGGCCATCGACGTCTACGAGCAGGAAAGCGCGCTGTTCTTCCAGGACCTGTCCGGCGAGATGATCGACGACGAGGCCTTCCAGCGCCTGATGACCTTCCCCAACGTGCTGGTGACCGGCCACCAGGGCTTCTTCACCGTAGAGGCGCTGCAGGAGATCTCGGCGATCACGCTGGGGAACCTGCGGGATTTCGCCGAGGGGCGGGCGTGTACGAACCGGGTGGGGGATGAGTAGGCGTCGCGGCGCACTTGTAGACGGGTAGGGCCTTTACTTTGGATGAATATCATATGAAGCTGGGGTGAAGGGGGGCTTGCGCCTCTCTGAATCGTAGGGGGGCGCAATGGACGGCGCAGTTGCAGGTTGGCCGGAACATGACGCCAGGACAGGTCGGCGGACGTGCGTAGCCCGTTTGCCGACGCATCTGGAAAGAGGGATGTTCCATGCGCAATTGGCCGTTGCGGGGGATGTTGGCGACTGTATTGGCGGGTATGGCCTGGTCGGCTGTCGCTAGCAGCCCGTTGACCCCGCATACCGAATACAACAAGCGGATCCGGACAGGTGAGATGCTCTCGCCGCTGACATCGGAACTGTTCGGCGAGAAGATCAATCCAAGCTCCGGTGCGACCGAGTTCGTGGTTACCGACGTTGAACTCCCTGGCAACTCTGCCTTGCCGGTGCGGCTGCAGCGCCGCTTGTCGATAGGCTCATTCAAGGACCGCCAGCCACTGGGCGGATTCGGTAGCTGGGACATCGATGTCCCCTTCATCGACGGGACGTTCGAAGCCACAAACAAATGGAACATCGGGGGCAACGGGGCGACGCAACGCTGTGCTCAGCCCTTCTACCCGAAGGTTCCGACCATCGCGAATCTGTACGAGGTTTGGACCGGCAACAAGGCACACATCCCCGGTGGTTCCGACCAGGAGCTCCTCTACATCGGCGCAGCCGGCACGGTCAATCCGCGGCCGACCGATGGCGCCATCTACAACTGGGGAACGCGGGGTAATCTCCGTTTCTCCTGCCTCCCAGCCACCGCCAACGGCTATCCAGGTGAGGGATTTCTTGGGGTGGATGGCGAGGGCAACCGGTACTTCTTCGACGTGGGAATCGAGCGTTGGGTCGGGCCGATGGACTTCGGTGGTTCGAGCTTCGGAATGGTGCGGGTGTTGCTGATGGCAAGCCGGGTCGAAGACCCGGAGGTATCCCAATAAATGAATAATCTCATTGCTCTTGAGAAGGAACTTCTTGCTGAAGTTGGATCCTTGCTCAATAAACGCGGCTTCGGCTCAAGGCCGGTAGGCCAGTCGTTCCGTCTGGCTAGATCCTTCGGATGGGCATCTATTCATCTTGCTTTTGTGCGTCATGCGCAAGTCGACTTTGATGTTGTGGTCAGTGCGGCAATCCGAATCGATGCTGTGCAAGACATGATCCAAGATAAGAGCGACAGATTGATAACTGATAAAGATCGAAAGAACTCTGCAACCATCGGGTGCGAGCTTGGCAATTTGACTGAAGAAGGGCAACGGCGATGGATCGTTTCATCCCATGACGACGTTGGTCGGGTCGCATCTGAAATAGTGGCTGCTTGCGACGAGTGGTTGATCCCCTTTATTGAACGGCACTCCAATATCGCGGCCATTTTTGAAGTGCTAAAGACAGATGATATGCATGCTAAGTTGATATCTCCGATCGAAGAAAAGAGAAGGAAGACGATCTTGGCCTTGTCAGAAATATTGAACGCCGTATAGCGAGTCGGAGCAGCGCCCCCTATCCCTGCGTAAATTGATAACCCGCTAGTGGGTTGGCACAGCTTATTAAGCGAGCCTGCCGGATAGCCTTGGTCGGCAAGCAGATATCGTGCAAGTCAGGAGTACGACCCGGTCCTTCAAGGTTCTTCGTGTCACCCGAGGGCAGCGCTCCAGATAGATCATGCGCTGATGACCAGGTTCGAGCCCTTCCAAGGTAATGATTCCCTTGGGCGAGTACACCATCAGGGGGCCTCTTGGTGACATGAGGGCGCACTTACCGTAGAGCCGGCTTGTCACCCACGCCAACAAAGTGGGTAATCGACGGGTAAGAGTTCGCCGCCGCGCCCCACCGTACCCCTTGTCGGGTACGGCGCCGACAAGCTCGGCGATGAGCTCCAGTGCTTCTTCCAATTCGGCCTGGGGGCGGTGCTCCAAGGCCCAATCGGATTCCGGCAGCTTAGTCGGTGTTGGCGGCCGCGCTGAGCGCGCGGGCCGCGCCGGGTTAACCACCAATGAAAAGGGAGCGCTGGCCCGGCGGGAGCAGCTGATCGCTGAACCGGATCTGCGCTGCAGCCCGTCGGGTCGATTCCTGCTCGCGGCCGCTGGCCGGGGCACTGGGACTACCAGTGCGTCGCTGCAATGTCGCCGGTTGCGGAGCGTGGTCAGCGGTGGCGGGCGTGCGCGCAGGAGTTGGAGACGGGTCGCTCAGCACCGACGTAGAGGAGTGGGGAAAATGAGAGGTTCGATCTTGCTGGGGGCGGAGCTGTTGTCCCTCATTGGCTGCAGTTCGCCACCGGGTCTCGGGGTAAGTTTGGGCAATGAATCTGGTGAGGCGATCTATCAGGTCAGATTGCAGGCCGGAGGAAGCATGTTTGGCATCGACCAGTTGCCGGCGGGTGAGAAGGCGTCTGGCAGTCTGGACGTTGTCACGGATTCGGCGGCGGAAGTTGTGTATCGGCGATCACCTCAGTCGGAGGAGATCCATTGCGGCGGGGATGTTTATGTTGCTGCCGGTGCTCGTCAGACATTGGTCGTTGTCGTGGGCAAGGATGGATGCGCGTTCAGGATCCAGTAGATGGGGGGAAAGCAAGTGGATGTGAGAGGGCGGCCAAGATCTGTTAAAGGTAGAGCGATGGGTTGGAAGAGCATGGTGCTGCCTGGCTGCTGTCTGCCCTAGAAGACTCCCGTCGCGCCAATGCTCAGGTACTTCTGGAACACGCCCGATGTGACACCGCGCCAGCTGAAGAATTGAGGAGGATGCGGCAGACGACCCGCTCGCAGCGGAAATCCCGAGGGTGTAGCAGATCGTCTTGGCTGTGCCCTCAAGGCAATTGACCTTGGCGCCTGACAGCCACTAGAATAGCCAGCTAAGCCGGAATAGCTCAGTTGGTAGAGCGGCGCATTCGTAATGCGTAGGTCGCAGGTTCGACTCCTGTTTCCGGCACCATGTTTGATGGAAAGCCCCGGCCCTGGTCGGGGCTTTTTTTGTGCTCCGGTAGTGCCGGCCGCTGGCCGGCGACCCGTAGTGCCAGCCCATGGCTGGCAGCCCCCAATTTCCGAGCCTCGCGGCCTACTCGCCCGCCGGCTTCGCAGGTGCTTAGCGCCGCGCCCTGTTCCTGACCTGGCAACCGCAGCCGGTCATTCCTGTGCCATGAATACCGAGCCTTGCTTCAAGGCTCTTTCAGGGATTGGAAGGATGCGCAGGTTCGGGGAACCGCAGGCGGTGTGTTTACCCGCTTCAAGGGATTGGAAGATCGATTTTGGAAGCTGGGGGCATTCGGCGCCTGGCTGTGCTGCGTTCCGATGATCGGCGTTGGCTTGTCGCCAGCCGCAATTGCCCAGACGACGGTCACGTACATCCATACCGATGCCCTCGGTTGGGTTGTTGCCGAGAGCGATGCCAATGGCAACGTGATCAAGCGCTATGACTACGAGCCTTATGGGCCTGTCGTTGGCGGACAGGTCACGGACGGGCCTGGCTATACCGGGCAGGTGAGCGACTCGGCCACCGGGCTGAGCTACATGCGGCAGCTGTATATGGATCCCCAGTTGGGGGTGTTCCTGTCAGTGGATCCGGTGACGGCGTATCTGAAACCGGTTGGGCAGTTCAATCGGTACAGGTATGCCAACGGGAATCCGTACAAGTTCACTGATCCTGATGGGCGGCAAGCGATCCCGGTGCCGGCTCCTTGCCTCCTTCCCATCCCGGTTCCCAATCCTGGTGGAAACATCCAGCGCAGTGAGGATACATCCGGGGGGAATCGCGAGAGCGGGCCAAGTGGAAGGCCAACTTCGAGACCCACTGAACGTCCCGCAGGTCGGGATACAGTTCGGCGGGGGCGAGACGGGCAGCCAATACCCAATCGTTTCCCCGACCGACCACTACCCACGAAGCCCAATGGTGAGCCTGCGCCAGAACCGGATGCGGCTGGCCCGCATACGCAACTGGGGCAGCGAGATGGTAGAAATGGAAAGTACGACCAGGCGAGAGAATTCGACGGTCACGGGAGGCCGGTAAAGACTATTGATTTTACTGACCACGGCCGGCCGGGCAGTCATACGAACCCGCACGAACATCCTTATGAGCCGAGTGCTACCGGGGGCACTCCTTCACGCGGACCCGCGCGGCCGCTTAACGGAGGCGGATAGTCATGACGGTAAACGCTTGGGACTTCCCAATCACGGGAGACAGGGTAGTTGAGGCGTTAAGAGATAACTTCAGCACGAATGATATTTGGCTGCTATCGCATTTGGATGTCCCTTCGGGAGCGGAGTCAAAAGCGACCTTGGGTCATCTTCGAGAGCGGATGGTGAACAGGCCGTTAGAGGTGTCTACGGGTGATCTGTGCGATGCGCTTGCCGGCGCGCCGCAAGTATGGGTACTGGACATCCGGCTATCATCCGACTACGAAGTCCAGCTCTACATTGAAGATGGTGAGGTATTTGAGGAGAGTCTGGACAGGATGGTCGGAACCGGAAATATCGCTGGACCGACAGACCCGGGACTGAGATGAAATGTAGGTTCGACTCCTGTTTCCGGCACCAGTTGTAAAAAAGCCCCGGCCTTTGGTCGGGGCTTTTTTGTTTGGCCGATTAGCCGCGCGACGCTATCAACGCCGCGCCATCCCCGCATCCTTCGCCAGCCACCACACCAGCTGCCGGAGATAACCACCTGCAGCTCCCGCCAATGCACCGATCAGCAGGCGTGCAAGCACTCTGGCCCCGCGCGCGGCCCGCTCCCGCACCCAAGGCAGTACCGCCACCACCTGTGCACCCAACAACAGCATCAGTACATCCAGCCCCAGCGCATCCACGACCGGCAGCAACGGCGACAGCGCCGGATTGCAGGCCAGCACGATCACCAGCGCAGCACCCAGCACGGCCATCAGGCGGCGCCCGGCGGGCAGGGTGGTCCAGTGCAGCAGTCGGTTGATCAGGCGCATGGCATTCCTTGTGTCATCTGCGGGAATCCTCATCAGGCCCGATCGGCCGCACCGGCTGCCGCAGCACGGTCTTCAACCGCGCCGCCTCGGTCCTGCGTGGGTCGCTGAGGTAGATCTCATGATGGGGCCCGGCAAAGGTGTATCCCAATGCGGGCATCACTTCGTCATGCAGCTGCGCCAGGATGGGGCCTTCGTCGTCGTAGGCGCCCACGTGCAAGGTCTGCAGGCTGGGGCCCTCGGCAAGGAGTTCATGGCGAAGGCTGGGCGGAGCCTCTCCCAGCTTCGCGCGCGCCTTGCTGATCGCCGCTTGCCACTGCGCAGGGCCGATGCCCTCGGGTGTGCGGATCATTACGGTCCAGGCCCACTCATCCTTGCGCCGTGCGACGAAGCTGGCCGGGTCCTCGGCGCTCCAAAGCGCTTCCAGCGGTGGCACCACGTAGTCGCGCCCTTCGGCCTTCAGCGCGAACTTCAGTGCATAGCTCACCGAATACAGCCACTGCACGGCCTGCAGGTAGTCGGGGGCGGTGTTCGGGGCGCCGCGACCATCGACCATCACGTAGGGCAGGGGCGGTACATCGACCCGTACGAACTTGCCGGCGGGTGGTTGATAGAGCGCCCGGTCGCGCTTCTTGAAGTCGATCTTGTCCACGGGCCTTCCTCCTGCGCCGAGCATCCCACGCCAGGCACCCGCCAGCACGCCTGAACAGGTTCAGATGACTTTGCCGAACGAGGGCGAAGCGCCGGCCACCGCCCGATGCTAGGATGCCGCCCCCGGCTGTTCTGCCCGCCGCGCCTGCGCGGTGCGACAACGTGTCGCAGCCAGAATCGGGCCTTTCCTGCGCTCGATCATTGTCAATGTCTTTCTTAAATGGTGGGTGACGGCCTAAAATTGAAAGGCTGACTCGACCCCACCTCCCTGCCTGTCTTCCGGACCGGTGGGACCGGCTTTGGCCGGAACAGGCAGGGACGGGGAACGGCATTCCCTCGCAATTGGATCGACCGATGATTCCGTTGAAAACCCTTGGGCGCTGGTTGCGCCCGGGCCTGCTGCTGTCGTTGCTGGTGATGCTCACCGGCTGCGATGCGGTGGCCATCCTCAGTCCGAAGGGCCAGATCGGCCAGGATGAGAAGACCCTGCTGATCACGGCCACCGTGCTCATGCTGCTGGTCGTCATCCCGGTCATCATCATGACCCTGACGTTCGCGTGGAAGTATCGCGCCTCCAACACCAAGGCCCGCTACGAGCCGAAGTGGTCCCACTCGACGGCGATCGAGGTGGTGGTGTGGTCGATCCCGTGCATGATCGTGCTGGTGCTGGCGGTCCTGACCTGGCGCTCGTCGCACGCACTGGACCCGTACCGTCCGCTGGATTCGGACGTCAAGCCGGTCACCATCGAGGCGATCTCGCTGGACTGGAAGTGGCTGTTCATCTATCCGGAAGAGAAGGTGGCGGTCGTCAACGAAATCAAGTTCCCGGTCAACACGCCGCTGAACTTCAAGATCACGTCCGATTCGGTGATGAATGCATTCTTCATCCCGCACCTGGGCAGCATGATCTACTCGATGGCTGCGATGGAGACCAAGCTCCACCTGATCGCCAACGAGACCGGTGAATTCCCGGGCATGTCCTCGCACTACAGCGGCGCGGGCTTCGCCAAGATGCACTTCACCGCCTACTCGGTCACCGATGCCGAATACCGCCAGTGGCTGGACCAGGTCCGCGCCGGCGAGCAGACCCTGGACAAGGCCTCGTTCAAGGCCCTGGGTGAAGCACGCAACGCCGAGTGGTATCCGGTCACTTACTTCGGCAAGACCGAAGAAGGCCTGTTCGACTGGGTCATCGCCAAGCACATGGGCGACAACAAGCATTACGGCATGAAGCACTCGCATGCCGGTGCCGCCGCTGCCGATGCCGCCACCCATGAAGCGCACGAGGGCCACGCCCCGAGTGACGCGCATGATTCCAAGGAATCGGGTGAAAACCTGGATGCCACCGAACACGAACACGCAGGCCATGCCGGCCACGCGGGTTCGGGAGAATGAACATGTTGGGAAAACTCTCTCTTGAGTCGATCCCCCACGATCCGATCGTGCTGACCACCCTGGTCGGCGCGGTTCTTGGTGGCCTGGGCGTCGTCGCCCTGATCACCAAGTTCAAGCTGTGGGGCTATCTGTGGAAGGAGTGGTTCACTTCGGTGGATCACAAGAAGATCGGCGTGATGTACCTCATCGTCGCCTTCGTCATGCTGCTGCGCGGTTTCTCCGACGCCATCATGATGCGTACCCAGCAGGCCATCGCCGTCGGTGGTTCCGAGGGTTACCTGCCGCCGCACCACTACGACCAGATCTTCACCGCCCACGGCGTGATCATGATCTTCTTCGTGGCGATGCCGCTGATCACCGGCCTGATGAACCTGGCCGTGCCGCTGCAGATCGGTGCGCGTGACGTTGCGTTCCCGTTCGTCAACTCGCTCAGCTTCTGGCTGTTCGTGGCGGGCGCGGTGCTGATCATGCTGTCGCTGTGGATCGGTGAGTTCGCTGCCACCGGCTGGCTGGCGTTCCCGCCGTTGTCGGGCATCGAATACAGTCCAAGCGTCGGCATGGACTATTACATCTGGGGCCTACAGGTGGCGGGTTTGGGTACCACGCTCAGTGGTATCAACTTCTTCATCACCATCCTCAAGATGCGCACCCCGAGCATGAAGCTGATGCAGATGCCGGTGTTCACCTGGACCGCCCTGGTGACCAACGTGCTGATCGTCGCGGCCTTCCCGGTGCTGACCATCACCCTGGTGCTGCTGACCCTGGACCGTTACCTGGGTACGCACTTCTTCACCAATGACGGTGGCGGCAACGCCATGCTGTACATCAACCTGATCTGGATCTGGGGTCACCCGGAGGTGTACATCCTGGTCCTGCCGGCGTTCGGTGTGTTCTCCGAAGTCATCGCGACCTTCTCGCGCAAGGCGCTGTTCGGCTACAAGGGCATGGTCTACGCCACCGCCTGCATCGGCGTGCTGTCGTTCATCGTGTGGCTGCACCACTTCTTCACCATGGGTTCGGGTGCCAACGTCAATGCCTTCTTCGGCATCACGACGATGATCATCTCGATTCCGACCGGCGTGAAGATCTTCAACTGGTTGTTCACCATGTTCCGCGGTCGCGTGCACTTCACCACCCCGGTGCTGTGGACGATCGGCTTCATGGTCACCTTCGTCATCGGCGGCATGACCGGCGTGATGCTGGCGATCCCGGCCATCGACTTCGTGCTGCACAACAGCCTGTTCCTGATCGCCCACTTCCACAACGTCATCATCGGCGGCGTGGTGTTCGGCATGTTCGCCGGCATCACCTACTGGTGGCCGAAGATGTTTGGCTTCCGCCTCAACGAGTTCTGGGGCAAGTGCGCGTTCTGGTGCTGGTTCATCGGCTTCTACGTGACCTTCATGCCGATGTACGTGCTGGGCTTCATGGGCATGACCCGCCGCCTGCAGAGCACCGTCAACCCGGCCTACGAGCCGCTGCTGCTGGTTGCCGCCTGCGGCGCGTTCATCGTCGGCGCCGGCATCCTGTGCCAGATCATCCAGGTGGCCGTGTCGATCCGCGACCGCAAGAAGACCGTCGACCTGACCGGCGACCCGTGGGATGCCCGTACGCTGGAGTGGGAAACCTCCTCGCCGCCGGCCTTCTACAACTTCGCGACGCTGCCGGACGTCACCGAGCTGGACGATTTCTGGGAGCGCAAGCAGCGGGGTGAAGCCTGGCCGAAGCCGGCCAAGTACACCGACATCCACATGCCGCGCAACACCGGCACGGGCGTTGTCATCGGTGCCTTCAGCCTGGTGTTCGGCTTCGCGATGATCTGGCACATCTGGTGGCTGGCCATCGTCGGCTTCGTCGGCATGATCGCCACGTTCATCTACCGCACCTTCGACCAGGACGTGGACTACTGGGTCCCGGCCGCCGAGGTGGAACGCATCGAGAACGCACACCGCAAGCACCTGGAAGCCCAGGGCCTGGTGAAGTCGGAGCTGAAGGCATGAGCACCAATACCTCGACCCTGAGCCACGGGCACGCCGCACACGCGGCGGCCCATGGCCATGACGACCACGAGCACCACGACACCGGCGGCAACACCGTCTTCGGTTTCTGGGTGTACCTGATGAGCGACTGCCTCATCTTCGCCTCGCTGTTCGCCACCTACGTGGTGCTGGCAGGCGGTACCGATGGCGGTCCTACCGCGAAGGACCTGTTCGAGCTGCCGTTCGTGGCGTGGGAAACCGCGCTGCTGCTGACCTCGTCGCTGACCTTCGGCCTGGGCATGATTGCCATGCACCGCAAGCAGATGGGCCAGATGTACCTGTGGCTGGGCATCACCTGGCTGCTGGGCTTCGGCTTCATGTGCATGGAAGTGTGGGAGTTCCAGCACCTGATCCATCAGGGCTACGGTCCGGACCGCAGTGCCTTCCTGTCGGCGTTCTTCGCCCTGGTCGGTACCCACGGCCTGCACGTCAGCGCCGGCCTGTTGTGGCTGCTGGTGATGTTCGTGCAGCTGAAGAAGTACGGCCTGACCCCGACCAACAAGACCCGCATGGCGTGCCTGAGCCTGTTCTGGCACTTCCTGGACCTGATCTGGATCGGCGTGTTCTCCGTCGTCTACCTCAATGGAGCGCTGTAATGGCACATGACAACCATGCACACGACCACGGCACCGGCGGCGAAAGCCACGGCAGCGTGAAGTCGTACCTGATCGGCTTCGTGCTGGCGGTGGTGCTGACCGTCATCCCGTTCTGGATGGTGATGTCGGGCGATTTCTCGCGCACCGTCAACGGTGTGGTGATCGCGGTCGCCGCGGTACTGCAGATGCTGGTCCACCTGGTGTTCTTCCTGCACCTGGACCGCTCTTCGGAAAGCCGCTGGAACGTCAACGCTGCGGCCTTCACCGTCGTGGTGATCGGCATCATCGTGATCGGCACCCTGTGGGTCATGCACAACATGAACGTGCACATGATGCACTGACGTCCTCGCGACGTTGCCACGCAGAAAGGCCGCCCTCGGGCGGCCTTTCTGTTTCCCGTTGTCCGGTGGTGCCGGCCGCTGGCCGGCAATCGCGGGAAGCCGGCCAGCGGCCGGCTCTACCCGTGGTTCCACCTCGTGCGTGGATGAGCCGCGCGCCTCACCCTACGCGGCGCAGGAACTCTTCGGCCTCCATCGGCCGGCCCAGATGGTAGCCCTGCAGCTGGTCGCAGCCGAGCTCGCTCAGGTACTCGCGCTGCGCCTGGGTCTCCACGCCTTCGGCCACCACCTGCAGCTGCAGGGTGCGGCCCAGCGCGATGATCGACGAGACGATGGCGGCGTCCTCGTCATTGCGCTCCAGGTCGTGCACGAACGCACGGTCGATCTTCAGTTCGGTGGCCGGCATCCGCTTGAGGTACAGCAGGCTGGAATAGCCGGTACCGAAATCATCGATGGCGATGTGCACGCCCATGGCGGTCAGGTCGCTGAGGATCGCCAAGCTGGCATCGACGTCCTTCATCGCCGTGGTCTCGGTGATCTCCAGGGTCAGCCGTGCCGGTTCGATCCGGTGCCGCTCCAGCACCTCGCGCACGCTGTGCAGCAGTGCCGGCGAGGCGAACTGCAGCGGCGACAGGTTCACCGCCATTGTCCATTCCGCGTGCCCGGCATCGTGCCATGCCCGCAGCTGCGCGCAGGCCTGGTCCAGTACCCAGTCACCGATCGGCAGGATCAGGCCGCTGCGTTCGGCGATCGGAATGAACACATCCGGCGCCAGCAGCCCCAGCTCCGGGTGCTGCCAGCGCAGCAGCGCCTCGGCGCCGGTGGCCGGTGCGCCCGCGGCCGGAAATTTGGGCTGGTAATGCAGGATCAGTTCGTTGCGGGCGATGGCCTTGCGCAGGTCCTGCAGCAGGCGCAGCTGGCGATTGGCACTGAGCTGCATCGAGGGAGTGAAGAAGGTATAGCCGTTCCGCCCGGTTTCCTTGGTGTGGTACATCGCCGCATCGGCGTGCGCCATCAGTTCGCGCTCATTGCTGGCGTCGTCCGGGTACAGGGCGATGCCCAGGCTGGCGCTGACCTGCAGTTCGGCCGCATCCAGCGTGAACGGCTCACCGGCGGCGGCAATGATGCGCTCGGCTACCACCACCGCATCGTCGGGAATATCGATGGCCAGCACGATCACGAACTCGTCGCCGCCGAGGCGGGCGAACGTGTCCTGCGGCCGCAGCAGGCCGCCGATGCGCTGCGCCACCGCCACCAGCAGCCGGTCGCCAAGCTGGTGGCCATAGGCATCATTGACCGCCTTGAAGCCATCCAGGTCGCAGAACATCACCGCCACCGCATGATTGCGGCGCCGCGCCTTCTCGATGGCCTGCTCGATGCGGTCCTGCAGCAGCATGCGGTTGGGCAGCTGGGTCAACGGGTCGTGCAGTGCCGCCTGGATCAGCTTGTCGTTGGCGTGCGCCAGCGAATCGGCCAGCAGCCCGGTGCGCACGCGCATCTGCCGGTCGAACAGCGAGGCCACCAGGGCGATGCCCAGCGTGGCCACGGTGGTGACGATCACCAGCACCGCCAGCCAGCGCGTGTCGATGCCGCCACTGCCAACGGCGCCACAGATGCTGCCTTCGGGGAAGCGCGCCGCGGCCATGCCGGTGTAATGCATGCCGACGATGGCCAGGCCCATCACCAGCGATGCGAGCGCGCGCAGGAGGAGGGTGTGGCGCTGCTCGGCGCGCAGGCGGAAGGCGATCCACAGGGCGGCGCCAGCGGCGCCGATGGCCACCGCGATGGAGGCGGCAAACCAGCCCGGGTGGTAGTCGATACCGGGCTGCATGCGCATCGCAGCCATGCCCAGGTAGTGCATGGTGGCGATGCCCAGGCCCATCAGCACGGCCCCGGCCAGCAGCCGGCGCCATGGCAGGCTGGGGCGCGATACCAGCCACAGCGCATAGGCGGACACACCGATCGAGACCGCCAGCGAGTACAGGGTGATGCCGAGGTCATAGCCCACCGGGATCGGCAGGTCGAAGGCGAGCATGCCGATGAAGTGCATCGACCAGATGCCCAGGCCCATGGCCGCCGCGCCGCCGGCCAGCCACCAGCGGGCCACGCGGCCCTCGGCGGTGGCCAGGCGGCCGGCCATGTCCAGCGCCGTGTACGAAGCAAGAATGGCCACCAGCAGGGAGATGGTGACCAGGCTCTGACTGTAACTGCCAGTCATGTTGAATCCAGTGGGGGAGGAAGGGAGCGCCCGCAAGGCGCACGCCCGCGACCCCTATCGGCGCGGGTGGGCAGGACTTGAGCGGTCGCAGCAGCTGCGACCCGGCTCGGCTATCCTGCCACGCCTGTTCCCGTTGCTGGAAATCATCCGATGGCCAAAGCCCGCACCGCCTACGTCTGCAATGAATGCGGCGCCGAATTCAGCAAATGGCAGGGCCAGTGCACCGAGTGCAACGCCTGGAACTCGCTGTCGGAAATCGTGCTGGAGAGCGCGGCGGCTGCCAAGGCACCGGCTTCGCGGCGGGCGGGCTGGGCCGGCAAGATCGATCCGCCGAAGATCACCGCGCTGAAAGACGTGGAGCAGACCGAGCACCGGCGGGTCACGACCGGCATCGGCGAGTTCGACCGCGTGCTGGGTGGTGGCCTGGTCGAAGGCGCGGTGGTGCTGGTGGGCGGCGACCCGGGCATCGGCAAGTCGACGCTGCTGCTGCAGGCGGTGGCGAAGATGGCGGCCGAACTGCCGGTGCTCTACGTCACCGGTGAAGAGTCGCTGGCGCAGGTCGCCGGCCGCGCGCACCGCCTGGAACTGCCGCTGGATGGGGTCAATGCACTGGCCGAGACCGGGGTCGAGTCGATCCTGCAGCATGCGTCCAGGGCCGGCCCGCGGCTGATCGTGGCCGACTCGGTGCAGACCCTGTGGACGGAGAGCCTGACCGCCGCGCCCGGTTCGGTCAGCCAGGTGCGCGAGAGCGCGGCGCGGCTGGTGCGCTTTGCCAAGGAAACCGGCACTGCCGTGTTCCTGGTCGGCCATGTGACCAAGGAGGGCGGCATCGCCGGCCCGCGCGTGCTGGAACACATGGTGGACGCGGTGCTGTACTTCGAGGGCGAGAGCGGCAGCCGCTTCCGCCTGTTGCGCGCGTTCAAGAACCGCTTCGGTGCGGTCAACGAGCTGGGCGTGTTCGCGATGGGCGACAAGGGCCTGAAGGAAGTCTCCAACCCCTCGGCGATCTTCCTCTCCGGCGGCAGCACCCATCAGCCGGGCAGCTGCGTGATGGTCACCCGCGAGGGCACGCGGCCGCTGCTGGTGGAGGTGCAGGCGCTGGTCGATGCATCACCGCTGTCGAACCCGCGCCGTGTCGCGGTCGGCCTGGAGCAGAACCGCCTGGCGATGCTGCTGGCGGTGCTGCATCGCCATGGCGGCGTACTGGTCGGCGACCAGGACGTGTTCGTCAATGTGGTCGGTGGCATCCGCGTGCAGGAGACCGCCGCCGATCTGCCGGTGCTGCTGGCGGTGCTGTCGTCGCTGCAGGACCGGCCGCTGGCGGAGAAGACCATCGCCTTCGGCGAGGTGGGCCTGTCCGGCGAGATCCGCCCGGTGCCCAACGGCGAGGACCGCCTGCGCGAGGCCGCCACCCATGGCTTCAAGCGCGCCATCGTGCCCAAGGCCAATGCGCCCAAGAGCGGTTCGGTGAAAGGCATGGAGGTGATCGCGGTGGAGCGCCTGTCCGAGGCCATCGACGCGGCGTGATGCCGTCTCTACAAACGTCAATCACGGCAACGGTCAGCTTCCTTGTGCTAGTTTTTCCCGCTCGACGAAGACGCCCTCTGGCGTCTTTCCGTGCCCAGGAGTAAACGATTACATGCAGGACACCGCACTCACCGCCCCCAACGCCGAGATCCGTCGTGCCGGGGTCGATCTCAATGGACTGATGACGGTGCTGGGCAAGCACCTGTATTCCACCCCGGTGGTGGCGCTGCGTGAGCTGGTGCAGAACGCGCATGACTCGATCATCCGCCGCCGCATCGAGCAGCCCGGCGTTGACGTGCCTTCGCGCATTTCGGTGCAGGTTGATGCCGGTGCCGGCGTGCTGCGCATCACCGATACCGGTGCCGGCCTGACCCGCCAGGAGATCCACGATTACCTGGCCACCGTCGGCGTCGGCTATACCCGTGGCCTGCGCCAGGGCGGCGAGGACGATGAGGGCCTGATCGGCATGTTCGGCCTCGGCTTCCTGTCGGCCTTCGTGCTGGCGCGCCGGGTCAGCGTGCGCACCACCTCGTACCAGACCCCGGACCTGGGCCATCTGTACGTATCCAGCAACGCCGAGCAGTACACCGTCAGCGAAGTGCCGGCACGTGCGGTCGGCACCGAGGTGGAGCTGGAGCTGCATCCTGATTTCCTGCCGCTGGCCAACGAGGCGCGCCTGCACGAGGTGCTGGGCCGCTACTGCGCGCTGCTGTCCGAGCCGATCTTCATTGGTGCTGCGACCGAGGCGATCAATCCCGAGCCGCCACCGTGGCGCGGCCAGGGGGATGTCGCCATGCATCCGGTGCAGGCCCGCCGCCAGGCGCTGCAGTTCGCGGCGCGGTTCGAGCATGATTTCGAGCCGATCGTCACCGTGCCGTTGCGTGCCGATGGCAACAGCGATGCCACCGGCCTGTTGTGGGTCCAGGACGGCGCCACCTATGGCACCAGCGACAACCGCAACCTGTCGGTGTTCGTGCGCGGCATGCTGCTGGATGACGACGCGCGCGACCTGCTGCCGCCGTGGGCCGGTTTCATCGGCGGGGTGATCGAATCCTCGCGGTTGACGCCCACCGCCAGCCGCGAAGACCTGCAGCGCGATGACCAGTACCGCGCGGTGCAGCATGCACTGCTGGAGGCGCTGATCGACGGCCTGGCCGACGTTGCGAAGCAGCAACCGGAAGCCTGGCGGCGCGTGCTGACCCGCCACAACGAGGCCCTGCTGGGTGCGTCGCTGTGCGATGAGCGCCTGTTCGACCTGTTGCTGGAGCACGTGCGCGTGCCGACTTCGCAGGGCGACCTGCCGGCCAGTGCGCTGCCGGCGCGTGGTGCCGTGCATGTCATCCTCGACAACGGCGGTGGCTTTGAAGAGATGCTGTTCCGCGCGATGGGCGTACCGGTCGCGCATGGCCATCGCTATGCGGTGGTGCCGTTCCTGCGGCGCTGGGCGCAGGCCAAGGGCCTGCGCCTGGTCGAGCTGGGTACCGAACAGGGCAACCGCGCACTGTTCCGCAGTGATGACAGCCTCGACGAGGCGCAGCTGGCGTGGCTGCGCGAACAACTGGGCGACGGCGAGCAGCTGCTGCCCGCGCGTTTCAGCCCGGAGGCGCTGCCGGTGGTGGTGGTGCCCGACCGCGAGGCCGAGCTGAAGCAGCGGCTGGAAGACGACGAGAACGACAAGCGCGTCTCGATGGCCGCGCTGCGCCTGGCGCGCCAGTTCACCGCGCGCATCGAATCGCGCGCACCGTCGCGGCTGTATCTCAATCTCGACAACCCGGCGGTGCAGGCACTGCTGCGCGCCCAGCGCGAGGGCCACCCACAGGCCGAGGCTGCGGCGCGCCTGCTGCGCTCGCTGAAAATCATCGTCGCCGCGCAGGGCCGCCCGCTGGCACGCACGAACGCTACGCCCGGCCCGGATCTCAACGGCGCCTTCACCGACATCGCCGGCGCCCTGCAGCAGATGCTGCGCTGAGCACCGCACCTTCTCATCCAGCCTTCGCTAGACAGGAGCAATTACCCCCATGGACATCTGGAACTGGGTCGAAAAGCTGCAGGGTGACCTGCGCCAGGCCGGCCAGGCGCAGAACGCGCACCTGCTGAACCGTCTCGCCGACGAGGTCAGTGAACTGCAGATCGACCGCGTCGATGCGCTGCTGCCCGAGGCGCGTGCGCTGGGCAAGGCGCTGGACAACCCGTGGGTCGACGTCTATGTCGGCCACTGGGCGCTGCGCAACCGCGTCGGCAACCGCGTGGAAGGCGAGAGCGCACTCGGCGAAGCCGTAGCGCTGTTTGAACGGGCACATCGCGAGGACACGCTGGAGTGCCCGCAGTCGATCTGCGTGACCCAGGACCTGGCGGCCTGCTACGGCAACATCGATGGCCCGGGCTGGGTGCCCGAGCGCATCGAGGTGTGCGACGAAACGCTGGGCCGCATCGATCCGAGCTGGGCCTGTTTCCAGTGCCTGAGCTGCGAGAAGGCCGATGCACTGCTCGATGATGGCCGTGGCCAGGAGGCGCTGGATTACCTGCAGGTGCAGGCCGATGCCGTGGAAGCCTGTGGCAAGGAAGTGTTCGACAGCTTCCCCGAGATGCAGATCAAGATCCTGCTCGCTGTCGGCCGCGCCGACGAGGCACTGGCGCTGATCGAGAAGCGCGAGGCCGAGGTGGCAGCCTCCGGGGAGTACGAACCGGCCAACTGCACGGTGCCGCGTCGCTTGTCCAAGGCCTGGGCGCTGGCCCAGCTGGGCCGCGACGAAGAGGCGCTGCAGCAGCTGGTGCCGTGGAGCGAGCTGACCCCGAACTACTGGCGGCTGTGGGCAAACACCGCCGCAGCACTGTGCCAGCGTGATCCCGCGCGAAACACGTGGGATCTGGGCACGCGCTTCAACACCATCATCGAGCACTTCGCACGGGTCGGTTCGCACCGCCTGCTGATCGAAGTCGCGGCGCTGAGCCTGGAACTCGCCCTGCAGCGCGGTGCGCGCTGGGTGGCGCTGCGCCAGCTGGAGCTGGCGCGTACCCATCTGGCGCAACTGCGCCAGGACCGTGGTGCCGCGGCCTTGGTGGCCGGCCTGGCCGCGCGCATCGAGGCATTGCCGGACGTCGCGCCACTGCCGGTGCCGGCGGGCGAGCTGCTGGCATGGCTGGACGCGCAGGGCGAGCAGAACCAGTCGCGCGATCCCGAGCGCGAAGCGCAGTGGTTGCTGCAGGCGCATGCCGGGCTGCCCGACGACGAGGCGCTGGCCGACATGGCCGCCTCGGCACTGAATGCCTGCGGCGCGCAGGCCGAGGCGCGGTCGCTGCTGTGGCGGTTCGTACGCGGCCATGCGCAGCACGATGGCCCCGCGGCCTACACGCTGATGCGCTGGCTGGCCGAACAGGGCGACGACGACGGACTGCGCCAGCTGGCCGATCTCTATCGCGGCAGCGTGCCGGTGTTCGCGCACTGGTGCGAGGTGCAGCGTGCACGCCGCGTGTCCGACTGGCCTGCGCTGGAGCAGGCGGCCCGATCGCTTCTGGAGCTGTCTCCGGGTTCGCACGGCGCGCGCGGCACGCTGGCGCGCATGTACATGGAAACCGGCCGTTTCAGCGAGGCCCAGGCCTGTTATGCACAGCTGGTGGAGCTGCTGGAGGAGCCCAACGCCGCGCATTGGGACCACATGAGTGCAGCCAGCGCGGCGCGCGACTGGGACGCCGTGCGCCGCTCGGCGGCGGCGCTTGGCATGGAATTGTCCAGCCAGGACGGCGTGGTCGAAGAGCCGTGGGGCTGGGTGATCATCCGCAGTGAAGAAAACGGCGAGCCGATGGAGTACTACGCCCGTCGCAGCGGTCCGGTGACCGCGCGCATCGTCGAGAACGCGCCGTCCAACCGCGCCCAGCAGGTGGGCGACTGGGTGGTGTTCGATGCCGCGCTGGTGCATCCGGCACCCGAGGAGGAGGAAGCACGCGAGCATTTCATCCCGACCTATGCGCAGGTGCATGTGCTGGAGCGCGGCGGCTTCGCCCGCAGCTGGATGATCGATGGCGCGCACCCGGGCGAAGAGGCCTGGAATGCCTTCGTCGAGGCGGCCGAAGCACAGGGTTGGAAAGTGTGGTCGCACAGCCGCCCGGACTACACCGTCACCGACCCCGATGTGGAAGAGGGTACGCTGCCCGGCCTGCTGTTCACCGTCGCCCAGCCGCAGGACCATGCGCCGCTGGCGCTGCACCGCTTCCTGCAGCAGCACACCGCGACGTGGCCGCATCCGCATTGCTGGCTGCGCCTGGCTGAAGCCTGTGACCAGGATCGCCAGCCGCATCTGGACGTGATCGAGCGTTACGGGTTGTAGGCCGGATATCGGGTAGTGCCGGCCGCTGGCCGGCAGCACCGGGATATCCTGTATTGCCGGCCAGCGGCCGGCACCACCTCAGGGAAAAATACGTGCGAAAGACAGGGATGTTGGTGATCGCCGGGGTGCTGCTGGCCCCCACCGTGCAGGCCGCACCGGCCTGTGCAGAACCCATGGCCATTGCCCGCGCCTTCTACGAGGCAACAACGGGCGATGGCGATCTGCTGGAGCCACCACCGGCGCTGGTCAGCCCTGCCTTCGGCAAGGCACTGCGTGGAGAGCGCGCGTGCCAGCAGCGCGAAGAGGGCATTTGCACGATCGATTCCGACCCATGGCTGGATGCGCAGGACGGTGACATCGAAACCCCGGTGCGCTACAGCTGGAAGGAGGCTTCGGCCTCCGCCGGCCAGGTCGAGATGCGCTATTCGGTGTGGAAGAAGGCCTACCTGACCCGCCTGCCGATGGTGCGCCAGGGGCAGGGGTGCTGGCAGGTCGATGACATCCTCACCAACAGCGGTCGCTCGGTGCGGACGATCCTGGCGCAGTCGATTCCCTGATCGGCGGCAGCGTCCGCGCATGGTGCGGTTCAGTTGCCGGCCAGCGGCCGGCACTACCGGGCCGTTACGGTGGGTGCCGACCGTTGGTCGGCACGCCTTTATCGCGAATGCCCGAACACCAGTTCGATCACGAACTGGCTGCCGAAGAAGGCCAGCAGCAGCAACAGCATCGCCGCCAGCGTCCAGTGCACCGCCTTCATGCCGCGCCAGCCGTAGCGCCGGCGGCCGATCAGCAGCACGCCGAACACGATCCACGACAGCACGCTCAGCACGGTCTTGTGCACCAGCTTCTGCGCCAGCAGGTCGTCGACGAACAGCACGCCGGTGACCAGGGTCAGGGTCAGCAGCGCGAAGCCGACCGTGATCACCCGGAACAGCAGTGATTCCAGGTCGGCCAGCGGCGGCAGCGCGCGCAGCCAAGGGCGGAACTCGCGGCGGCGCAGTGCGCGTTCCTGCAGCCACAGCATGATCGCCAGCAGCGCGGCGATGCTCAGCGTGGCGTACGCCAGCAGGGCCAGCCAGGCGTGGCTGGCCAGGCGCCAGCCCAGCACCTTGCTCGGTTCGTGGCCGTAACCGTGGTAGGCCAGCAGCAGCACGGCGGCCAGCGGGAACACCACCACGCCCAGCGCCGACATCCGCCCGCGCGCGCCGACCAGCGAAGTCAGCCAGGCCATGCCCAGGCCGACCAGCGACAGTGCGGCGAAGAAGTGCATGTCCGGCCCGCCGTCGGTGCGCATCGCCACCATCACGTGGTAGCCGCCGTGCAGCAGCATGGCGGGCAGGGCCGGCCACAGCCAGATGGGTGAGCCGGTCGTCTCATCGCGGCCAAGCGCGCGCACCAGCAGGGCACTGGCAGCCAGGTAGAGCAGGACGGCGATGAGAACGATTGTCATCGTTGCAGTTTCGCATACCCCCGTGATGCTGGCGACGGCCCCGTGGCCGCAGTCCGGGGAGACAGCCGGACCCGTTATACTGTGTGCCTTATTGTCCCCCGCTTTCAGACAGGTTGCGCCGCATGTTCGAGTCCCTGACCCAGCGCCTTTCCGGCACCATCGAGCGCCTGCGTGGCCGCGGCCGCCTGACCGAGGAGAACATCCGCGAGGCGACCCGCGAAGTGCGCATCGCGCTGCTCGAAGCCGACGTCGCGCTGCCGGTGGTGCAGGCCCTGATCGAGCGCATCAAGGTGCGCGCGGTCGGCCAGGAAGTGCTGAAGTCGCTGACCCCGGGCCAGGCGCTGATCAAGGTCGTGCGCGACGAGCTGACTGCGGTGATGGGTGCCGAGGCCAGCGACCTGAACCTCAATGTGCCTGCTCCGGCCATCATCCTGATGGCGGGCCTGCAGGGCGCCGGCAAGACCACCACGGTGGGCAAGCTGGCCAAGCACCTGAAGGAAAAACGCAAGAAGAAGGTGATGGTGGTCTCGGCCGACGTCTACCGTCCGGCCGCGATCGAGCAGCTGAAGACCCTGGCCGAGCAGGTGGGCGTGCTGTTCTTCCCGTCCAGCGCCGACCAGAAGCCGGAGGCCATCGTCCGCGCCGCCATCGACGATGCACGCAAGTCGTTCGTCGACGTGCTGCTGGTCGATACCGCCGGCCGCCTGGCCATCGACGAAGCGATGATGGCCGAGATCAAGGCCCTGCACGCGGCGGTGAACCCGGCCGAAACCCTGTTCGTGGTCGACGCCATGACCGGCCAGGACGCGGCCAATACCGCCAAGGCCTTCGGCGACGCCCTGCCGCTGACTGGCGTGGTGCTGACCAAGACCGACGGTGACGCCCGTGGCGGTGCCGCACTGAGCGTGCGCTACATCACCGGCAAGCCGATCAAGTTTGTCGGCGTCAGCGAAAAGCCGGAAGGCCTGGACGTGTTCCACCCGGACCGTATCGCCAGCCGCATCCTCGACATGGGCGACGTGCTGTCGCTGGTCGAGCAGGTCGAGCAGCAGGTCGACAAGGACAAGGCCGCCAAGCTGGCCGAGAAGGTCGCCAAGGGCAAGAAGTTCGACCTGAACGACATGCGTGACCAGCTCGAGCAGATGCAGAACATGGGCGGCATCGGCGGCCTGATGGACAAGCTGCCGGGCCTGGGCAACATCCCCGACCATCTGAAGCAGCAGGTCAGCCAGGGCAAGGAAGTGCCGCGCATGATCGCCATCATCGGCTCGATGACCAAGAAGGAACGGCGCAATCCGAACCTGCTCAACGGCTCGCGCCGCGCGCGCATCGCCAAGGGCTCGGGCGTGACGCCGGCCGACGTCAACAAGCTGATGAAGCAGTACATGCAGATGGAAAAGATGATGAGCAAGATGGCCGGCGGTGGCATGAAGGGCATGTTGCGCAGCATGAAGGGCATGATGGGCGCCATGGGCGGCCGCGGCATGCCGTTCCGTTGATGCGTTGATGCGTGGGCGCGCGCTGTGGTCGGCGCGGCCTGCGTAGCGTCGAGCGCGGTGCAGTCGAGCAAGCTCGACTCTACCCCCGTCCTGCGCGCACCATGGGGGCCTGTCCGAAACGATGGGCCGTCATGCAGAGTTCCGCTGTCACTTCCCGCGCCGAGGCGTTCTGCCGGCGCTTTGGCGTATCCGTTCCGATCCTGCTGGCACCGATGGCCGGTGCCTGTCCGGTGCCGTTGTCGGCCGCGCTGGCCAACGCCGGCAGCATGGGCGCGATGGGCGCGGTGTTGTCCTCTTCGGCCGATATCGGTCGCTGGATGGACGAATTCCGCGCCGCTTCGACCGGCCCGGCCCAGGTGAACCTGTGGGTGCCCGATCCTGCGCCGACCCGTGATGTGGCCGCCGAGGCCGCCAGCCGCGCTTTCCTCGCGCAGTGGGGCCCGGACGTGCCGGCCAGCGCCGCCGACGCCACGCCCGCCGACTTCGAAGAACAGTTCGCCGCGCTGCTGGCGGCGCGTCCTGCGGTGGCGTCGACCATCATGGGCGTGCTGTTGCCGCATCACGTGCAGCAGCTGAAGGACGCCGGCATCGCCTGGATCGCCTGTGCCACCACTTTGTCCGAAGCGCGCGCGGCACAGGACGCTGGTGCCGATGCGGTGGTGGCACAGGGCGCCGAGGCCGGTGGCCACCGCGGCGCGTTCGATCCGGCGATGGCCGAGCGCCAGCTGGTCGGGCTGTTCGCGCTGTTGCCGCGCCTGGCCGATCACCTGCAGATTCCGGTGATCGCTGCCGGTGGCATCGCCGATGGTCGTGGCATTGCTGCCGCACTCACCCTGGGGGCAAGCGCCGTCCAGATCGGCACCGCCTTCCTGCGCACGCCGGAAGCGGCGATCGCTTCGGCGTGGGCCGATGGGCTGGCCGCCAGCGAACCGGAAGATACCTGGCCGACCCGCGCCTTCAGTGGTCGCCTGGGCCGTGGCCTGGCCACCGCGTATGTGCGCGCCGCCGCCGCAGATGGGGCGCCTGCGCCGCGTCCGTACCCGGTGCAGCGCGGCCTGACAGCCCCGATGCGCAGGCAGGCGGCGCAGGAAAATCGTCTGGCGGCGATGCAGGCCTGGGCCGGGCAGTCGGCGTGGATGGCGCCGGCGCAGCCGGCCGCCGACGTGCTGCGCGGCATGTGGGAGCAGGCGCAGGCATTGCTGCGATGACGCTGACCTGCAACGGCCTGCCGGCACAGGTGGAAGACCTGCTGCCGGCGCTGGTGAACTATGGCCACTTCACTTCGCTGCAGGTGCGCGATCACGCCGTGCAGGGCTTGGACCTGCATCTGGCGCGGCTGTCACAGGCGACGCGCGAACTGTTCGGCAGCGAACTGGACACGGTGCAGGTGCAGGCATGGATGGCGCAGGCATTGCAGCAGTCAGGGCAGGCCGATGCCTCGCTGCGGGTGACCGTGTACTCGCGCCGCTTCGATTTCCGCAATCCGCTGGCGGCGGTGCCGGTGGACGTGCTGGTGGCGGTGTCCGCGCCGGTGACGCTGACCGCCTCCAAGCGTGTGCGCAGCGTGGCCTGGCAGCGCGGGATGCCGCAGATCAAGCATGTGGGCACCTTCAGCCTGTTCGCCGAGCGTCGCGCGGCGATGGCGCAAGGATTCGACGATGTGCTGTTCGTCACCGCCGATGGCGACGTGAGTGAAGGCAGCACCTGGAATCTGGCCGTGCACGATGGTGAGCGGCTGCTCTGGCCACAGGCGCCGGCCCTGCGCGGTACCGCCGAAGCGCTGCTGAAGCGGCATTGGCCCGATGCGCAGTTGACGCGGCCGTTGGCGCTGGCTGAGCTGGGCAGTGTGAAGGCCGCTTTCGCCTGCAACGCCAGCGGCCTGTGGGCGCTGGAGGCCATTGACGGGCATATCCTGCCCGGCTCGCAGGCGCTGGCTGAACACGGCAGGGCGGTGCTGGCGGCGGTGGCGTGGCAGCCGCTTTCCTGAACGAGGCGCGTGGTTGCCGATCGCTGGGCATAGCCGGACGCTACCTTGAAGCGTTGCAGCCGGTAGCGCCGGGCCATGCCCGGCGAATGCGTCCGCAGCGAACAACACTCAGGAGTTCCAATCAGATATGGGTACGGTCACCGAGCAGCATCGCGCGGTAGCGATGCACGCAATCAAGGTCATGGGCGCTGAGGGGCGGCCCAAGGTCCAGGCCTTTCACGATGATCATCGCCTACGTTCGGTCGATATCCTCACGACGTTCAGCTCTCCGGAAGCAGGGCTGAAGTCCATCTCGTCCATCGGCCTATCGGATTCTGTGTTACGTCATGCGGAGGGGCACGAACTGGAAACGCGCGTCGAGCTGTGTGCGTGTGCAGAACAGGACGCGCTGCATTGGGACAACGTCGTCGCCTCGACGGCTTTCGCGATCATGCGCGATCGTGCGGCGGTGCAGCCTGGTAGCGTGATTCCCGACATCCTGCAGGACTACTTCCCGTCGACCCGGATGCCGCACGTCTATCTGGTGCCGCCCTTCTTCTGGAATGACGGCAGGTTCCCGGGGCTGCAGTTCCCGTCGGTGGCCATCAACTGGCTGCAGTGCATCGCCATCCACGAATCCGAGCGGCAACTTGTCGAGCGGATTGGCGGCGACGCATTTGACGACCTGCTGCAGCGGCACGAGGTAGATGTGCTGGACATGAATCGGGCGCCGGTAACTGGAGTGCTCTGACGCTATCGTCCCGGGAATCTTGGAGGGGTGGTCGGGGGTCGATCACTTTGCTGAACGAAAGTGGCGAGGCATAGCCCTGCGCTACCGTGAAGATGGATAAAGCCGGGGTTGGCCCGGCCGCGATCTGCCGCTATAATCGCCCGCTTACCTCGCCATCCTGGCGACTGGGCAATAGGAAAAACACCATGGTCAAGATTCGACTGACCCGCGGCGGCGCCAAGAAGCGTCCGTTCTACCACATCATCGTCACCGACGTGCGCAGCGCGCGCGACGGCCGCAACATCGAGCGCGTTGGCTTCTACAACCCGGTCGCCCAGGGCGCCGAGAAGCGCATCGAGCTGGACCTGGCCCGCGTTGACCATTGGGTCAAGAACGGCGCCCAGCCGACCGACAAGGTCCGCAACCTGATCAAGGAAGCGACCAAGTCCCAGGCCGCTGCGGCCTGATCCTGACGGGCCACGCTTCGGCGTGGCCCTCTTGGTTGAAGCAGATGAAAGATATCGAGCGCCGTATCCTGCTGGGCAGGGTTGTCGGCGCTTTTGGTGTGCGCGGCGAGATCAAGCTCGAGTCCTGGACCGAGCCACGATCCGCCATTTTCCGTTACCAGCCGTGGATCGTGCGCAGCCCGTCCGGCGTGGAAACCACGGTTGAAGGTGTACGCGGCCGCGACAGCGGCAAGCACCTGGTGGCCCGTTTTCCCGGGGTCGAGGATCGCGATGTGGTCGAAGCGATGCGCGGCACCGAGATCTACGTGGCCCGCAGCGCGTTGCCGCCGCCGAAGCCCGATGAATACTACTGGGTGGACCTGGAAGGCCTGGACGTGAAGACCACCGAGGGCGTTGCCCTGGGCCAGGTCTCGCATCTGTTCAGCACCGGCGCCAACGATGTGGTGGTGGTCCACGGTGACCGCGAGCGGATGATTCCGTTCGTGCAGCCGGACTTCGTCAAATCGGTCGATTTCGAGGCCAACCTGATCGTGGTCGACTGGGACCCCGAGTTCTGAGTGTGAGCATGCGTTTCGACGTCATCACCCTGTTTCCCGAGTTCCTCGCCCAGTCCGCTGGACTGGGCGTGGTCGGGCGTGCGCAGGAGAAGGGACTGTTCAGCCTGCATGGCTGGAACCCCCGTGACTACGCCGAAGGCAACTACCGCCGGGTGGACGACCGTCCGTTCGGTGGTGGCCCGGGCATGGTGATGCTGATCGAGCCGCTGCAGGCCTGCCTGCAGGCGATCCGTGAGGCCGATCCGACCCCAGCGCGGGTGATCTACCTCAGCCCGCAGGGGGCGCCGCTGACCCAGGCCAAGGTGCGGGAACTGGCGGCGCTGCCGCGCGTGGTCCTGCTCTGCGGCCGCTACGAGGGCATCGACGAGCGTTTCCTGGAGGCCAATGTCGACGAGGAGATCTCCCTCGGCGACTACGTGCTGTCCGGGGGTGAACTGGGCGCGGCGGTGATCATCGACGCTGTGGCCCGCCTGCAGGACGGTGCCCTGAACGACGCCGAATCGGCGGCGCAGGACAGCTTCGAGGGCGACCTCGGCCTGCTCGACTGCCCGCATTACAGCCAGCCGGCCCAGCATCCGCTGGGTGACGTGCCGGAGGTGCTGCGCTCGGGCAACCACGCGGCCATCGCCGCCTGGCGCCGCCAGCAATCGCTGCTCCGGACCGCCCAGCGGCGCCCGGACCTGCTGGATGAACAGGGACTGGGCAAGGCCGACCGCAAACTGCTGGAGCAGGGCCGCCAGGCGCAGAAATCCAAGGCCAGCCCCTAGCGCAGGGCTGGCTTTATCGGCTATCATGGCCAATTCCCGCCAGCCCCGGTTGGCGCGCGCAGTACCCAAAACAAACGTGCAGCACAGTCCGGTGACTGCATGAGCCCACGTTGTCGATACGACACGCCCACCCGAACAAGAATCGGTGTAACCCATGAGCAAGCTGAACAAGTCCATCGTCGCGGAATTCGAATCCGCCCAGATCACCCGTGAACTGCCGAAGTTCAGCCAGGGCGACACCGTTGTCGTCAACGTGAAGGTGAAGGAAGGCAGCCGCGAGCGCGTGCAGGCCTACGAAGGCGTCGTCATCGCCACCAAGAACGCCGGCCTGAACTCCTCGTTCACCGTCCGCAAGATCTCGCACGGCTATGGCGTCGAGCGCGTTTTCCAGACCCACAGCGCCATCATCGACTCGGTCGAAGTGAAGCGTCGTGGTAAGGTCCGCGCCGGCAAGCTGTACTACCTGCGTGGCCTGGAAGGCAAGGCTGCCCGCATCAAGGAAGACCTGGCTGCCGCTGCTGCCGCCAAGGCTGCCCGTCTGGCCGACAAGGCCTGATAAACAACTTCGGTTGTTGCCGCGACGGCCACCTTCGGGTGGCCGTTTGCGTTTCCGGCATCGCATCGGCCACGATCAGCTGATGAACGACATCAACCCGCGCTATCCCGCCGTGATCCAGTCGGCGCTGCGCTTTCTCGACGGCAAGGGGCTGGCGCGCGTGCAGTCGGCGCCGTTGCTGCACCGCCTGCTGTGGCGCGCGGGCATCGCGCTGCCACCACCGATCCTGGCTGGTTTTGGTACCAATGCGCTGGTGCAGGGCCTGCTGTTCGGGCTGTTCTGGACCGCGCTGATGTGGCTGATGCTGTGGCAGGGCAGCGAGCGCCCGCTGGCGCTGTTGCTGGTGGCCGGTCTGTTGGCTGGCGCGCTGTTCGGCATCGTGATGGCAGCGCTGATGCGCTCGCTGCGACGCCACCGCAAGCTGCCGGACTGGCGCCGGTTCCGCGCACGGCAGGCGGACTGAGCCGATGGCGCACTGCGCCGTGACCACCCGGCGGGCCTGCGCTAGGCTGCAGCTTCATCCCGATGGACGTATCGTGCGATGCCTGCCGAGCGAACCGCACCTTCCACTGCGCCCACGCTGCTGTCCGGTGGCAACCCGCAGATCGCCAAGGGCGAGGGCGATGCTCCGGTGCAGGCATACATCGCCGCCATGCCGGACTGGAAACGTCCGATCGGCGCGCGACTGGATGCATTGATCGAGCAGGCCGTACCTGGCGTGCACAAGGCGGTGAAGTGGAACTCGCCGATGTATGCGGTTGCGCCGGGCGAAGGGTGGTTTCTCAGCTTCCATTGCTTCGCCCGCTACATCAAGGTGGCGTTCTTCCGCGGCACGGCACTGGTGCCAGTGCCGCCCGAGCCGTCCAGGAGCGCCGATACGCGTTACCTGCACATCCCGCAGGACGGCCTGCGGGATGAGGCGCAGTTCCTCGACTGGGTGCGCCAGGCCGCCGCGTTGCCCGGCGAGCGCATGTAACCCCGACCTTCTCATTCCTTTCCCGACGAGAACTCCTGATGGCCACGCATGCCCCCAACCCGGCCGATGCCGGAACACCGGCGGCCAAACTGATCGATGCACGCATCGCCGAGCTGGCAGACTGGCGCGGTGAAACACTGGCACGCGTGCGTGCGTTGATCCATGAAGCGCTGCCCGACGTGCAGGAAACCTGGAAATGGCGGGGTACGCCGGTGTGGGAGCACAACGGCATCCTGTGCACCGGCGAGACCTACAAGCAGGCGGTGAAACTGACCTTCGCCAACGGTGCGGCGCTGGCCGATCCCAAAGGCCTGTTCAACGCCAGCCTCGAGGGCAATACGCGGCGTGCGATCGACATCCACGAAGGCGCGATGCCGGATGCCGCTGCGTTCAAGGCGCTGCTGCGCGCGGCGGCGACGTTCAACGCGGGCAAGAAGAAGCGGTAGAGCCGGCCGCTGGCCGGCTGTTGCGCGATGCTGCTGGAGAGGTGTGAGGTTGCCGGCCAGCGGCCGGCACTACCGTGTCATGGGTTGGTCCGTGAGGTTGCCGGCCAGCGGCCGGCACTACCGCAGCGGCGCGGCATCCGGGTCGGCCACCGGCGACGGCGGACAGGCCGGAATCTCCGACGGCGTCGCCAGTTCTTCGGCATGCGAGGGCTTGCCCATCATCTTCGCCTTGCGCCAGCCACCCCAGCGGTAGTACGCCAGCGACAGCAGCATCGACACCAGCGAGCTGACCGGGAAGCTCCACCAGATCGCATCGGCGCCCCAGTACGGCTGCAGCAGTTCGGCGAACGGCACGCGCACGCCCCACAGCGAGCCGGCCAGGATCAGCAGCGGCGGAATCACCGCACCCGTCGAGCGCACCACGCCGGAGATCACGAAGCTGACGCCGAAGAACAGGAACGAGCCGATCACTACGTGGTTGAGGTGGCGCGCGATCTCCAGCGCCTGGCTCGCCGGTGGCAGGAACAGGGCCAGCAGCTGGCGATCGAACACCACCAGCGGCAGGATCAACGCGCCGGTCAGCAGGAAGTTGAACAGCACGCCCTGGCGCGCGGTGCCGCGCACGCGATCCCAGCGCTGCGCACCCACGTTCTGTGCGGCCATCGAAGAGCACGCTGCACCGATCGCCATCGCTGGCATCTGCAGGTAGTTCCACAGTTGCAGGGCGGCACCGTAGCCCGCGCCGGTGTCGGTCCCGTACTGGTTGACCATGGTCATCAGCAGGATCACCGACAGCGAGATCAGCACCATCTGCAGGCCCATCGGTACGCCCTTGACCACCAGCGCCTTGAGGATGGTCATGTCGAGCTTGAACAGGCGCATGTCGGCGCGGCCCAGCCACAGGGTATGGCGCTTGTGCCGCATGTACAGCAGCAGGCCGGCCAGCGACAGCGTCTGTGCGACCAGCGTGGCCCACGCCGAGCCGGCGATACCCAGCGCGGGGAACGGCCCCATGCCGAAGATCAGTACCGGGTTCAGCACGATGTCCAGTGCCACCGACACCATCAGGAAACGGAATGGCGTGCGCGAATCACCGGCGCCGCGCAGCGCGGCGGTGAGGAAGGCGAACGCGTAAAGCGTCGGCATCGCCAGGAAGATGATCTGCAGGTAGGCCTCGGCCAATGGCAGCGAAGCGGCCGGCGTGCCCATCGCCGCCAGCAGCGGATGGGCCATGAACCAGCCGGCGAGGGCGATGATCACCGACAGGCCGATGAAGAAGGTGGCACTGGTGCCGACCACGCGACGCGCCTGCGCGATGTCGCGCGCGCCGATCGCCTGGCCGATCAGGATGGTGGAGGCCATGCCGAAACCGAACACCGAGCCGATCAGGAAGAACATGATGTTGTTGGCGTTCGCGGTGGCGGTCAGTGCCGCCTCGCCCAGGAAGCGCCCGACCCAGACCGCGTTCACCGAACCGTTCAGCGACTGCGCGATGTTGCCCGCCAGGATCGGCAGGGAGAACAACAGGAGATTGCGCCCGATCGGGCCGGAGGTCAGGTCAAGCGGCGCTTTGGCCATGGAGTGGTGATCCAATCCCGGGAGGCGCACACTAGCACCAAGCCGGTTTGCGGGATGTGGCAATGCATCAACGACTGCAGGTGAAGCGGAGGCTGGCGCTGGCCTTGATCGGCGCCGCGCTGGCCGCATGTTCGACGGGTGACCGGCTGGGCGATACCCAGGTGCGGCCGACCGACCGCCCCGAGTGCCTGGTCGGCAGCCAGCGCCAGGATCTGTCTGCTGGCGTACCCACGTTGATCGGCGGCAGCGGCTGCCGCACCGACCCCGACAACCCGCGTCCCCTGAACAAGCGAACGGAGTAGTCCCTGCCGATGACCGAGCTTTCCCCGCTGTCGCCCAGTGTCCGCCTGGACATCTGGCTGTGGGCGGCCCGTTTCTTCAAGACCCGCAGCCTGGCCAAGCAGGCGATCGAGACCGGCAAGGTCAGCGTTGCCGGGCAGCGTCCGAAATCCTCACGCGCGGTGCGCGTGGGCGAGCAGCTTCAGGTCGACCGTGGTGAAGAGCATTTCGAGGTCCAGGTGCTCGGCCTGAGCGATCAGCGCGGGCCCGCAGCGACGGCGCAGCAGCTGTATGCCGAGAGCGAGGCCTCCAAGGCGCGTCGTGCCGAACAGCGTGCGCTGCGCATCGCCGCGCGCGATGGGTTCCAGCCGCCGGAGCACAAGCCGGACAAGCGCGCACGCCGGTTGATCCGCGCGCTGGGCGATATCGACGCGCTGTAAATGATGCGGCGCCGGACCGGGTCCGGCGCCCGCAGACCTCAGCGCTTGCCGCCGAGCAGGCTGCCGCCGATCTTCAGCAGATCGCCCACGCCGAGCTGGCCGTCACCGTCCTGGTCCAGCAGGCTGCCGAGCAGGCCACCGGCGATGCCGCCCTGCTGCTGCACCTGCTGCTTTTCCTGGCCGAGCGCCTGGCTGAGCGAGCCGGCGTCGGCCTGGCCGCCACCGAGACGCTGGGCGAGGAAGGCCATCACGATCGGTGCGAGGATCTGCAGCAGCTGGCTGGTGCGGCTGCTGTCCAGCTGGGTCGCCTGGGCCAGCCCGGTTTCGACCTTCTGCTGGCTGCCGCCGAAGATGTGGCCGAGGATGCCAGCGCCATCGCTGGCGGCACCACCGCCACCGCCGCCCAGTACCGAGCCGAGCACGCTGCCCAGGTCCAGGCCGCTGTGGTTGTTCTGCAGGGCGCCGAGCAGCGCCTGTGCGCCCTGTGGCTGCGAGGCGTTGTTGCCCAGCGCGCCCATCAGCACCGGCAGTGCGGCACTGATTGCCCCGGAGGCCTGGGTATCGCTGATGCCAAGCTGCTGCGACACCTGCTGCAGCGGAGCGCCCTGCAGTTTGGCGAGAAGTTCATCGGTCAGGCTCATCTGCGGAATCCTTGGTTGGGGTGGGGCGTGCCGAAGGTACGATGCGGACCGTTAAAACGGCGACGCCGCCTCACAGGGAGGCGGCGTGCCGTACACGGGGGCGATCAGAGCTCGATGTCTTCCGCGCCCGGGGTCGCGGTGGGGAAGTCCGCCTCCGGCTGCGCCGCCTTGAACGGATCCGACGGCTGGCTGGCCAGCGCCTTCAGCGCCGCGGCGACGCCGGCACCGTAGGCCGGGTCGGCCTTGCTGCAGTTGTCGATGTGGCGCTGCTTGATGAAGTCCGGTGCATCCCCCAGGGCGCGGGCGGTGTTGGCGAACAGGCGGTCCTTCTGTGCCTGGTTGTAGCTGCGGAACAGGGCGCCGGGCTGGCTGAAGTAGTCGGCGTCGTCCTCACGGAAGTTCCAGAAGTCGGCGTCGCCGCGGATCTTCATCGGCGGTTCGCGGTACTGCGGCTGTTCCTGCCACTGGCCGTAGCTGTTCGGTTCGTAATGCGGCAGGCCGCCGTAGTTGCCATCCACGCGCATCGCACCATCGCGGTGGTTGCTATGCACCGGGCAGCGTGCGGCGTTGACCGGAATCTGGTGGTGGTTCACGCCCAGGCGATAACGCTGCGCATCGGAATAGGCGAACAGGCGTGCCTGCAGCATCTTGTCCGGCGACGGGCCGATGCCCGGCACCAGGTTGCTCGGTGCGAACGCCGACTGCTCCACGTCCTGGTACCAGTTGACCGGGTTGCGGTTCAGCTCGAACTGGCCGACTTCGATCAGCGGGTAGTCGCTCTTCGGCCATACCTTGGTCAGGTCGAACGGATGGATGCGGTAGGTTTCCGCCTCCAGCTCGGGCATGACCTGGATGAACAGCTTCCACTTCGGGAAGTCGCCCTTCTCGATCGCGGCGAACAGGTCGCGGCCGTGGCTTTCGCGGTCATGGCCGACCAGGATCTGCGCCTGCGCGTCGGTCAGCGATTCGATGCCCTGCTGGCTGACGAAGTGGAACTTCACCCAGAAGCGCTCGCTGTCGGCGTTGGTGAAGCTGTAGGTGTGCGAGCCGAAACCGTGCATGTGGCGGAAGCTGCGCGGAATGCCGCGGTCGCTCATCACCACGGTCACCTGCAGCAGGGCTTCGGGCAGCAGCGTCCAGAAGTCCCAGTTGTTGCGTGCGCTGCGCAGGTTGGTATGCGGGTCGCGCTTGACTGCCTTGTTGAGGTCGGCGAACTTGCGCGGGTCGCGCAGGAAGAACACCGGCGTGTTGTTGCCGACCAGGTCCCAGTTGCCTTCTTCGGTGTAGAACTTCAGGGCGAAGCCGCGGATGTCACGCTCGGCGTCGGCGGCGCCACGCTCGCCGGCCACCGTGGTGAAGCGGGCGAACATCTCGGTCTGCTTGCCGACCTTCTCGAACAGCTTGGCGCGCGTGTACCGGGTGATGTCGTGGGTGACGGTGAAGGTACCGAACGCGCCCGAGCCCTTGGCGTGCATGCGGCGCTCGGGAATGATCTCGCGGTTGAGGTTGGCCAACTTTTCCAGCAGCCACACGTCTTCCATCAGCAGCGGGCCGCGCGGGCCAGCGGTCCTGCTGTTCTGGTTGTCCACCACCGGTGCGCCGAAGGCCGTGGTCATCGGCGTGACCGGATCGTCGCCGTGCTTCTGCTTCGGCGTGGTGCTCAGTTCACGCTGCTGCTGGGCGCCTTCTGCCGGCGACGGAGCGGTGTGATACGGGCACTTGGGACTGTTGTTATCGGACTGGCTCATGGCTGGCTCCTGCGGGTGAAGACGGGGGTGGAACATCTTCACTCGACTTTAGCTACGGCCAGATGAAATGAATAATCGAATGATCCGTTCAGGCTGATAGTTTCTGTCAATTGAAACGAAGAATCGGATTTACAGGGCCTTTCGGACAGCCGCCCGCGCCGTGGCGGGAGGCCGGGGCCGGGCGCGGCAGGGCTAGAGCAGCGCCTTCAGCCGGTACAACGCTTCCAGTGCCTGCTTCGGGGTCAGCTCATCGGGGTCGATGGCCGCCAGCGCTTCCTGTGCCTTGTTGGATGGCGCGGCGAACAGCCCGAACTGCTGCGGCGCATCCAGTGCCTGTGGCGCCAGTTCGGCGGCATGGCTTTCACCGCCGCGCTGCTCCAGCTCGGCCAGGCGACGGCGTGCCTGTGCCACGGTGGCGCGCGGCAGGCCGGCCAGTGCAGCCACCTGCAGGCCGAAACTGCGGTTGGCCGGACCATCCTTGACCGCGTGCATGAACACCAGCGCCTCGCCGTGCTCGACCGCATCCAGGTGCACGTTGGCGATGCCGCTGCGGCCGCCCTCGTGTTGTTCGTCGGCCAGCGCGGTCAGCTCGAAATAGTGGGTGGCGAACAGCGTGTAGCAGCGGTTCTGGTAGGCAAGGTGACGAGCCACCGCGTCGGCCAGCGCCAGGCCATCGTAGGTGGAGGTGCCGCGGCCGATCTCGTCCATCAGCACCAGCGAATGGGCGGTGGCGTGATGCAGGATGTAGCTGGTCTCGGCCATCTCGACCATGAAGGTCGACTGCCCGCGCGCAAGGTCGTCACCGGCGCCGATGCGGGTCAGGATGCGGTCGATCGGGCCGATCACCGCACGGCTGGCCGGCACGAAGCTGCCGATGTGGGCCAGCAGCACGATCAGCGCGTTCTGCCGCATGTAGGTCGATTTACCGCCCATGTTCGGGCCGGTGATGACCAGCATGCGACGGTCCGGATGCAGGTCCAGGTCATTCGGTTCGAACGGCTGCTCGCGCACCGCCTCGACCACCGGGTGGCGGCCGCGCTCGATCTTCAGGCACGGTGCCGTTTCCAGTTCCGGGCGCGACCAGTCCAGCGCCTGCGCGCGCTCGGCGAAGGCGGCCAGCACGTCCAGTTCGCTCAGCGCAGCGGCGCACTGCTTCAACGGTTCCAGCTGTTCGCCGAGGGTATCCAGCAGCTGCTCGTACAGGTACTTCTCGCGCGACAGCGAACGGTCGCGCGCGGACAGCACCTTGTCTTCGAACGCCTTCAGTTCTTCGGTGATGTAGCGCTCGGCATTGGTCAGTGTCTGGCGGCGGGTGTAGTGCACCGGCGCACGGTCGGACTGGCCCTTGCTGATCTCGATGTAGTAGCCGTGCACGCGGTTGTAGCCCACCTTCAGGGTGGGAATGCCGCTGCTTTCGCGTTCGCGCTGTTCCAGGTCCACCAGGAACTGGTCGGCATGGGTGGACAGGCGGCGCAGCTCGTCCAGCTCTTCATCGAAGCCGTCAGCCAGCACGCCGCCGTCGCTCAGTTTCAGCGGTGGCATCTCGGCGATGGCACTGGCCAGCAGCTGCGCGCACGCATCGTGTTCGCCCAGCGCGGCGTGCAGGGCCTGCAGGCGCGGCGAATCCAGCGGCGCCAGCACCTCGCGCACGGCCGGCAGCAGGCCCAGGCCGTCACGCAGCGTGGAGAAATCGCGCGGGCGCGCCGAGCGCAGCGCGACGCGGGTGAGGATGCGTTCCAGGTCGCCCAGGCGCCGGAACTGTTCGCGGATATCGGCGTCGCTGCCGCGGTCGATCAGGGTTTCCACCGCATGGTGACGCTGTACCAGGACCTCGCGCAGGCGCAGCGGGCGGTGCAGCCAGCGCCGCAGCAGGCGGCCGCCCATCGGCGTCACCGTGCTGTCGAGCACGCCCAGCAGGGTATTGCGGGTATCGCCGTCGACGCGCGTGTCCAGTTCCAGGTGGCGACGGGTGGCGGCGTTCATCGCGATCGCCTCGCCAGCGGTTTCCATCGCGATCGAGGTCAGGTGCGGCAGGCGCTGCTTCTGGGTCTCCTCGACATAGCCAAGCAGGGCACCTGCGGCAGCGGTCGCGCGCGGCTTGTCATCGATGCCGAAGCCGCTCAGGTCGTGCAGCTTGAAGAAGGCCAGCAGCTGGCGGCGGCCGCTGTCGGCGTCGAACAGCCAGGGGGCGCGACGGCGCACGCCGGTGCGCTGGCGCAGGAATTCCGGCCAGTTCTCTTCGTCGGGCACCAGCAGCTCGGCCGGCTCCAGGCGGGCCAGTTCGGCTTCCAGTGCGTCGTCGGTCTCCACTTCGTTGACCAGGAAGCGGCCACCGGCCAGGTCGGCCCAGGCCAGGCCGTAGCCCTGCTTCGTGCGCGACAGCGCCATCAGCAGGGTGTCACGGCGCTCGTCCAGCAGCGCTTCGTCGGTGACGGTGCCGGGGGTGACGATGCGCACCACCTTGCGTTCGACCAGGCCCTTGGCCAGCGCCGGATCGCCGATCTGCTCGCAGATCGCCACCGACTCGCCCAGCGCCACCAGCCGTGCCAGGTAGCCCTCGTAGGCGTGCACCGGGACACCGGCCATCGGGATCGGCGCGCCACCGGAGCTGCCACGCTGGGTCAGGGTGATGTCGAGCAGGCGCGCGGCCTTGCGCGCATCGTCGTAGAACAGCTCGTAGAAATCGCCCATGCGGAAGAACAGCAGCAGATCCGGGTACTCGGACTTGGCTGCGAAGAACTGCTTCATCAGCGGGGTGTGTTCGGCGGACTTGTCTTTGGACATGGGACTCGTGGATCAGGGCATCCGGCCGCGCCGGAGGGCGGCGGCAGCGGAGCGGGTACAGGGCCGTCCATGGTAACTGCTGGGGCGCAGGGTTGCGGCCACCGATGGCAGGCCGGTACGGCACGGAAAGGGGGTCAGGCCGGGATCAGGGTGATCTGCCGATGGCTGCCAAAGATGTGCATGACGATTTCGAAGTAGGTCGGTCCCTCGCCCTGTTGCAGGGCCTGCAGCTGGCGGGCAATGGCCTGCGTATTGAAACTGCCCGGTGTGTCCAGCTTTGCCTGCAGCCATTGGCGGGTGGTGTCCATGCCCAGGGCCGCGCGGCTGTGGGCGATATCGCGCCAGATCAGCGTGGCCTGCGCCTGCCCGGCCAACGCGCCATAACTGCCATGCAGCAGGTCGTCCAGCGCGTCCAGGCTCGGCCCGAGCTGCCACGCCTCGCCAGCCATGAACACGCGGTTGATCTCCGCGTACAGGCTGGCGATGTCATCGATGGCGGCGCCTTCAATCTGTAGGACGATGGTCATGCGCCGACTGTAGCGTGACCCGCGCGCAGGGCGTGTGCGGCTGAACGGAATCGCTTTGCGGGCGTGGGCCGTGCACCGCATACTTCGCGGCTGCACTTCGCTGCACGGCTGTCGTGCAGCAGCATGCGCCGCTTTGCAGGCACGAGGCGAACGCTCGTTCCGCAACCTGCCAGCGCTTTGCCGCGAGCCTTTGCACAGGGCTGACGTGCGCCCTCCGGAAATTCATCCTTCAGAAACTCCCGCGCCGGCCGATCTGTACTCCGGCATTGCGCCTGTCGCGCGATGCCGTGGCTGTCCATGGTGGCGCAGCCTCGGTTCACGTTCCTGCAGCACCGCGGCTGGCACCGCGGGCGCTGGCAGGACGATTTCGAATGGAACGTAGAGTGGAAACAGGGAAGAAGCACCCGGGGCCGAGGCTCCATCGTGGTTGGTCGTTGATGCTCGCCGTTGCCGCATGGCCGGCGACCGCCCAGCAGGCCGGTGATCCCGCCGCGCAGGAACTGCTGCGGCAGCAGGAGCGCGAACGCGTGCTGCGCGAGCAGCAGGAACAACGCCCCGACGTCCGCCTGGAGCGGGACGCGCAGAAGGAGGGCGACCGCCTGCCGGCGCAGGAGCACCCGTGCGTACGCATCGATCGCATCGTGCTGGAAGGCGAAGACAGCCAGCGCTTCGGCTGGGCACTGGCGGCGGCCGACCCGGCGGACGATCCGGCCACTGGCCGTTGCCTGGGAACCGAGGGCATCAACGTGGTGATGAAGCGTGTGCAGAACGCGATCATCGCCCGTGGCTATGTCACCACGCGCGTGCTGTCGGCACCGCAGGACCTCAACCAGGGCACGCTGGCGTTGTCGGTGGTGCCGGGCCGGTTCCGCGAGGCCGTGTTCTCCGATCCGCAGGGACGGCATCCGGCCCTCGCCAATGCATTGCCGATCCGCAGTGGCGGCCTGCTCAACCTGCGTGACATCGAGCAGGGCCTGGAGAACCTGCAGCGCGTGCCCACCGTCAGCGCCGACATCAAGATCGCGCCGGCCGACGGCGAGGGCGCGGCGCCCGGCCAGAGCGACCTGCAGATCGACTGGACGCAGCGTTCACCGGTACGCGCCAGCGTCACCCTGGACGATGCCGGCAGCCGCGGGACCGGGAAGCTGCAGGCCAACGCGACGCTGTCGCTGGACAATCCGCTGGGCCTGAACGAGCTGTTCTACGTCAGTGCTGGCCGCGGCGTGTTCAACGGCCGCGGCAAGGACACCGACAGCTGGACCGCGCACTACGACGTGCCCTACGGCTACTGGCTGTTCGGTGCTACTGCCAGCGCCTACGACTACAGCCAGAACGTGGTCGGTGCTTTTGAACGCTACGACTACAGTGGCCGCAGCCGCAACGCCGAGGCGCGGGTGGACCGGCTGCTGCTGCGCAATGCCAAGGTCAAGTTCAGTGCCTACGCACGCGGCTGGCAGCGCGAGTCGAAGAACTACATCGACGATACCGAGATCGAAGTGCAGCGCCGCCGCACCGCCGGCTGGGAACTGGGCCTGACCCACAAGCAGTTCATCGGCACTGCCACGCTCGATGCCAGTGTGGCCTACCGGCGTGGCACGGGCGCCTTCCACGCACTGCGTTCGCCGGAAGAGATGGCGCAATTGTGGGACCCGACGTTGCCGCTGGAAGGCACCTCGCGGATGAAGCTGATCACCGCCGACGCGCAGTTCAGCGTGCCGTTCCCGCTGGGCCGGCAACGCCTGCGCTACACCGCCGCATGGCGGGCGCAGTGGAACCGCACGCCACTCTCGCCGCAGGACCGCTTCGCCATCGGTGGCCGCTATACCGTGCGCGGTTTCGACGGTGAAAGTTCGCTCAGCGGCGAGCGTGGCTGGTCGCTGCGCAACGATCTTTCGCTCGGTATCGGGGGCGGCCAGGAGTTCTACGTGGCTGCCGACTACGGCCGCATCGGCGGCCCATCCGCGCAGTGGCAGTCCGGCCATGACCTGGCCGGCATGGCACTGGGCCTGCGCGGCGGCTGGCAGCAGCTTTCCTGGGATGGCTTCGTCGGTTCGGCGCTGCGCAAACCCGCCCATTTCCCCACCGACTACACGACATTCGGCTTCAGCCTGGCCTGGCGCTACTGATCTGCCACAAGGACACGTGACATGAACACTATCTATCGTCTGGTTTTCAACCGCGCGCTGCGCGTCTGGCAGGTGGCGTCGGAGCTGGTGAAGGGCGGCGGTGGCCTGGTCGGCCATGTGCCGGGCCGGCAGAGCGCTGCGCTGTCGCCGCTGGGTTTCGCGCTGATGTGCTCACTGGGCTGGGTCAGCCTGGTAACACCTGCACTGGCGCAGTCCGACGCGCGCATCATTTCCGATCCGAATGCGCCGGGCCGTGAACGGCCGACGATGGTGACGGCACCCAATGGCGTGCCGATGGTGAACATCACCACGCCGTCGGCGGCGGGCGTGTCGCGCAACCGCTATTCGCAGTTCGACGTGGGCCGCGATGGCGTCATCCTCAACAACGCCCGCGGCCAGGTGCAGACGCAGCTGGGCGGCTGGGTGCAGGGCAACCCGTGGCTCGCCACCGGCAGTGCACGGGTGATCCTCAATGAAGTGAATGGTCCGGCCAGCCGGCTCAACGGCTATGTGGAAGTGGCCGGGCAGCGCGCCGAAGTGATCATTGCCAACCCGGCCGGCATCCAGGTCAACGGCGGCGGCTTCCTCAATGCCAGCCGGGTGACCCTGACCACCGGCACGCCGATGTTCACGGGGGGCGGCGCACTGGAGGGCTACCGCGTCACCGGCGGCGCGATCCAGATCGATGGCGATGGCCTGGACACCAGCCGTGCCGATTACACCGACCTGATCACCCGTTCGTTGCAGGTCAACGCCGGCATCTGGGCCAACCAGCTGCAGGCGACGCTGGGCAACAACGTGGTCAGTGCCGACCACAGCCAGGCCAGTGCGACCGCAGCCAGCGGCGAGGCACCGACCTTCGCGCTGGACGTTGGCGCACTGGGCGGCATGTTCGCCAACAAGATCTGGCTGGTGGGCAACGAGCACGGCGTGGGCGTGCGCAATGCCGGCAGCATCGGCGCGCAGGCCGGCGAGCTGGTAGTGACGGTGGATGGCCGCCTGGAAAACACCGGCGCCCTGCAGTCGCGGCAGAACGTGCGCGTGCAGGCCAGTGGCGACCTTGCCAATGGCGGCACCATCGCGGCCACGCGCGAAGTTGCGATCACCGCCGGTGGCACGCTGGACAACAGCGGCGGCACGCTCAATGCACAGCGCCTGCAGGTGGAGGCGCAGGGGTTGCGCAACCATGGCGGCGCCATTGAACAGACCGGCGCACAAGCGCTGGCGGTCAAGGCCGACGCAGCCAGCAACCGTAGCAATGGCCTGTTGGGCGCACTGGATGCCGTGGCGTCAGGTGGTAACGGGAGCAGCGCTGGCAGCGGCGCGTCGCCCGGCAATGGCGGTGGAATACCAGGAACCGGCACGCCGGGAACGCCGGGAACCGGAGGCGGCAATGGCGGCTCGGCGGGTACGCCGACGTCGCCGGAGCTGCCCTTGGCCGAGGGCCTGATCGCCATCGCCGGTACGCTGGACAACGACGGCGGCAGCATCAGCAACGGCGGCACGGTGTCACTGGTCGCACGCAACGGTCTCGACAACAGCGGCGGTCGCCTGGGAGTGAGCGCGCTGCAGGCCGGGGGTGAGCTGCGCAATGACGGCGGCATGCTGCAGGTGCATGGCGATGCCGCGTTGCAGGTGGGCCTGTTGTCGAACCAGAAGGGTGCGCTGAGCGTGGCCGGCGACCTGTGGTTGGATGCGCAGTCGCTCGACAACCGCGGTGGTGAACTGCGGCACGCCGGCAAAGCGGCATCGTCGTGGACGGTGCAGGGACTGTTCAACAACGACGGTGGTCTGCTGGCCACCAATGCCACGCAGCTGGCCTTGCGCGCAGGCCAGGTCGGCAATGCCGGTGGCCGCATCGAACATGCCGGTGGCGATGGTCTCGCGTTGGTTACGGGCGACTGGGCCGGCAGCGGCGGGCGACTGAGTACCCTGGGCCGCCTGCAATGGTCGGCCGGCAACGCCGATCTGCGCAGCGGTTCGCTCAGTGCGGCCGGGTTCGACATCCTGGCCGCGACGCTGGACAACCGGGGCGGCAGCCTGCTGTCGCTGGGTAGCGGGGCCAGTTCGGTGAAGGCCACGACGCTGGACAACCGTGCCCGCGGTACGCTGGCCGGCAACGGCGATCTGGCACTGGTCGCGACCACGCTGGACAACAGCAACGGCCTGGTTCAGCAGGCTGGCACCGGCACCCTGAGCGTGCAGGCCGATACGTTGCGTGGCAGCGAAGGGCGCCTGCTCAGCAACGGCGCGCTGGTGCTGTCCGGCGGCGAGCTGGACGTGAGTGGCGGTACGACATCGGCGCAGAGTGTGCAGATCCACGCCGGGGCACTGCGCAACCGCCAGGGCCAGATCGTTTCGCAGGGTGTCTCGGCGCTGGCGCTGGACGTGCGCGATGCGCTCGACAATCAGGGCGGCCAGATCGTCGGCAACGGCGGCCTGCGCATCGACGCCGGTCGCATCGACAACCAGAAGGGCACGCTGCAGTCGGCCGGTACGCAGGGCGTGTCCCTGGCGGTGCGCGACACGCTGGACAACAGCGGCGGCGGCATCTCCGGCAATGGCCAGGTGCAGCTGCAGGTTGGCAGCCTGGTCAACCAGGGCGGCAAGGTGCTGGCGGCAGGCAGTGGCGCGCTGCAGGTGCAGGCCCGAGAGCGCTTGGACAACAGCAACGGCGGCCGCCTGGCCGGTACCGGTGATGTGCAGCTGCAGGCAGCGCGCCTGGACAACCGCGGCGGCGCGATCGAACACGCGGGCAGCGGCACCTTGCAGATCCGGGCCGACAGCCTGCAGGGCGCGGCGGGCCGGATCCTCAGCCAGTCGTCGCTGACGCTGGAAGGGGGCGAGCTGGTGCTCGGCGCCGGCAGCGTTACCCAGGCCGAGCGCATCGCCATCGATGCGCAGCGCCTGGACAATGCCGGAGGCAGCCTCAGTGCGACTGGCAGCGAGGCGCTGCTAGTGCGTGTGGCGCAGGCATTGGACAACAGCGGCGGCACGATCGCCGGCAACGGCGCACTGGATGTACAGGCCGGTGAACTGATCAACCGCAAGGGCATGCTCAGCGGTGCCGGAACGGCTGACAGCACGCTGCAGATCGTCGCTGCGCTGGACAATGACGAAGGCACGATCGCCAGCAATGCCAACCGCCTGACGGTCACTTCCGCACGGCTGGACAACAGTGGCGGCAGCATCCGCCAGGCCGGCAACCAGGGCCTGGACATCACCACCGGCCGCCTGGACGGCAGCAAGGGCACGCTGGTCTCCTCGGCCACGCTGACCCTGCGTGCTGGCGACGTGGACCATCGTGACGCGACACTGGGCGCCGATCGCCTCGACCTTGAGGCCACTACGCTCGACAACGCCGGTGGCCGCATCATCGCCAGCGGCGAAGGCGCCAGTCGCATCAAGGCCACGACGCTGGGCAATGCCGGTGGCACGCTGGCCAGCAATGGCGACCTGGCCCTGCTGGCACAGGCGCTGGACAACCGTGCAGGCAGGATCCAGCACGCGGGCAGCGGCCAGCTGCAGGTCTCGGCGAAGACCCTGCTGGGCAACGGCGGCAGCGTGCTCAGCAATGGCAGCTTCGCGCTGGATGGCGCCAACCTCGATCTGACCGCGGCAACCACCTCGGCGCGCCGCGTCGACATCAGCGCCGATACCCTGACCACCGCCGGTGGCACGCTCACCGCAACCGGTGAAGACGCGCTGCGCCTGCGCGTACAGGGTGTGCTGGACAATCGTGGTGGCACGCTGGCGGGCAATGGCGTGCTGGATCTCACCGCGCAGCAGCTGATCAATGCACAGGGCACGCTGCAGGGTGCAGGCGCGGGTCACTCCACGCTGGCGATCGGCCAGGCGCTGGACAACCAGAAGGGCCGCATCCTGCTCGGCGGTGCCGGCACAGTCACCGCGGCCAGCCTTGGTAACCAGGGCGGCACAGTGCACGCGGGCGGCAGCGCGCTGGTGCTGGGCGTTGACGGTCGTCTCGACAATGGCGAGCAGGGCCTGCTGTCCAGCGCCGGCACGTTGACCCTGGATGCCGGCAGTCTCGACAACCGCCACGGCACCCTGGTCGCTGGCCAGGACCTGGCGGTGACCACGGCGGCAGGCGTGGACAACAGTGACGGCGCGATGCAGGCCGCCGAACGGCTGCAGCTGCAGGGTAACGGCCTGGACAACCAGCGGGGCACGCTGCTGGGTGGCCAGCTGGACATCGATACCCGCGGCCAGCGGCTGGACAACCGCGCCGGCACGCTGGGTACGCAGAAGGGCGCGCTGAGTGTGCGCAGTGGCGCTCTGGACAATCAGGGCGGTCGCGTGCAGTCGGCGGCCGACCTGACCATCAACACGGCCGGGCAGGACATCGACAACCGTTTCACGGCCGGCAGCGGTGGGCTGCTGGCGGCCGGGAAGCTGCAGCTGGAAGGCGGTGTGCTGGACAACCGTGGCGGCGCAGTCAATGCACAAGGCGATGCGCGCTTGCTGCTGGCCCGCGTCGACAACAGTTCCGGTGGAACACTTGCCAGCGCCGCGAATCTGTCGCTGCAGGCGGCGAGCCTGGCCAATGCCAGTGGTCGCGTGCAGGCCGGGCGCAACCTCGACCTGACCCTGGACGGGCACCTGGACAACGCCGCCGGCGCGATCGCGGCCGGCCAGCTGCTGACCCTCACGGCCGCCAGCGTGGACAACCGCAACACCCGTGGCGGCGACGGCACGCGTGGCCTGCAGGCGGGCCAGCTGCAGTTCGGTGCACAGTGGCTGGACAACAGCCAGGGCCAGGTCGTCACCGATGGCGGTGCGCGGCTGCAGATCAACGGCCAGCTGCAGAACACCGGCGGCGTGATCAGCACCGGCGGCAACCTGGACAGCCAGGCGGACAACGTCGCCAACAGCGGTGGCCTGCTGCGTGCCGATGGCAGCCAGACGCTGGTGGCACGTGCGCTTAGCGAAGACGGCCAGGTGCATGCGCAGCGGGACCTCGGCCTCACCCTGCAGCAGGGCATGCGCCATCGTGGCGAATGGATCGCCAACGGCACGCTGTCGCTGAACCTGTCCGGCGACCTCGACAACCAGGGCGTGGTGCGCGGTGGCAACCTCGACCTCAACGCCCAGAACATCACCAATGCGGCCTCGGGTGAGATCTCCAGCCAGGGCACGACCCACCTCAACGCCCGTGGCCAGCTGACCAACCGCGGCCTGATCGATGGCGCGCTGACCCACCTGGAGGCCAGCGAAATCGACAATCTTGGCACCGGGCGCATCTACGGTGATCGCGTGGCGATCTCCACCGGCGTGCTGAAGAACCGCGCCGAAGAGGCCGCTGGTGCCACCCGCGTCGGCACCGTGGCTGCACGCGAGCGCCTGGACCTGGGCGTGCGCGAGCTGCAGAACACCGGCAAGGGCCTGATCTACAGCGGCGGTGATGCGGCCATCGGCGGCACGCTGAGTGCCGATCGCATCGCCAGCGGCATTGCCGGGCGGATCGACAACATCAGCTCGGTCATCGATGTCACCGGCAACCTGTCCATCGATGCGCAGGTGGTCAACAACATCCGCGAGAACGTGGTCATCACACAGACCACCACCGTGAACGCTCCGGTGCGCATGGATCGACCCGCCTGGTGGCGCAACGGCAAGAATGGCACCGAGGACATTCGCAGCACCAGTCACTATTCGGCGCACGAGGTGTACTACCTCAACCCGACCGATATCCTGGAAGACACGCCGCACATCACGCCGGATGGCTTCACCGTGCACCGTGCGGTGGTACGACTGACCGCGCAGACCAGTGCCTACTTCTTCGGGCGCGGTGGGCTGTATGCCGCGCTGGGTGAGCGTGCGCGGCTGAACGTGCAGGACGGCACGGTGGTGATTTACTACGTCGGCCGCCAGGACAACCAGGTCAATCCGGACCAGGTTGCCGCTGGTGCCGACGATCCGTTTGCCGAGCTGGCCACCCTGCATCCCGATTCGCCGGCATTCCGCTACGTCGATGACAAACTCACCTACTCGTCAGCGTATGGCACCTGTACGACCAACTGCGTGCAGTTGTGGACCTACAAGGACTACGATCCCGACCGCATTCTGACCAGCCCACAGTTTGCGGGCGGCAACTCCACCAGTGCCAACGAGCAGTATCGCCTGGCCACGCGCACCGTGACCGAAGATGTGTTGCAGCCGAACGTCGGTGCCGATGCGGTCATCCGGTCAGGCGGTGCGATGCGCATCCGCAGCGATGACCTGCGCAACCACTACGGCAGCATTGCCGCCGGCGGCGATCTGGACATCATCGGCCTGACCGGCGCGGCAAAGGTGGAGAACCTGGCGGCCACGCTGTATCGCACGCACCAGTTCTCCAACGTCAGCCACACGTTCGGCGGGGATGTGATGACCTGGAGTGCTCCGGCTATTTCCGAGGTGACCGGTAAGATTGGCGGCAGCATTGTCAGCGGCGGCTCGTTGAGCATCGACGTCGGTGACCTGAGCAACCTCAACCAGGGGCGAAACGCGCCGAACGTGCAGAACGGTTCGGCCATGGCCAACCTCAACGTGCAGGGGCCCACGGCGCTGCCGGATCGGCCGGGTCATGGCGGTGCGCAGGGGCCGGGCCAATCCACCGGCACCGGTGCCGAACGCGCGCTGGCACAGGCGGCCGATGGTGCCAGTACCCAGCAAGGGAGCAGCGTCGGCGGCGTGAGTGGCAACACCGGTACATTCGGGCCGCGCGTGGTCGCAGCCAGTGGAGGATCGCCGGATCGCATCGCGATGGGTGCACCGGACACGCGCGCGCCGAGCGCCAGCCTGTTCAACGTCAATCCCAACGGCGGCCACTATCTGGTCGAGACCGATCCGCGCTTCACCGACCACAAGACCTGGCTGAGCTCGGACCACCTGCTGGGCCAGATGGGCTACTCGCCCGATACCGTGCAGAAGCGGCTGGGTGATGGGTACTACGAGCAGAAGCTGGTGCGCGAGCAGATCGGCCAGCTGACCGGTCGCCGCTTCCTCGACGGCTACGTCAGTGACGAGGCGCAGTACCGCGCGCTGCTGGAGGCCGGTGCCACGGTCGCCAGCGAATGGGGCCTTCGCCCCGGCGTGGCGCTGACCGAAGCGCAGATGGCACAGCTGACCAGTGACATCGTCTGGCTGGTCGAGCAGACCGTCACCCTGGCCGATGGCAGCACCACCACCGCGCTGGTGCCGCAGGTCTACCTGCGCCTGCGCCCGGGCGACCTCGACGGCAACGGTGCACTGCTGGCCGGCGCCAATGTCGATATCAAACTGGGCAATGGCCTGGTCAACACCGGCAACATCGCCGGGCGCAAGCTGGTGACCATCGATGCCGGCAACATCGAGCATCTGGGCGGCAGCATTTCCGGCCAGTACGTCGGGCTGTCGTCGGACAAGGACATCCGTGTTGTGGGTGCCGCCGTGACGGCCACCGATGCGCTGTCGGTCAAGGCTGCGGGCAATGTCACGGTGGCCTCCACGGTGGAGACACCGCAGGGCGGTGGCACCTACCAGTACGAGACCAACCGCATCGATCGGGTTGCTGGCCTGTACGTAACCAACCCCAGTGGCGACGGCATGCTGTCGGTGGTAGCCGGCGGTGACATCAGCCTGCAGGCCGCACAGATCCGCAACGCCGGCGCCGACGGCCTGACCCAGCTGGCCGCAGGCGGCACTCTGGATGTTGGCGCGATTGCGCTGGAGGAGCGCCGCGACGCCACCTTCGATGAACGCAACCACCAACGCAGCAGCAGGACAACACATGCTGCCAGCTCGGTGCAGGGCGCTGGCGATGTGGTGCTGGCCGCTGGCAAGGACATCAACCTGGCCGCCGCGCAGATCAAAGCGGCGGGCGGTCTGGCATTGCAGGCCGGTGGGGACATCAACAGCCAGGCGCTGGTGGACAGCGAGAGCCGGGATTTTGCGAACGCGGGCAAGCGCAGCTCGCTGCAGGTCAGTCAGAGCGATGAAACAGTTCGTGGAAGCCAGTTGCAGGCGGGGGATGACATCGCGTTCTCGGCTGGTCGCGATGTGACGTTGATTGCGGCAGGCGTGCGAAGTGACCAAGGCGCGATCAGCATTGGCGCAGAGCGTGATGTCAATATCCTCGCCGCTCAGGAATCGCATACCTGGGAGAAAGACACTCAGATCAAGAAGCGCGGGCTCACATCAAGTACACGGACCGCAACGCATGACGCCACGCAGGACGTCCTGGCAATGGGTACCACGCTCTCGGGAGAGAAGGTAATCATTGGAGCCGGCCGGGGCATTACTGTTGAGGGGGCCAAGGTAGCGGCGACCGCCGACGTTCTGATGGCAGCTAAGGGAAATCTCAGCATTCTGGCTGCTGAATCAATTCATTCCGAACAACACAGCAGAGATCGCAAGAAATCTGGCCTTCTGGGCGGCATGAACGGCAGCTTCGGCGTGACGTTTGGGAGCCGTAGCAACGGGAACAGTAACTCGTTGACTGAAACACTCGCCGAAGGAAGTCTCATTGGCAGCGCGCTAGGGAGCGTGACGCTCTCTGCCGGGCAGACCTTGCACCTGGGGGGATCGGATGTGCTGTCCAAGACGGGCATCACGATGATTGGCAAAGACGTGCTCATTGATGCTGCCGAGCAACAAACGACATACACCAACAACAGCTACTTCCGCCAGTCCGGTCTGAACGTCGCGTTGGGCGGTGCCAGCGTTGATACGGTGCAGAGCGCAAGGGCGGTCTATGCGACCGCCAAGAGAGCAGATGAAGTCGAAGATGATCGTCTGAAAGCACTTTATGCGTACAAAGCCGCTCAAGGAGCGATAGCCGTCGCTGAAGCGGTTGGCCAGCACTCGGGCAACGGTGAGGGCGGTGCCGGCTTGAATGTCAGAGTGACGGTTGGCAGCCAGCGGTCCCGCTCTGAGACCGTAATGGAGCAGGCAACGCACCGGGGCAGCCTGCTGAAGAGCGAGGGAGACGTTGTTGTTGCTGCGACCGGCGGCGACCTGACGATTGTCGGCAGCCAGATTTCCGGCGGCAATGTCGATCTGGCCGCAGCGAATGACCTGGTCATCCGTAGCAGTGAAGATCGCTATTCTCAGGAGAGCCGAAACCAGTCGCTGGGCGGGGAGGTGGGCGTTGCCATCAGTGGCAGCAGTGGTGGAGGTGCCGCCATCGGTGTCTACGTGGGCGCGAACGCTGCGCGCGGCAAGGCGGACGGCGAGGGCACCCTCCACAACGAGAGCATCATCCAGGCCGGCGACAGGCTGACCTTCACCAGTGGCGGCAATACCACCTTGCAAGGCGCACAGCTCCTGGCCGACCAGGTGGTCGGACGTGTAACTGGCGATCTGACTTTGCGCAGCGAGCAGGACACAGACCGCTACAAGACCGAACAGCTGGCTGCGAAGGGCGAGGCGACCATCGGCTACGGCTTTGAGGGCAGCGCCAGCGGTAGTGCCAGCATGATCGACAGTGACTATCGCAGTGTTCGCGAGCAGACAGGAATCGCGGCGGGTAGCGGTGGATTCTCGCTGCAGGTGGGCGGCAATACCCACCTCGCTGGTGCTGTGATCGGCAGTACTGCCGATCCGTCCAAGAATCAGCTGTCTACGGGCAGCCTGTCGTTCGAGGAGCTGAAGAATCGTGCCGAGTTCCTCTCTGCGTCCATCAGTGGCGGTACAAGCGGCGGTGGCAATCCCTCGGATGGCTTCTCGTTCGATCCGTCACTGGTGCCCGGTCTGCCGACAGGGGGCAGCAAGAGTTCCACAACTCGCAGTGGGTTGGCAGATGGAACAGTCGAGATCCGCAACGGTGACGATTCCGTACTAGCAGGTTTGCAGCGTGGCGTGACGGGATTGGACAACGCCAATGGCTTTGCGCCGATCTTTGACGAGAGAAAGGTGCAGGAGAGGCAGGAACTGACCCAGATGCTGGGTGCCATCGGCTTTGAAGTGATCGGCAACCTGGCCGCAAATAAGACTGCCCAGGCAAATGCAGACCTCGAAGTGGCCCGTGCCAATGGCGATGCCGAGGCCGAGGCCGATGCGCTTCGGCGGATTGAGCAGTGGGGTGAGGGCGGACGCAACAAAGTGTTGTTGCACGGCCTGACCGGCGCAGCGGTGGCGGCATTGAGCGGTGGAGATATTGGTGGCGATGCAGCTGGCGCAGCCGGTTCCGAGCTGGCCAAGGACGCGATGATCAGGTTCCTTACGGGGCAGGGATTGGATCCGCGCAGTGTTGAGTTCAACAGTTTGATTGAGATCGCCAGCGCTGCCTTGGGGGGCGTGATAGGTGGCAGTGATGGTGCAGCGGTCGCGTTGCTGGGAGATCGGTTCAACCGTCAGTTGCATCCTGATGAAGTGGTGTGGATCAACACTCACGCGGCAAAATTTGCCGAACAGGAAGGAATAAGTGAAGAAGAAGCTCGCCGTAGGCTGATAGTTGAGGGGGCCTCACGCGTTGATGCAAGAGTCAACAAATTGATTGGTGAGGAGAACGTGGATGACGCAGCCACAGCGTTCCTTAGCACCATGGGGGGGAAGTACGGGTTCGGCGCGACGGAGGTCGAGTACAACAATTTCAATCTCTATGGGAACGAGCTGCTCAAGGACGACGCGCTGTACCGGCAGGTCTTTAACTCCTTGCTCGCTGCTGGTGTCTCCAGAGATGATCTGAACTACACCTTTTTTGATCTGAATAACCTGAGAGGTACGGTTGGGCGCGGTCGTGACGGCCAGATGATGCTTGAAAATTTCAGTGGTGATGTTGGGGCAGCAGGCAGCCTGATTGCCAGCCTATCCCGAGGAGATGGCAACGGCGCTGCAATTACCGCCGCAACGTTCTTGATTCCGGTACGTATGCCTGGAGGGAAGATCGTTAGCGAAGTGGGCGTGGAGATCGCAGGGTCTGTCACGAGGGAGGCTGGGCGCCGATCGGATGAGATTTTTGCGGCTGCCGACAAGGCCTTGAAACGGGGCGCTGCAGCGTCGGAGGCTCCTGCTCGATCGCTGGAGCAGCTGCTTCCCAATGGGAAAGTTCCCAGTGTTCGAAATGGAGAATTCAATCGTTGGTTCGATCAGCTTTCTTCGACGGAATTGGAAGTCCTTTGGGGAAATAAGGGCGTTCGAGACGCTATAGAATCCCGCATACGCCAACCTGGCGGGCTGCACGAATGGTGCATGGTCTGTAGAGCCCCTGATTTCAAAAAATGGGGTGTTTCGATGGAGGAGATCAAGAGGTTCAGAACCAGAACAGAGGAGCTGAAATGGACCAATCCTGCTGATGGAAAGCTGGGTGGTCATGGTGGTAACGGTTCTGGAGCCTTCCATAATGAGCTGGGGCGGATAATTGACGAAAGTAGGTCGCTCGAAGAATTCAATTCGAGTATTATAATTCTGAGGGATCGGTGGAAGATTGATCCTGACCTGCTTCCGCCGCTTCCAAAATCTGGAGGGATGTAGATGTGAGTACGCTTTTGTCTGATTGGTGCGCGTTTTGTGAAGGGCTTGCTGTGTTCGATAAGTCTCATTTTTTGGGTTTGTTGAAGGAGCATTCGGGCGATTGTGATCTTCGAAAGATATTTAGCTATTTCTCGTCGTCGGCAGATTTGCATGAGCGCGCGGTTAAGGTTATTTCTTCCGGTAGATTGGATGGTTCGTTGTACCTGCTTCCACGTTTCTCTGCGTCTAGGGAGGAAATTGTTAGGCTTGGGGGTGAGTGGTTAAAAGGCCAGGAGGAAATATGTAGGAGGATCGGTGAGGTCGAAATTGAAGAAATTTGCAGGCGTGCGGAGGTAGTTTTTGTTGCCGGGGGGCATCTGGATTCCGTGCTTCGCATGGATATTCCTCAATATTGGCTGTTTGACGGAATTGGTGACTCTGTTAGGGGGAGTAGAATATCTGAATCCGACCAGGTGTATGCGCTGCTCGAGGCGCTTTATGGCTTGGCTGCCGATTATTATCTGGCGTGGTACATTGGTAGTTCTCTGTTTAAGTTGGATGTGGATTTTGGTCCATACTTTGAATTCTGGCGCATGGGGGGGCGGTGCGCACTGACTGAGTCGCAGTTTCTAGTTTCTAATCAGTAAGTGGTGGTGCATGTGTTCATTTCGGTGCACGCTCGCAGCCCAAGAGTGTGCTAATGGGCGCCTGCGGCATAACCCAGGCATAAGGTCTGATCAACCGCGCCGAATGGGTCGCTGATAGCGGCTCAATCCTCAGCCAGGGCACGCAGATGTCTGCCGAGGGCAACGCCGTGCTGCTGGCCACCCAGGACATCGTGTTCGACGTGGCCCACAACACCGAGCGCAGCGATAGCAGCAGCCGCGGCAAGGGCTGGGGCTTTGCCAACAACACCAGCGGCCTACCGTTTGGTACCAACAACGCGCAGAGCCAGGGCAGCGGTAGCAGTGACACCATCACTGGCACGCAGCTGTCGGTCGGCGGCGGCGTGCGCATGGCCACCACCGAAGGCAACATCAGCCTGACAGCGGCCAACATCGCCGCCGAGAAGGACGTCAGTATCCGTGCCGCCGGTGATCTGCTGGTGCGCAGCGGGCAGGATACGGTCAGCAACGCCAATACGTCGGACAGCAAGGCGATCGGCTCGGTACAGATATCGGATACCGAGAAGTTCTCCGGCTGGCACCGCGAACAGCACCAGGACGACAGCGCGCAGGTGTCACAGGTGGCCAGCAGCATCGGCAGTCTGGGTGGCAGCGTGAACCTGACCGCCGGGGGCAAGTACACGCAGACGGCCAGCAACGTGGTGGCGGCCAAGGACGTGAACATCACCGCCGCCGAGATCGAGCTTTTGACCGCCGACGAAAGCGGCCACTACTCGCAGAGCGACAAGGACCTGAAGATCGGCGTGTTCGCGCGGGTGAAGTCGCCGTTGATCGACCTGATCAACAACGTGGACGCGGCACGTCAGTCCGATGATCGCCTGCAGAAGATGCAGGGCATGGCGGCGGGCGCCAACGCCTACCAGGCAGCCAGTGCGATCTCGGCGCTGTCCGGCCGTGGCGGTAGCGGCGAACTGTTCCGTGCTGAAGCAGGCATCGGCTTCAAGACCGCCAACAGCAGTGCCGATGGCAGCAGCAGCGTGTCGCGTGGTTCCACCATCCAGGGCGGCGGCAACGTCAACCTCACCAGCACCCAGGGCGACATCCATGTGGTGCAGGGCAATCTGAGTGCAGGCAACACCCTCAGCCTGGATTCGGCCGGCGACATTCTGCTGGAAGCAGGCAAGGCGCATGTGGCCGACCGCAGCAAGAGCAGCAATGCCGGCGCCGAAGTCGGCGTGGGGGTCTCTGTAGGCGCGCAGACCGGCGTGTATGTGTACGCCGAAGCGAGCGTTGGCAGCAGCAAGGCCAATGCCGAGAGCAGCACGTGGCAGAACACCACGCTGACCGGCAAGAACATCTCGATGAAGGCCGAGGGTGACACCACGTTGCGCGGCGCGACCGCCACGGCTGACCGCATCGACGTCAAAACCGGCGGCACGCTGACCATCGAATCGCTGCAGGACATTGCCGAGAGCATGTCCAGGAACAGCCAGGTGGGCGGCCGCGTGCAGGTGTCGTTCGGTACCGCGTGGAATGCCGACGGGTATGCCAGCGCAGGCAAGGCCAGCGGCAGCTATCAGGGTGTCGGCCAGCAGAGCGGCCTGTTTGCCGGCAATGGCGGCTACCACGTCGATGCCGGCCACGTGAACCTGGTGGGCGGGGCGATTGCCAGCACTAATGCGGGCAACAGTGAACTGACTGCGGACTCGCTGACGTTCACTGACCTGCAGAACCACATGGACTACGCAGCCAGCTCCGGCAGCATCAGTGGTGGTGCGGGCGGGCAGATGGATGGCTGGGCGCCCAAGCCGGGAACGGCCGCACCGCGAGGTGGTCCGGGCCTGCCGATGATGGAAACGGGCAGCGACAGCAGCTCCACCCTTGCCACCTTGACCGAGGGCAACATCACCATCGGTGGCAAGCAGACGTCGGCGGCTGAGCTGGGCATCAACACCGATGCCAGTGGAGCGCATCGTGCGCTGGATGCATTGCCGGATGCGAGCAAGTTGCTGGCAGACCAGCAGGCGATGGCGGCTGCGGCCGGGACGGTGATGGCCACCAGCCAGCAGATTGCCTGGGATATTGGCAGTGCGGATGCGAAAAAGATCACGGACAAGTATCGGGAGCCGATGAGTCCCGAAGAGAGACGGGCGTTCGATGCGCTTCTTCCCGAGGAGCAGTTCAAGCGCCTGGTCGCGTTCGATGCATCCTACCCGAATGCGCTGGTGACCCAGCAGAAGTGGGCCCCTGATGGTGTCTATGGTCGCGCGCTCGGCGCAGTGACCAGCGCGTTGGTCGGTGGTGTTGGAGGACAGGGACTGGGTCAGCTGGGTTCCAATGCGCTGGCGCCGTATGCGGCTGAACTGATCGGCAAGACGTTTGACCCGAACAAGCAGAGTGCTGTGCCTAGCGAGGCCATGCAGATGCTGTCGCACGCGCTGCTGGGCGCGCTGCTGGCTGAGGCCAATGGTGGCAAGGCGGGAAGTGGGGCGTTGGCGGCCGGTGGTGGTGAGCTCGCGGCGAAGTTCCTGGGTGACTACTACGCCAAACAGAATGGGGGCGAATTGTCACCTGAGCAGGCGGAGCAGGTAAGGGTGCTCGGGCAAGCAGTCGGCGCAATGGCGGGAGGACTTTCCGGTGCAGGAATTTCTGGCGCGACATTGGGCATGGCTGTCGCGAAAAATTCCGTTGAGAACAACTACCTGAATCACGACGAGCGGATGGAGTACCTTCAGGCGACTCTGATGTGTTCCGACTCTGGCAAGGATTGCGATATCAAAGAGAACTTCGAGCGGCTCTCCGCGGAGCGCGATTACAAGTTGTTGATGGCGTGCCAAGTGCCAGGGTCTATCGCGTGCAGTGAGCAGCGATCACTTGCGAAGATTGCGTTGGAATCGCATAACTCTCCTATATATAAGGGGGAGTACGACGCGTGGATGGCGGAGAACGCCGATAAGCTCATCGCTGCGAGCAAGAATGCCGGTTCTGGGGTCAACCTTGAAGAAATTGCCATTCACTCTTCTACCGAAGATCTGCAAAGGAAGGTGTACTGTTCGCTGGTCGGTGAGTGTGGTTCGAACACTGTCGATCTATTGCGTGGTGCAGGCTACGGTGCGGAAGCTGACTGGCTGTCGTCGACGAATCGAGCAGTCGCTGGTGCTGCCTTTGTAAATGGGCTCTGGACTGGGGGAAGAGACCTGGTAGCGGGTGCTGCAAGCATGAACCAGATCGGTGTTCTGCTGGGTTTGGTCTCGGATTACAAGGAGATGGACAAGCTTGGCTTGCAGGCCTTCTCCCAAAAACGCAACAACGCGATAAGCCAGGCCATCAATGAGTACATGGAGAAGACTGCGGGGTTGGCCTACTACTTAGCTGGTGGACGAAACTCGTGGAACTTTGAGGATGTCGACCAAGCAGCGAACGTTGGCGGAAAGCTCACTGTTGATATCGGAACCTCTTTGTTAGGGCCTGAGGCGTTCCTTGCAAAGGGGGCTAAGACCACCGCATTGGAGGCCGCTGCCTCGGAGGCGCTCGAACGAGCTCGAGTGGCGCGCTCGGTAAAATTGGAGCCGGATGGCTCGTTGCCGCCGCATTTGCTGCCAGATAACATTGTTGGGGATGGAAGTATTGCTCACTTGGGGGGTGTTAATTATCCGGACGGCATATCATTCAAGGTCGATATTGATGCGCATATTTCTCGTCCAGATGGTTATTCTCAGAAGAACGGAATTTCTGGGGCGCACAATTCAGTGGAATTCAGGTCGGAGGCTGCGGCTCGTGGCGTGAAAATCGTAAGCGAGGTTTCCACGGATGTTCCGGGTGTTTCCGTTATTTCCTATCAGGTGCCGGCATTGGATCCTACTGGGAAAGTAATTGTGGGCTATAAAAATAAAGTCCAGACGAAGACGGTTTATGATCCGGCTATAATGTCAGATAGGAAGGTTTTGGCGCTCGGCCAGGAGGCTGCTGCGAAGGGTTACAAGGACGCTGTTGCTGCGGGGAAGAGGATATATGAGTCCAATGCGGGAGGCGTCTCTTTCGTTGTGTACATCGATGATGCTGGTGTAGTTAAAAATTTCCACCCTAAGTGAGGCTGTTATGAGTGATCAGTTGTTTGGATCTTGGATGGATAAGAGAGATTCTGATTGGGTGGTTTTTGCCTACTTTGATTGGATTTATTCGTCGGGAATGTTTATTCAGATGCTCGAGTGTCTATCAAGGGGCTGGGGTTTTGGTACCGATGATGTTGATTGTAGATTTCCGGATAACAATAGCTTCGACGTGGATGATCATTTTTCTGGGGTGGAATTTTCATATGGGCTCAAGTACGACCCGGACGTTGTAATTGTTAGTGATGAAGAGTTTAGTAGATACCTGGGTATGGCATGTCTCAAGTATATAGAAAGAGCTCCGGGATCGGCTGAGTACGTTCGCTCAATGCTGTGCCGGAATGAGCCGGGAAATGGCTAATCCAGACTGCGGCCCTGCTGATGATGGCAGCATCGTTAATGCGGGAGCCGTGGCTGGCGCTGTTGCCATCGCTGGTGAGCCGTCTGCTTACGCATTGCTGGCGAGCTCGCTGTGCCTGTGTCATCGCCAGAATATTATCGGGTGCTTCAGGGCTGGGTCTGGCTGGGGTCGCGTTGAATGTGGGGATTGCCAAGAATTCTGTTGAGAGCAACTGGCTTGGCAGGCCGGAAATCGCACTCATGGAGTCCGAGCGGGCTGCGTGAGGTGGCAAGTCCGGAGAGACGTCGATGGTGAGTTCAAGGTCCTTGATGACGTTGCCCGGACTTTGGGTGAGAAAAGAGCGGCAACAGAGCGAATTGACTTGTTTTCGGAGTTAAAGGCGTGCGCAAGCTGCTCAGGTGTGATAATGCGGTTTGGTGAGCGGTATCCGGAAATTCAGTTGAATATATCTACTGGGAAATGAGTGTGAGAAGGTGGGGTTACCTGGATTATTTGAATTCCATAAAGGCCGATGTTGCTGAGGGCTTGGAGGTGCTTGGGTATGATGTGTTTCAGTCATTGTATTTTGCGTATAGCTCTCTCGAGCTTAAGCTCCAACATGATCCCGATGAGGTTGTGTTTGCGGTGACTGCCGTTCTTGCGGTCATTATGGAGCGGGGGGTTCTGTCAAAATATAAAGATGCGGATGAGTTCGTAGTTGGATTTATGGATTGCTATGCGGGGGGTGGGGTTAGGGCGGGCGCTGCGTTGCTGCAGGGTGATGATCGGGATCATTTTAATGGTGATGTCGAGAGGGTGGCCGCCGCATTGGAGGGTATGGGGATTTGTCGGAGATGATGAGTGAATTCCTTCCGGTTTTTGATTGGAGGCTATTTGAGCTTTGATGATGCGCGCGGTGATGTCGGAGTGGATGGGGTGCTTGCAGTCGGTTTCGGTGCATTTGATGCTCGATTTATAACCGTCGTCAACATCGCGACTGCTGCATATGCTGGTGGATTTACTGCAGTACGAGTGGCTGGAGAAATGCGTTTTATATCAATCGTTACGAACTGCAAAACGGTCCGCTAGACCTTCCGGGGCTACAGAGACAGTTCCTGCCGCTCGAGGATGAGCCGGAGCAGATCGTGACTGCAATCTGCGTTGTGGCTTGAGGGTGTTTCTGGTCGTTGCATTGAGTCTGTGAAAAGCCGCCCTTGAATGCAGACAGCGGCACCTCAATGGCCGGGATGCTACGTGGGAATCGGTCTTGAGTGATCTCGTGGCGAGTTCGGATAAAAGATAATGAGAGTAAGGATTGACCCGCCTTCGGCAGCACTGTCGGTGAAGCAGTACAGCGCACAGATACAGCCTCCGATGGGCTGAGCGAGAAGGATGCACTGGCGATCGTGGTAGGAGACAGGTTCTCCACCTATCTCCACCACTGGAGGCTGTACGAAGCAAGCGGCAGGGCGCCAAGGCGATGGAACTGGCCGGCGTTCCTGTTCTCGTCACTCTGGTTCTTCTTCCGGCGCATGCATGCGTGGGGCACAATCTGGTTCATCCTTTCGCCGTTACTGATGACCACCTTCGCGCTGCTGGGGCTGCCATGGTTGTCCTCGCTCTCTTTCGTGGTGTTCGCGTACTTGCAGGAATCCTGGCGAATCCGCTGTACCTGTCGCATTGCCGAAGGATTGTCCGCAAGGTTGATGCCGAGCATCGCGGGGCACATCGGCGGCACCTTGAGCTGCAGAAGGCTGGTGGTGTCAGCTACACCGCTCTGGTGATCGCCTTGGCGGTAACGGCCTCACAGAACACCCTGATCAAACTGATCGTTGGTTCGATATCAGAGCCAACGCCCACGCAGTCTGCTGTGCACGTGGCGGCGAACCCGCCGGATCTGCCGGACCCGCGAATAGAGGAAGCAGAGCGGGTGGCGTACCAGGAGCAAATGCGTGCGATCGCAATGACGGCGTGGCCAGCAGGTGTTCCCATTGAGGGCAATGCCTGCATTGTCGAGCTGCGGCTGGCGTCCCCGGGGCGAGTGCTGGAGGCCAATGTTCTGGAGCCGTGCACGTTGAGCGAGGCGCAGCGCGAGATGATGCTGGGCGAGATCAGGCGCACGGACTTCACGATCGAGGGAAAGATGCAGTTCTTCAACAGGCATACCCTCATCGGCTTGCGCAGGTAATGAGCATTTCGCTGTTTCTCGAGGTCGAAGCCGGTGCCGATCTGGATGCCGTGCTGCGCGCTCTGGACTCGATCCAGGCCGAGTACTCCGACGGTACTGACTGTACTGACGGTTTGCGTGGATATCTTCCAGCGTCCAACACCGGCTTCGGGTTCGGCATCGTCGACCCGCCGGAGGCACTCGCAGCGGAAGGGATTGAAGCCGAGTGGCAGGTGGGGCTGCTGGGCTCGTTTCATTTCCGCGCGAGCGGGTTTGAAAGTGCCTGGGAGGAAATCTGCCGCTTCATCAAGCGCTACGCCGCGATGTGGGGTTCCGGTTTGTGCTCTCGTTCCAGTTCGAGAGCGTCTATGCGGCAAGGCTCGGGAAGGATCTGGTCCTTCCGGGGCCTGCTGCACCGTAATGCTGGATACCGGAGCGGCAGGCCCCGGCCCGATCTCATTCTGACTATCAGTGGCGATATACCTTATGGATATAACACGTCCGTGGGTCGTCTGATTTCACACCTGTCTGCACAGTTCCAGAGTTTTGGATCGATATAATAATATCGCCCCATAAAGTTTCCCCTGCCCGCGCCGCCATCGATCGTACGGCCATGATCAAGGGAATTGAGATGCTCGCCTTACGCAACCTCCGAGTGGGATCCCGGCTGGGTGCCGGGTTTGGTCTGCTGCTGCTGTTCATCGTGGCCATCGTCGGCCTGGCGCTGTACGGAAACCATCTGAAGTCCGCCCAGTTCTCGAAAGTGGTGGACGTCAACATGGTGAAGATGCGGCTGTTGAACGAGATGCTGGATACCAACAACGCGGTGCTGATGCATCGCCGGCTGATGGTGATCAAGCGCGGCGAGGATTTCGACAAGGATTATCAGAAGGCGCAGGAACTGTCGCAGACCTACGACGGTATCTGGGCCAATTACATCAAGATTCCGCGCGACGCCACCGGCGATACCCTGGTCGCGAAGATCGACGCGGCACGCAAGGCCACCGACGCCTCCACCCAGCATCTGCACGAGCGCATGAAGGCCGGGGATTTTGACGGTGCGGCCAAGGAACTGCTCGCCGAGCACGGCCTGGCTACCGCGTGGAACGAGACGATCTCGACCCTGCTGCGGCATCAGGAGACACTGACCGCGCGCAGTCGCGAGGAATACCGTTCAACCGAGTCCTGGACCGGCACGCTGTCGATCGTGTTCGGTGTGCTGAGCCTGATACTGGGCTCGCTGGCCGCGTGGGCCATCACCCGCAGCCTGACCCGCCCGCTGGAAGGTGCGGTGAAGCTGGCCGACGGCATCGCCAACGGGCGGCTGGACAACAGCATCGACGCGTCCGGCAACGATGAGGTGACGCAGCTGCTCAGGTCGATGCAGCGCATGCAGGCGCAGTTGCAGTCGGTGATGGCGGCGCAGGGCGAGTTGGCCCGTCAGCACGATGCAGGCAGCCTCAGCTATCGCATGGACGAGAGTGCCTTCCCCGGCGACTACGGGCGCATGGTGCACGAGACGAATGCGCTGGTCGGCTCGCATGTGCAGGTGCAGAACCGGCTGATCGAAGTGATGAAGCACTACGCCCAGGGCGACCTGTCGGTGGACATGGATCCGCTGCCGGGCGAGAAGGCGGCGATCACCCAGGCAATGGACGAGACCAAGACCAGCCTTTCGGCGATCAACGGCGAGATCCGCCGGCTGGCGACGGCCGCGGCGGCGGGCGACTTCAGCCTGCGCGGCGATGAAGATCGCTTCGCCTACGATTTCCGCGACATGGTGGCCGGGCTCAATCGCTTGATGCAGACCACCGACCAGAACCTGGTACAGGTGTCGACCCTGCTGCAGGCGATCTCCCGCGGTGACCTCACCGTACGCATGCAGGGTGACTTCCACGGGGTGTTCGCCCGCATGCGCGATGACTGCAATGCCACCGTCGATCAGCTCAAGCAGATTGTCGGCCGCATCCAGTCCAGCGCATCCAGCATCAACCTGGCGGCAGGCGAGATCGCCTCGGGCAACACCGATCTGTCGCGGCGCACCGAGCAGCAGGCAGCGAACCTGGAAGAGACGGCTGCGTCGATGGAGGAACTGACCTCCACCGTGAAGCAGAACGCCGAGCACGCACGGCAGGCCAACCAGCTCGCCATCGGCGCGCACAGTGTCGCGTCAGAGGGCGGCGAGGTGGTCGGACAGGTGGTCACCACGATGTCGGCCATCGAAGCCTCGTCGAAGAAGATCGCCGAGATCATCAGCGTCATCGACGGTATCGCCTTCCAGACCAACATCCTGGCCTTGAATGCGGCGGTGGAGGCTGCGCGTGCTGGCGAGCAGGGCAGGGGCTTTGCGGTGGTGGCCAGTGAGGTGCGCACGCTGGCACAGCGCTCGGCCGGTGCGGCCAAGGAGATCAAGGGCCTGATCGAGGATTCGGTCGGCAAGGTCGCCGATGGATCGGCGCTGGTCCGCCAGGCAGGCACTACGATGGGCGAGATCGTGGCGTCGGTGCAGCGCGTGACCGACATCATGGCCGAGATCTCTGCCGCGTCGCAGGAGCAGAGCTCGGGCATCGAACAGGTCAACCAGGCGGTGGTGCAGATGGACGAAACCACGCAGCAGAATGCGGCGCTGGTGGAAGAAGCCAGCGCGGCGGCACGGTCCATGGCGGAGCAGGCCAACCTGCTGGCCGAGGCGGTTTCGGTGTTCCGCACCGGTGCGGCAACCGCGGCTGCAGCCGTGCGTCCGGCCCTGGCTGCGGTGGCCGCGACGGTCACTCCGGTGCGCAGGCCGGCGGCACTGTCGCCGCGCATCGAGCCGACGCTGGCCGCCAATGCCGGTGGTTGGGAAGAGTTCTAGGGGCGTGGCGCGCCAGTAGGGAGACGGCGCCCATCACGATGGCTGATCGTGATGGGCGCGGATTTTCTTCCTGAACGCGCGATGGCCGATGAGGTGGCGGACACGCGCATTTCACTTCCGGTTGCCGACCGCAGGAGGAGACTTGCGCCATACCGGAACTCAGGAGATGGCCATGAAGACCTCGACCCGATTGCTTGTGCTGGGCACCCTGCTGGCGGCTTCGTCGGTGGCCGGCGCGCAGACGTATGGCCCGCGCGATGAGGGACGCAAGTTCAACGACGGCAGCCGCGTGGTCTGCAAGAACGTGGAAGTGCAGCGCAACTCGCGCGATCCGAACCGCATTGCGGGTACGGCCACGGGCGCAGTGATCGGCGGCCTACTGGGCAACCAGGTGGGCGGCGGCAATGGCAAGAAGCTCGCTACCGTGGCCGGTGCTGTGGCCGGTGGCGCGGCCGGTCGCCAGATCCAGGGCAACAGCCAGCAGAAGAACGGCGACCGCGTGGTCGAGCGCCGTTGCGAGCGTGTCTATCGTTGATCGGTTGCCGTCCCGCCCTGTCCAGCCCTTCCACAGTGCAGTACTCGAACGCCGGCCCCGCGCCGGCGTTCATCGTTCCGGACCTGTATCGCTGACTCCGGCGTCGTGCCTATACTGCGCCGACTCAACGGATGAACGTCCAGTGAACGAATCGGCTCCAGCTCCCCAAGCGGCACCGCTCGCCAGGCATGACCCGATACCGGAAGCGATTGCCCATCCCCATCGGGTGCGTGATCGCACCGATGAACTCGAGCTCTTCATTTCGGGCCTGCTGGCGTTCGCACTGCTGGCCGTGCCGGGTTATCTGTTCGACGCCTGGGCGCGCAGCAGCCTGCACACCGAAGGCATGTACTTCCAGATGCTCTGGTTCGGTTTCAGCATCAGTGTCGGCATGTGCTATGTGCTGGCAGTGGCCTTGATCATCCACCTCACGGTGCGCGGCTACTGGATCGGGCTGATCGGCCTCAGGTCGCATTTCCCCGATGGCATTGACTGGGGGCGCCTGCCAAGAATGGGGGCGGTCACGCGCGCCTTCCTGCAGGCCCGGGACGGAGGCCTTGATGGCAGCATCGAACGTGCCGACCGGCTGGCGACGATGCTGTTCTCGACCACCCTGCTTGCCGTACAGACATTGGCGGGCACGCTGGTGCTGGCCGTTCTGACGCTCGGTGTGTCGATGGTGATCGGCGCGCTGTCCGGTGGCGCCGATCATGTCGCCATGCTCGCCCTGTGCACCGTGCTGGCCGCAATGTTGGCGCTGGCTGTTACCCCCGGGATCCTGGAAAAGATCGTGGCACGGCGGCAGGCGCGCGGGCAGCCCCATGAGCGACCGCAGCAACTGCTGCAGGGCATGCTGGCGGCACTGCAACGGGTTCCGCTGTTGCGCCTGATGCAGACCATGCAGCTGACCATGCAGAGCAACCTGCGCTCGCGCTCGTTCATGGCGGCCTACCTGTTCGCGGTGCTGGTGGCGATGCTGCTGGCGGCCGTGCAGGTGATGGCGTCGTTGAAGTTCTCGCTGTTCAACCGTTACCAGATCGTCACGGAAGCGGCGGTTGAGCACGGCATGCTGAGTGCGCATTACGAATCGATGCGTTCGGCGCATGACCAGCTGCTGCCGTACCCGATGATCCCGTCGGACACGATCAGCGGTGCGCAGCTTCGTTTGTTCATTCCGCATCGCCCGCAACGCGACAATCCGCTGGCGCGCCAGCATTGCACCGCACTTCCGGACGCGCGCAATGAGGCCACCGGGCAACAGGCCGCCAATGCCGCAGTGGAGTGCCTTTCCCGGCTCTGGCAGGTCAAGCTGGACGGCACCCCGGTCGACCTGCAGGGCTTCGTGCCCATGGAGCGGCGTGACCTGGATATGCGCGGCCTGGTGGGGTACCTGCCTACCCGGGGGCTCGCACCCGGACGCCATGACCTGGAACTGGTGTGGAATGCTGCAGGCGGCGAGCGGGGGGCCGGACGGCGGCGCGCGTTCCGCATCCCGTTCTGGTATGCCCCGGATCCATGAACGATGGATCAAAACGGCCATGCCGCGCCGCTTGAACCGGCCGCTTACGACTTGATTCCCTCCGTCCCCTTTTTGGCGAGGAGGCGCCAGGTGGCGAGGCTGCCGTAGAGCAGCAGCAGGACGGTGAGGGTGATCAGTTCGTGGCTGACGTCGGCCAGGCGGGCGTCCATCTGGTTCAGGCGCACCATCAGGTTGATGCCCGAGGTGGTCGGCAGCAGCTGTGCCAGCCAGACCAGCGGTTGCGGCGTCATCACCGCCGGCCATGACAGGTTGGCCAGGAAGAACAGCGGGATCGAGGTGGCGATGATGTACTGGAAGGCGCGCTCGCGGGTGCGGAAGAAGCTGCCGACGAACAGGCCGAAGGCCACGGTGGCGGCGATGAACAAGGTGCCGCCCAGCAGCTGGCCCATCGGGTTGCCGCCGCGCGGATAGTCCTGCACCCAGGCAGTGAAACCGGCGTACCAGAACAGGCCGAACAGGCCGATCAGGCCGAAGCCCAACGCCATGCCGGCCAGCGTCGGCAGGTCGAAGCGCAGGCGCCGGCCCAGTGCGAGGCGGCGGCCGCCGAGCAGAACACCGATGCCCATCAACAGCGTCTGGTGCACGATCAGCTCGGCCACGCCGGGCACGATGGCGCTGCCATAGCCTTCCTGCGTGTTGTACAGCGGGCGCTGCACCAGGGTGACCGGCGGTGCCTGCGGCGCACCCATGAAGGCGGCCTGGCCGACCACGGCATCACGCCCGAACGCACCCAGCGCATCAGCTACGCTGCCCAGCACCCAGCTGGCGCGGCCCAGGTAGGCACCGTTGCCAAGCAATACCAGCCTGGCCGGATGGCCGCGCAGGATGTCGCGCTCCAGGTTGGCCGGGATCACGACGATCCCCTCGGCATGGCCGGCTTCCAACTGCCGGCGTGCGCTGTCGACGTCCGCCGGTTGCCCGACCACGCGCGCAACGCGCAGTGCGTCGAGCTTGCGCAGCAGCTCGCGGCTGGTCGCGCTGTGGTCTTCGTCCACCACCAGCACCGGCAGGTTGCCGGCCACCTGGTGCCGGTAGGCGGCTGGATAGAAGAACGAGTACAGGATCACCGCACCGACCATCACCACGATCGCGTAGCGGTCGCACAGCACCGCCATCAGGGTCTGCCGCAGGCTGCGCCAGAGTACGCTCATGCGTCAGCCCCTGCGGATTGTGCGGCGGCAGGCGTGCGTGCAAAGGCGATCAGGCGCAGGCCGCCGATGCCACCGGCCACCACCGTCATCAATAGCAGCGTAGCCAGTGGCCATGCCGAAACCTGCAGCGGCGAGCCGATGAACTGCTGCTGGGTCTGCAGCTTGATGTAGGCGCTCAATGGCAGCAGCTGGTGCCAGACGCGGGTAAACAACGGCCCGTCCAGCACTGGGAAGGTAGCGCTGGAGAACGCCAGTGCGGTGCCGATGCTCAGACCGACCGCCGACAATGCGGTGCCCATGTCGCGGGTGACGCCGACGAAGAACAGCGCGTAGGCGGCCGTGGCCAGGTAGAACAGGGGTTGTGCGATCAGCAGCAGAAGCACGCTGCCGGCCACACCATCTCCGCGCAGCCAGGCCAGATAGCCGATGCCGAGCGCGCCATACAGCGAGAACAGCAGGAGGTACGGCGCGACCTTGCCGGCAATCGCCGACCACGGCGTTCGAGCCAGCCAGGCGGGCAGGGTGCCATCGCGGATCTCGCGGCCGAGGCTGCCGGCCACGGCAAGTGCCAGTACCAGTGACAGCACCGCCGGGAAGATCAGTGGCAGCAGGAACAATTCGTAGCTGCGCGCCGGGTTGTAGAGGATGTCCGACTGCACCGCGATCGGCGCCGCGCGCAGCTTGCCCGGGCCGACCTGCAGGCCGATGCGCTCGCGCAGCAGGCGCGCGTTCCATGCGGAAACCGCGTCGCCGATGTCGCGCGCCGCCGACTGGCCGGTGGTCATGTAGGTGGCGTTGTAATAGGCGAACACCGTGCCCTGGCGTCCACGCAACGCCTGCCGGGTGACATCGCGCGGCACCAGCACGATGGCGAACACGTCCAGGCTGCGCAGCTGCGAACGTGCCTCCTCCAGGTCCGCTGGCTGGCTGGCGACGCGTACGCCGGGACTGGCGTCGAGCATGCGCAGCAGCAGGCGGCTGTCACTGCTGTGGTCAAGGTCGACCACAGCAATCGGGATGTCGCGCATCACTGACGGCGTGAACATCCATGCCATCACTACCAGCATCAGCAGTGGCAGCAGGGTCACCAGCAGCAGGTCGGCACGGGTGCCGCGCAGCGACTGCAGCTCGCGCCGCCACGAAGCGGCGAAGCCGTTGCGGTCCGGGCTCAGTGCTGGGGCCATGCGAACAGCACGCTCATGCCGGGGCGGAAGCCCTCGATGCGGCGTACTGGGCGCACCCGCACCTCGAAGCTGCGGACGTCATAGCCGGACGACTGGCGGGTGGTACGCCAGGTTGCATAGTCACCGGCCGGATTGATGAAGTAGACCTCGAACTCGCCATCCAGGCCCAGCGCCGGCACGCTGCCCTGCAGCCTGCTGCCGACCTTCAGGCCCTGCATCTGCGATTCGCGCAGGTTCATCGCCACCCACATGCGGTCGATGTCGACCAGGGTGAACACGGGATAGCCGGCTGGCACCAGCTCGCCCGGGTCGGCCATGCGCTTGTTGATCTCGCCCGCCACCGGCGCGCGTCCCTCCACTTCGGCACGCGCCGCGTTGACTTCGGCCACCGCGCCCTGCGCCTGCTGCACCTGGCCCTGCGCGGCGCGCTTGTCCTGCTCGCGGGCGCCGGCCAATGCCATGTCGTACTGCGCGCGGGCGGCGCGGGCCAGTTCGCGCGAACTGGTGGCCTGGGCGTGCGCTTCATCGCGCTTCTGCCGGGTCATCACCCCTTCGTTGAACAGGTTCTGCACGCGCCGGTAGGTGGCTTCGGCCAGCGTCGCGCCGGCTTCGGCCCGCTTCCAGTTCGCTTCGGCGGCGCGGATGTCTTCGCTGCGCGCGCCTTCGTCGGCCTTGTCGGCCACCGCCTGCGCAGCCGCCAATGCGCCGTGCGCCTGCTGTTCCTTGGCAGCCACTTCGGGGCTGTCGAGCAGGAACAGCACCTGCCCGGGCTGCACGCGATCGCCCTCGCGCACCTTCAGCTCGGCCACGCGCGCGGTGATCTTGGCGGCCACGTTGATCGTGTCCGCATCGGCCATGCCCTGGATCTGGTCGGCCGGGCTGCGCCAGGCCAGCCACAGGCCCAGCACCACCGCGACCAGCAGGACCACCAGCAGGATCGGTCCCAGCCGTCGCTTGCCGGGGGGCGTCGTCGCATCGTCGTGCAGCACATCACTCATGGTCGATCACCTCGTCCGCACGCCGCCGGAATTCTTCGAAACGGTCCATCTGTCCACTGATCTCCAGCAACTGTGCCAGCGCAATGTCGTATTGGTAGGCGGCCTGTGCGCGCTCGACACGGGCACCGCCCAGGCCGAGCCGCGCGTCGATCACATCCAGCGAGGTGGCCTGGCCTTCGCGGAACGCCAGTTCCTGCAGGCGCAGGTTTTCCTGTGCCTGGGCGATGCTGCTGTCGAGCAGCACGAACTGCTGGCGCGCGGTTTCCAGTTCGTTCCAGGCCTTGCGCACGCCCAGTGCGACCTGGTTCTCGGCCTCGCGCAGGCCGGCTTCGGCCTGCTCCTGCTGCGCACGTGCCGCGCTGATCTGCGCCGGCCGCGAGTTCGGCGACAGGAAGGTGTACTTCAGGCCGATGCCGAACGCCCAGTCCGGATCGGTCAGCATTTCGTCGCGGCGGCGGAAGTCATACTGGCCGAACGCGAAGATCTGTGGCTTCAGCTTGGCCTGCTGCACGCGCACGCCCTGTTCGGCCTGCGCCACCATCGCCCGCAGGCGCGCGATCTGCGGTTGCCGTGCCTGCGCGGTGCGCTCGAAGCTGGCCACCGGTTCCAGCGGCACGCGCTGCACGAACAGCGGCGACACCGGCTGCACCTCGCCGCCACTGCGCAGCAGCGTGGCCAGTGCGGCCTTCAGCGTAGCCAGATCATTCACCGTCTTCTGGTATTCGCGCTCGGCCTTGTCGCGGGCCACGGTGGCCTGCAGGCGCTGGGCGCGGGTGGCGAAGCCCTCGCGTTCCAGCTTCTCTGCGTCGGACAGGTGGCGGTTGAGGCCGTCGCGTACGTCGCGGCGCACGTCCACCGCCTGCTCGGCCAGGCGCTGGCCGAAGTAGGCCTGGGCCAGCTGCACGGTCAATGATTGGCGCTGTACCTCGCGCTCGGCGCTGGCCTGTTCGTGGGCGGCGCTGGCGGCACGTTGCGCGGCCGGAATCACGCCGCCGGTGTACAGCGGCAGCACCGCGGTGACCACTGGGCGGGTGCGCCAGTCGCGTTCGGTGAACGACAGCGGCGAGTCGATGCCAAAGGCCTCGGCGACAGGCGCCAGCGAACCCAGTGGCAGGGTGAGGGTCTTCTGGAACTGCAGCCTGCGTACTTCGCCGGTGATTTCCGGCAGGCGCAGCAGTCGGGTGGCGTCCTGCAGGTCCCGCTTGTTGCGTACCGCTGCATCAGCGGCGGCCAGCGCATCGGAGACCTGCTCCAGGCGTTGGCGTGCCTGTTCCCAGTCCAATGCGGGGGCGTCGTTGCTGTTCTGCGCGGACGCAGCGATTGGCAGGAAGGTCGCCAGCACCAGCGCCAGCGCGGCCTTCGCGCGGTGCATCCTTGTACGTCGGCCGATCACGCCCATGCCGTCCCAGTGGTAAAGAAGTGCACAAACGGTAGTGCGCGTGGCGTGAAGCCCGGGTCTGCGGTCATCGGATCGTCCTCAACGAAGGGTGCCGCTGGCCGCAGTGCGCAGCGCCTGGGTGATGTGCTGCAACGTGCTTGAGCGCACGGCGGCATGTTGCCAGTACAGCGGCACGTCCAGCCAGCGGCGGGGTTCCAGTACCACCACGCGGCCGGCGCGCACGGCGGGCGCGACCAGGGTTTCCGGGGCCATGCCCCAACCGAGTCCGCACGCGGCGGCTTCGACGAAACCGGTGGAAGAGGGCAGGTAGTGTAGCGGCGGCTGCAGGCGCGCGCGGGTCAGGCGCCGTACGAAGCGCCATTGCAGTTCATCCTTGCGGTTGAACACCAGCATCGGTGCGCGCGCCAGGGCTGCGGCCTGCATGCCATCGCTGAAGTACTGGCGGGCGAAGCCGGGCGAAGCGATCGCGTGGTAACGCATGGCGCCGAGCGGGTGCACGTTGCAGCCCTTCACCGGCTGGCTTTCGGCGGTCACTGCGCCGAGCACGCTGCCATCGCGCAGCAGCTGCAGGGTGTGGTCCTGGTCGTCCATGCGCAGGTCGAACAGGTAGCCATGGCGCTGGTGCAGGTCGGCGATGGCTGGGACGAACCAGGTGTCAAGCGAGTCGTCGTTGACCGCCAGAGGGATGGGCGTACGCGCAGCGTCGTCGCCACGCTCGGGTAGCAGCTCGGCCAGCGCCTCGGCTTCCAGTGCCTGCATCGGGCGTACCCGGCGCAGCAGCGCTTCCCCCGCGGCGGTTGGTCGGCAGGGTGCCTGGCGCACCACCAGGACCTGCCCGAGCCGGTCTTCCAGCGCCTTGATCCGTTGCGACAGTGCTGATGGGCTGATCGACAGGCGGCGTGCCGCGGCCTCGAAGCTGCCTTCTTCCAGCACCGCGGCAAACGCGGCCAGTTGTGGATGTACCAGATCCATGCCGGTGCCTCTTCAGTTTTCCTGCACAGGATAAAGAAAAATCAGATTGTCTAAACAGGCGCGGCGGCCGCACCCTGCGCGTCCCCTCGCTGCCTGGCCTGTCCTGATGTGGATCGCCGCTACCGCCGCCGGCCTGTTCGCAGGTGCCGGCCTGATCATCGCCATCGGCGCGCAGAATGCCTTCGTGCTGCGCCAGGGCCTGCAGCAGCGGCATGTGGGCAGGGTGGTGCTGGCCTGCGCCGGCGCGGACATCGCGTTGATCCTGGCCGGCGTCGGTGGCATGGGCGCGCTGGTGCTGCAGTGGCCGCTGCTGCTGCAGGTGCTGCGCTTCGGTGGCGCGGCATTCCTGCTCTGGTATGGCCTGCGGGCCGGGCTGCGCGCATGGCGCGGTGGTAGCGTACTGGCCGCCGCCGAGGCGCAGGCCGGCAGTGCGCGCCAGGTGCTGCTGACCTGCCTGGCCTTCACCCTGCTCAATCCGCACGTCTACCTGGATACCGTGGTGCTGCTGGGCAGCCTGTCCACGCGCTACCCGGGCGATCTGCGCTGGGCCTTCGCCGCCGGGGCCTGCGTGGCCAGCGTGGCCTGGTTCTGCACGCTGGGCTATGGCGCGCGATTGTTGCAGCCGGTGTTCCGCAGGCCAGGTGCCTGGCGGGTGCTGGATGCCGCCGTGGCGGTCTTCATGTTCTGCCTGGCGACACTGTTGCTGTTGCGTCCGCTCTAGGCCGCGTCCACCGCGCACAGTGGCGCTTCGCCGGGGCGCAGGGTCAGTACGCGCACACCGTTGCGGGTGACCGCCACCGTGTGCTCGAACTGCGCCGACAGCTTGCCGTCGCGGGTGTAGACCGGCCATTCGTCCGGCTGCTGGCGGATGGCCGGCTTGCCCTGGTTGAGCATCGGCTCGATGGTGAACACCATGCCTTCTTCCAGCACCCTGCCGGTGTTGGGATGGCCGTAGTGCAGGATCTGCGGTTCTTCGTGCATTTCCTGGCCGATGCCATGGCCGCAGTATTCCTTCACCACGCTGTAGCCGTGGCTGCGCGCGTGGCGGGCGATGGCGTGGCCGATATCGCCCAGGCGCGCGCCGGGGCGCACCGCAGCGATGCCTTTCCACATCGCCTGGTAGGCGGTCTGCACCAGCCTGCGCGCGGCGTAGTCGACCTCACCGACCAGGTAGGTGGTGCTGGAGTCGGCGATGTAGCCGTTCTTCTCCAGGGTGATGTCGAGGTTGACGATCTGGCCATTGCGCAGCACGTCGGTGGTGCTGGGTACGCCGTGGCAGACCACGTTGTCGATCGAGGTGTTGAGCACATACGGGAAGCCGTACTGGCCCTTGCTGGCCGGCCGCGCCTGCAGCTCATCGACGATCATGCGCTCGACGAAGTCGTTGATCTCCATCGTGCTGCGGCCCTGCAGCGGCAACGGGTCAAGCGCGGCGAACACCTGCGCCAGCAGGCGCCCGGATTCGGCCATCAGCGCGATTTCGTGCGGCTGCTTGATCACCGCCACGTCAGGCCCGCCCGGGTGCCAGCGCCTGTGGCTGCACGCCAGCCGCGCGCAGTTCGCTGGCGACGATGTCCTGGAAGCTCAGCGTGGGGTTCATTTCGCACAGCATGCCAACCCGGATCCAGAAATTGGCCTGGGCGTTGATCGAACGGCTGGAGACGGTGCAGGCACGGCGCAGCTGGTCGTGCAGGGTGTCATCGATGTTGACGATGCCCATCGGCGGTCCTGGTGGAATGGATATACGAAGCATATATGTTCCGTATATCCACCTCAAGCCCGCATCGTTCAGTCCACGTGGGTGGCAAAGCGCAGGCGGTTGCCGTCGGGGTCGCGCAGCAGCATTTCGCGGCTGCCCCAGTCGGTGTCATGCGGTGGCTGCTCGATCGGCACGTTGGCGGCGCTGAAGGCGCGGTACAGGCTGTCGACGTCGTCGACGATGAAGTACACCGCGCCGCCGACCTCGCAGTCACCGCTGTGCTCGGTGAGGAAGATCGTCTGGCCATCGCGGGTGAGCTGGGCGAACAGCGGGAAGCCGGACTCGAAGCGGTGTTCCCAGTCGACCACGAAACCCAGCCCCTGCACGTAGAACGGCAGGGTGGTGTCGGCGTGGCGCATGCGCAGTTGCGGGATGACGGTCTGGGGCATGGCGCGGGCTCCTGGGGCGGGAGCCCAGTGTAGTGCCGGCCGCTGGCCGGCATCCCGGCGAGCCTGGGAACGATGAGGTTGCCGGCCAGCGGCCGGCACTACCGAAGCCACGCCGGCCCGCGGCGGCACGATCGAGGCAGTCAACCGGCCGTCGGCACGGCGGCCATGGCTGCCAGCAGCTCGCGGTTCACCTGTTGGTGCCGTGCCTGCCAGACCGGCAGGTCCTCGGCGCTGATGTCGGGTTGGCCATCCAGCGACGACAGCCAGCGCTTGAAGCGGCTCTGGTAGTTGGCCAGCGAGACTTCGCCGGTGATGTCACTGCCGACCAGGCCACCGGCGCGCAGTGCTTCGATAACCACCAGTGCGTGTTCCAGCTGGAAGCGGCCCTGGTCCCAGTTGCTGCGCGCAACGTCCTCGGCGAATACATCCTTGTCGATCGACAGGTAGGTCGGCTGCGGGGACGTGGCCTGCTCGGCGGCGAACGCGGCGACCAGCGCCTCGGGATGCTCGAATCGCCGAAAGGCGTGGCCGATGCCGACGCGATGGCCCCAGCCCACGTCCACGTCCATGCACCAGTACGTCAGGCGTCCACCCATCAGCGGTCGCCAGTGGTTCTCCCAGGCATGACCGAGGCCGATGTCGCTGGAAGTGATGCCGAGCACATGGATGTGCGAGATCTGCGGCAGCTTGCTGGCGGCGTTCACCCACGAGCCGCAGTGCATGCCGAGCGGGAAACGCATGTTGTCCGGATGGTTGTCCAGCACCACCAGCTGGAACGGGGCATGCCCGCGCATGCGGCGCAGCAGTGGCAGGCTCAGGTGGTGGAAGTCGCCACTGCCGAGCATGACCGTTCCGAGCTGGGCCGGAAGCGGTGCCAGCACTTCAGCGGCGAAACGGTCGAGGGTGGCATCGCTGCAGGCGAAGCGCAGCGGATCGTGCCACTGCGGCAGGGCCAGGGTCTGCGCCTGTGGCAGCGGCAGCACGCCACCGTCCAGGTCCAGGATCAGCGGGGAACGCAATGGCATCGTTCAACCGCCTCCATCAGGTTCGCCCTGCAGGTACGGGGCCAGCTTGCGCAGGGCAGCGCGCAGCAGCGGGGAGCGGGCGTGGATCGCGTGCCGGGTGGAGGTGAAGCGGGCGCCCAGCTCGGCCTTGATCCGCGAGTCGGTCCAGCCGGCCACGTAGTGGCTCAGGCCGTGCTGCAGCGCGTACTCGAGGTTGTGCATCCAGCTGACCGCGTACAGGTTGTGCTCGCGTGATTGCGGGTAGGCCAGGCCGATGTACTTGTCCACCAGCTTTCCGGCGTGGATGTAGCACAGGTTCCAGCCGATCAGCCGGCCCTGGTGGCGGTACAGGAACATCCGTCCCTGGCCCTGGCTGTCGGCCAGCAGGTACTGGAAATAGGGCAGGTCGAGCTGGTCGAAATGCACCGCGCTCTGCGCGTATACGTCCAGGTACAGCGCGTACAGTTCGGCCTGCAGTTGCGGGTCGGCCAGGGCCGGGTTGCCGGTGGCGATGCAGTCGATCTGCAGGTCATCGCGCGAACGCAACTTGCGACGGATGTTCTTGCGGCGCGAGGATGAAAGGCGGCCGAGATAGTCCTCGAGCGAATCGAAATCGATCGCCACCCAGGCCAGCGGCATGCCTTCCAGTTCGACGAAGCCGCGTGCCAGCAGCCCCTGCAGGAAGGCGCCGCTGTGTGCGTTGGCGGCGTCGTCCAGCAGCGGTGAATCGATTGCCAGGTCCTTCACCACCAGCAGCCGGGTATCACCGATCGCGTGACGCGTCACGTCCTCGGCCAGCGCCTCCGGCGCGACGTGTGCCGGCAGCGGGGTGTACTCGGTGCTGGTGGCACCGACGAAGCGCGTCTTCCAGGTGATCCACGGCCGCCACAGGCGCGACAGCGGCAGGCCGAGCAGCTTGCTGCGCAGCGCGTCGTCCATCGTGGTGGTCAGGTCGAGTGGTGCACGGAAGGTCGGCAGGCCGCTGGGAAGGCGGCCTGCCTCGAAACCGAGCGGCGGGTGGGCCAGGAAGCCCTCCAGCAGCGCGGCCGGTTCCAGCGCGGTGCTGGATGCACGTGACGTCATCTCCATCGGCACGGGAACCGGCTGCGCATCGACCTCAGCCCTTGGCCTTGGTCAGCGCCTGGTCAAGCAGGGTGATCGCCAGGTCGATCTCTTCGTAGCTGATGTCCAGCGACGGCGCGAAGGTGATCACGTTCTTGTACCAGCCGCCCACGTCGAGCACGAGCCCCATGCGCTTGCCGTCGTGCAGCAGGCCACCGGCCAGGCCGATGTCGACCATGCGGTCCAGCAGCTCCTTGTTCGGGGTGTAGCCGTCGGCCTGGCAGATTTCCGCACGCAGCGCCAGGCCCAGGCCGTCGACGTCGCCGATTTCCGGGTGGCGCTTCTGCAGGCCGCGCAGGCCGTCGAGGAAGTACGCGCCCTTTTCCGGCACGGTGCGCTCGTAATCCATTTCCTTGCCCAGCTTCAGCACTTCCAGGCCCAGGCGGGTGCCCAGTGGGTTGGAATTGAAGGTGGAGTGGGTGGAACCCGGCGGGAACACGGTCGGGTTGATCAGCTCTTCGCGCGCCCACAGGCCCGACAGCGGGTTCAGGCCGTTGGTCAGCGCCTTGCCGAACACCAGCACGTCCGGGGTCACGCCGAAGTGCTCGATCGACCACAGCTTGCCGGTGCGCCAGAAGCCCATCTGGATTTCATCGACGACCATCAGGATGCCGTACTTGTCCAGCACGCGCTTGAGGCCGGTGAAGAAGTTGCGCGGCGGGATGACATAGCCACCGGTGCCCTGGATGGGTTCGACGTAGAACGCGGCGTACTCGGCCTGGCCGACCTTGGGATCCCACACGCCGTTGTATTCGCTCTCGAACAGGCGTTCGAACTGCCACACGCAGTGGTCGGAATACTCGTCCGGGGTCATGCCCTTCGGGCGGCGGAAGGGGTACGGGAACGGGATGAACATCGCGCGCTCGCCGAAGTGGCCGTAGCGGCGGCGGTAGCGGTAGCTGGAGGTGATCGACGAGGCACCCAGGGTGCGCCCGTGGTAGCCGCCTTCGAAGGCGAACATCAGGCTCTTGCCGCCGCGCGCGTTGCGCACGATCTTCAGCGAATCCTCGATGGCCTGTGCGCCGCCGACGTTGAAGTGCACGCGGCCGTCGAGGCCGAACTTCTCGTGCATGTCCACGGCAATGGTCTTGGCCAGCTGCACGCGGGTCGGGTGCAGGTACTGGCTGGCGACCTGCGGCAGGGTGTCGATCTGGTCTTTCAGGGCGTCGTTCAGGCGCTTGTTGCTGTAGCCGAAGTTGCAGGCCGAGTACCACATCTGCAGGTCGAGGTAGGGCACGCCCGCGCCGTCGAACATGTAGCTGCCTTCGCCGCGCTGGAAGATCTTCGGCGGGTCGACGTAGTGGACGGTGTCGCCGAAGGAGCTATAGCGGGCTTCGTCGGCCAGCAGCTGCGCATCGGAGGCAGCGGCGTCGGCGTTCTTGTCAAAAATGTTCATGCAGTTCGGTTCCGTGAAGGACGTTCGAAAGGGGTAACAGGGGAGCGCGCCTGGAAGGGAGTGCTCAGGCGGTGGCCAGCAGCAGGGGCAGTGCGGCGGGCTGCGGGCGGGCGTCGAGGCGACGTGGCTGCAGCAGGCTGCCATCGAGCAAGTGCGGCAGCAGTGCGATTGCATCGTGGAAGGTGTCGATGGCGGCATGGTCGATGCCGGCATGGGTGCAATGGGTGATCAGGCGGCGCTTGGCGAACACGAAGTCGGCGTCTTCGGATACGCAGAAATCCGAACTGCCGTCTCCGATCATCAGCACGCGCGGTGCTTCGTTGGCACGTGCCTGCGCGGCGCAGGTGCACTTGCAGGTGCCGCTGCGGCAGCCTTCGGCCTGGTAGGGCGATTCCAGCTCCCAATGGTCGCCGCACCAGCGCAGGTGGTTGGCCACCACCGGCAGCTGCGACAGGCCATGGTTGGCGAGGATGCGATGGATCGCATAGTCCAGGCCGTCGCTGACGATGCGCAGTGGCAGGCCCAGCTGCTCGGCGCGAGCGACGAAGGCGACGAAGCCTGGATCGATCTGCACCTGGTCCAGGTGCGCATCCAGCGTGGCCGGATCCAGTGCCAGCAGCCGCACCTGGCCCTGCATGCATTCACGCGAGCCGATCTTTCCTGCCTTCCACTGGTCTTCCAGGTCCTGCCAGCCCGGCTGGCCGTACTTCTCCAGCAGCGAGTCGATGACATCTTCGAGGCTGATGGTGCCGTCGAAGTCACACAGGATGCTCCAGTGCATGGGCAGTTCCGTCGATGAGAAAGGCGTCCGGCACGTTGCCGGGTAGGCCCAATGTAGGCAGGCCGCCTTTCTCGTTCCTTTCCTGTTGAAAGGCTCTTTTGACGGGCTGGGAAAGCGTTCAGGAAGGTGCATGGATGAATGCGCGGAGCGCAGGCCACGCATGCATGTGCAGGTCAGGCGCGGGCCAGGACCTGCAGTATTTCGGCCGTCTCTTCACGGGTCTGCCAGGCGCTGTTGCCAAGGGTCAGCATGCGTGCGGCGAAGTCACGTGCATTGGGCACGTCCTCCTGCGGCACGATGCCACGCAGGTAGGCGTAGTCGGGCAGGGCATGGATGAACATGCGGCTGGCGCCGAGGCCGCGCGGCCACAGTGTGTCCAGTGCGGCGTCACGCGCGCGCTGGCTGGGCAGCAGCAGCATCAGCATCGGCCAGGTGCCGCCGCTACCGGCCAGGCCATCGACCACCTCCACCGCCGGCAGTTGTGCCAGCTGCACGCGCAGCTGCAGTGCGCGCAGGCGCCCGGCCTGCAGGAACGCCGGCAGCCGCCGTGCAGCATGGGCACCGATGTTCTGCCGCCATCGGCTGACCCGGTGCTGCGGTATGTCCAGCGGGAAAGTGTCACCGACCGCGTCTTCCAGATCGCCACGCTGCAGTGCGCTGCGCAGCGGATTGCCGTACACCAGCGACAGCAGCGAGGGGCGATAGCAGGCGGCGAGGCCAAGCAGCTGCACACTGCGAAGCAGCTCCCAGCGCAGGTTGAAGCGCACATGTTCGGCGGCATGCTCGGCCAGTTCGGCGCGCAGTTCGTCATCGCGGCTGACCAGCAGGCCGCCTTCGTGCAGGCTCAGCCCCTTCCCGGCAGCGAGGCTGAAGAATCCGATATCGCCACGCAGGCCGACACTGCTGTTGCCCACCCGTGCGCCCAGCGCCTGTGCGGCATCTTCGATGACCCAGGCGCCGGCGCCGCGGGCGATGTCGCAGGCCCGCTCGACATCGGCGATGCGACCGCCGAGGTGGGTCGGCAGGATGGCCAACGTACGCGCATCGGCCAACCGTTTGAGCGGGCCGGGATCGAAGTCGAAGTGGCCGCGCCGGGTATCGCACAGCTGCACGCGCAGGCCGAGGCTGTGCACCGCGATCGGCACCAGCGGGCAGGTGTAGGCCGGCATGATCACCGTGTCGCGCCTGGGCGCGCGCTTGCGCAGGGTGCGCAGGGCGATCAGCAGCGCGTGCGTGCCGGAACAGGTCAGCTGCAGCGGCGGTGTGCCCAGCTGGTTGGCCAGGATCCCGCGCAGGTCACCGCCACCGGGAAGGAAGTCGCTGGCCTGCATCGGCAGGCCGGCGGTCGGTGGCAGTTCGCGCGCGAACAGGCTCATCGCAACGCGCTCACGAGGCGTTTTCGGTGGGACTGTGCGGGTCGTCCGCTTCCGCGCGGCCGAGGCAGACGATGCCGGCCACGATCAGGACCGCACCGACAAGGTGGTGCAGGGTGAGAGGCTCTTTCAGCAGCCACGCCGAGAGCAGCAGTACGCTGATGACCTCCAGGTGCGAGGCCGCGAACGCCGGGCCGATCGGCGCATGCCGCAGCAGGCTCATCCAGGTGAAGAACGCACCAACGTAGCCGAGGATGGCGCCGTACACCCAGGGTTGCGACAGCACGCGCAGCAGCCAGGCGGTGTTGGCCTCGACCGGCAGCGCAGCATCGCCGGCGTACTTGAAGCACAGCTGGGCCAGCGTATCGAAGGCCATCAGCAGCGGAAAACCGATCACGTACAGGCGCCTCACGAGCCGGCCCCCACCACCGCCACGCCTGCTGTGACCAGCAGCATCCCGGTCACCCGCAATGGCGTGAGCTTCTCGCGGAACAGGATGCGGCCGGCGATCATCAGCGCCACGATGTTGATCGAGCCCAGCAGCACGCCCTTGGACAGCGGAACCAGTGACAGGAAGGCGATCCAGGCGACGAACTCAAGCACGTAGCAGGCGATGCCGATCCACAGCCAGGGGCGGCCGAGCATGTGCTTCCAGCGCTGCAGTCCCTCGCCCTCCTGCGGGTCACTGGCGGCGGCCTTGAAGGCGAGCTGGCCACCGGTATCGAGCACGACATTGGCCAGCCACAGCAGCGTGGCGAGTGCCCCCATCTCAGGCCACCGCCTTGAGGACGCCGCTGCGTTCACCGATCCCGGTGAAGAAGCGCGCGCTGCGGCGGATCACCTCGCGGCGTTCGCGGTCGATCGTGATCATGTGGTAGCTGTCCTCCAGTACCACCAGTTCCTTCGGGCCACTGACCCGCGACATCACCAGTTCGGCATTGCCCATGCTGGCCACGTCGTCTTCGCGGGCGTGCATCACCAGGCACGGGGCGGTGACCTGGTGCAGGTGGCGGCGGGTCCAGTTGCTCAGCGCACGCATCTCGGCCAGCGCGTGCCAGGGATTGCCCGGAAGGCCGGCCGCCGCGCTGTCGCCGGACAGCATGGCGGCGCTGACCTGCGCACGCAGGCGCTCGTCGCGCAGGCCGTACGGCGGTTCTTCCATGAACATGCGGTCGCGGCCGATGTTGAAGCGCTTGAACCACGGCAGCAGGAACGACAGGCGGGCGACGGCGGGAATGTTCCAGCCGTCGTAGCGGAAGGTGGCGCCATACACACCGACGCCGGATACCCACTCGGGGCGGCGTGCGGCCAGCGCCAGCGCCAGCACCGCGCCCATCGACAGGCCCCCGGCGAACAACTGGTCGACCTTGCCGCGCAGGCTTGCCGCCGCATCTTCGACGCCTTGGTACCACTGTTCCCAGGTGGTCGCCAGCAGGTCATCGACGGTGCCGCAATGGCCGGGCAGCTGCACGCCGTGTACGGTGAAGCCGGCGTTGTTCAGGCCCTTGCCGAGCATGCGCATTTCCGCCGGGGTACCGGTCAGGCCGTGGACCAGCAGCACGCCCTGCGGGCCACCGGGGAGGAAGAAGTCGTGCGATTCGGTCACCTGGCGGCTCCGGGACGGCAGTGGGGAGGGTCAGGATCGCAACCGCGATTTTCGCCAGCCTTTCAGCGCCCCGGTCCGGGTCAGGGGCCCTTCAGCAGCGGCAGCGTGATGGCGACCTTGAGCCCGCCGCCGGGGCGGTTGAGGAAGCTCAGGCGCCCGCCGAAGTGCTCCACCGCCTCGTGGGCGATGGCCAGGCCCAGGCCGGTGCCGCTGGCGATGGTGCCGGGGGCGCGGAAGAAGCGCTCGCCCAGCCGCGGCATCACGTCCTCGGGTACGCCGGGCCCGTTGTCCTCCACGTACAGTTCGACGTCATTGTCATCCAGCGCGTGCACGCCGACGGTGACGGTCGCATCGCGGCCGGCATAGCGCAGCGCATTGTCGATCAGGTTGTCCAGTGCTTCCTGCAGCTGGGCACCGTTGCCGAGCACGCGCAGCGGCTGGGGGCTGCCGCAGTAACCCAGATCGATGCCATCGCGGATCGCTTCAGGTACGCGTGTACCGACCCACTGCGGCACCCGTTCGCACAGGTCCAGTGCCTCCACCGTCTCCGGCACGGTCTGGGCCCGGCTCAGCGCCAGCAGCTGGGTGCTGACCCGCGCGGTGCGCTGGTTGAGCCGGCGGATGTGCTGCAGTGCCTCGCGCACCGTGTCCGGGTCGCCATGCGCCAGTGCCTGGTCCACGTGCAGGGCCATGCCGGCCAACGGCGAACGCAGCTGGTGCGCGGCGTCGGCGATGAAACGGTTCTGCAGGGTGATCATTTCCGCCTGGCGCGCGAACAGATCGTCGATGGTGCTGATCAGCGGCTGGATCTCTTCGGGCACGTCGGCATCGGAGATCGGTGCCAGTTCGCCGCGGCGCTGCGCCAGGCGGGTCCTCAGCGGGGTCAGGATGCGCAGGCCATGGGTCACCCCGAACCAGACCAACGCGGCGGTGCCCAGCGCCAGCATGGTCATCAGCGGGATGATGATCATCAGGATCTCGCGCGCGCGCTGGCGTCGTTCGGCCATGCTTTCGGCCACCGTCACCGCCAGCTGGTCCTGCGGATCGTTCATCGCACGCGTGCAGACGGTGGCCATGCGCACCGGCTGGCCGTTGAGAATGCCATCGTACAGGGTGGGGTCCACGCCGGTGCATTCCTGCGAAGGCGCGTAGGCACTGAAATCCGCATTGCCGCTGAGTGTCCCCTGGCGGCTGCTGTCCACGTTGAAATAGCGATGGCCGTCGGGCTCGTACTCGATCAGGAAGCGCGCCTGCGGAGACAGGTCGCTGGTCACCGGCATGGTGCTCAGCATCTGTGCGAACGAGTGCGTGTCGTCGATCAGGTTGCGGTCGTGGATGCGGTTGGAATAGTCCAGCGCAACGTAATAGGCCAGGATCGTATTGAAGGTGAGCAGGCCAAGCATCGGCAACGCCAGGAAGGCGAGCAGGCGCCGTCGCAGGCTGGGGGGGCCGCTGATCACGGGGCGCTGTCGTCCTGTGCGTCTTCCAGCATGTAGCCCAGCCCACGCACGGTGCGGATGCCCATGCCGCCCGGCTGCAGCTTGCGGCGCAGGCGGTGCAGGGCGATGTCCAGGCCGTTGTCGGTCAGGTCCTGGCCCCAGTCGCACAGCGCTTCCACCAGCTGCGCGCGTGACACGATGCGCTCTGCACGCACCGCCAGCGCCGACAGCAGCCCGAACTCGCGTGCGGTCAGTTCAAGTGATTGGTCGTCGATCCATACGCGGTGCCCGGCCAGGTCCAGGCGCAAGCGGCCGATGCGCAGGTCCGGATTGCCATTGCTGGTGACCCGCCGCAGCTGTGCACGCACGCGGGCTTCGAATTCGTCCAGTGCGAACGGCTTGACCAGGTAGTCGTCGGCACCGAGGTCGAGCACGCGCACCCGCTCGGCCAGGCCGTCACGCGCGGTCACCACCAGCACCGCCAGGCCATCGCCGCGCTGGCGCAGTCGTTGCAGCACGTCGCGGCCATCCAGTTGCGGCAGCCCCAGGTCCAGCACCAGCAGTGCGTACTGTGTCGAGCCCAGTGCTGCATCGGCGTGCGCACCGTTGTCGACGTGGTCGACCACGTGCCCCTGCCGGCGCAGCGAGGCGCACAGGCCCGAGGCGATGTCCGGGTCGTCTTCAGCAATCAGAACGCGCATGCGCGGGGGCTCCTGTAACGGTCAGGCCCACCGGCTGGGCGGGGTGGGCCTCTCGGCTGCCGAAGGGTAGCCGCAAACCGGGTGAAGGTGGAGCGCGCCGGCACCTCCCGGCGCCGTCACGCTGTCCCTCCATTCAGTCCTGCAGCCCCGGCTCACCCAGCGCCAGCGGCACCCGGGAGCCATCCAGCAGGCCACGGCTGAGCTTGCCATCCTCGATGAACAGCAGTTCGCCGTTCTCGCCGTTCTTGATGCTGCTGTCGATGGCGATCACGCGGTCGCCGTGGAAGCTGCTGACGTGTGGCATCGAGGTATGGCCGACCACGATACGCTTGAGCTGCAGGCGGTCGAGCACGGCCTGCACACCCGCGGTGTCGAGGCGGCCATCGAAATAGCCGCGGTACCAGATCGGGCTGGTCTTGCCGTCATACAGCGGTGCGGTGGCCGGGTCGGCCTTCACTTCGGCCTTGGGCAGGCCCAGAGAGGCCTGATAGGCCGCATTGGTGCGTGCCGGGTCCAGCGCCAGCTGCACCGCCTCGGGCGAGATGCCGCCGTGCAGGAACAGGGTATCGCCGATCTTCAGCAGCACCGGGCGGGTGCGCAGCCACTGCCCGATCACCGAGTCGGCGCCATACAGCTGCGGGTAGCTGCGGCCCAGCAGCTGGGCGCTGCGCAGGTACTTGGGGTTGACGTAGCGCAGGTCGTCGTACAGCACCATGGTTTCGTGGTTGCCGAGCACGAAGTGCACGGCGCCACCGGCGGCGGCCGCCTGCTGCTGCAGGCCGTAGAGCAGCCAGAACGCCTCGGTCACCTGCGGGCCGCGGTCGAACACGTCGCCGGCGATGACCAGCGTGTCCTTGCCCAGCGCCCAGCGATCCTCCGCGTCGATCACGTGGTGGGCACGCAGCAGGCGCACCAGCAACCCGTACTGGCCGTGGATGTCGGACAGCGCGACGATGCGGGGTGTGGCCGGCAGCACCGAGACCGAGGCTGCATTCGGCGCAGCCACATGCACGGTGTGTTCGTAGCCGCAGCGCGGTGCGATATCGGTCCCTGTTGCCCCGGCGGCAAGCGTGCGCGATTCGACCTTGTCGGCGCAGATCCATCGGGCCTGCAGCTGGTCGCCCTGGCGGAACACATAGGGGCCATCGGCCTGCACGTGGTCGGCGGGCGCGGCAGCCTCGCGGGCCTGCGTGGTTCCGGCGCTGCAGGCCAGCAACGGCAGCAGCAGGGCGGTCATCAGGGAAGGGCGATAGCGCGACATCGTCGGTGTCCGGCGGCGGAAACATCCGATGCTAACCGGCGCGCCCGGGGCGCGGTGTGCGCGAATGGGCGGGTCAGGCGCTGTGCCCGTCGTCCCTGAGCTTGCGCACACGGGTGGCGGCGGCCTGCAGCGGCCGACCGTCGCGCCCGCGCGGCTGCATGTACGGCAGCGGTCGCCGCGTGCTGGATTCGATCAGCTGCGAATGAGCTTCGCCTGCACCGAAGCGATGGCGTTCACCCCATTGGCGCAGCGCGACCAGCACCGGGAACAGCGCCTGTCCCGCGGCGGTGAGCACGTATTCCTGATAGGCCGAGCCGTCTGAGGCCGGTTGCAGTTGCAGGACGCCGGCCTCGACCAGCCTGCGCAGGCGATCGCTGAGGATGTTGCGGGCGGCGCCAAGGCTGCGCTGGAAGTCGCCGAAGCGGCTGACGCCGTCGAAGGCATCGCGGATCACCAGCAGTGCCCAGCGATCACCGAGCAGGTCGGCGCTGCGGGCTACAGGACAGGGACTGTCGGCGTGCATGCTGGCTATCTCCTAATGCGGTTGCAGTTTAAAACCAATGACGATAGCCTGCATCAAGTTTCAAATTGCAACTACATAATGGGTGCCACATCGCTTCCCCGCCCGCTGCTGGTCCTGCTTGCGGTTGCCGCCGGCGCCAGCGTCGCCAACGTCTACTACGCGCAGCCGCTGCTGGATCAGCTTGCACGCGCCTTTGCGCTGGACCGGGCCATGGCCGGCGCGGTGCTGGCTGCCACCCAGGCCGGCAGCGTGCTTGCATTGCTCGGGTTGCTGCCGCTGGCCGATCGCGGTGACCGGCGGCGCCTGCTGCGGCTGCAGTTGGCGGCACTGGTGGCGGCCCTGCTGTGGCTGGCAGCGGCACGCACGGCCGGTTGGCTGTTGTCTGGCATGCTGCTGGCCGGGCTGTTGGGCACCGCGCTGACCCAGGGCTTGATCGCCTATACGGCAGCGATGGCTCCGGCCGCGCAGCGCGGGCGCGTGGTGGGGGTGGTGCAGGGTGGGGTGTTCATCGGGCTGCTGCTCGCGCGCGTGCTGTCCGGCACGGTGGCGGCCATTGCCGGCTGGCAAGCGGTCTATCTGCTGTCGGCAGCGCTGATGGCGGTCCTGGCCGTACTGCTGTGGCGGCGCCTGCCCGCAGTGCCGGCGCCATCGGTTCCTCCACGCTGGCGCGAGTTGCTGGGCTCGATGCTGGGCATGCTGCGCCGGGATCGAACGCTGCGCGAGCGCGGTCCGCTGGCGTTGCTGCTGTTTGCCGGACTCAACGTGTTCTGGGCGGCGGCCCCCTTGCCGCTGTCGGCGCCACCGCTGCAGTGGTCCACTGCGGCCATCGGTGCGCTCGGCCTGGCCGGGGTGGCAGGTGCATTGATGGCGTCGCGGGTCGGGCACTGGATGGACCGCGGTCTTGCCGATCGGGTCAGTCTTGGCGCGCTGCTGCTGATGCTGGTCGCGTGGTGGCCGCTGCTGGGCCTGCCGCAGTCGCTGTCGTTGCTGCTGCTGGGCGTGATCGTGCTCGACCTCGGTGGGCAGGCACTGCACGTATCGAACCAGGCGCTGCTGCTGCGTGCGCAGGAAGGGCAGCATGGGCGCCTGGTGGCGTTGTACATGCTGTTCTATGCAGTTGGCAGTGGGGCGGGTGCGGCAGCGGGGCCCTGGGTGCAGGCCCGGCATGGCTGGCCCGCTGTGTGCCTGCTGGGGGCGGGCATCGCGTTGCTGGCGCTGCTGTGGTGGGCAGCATGGCGGGTGGTGGTGTTCAACGCCTCGGCTGGGCCGCGAACCGGTAGAGTCGACTGTCGGTAGAGTCGACTGTCAGTCGACTGCTCTTCGCCCCGCGTGCGAAAAATCCCGCGCTGCGCGCGATAGTCGACCAGCGGTCGACTCTACCTGTCCTGTCGTCATCGCTGCAGTGCACGCCGTCCCGGGGCTTCCTGCAGGTCCGCGCTGGCCACTACCACGCGGTTGCGGCCGCTGCGCTTGGCCTCGTACATCGCCGCGTCGGCACGTGCCATCAACCGTTCGTAGTCCGGGTGGCCATCATGGCCGGCCACGCCGATGCTGGCAGTCAGTTCCAGCACCTGGCCATTGGCCAGCACAACCGGCGACTGCGCGATCTGCCGGCGCAGGCTCTCGGCAATCACCGAGGCCTGTGACTCGCTGGCGGCAACCAGCACCACCACGAACTCCTCGCCGCCGTAGCGGAACAGGTAGTCGCTGCCGCGGGTCAGCTGGCCGAGCAGGCCGGCGACGTGCTGCAACGCGCGGTCGCCGGCGTCGTGGCCGTGACCATCGTTGATCGCCTTGAAGTGATCCAGGTCGAGCAGCAGCAGCGAGAACGGCGTGCGGTTGCGCGTGGCCAGCTCGATCTCCCTGCGCAGCACGGTAGGCAGGAAGCGGCGGTTGAGCAGGTTGGTCAGGGCATCGCTGCCGGCATCCAGTTCGCCGATGCGCTCGAACAGCAGCGTCATCAGGGTACGGATGGCGGCCAGGTCCTCGCGGATGGCCGGCAGCACCGCCAGTCGCTGCGCCGGGGTGTCGGTGGCGGCCTGTTGCAGTCGATCATCGATACGCGCCATCAACTGCCCGACCTGCTGGGTCTCGCTGCTCTCGCCGAAGCTGGGGATGCCCTTGTGGGTGAACCACAGGCCGAACTCGGAACTGGCCAGGCTGGCACTGTCGCTGCCCTGCACGTGGCCGGCCAGTGCGTACAGCAGCGCGTTTTCCCAGTCCAGCAGCAGGGCGCGCTGGCGCTCGCGTTCAGTACCGACATTCTGCACCAGCGAGAACAACCGGTAGGCAGCATCGGCACGGGTGGAGCGCTCGCGTGCATGGGTGTAGGCCAGGGTCATGCCTTCCATGGCGATGTCCATGATCGCGCTGAGGCAATCGATGGCGGCGAACGCGGTGGCGCTGTCGGGCGCGTCGTCGCGCAGGCGAACGAACAGCTCGTGCTTGAGTACGCGCGCGCCGCGGGTGACCAGGTCGACCGGAATGCCGACCCGGGCGTGCACATCGCCGATCACCCGTTGCGAGGCGACGGTGGCGGCAATGCCGTCGGCATCGGTGGTCAGCAACTGCACCAGCCAGCGCTGCATGGCCGGTTGCAGGCGTTGCTTGACCTGGTCGTGGGACAGGAAGCGGCGTGCACGCCCGTCCTGCAACAGCACTTCGTAGAAGCGACGGGCCAGCGCCGGCGGGGCATCGGTTACGGCGGCGTGCAGCAGCGCGGTGGCGGCAGGGCCGGCCTGTTGCAGGCAGTGCTGCCAGGCCTCGGCCAGCGGCTGGCTGGCATCGTCCAGTTGGGGTGGTTCCACGTCGATCTCTGACTGCATACGGCAAACCACGGGTATCGGCCGCGGTGGCGTGCGGTTGATGGTGGGTAAGCCGGCCAGTTTAAGCGCGATGCAGGGTCGTTCGGCACGCAGGGCACATCACGCCTGCGGTAGCAATGAGCGAACGCATTTGAGAATCACTCGCATTGGTGGGAGAATGCGCGCACGGATCGGGCCGCAGGCGACTGCAGCGACGCTCCGCCTCCCCTCGTCGTTGCCTCAAGCCCTTTGCCAGAGGCCCCGTTGCCCTGCCAGAAGGTCCAGATCATGTCTCCTGCCGTTGTCCTCTCGCCGCGCCCGCTGGCGCTCGCCGTTGCCGCCCTGCTGGCCGGCAGTGCCATGGCCGCCCATGCGGAAACAGACGCTACCGATATCGATACCGTGCATGTCACCGCTTCGCAGATTGCCCGCCAGGCATTGGGTACCTCGACCATCACCGCCGAGGACATCGCCAGGCGCCCACCGGCCAACGACATCGCCGAACTGCTGCGGACCATGCCGGGCGTCAACCTCACCGGCAACAGCGCCTCGGGCCAGTACGGCAACAACCGCCAGATCGACCTGCGTGGCATGGGCCCGGAAAACACCCTGATCCTGGTCGATGGCAAGCGCATCGGTGCGCGCGATGCCGTGCGCATGGGCCGCAGCGGTGAGCGCAATACCCGCGGTGATACCAACTGGGTGCCGGCGGAAATGATCGAGCGCATCGAAGTGCTGCGCGGCCCTGCGGCGGCACGCTATGGCTCCGGTGCTTCCGGCGGCGTGGTCAACATCATCACCAAGCGCCCGACCGGCGACCTGACCGGAGCGGTCGACCTGTATGGCCTGGTGCCCGAGCACAGCGCCGAAGGCGGCAGCGAGCGCGTCGGCCTGCAGCTGAGCGGGCCGATGACCGATACCCTGTCGTTCCGCCTGTACGGCAACCTCAACAGGACCGACGCCGACTCACTGGACCTCAACCGCCAGTACGCCACCAACCCGAACGCGGTGCCGCCGGCTGGTCGCGAGGGTGTCAAGAACCGCGACGTCAACGCGTTGCTGCGCTGGGACATCACCGCCGACCAGGTGGTGGAGTTCGAAGCCGGCACCAGCCGCCAGGGCAACATCTACGCCGGTGACCGCGCGGTCAGCACTACCGGTACCTCGACCGGCGTTGACCTGGCGGCGCTGGCCGAAGGCGAAGCGGAAACCAACCGGATGTACCGCAACACCGGCGCGATCACCCATCGCGGCCGCTGGGGCGACGTGACCTCGCGGGTGACCGCCGCGGTGGAAGCGGTCAACAACTCGCGCATCAATGAAGGCCTGGCCGGTGGCCCGGAAGGCAGCTTCAACGGCACCGACTGGTCGACCTCGCGGCTGCGCAACTACCAGCTGGATGGCGAAGTGAGCTTCCCGACCACGCTGGGCGGCGCCGAGAACATCTGGACGCTGGGCTTTGAATACCTGGACAGCCGCCTGACCGACCCGTACTCGATGAGCCAGTCCAGCAGCAGCGGCGGTGGCATCCCGGGGCTGTCGGCCGATCGTGCGCGCGGCAAGGCCGATGCGCAGACCACGGCGGTGTTCGTGGAGGACAACATCTACCTGGGCGAGCGCTGGATCGTCACCCCGGGCCTGCGCTTCGACCACCACAGCCAGTTCGGCAACAACACCAGCCCCAGCCTCAACGCGCAGTTCCGCATCAGCAGCGACTGGGTGGTGAAGGGCGGCATTGCCCGCGCGTTCAAGGCGCCAAACCTGTACCAGTCCAATCCGGACTATCTGTACTACACCCGTGGCAACGGCTGCCCGAATGCACTGCCGAGCCTGGGTGCCGGTTGCTACATGCGCGGCAACGCGGACCTGAAGGCGGAAACCAGCCTGAACAAGGAACTGGGCATCGAGTGGGCACCGCAGAGCGGCTGGCAGGCGTCGTTGACCTACTTCCACAACGATTACAAGGACAAGATCCAGGCCGGCTACACCCAGATCGGGCTGACCGCCGACACCAAGGGCCGCATCTTCCGCTGGGAGAACGCGCCGAAGGCGATCGTGCAGGGGCTGGAAGGCAACCTGGTGATCCCGCTGGTGGGCGAGCAGGGCAACCGCCTGAAGTGGAGCAACAACTTCACCTACATGGTGGAAAACGAGAACAAGACCACGCACCAGCCGCTGTCGGTGATTCCGAAGTACACGATCAACACCATGCTGGACTGGCAGGCCACCGACAGGCTGTCCGTGTTGCTGACCGGCACCTTCTACGGCAAGCAGGAACCGGCCACGACCAACATCAACAACGACCCGCGCTGCACCGGCAGCTGCGATGCATCGATCGCGCTGCAGGATCGTGGCGCGTACAACATCTGGGGCGTGAGCGCGCGCTACAAGGTGACCGAGACGGTCAGCTTCGGCTTCGGCGTGAACAACCTGGCCGACAAGCGCCTGTTCCGCGAGGCCAACAGCAGTGATGCCGGGGCGGCGACCTACAACGAGCCGGGCCGCGCGTACTGGGCCAGCCTGCGCTTCGGCTTCTGACCGCAGGCGGTCGTCGGTCTGCGGCCCTCGCCGGGCCATGCCCGGCGAGGGCTCGTGTGGCCTGCAATGTTATAAACAGCGTAATAGTCTCCCCCGCCGGCACCGCGTAGCCTGCACCGCATCGCAAAGGAGCTGTTGCCATGGGCCACGACCACGATCACCTGCCGTCCCAGATCCGCCACGAGAAGCCCTTGTGGTGGGCACTCGGCCTGACCACCACCTTCCTCGTCGTCGAAGTGGTGGGCGCGTTCTGGACCAACAGCCTGGCGCTGCTGTCCGACGCCGCACACATGGCCACCGATGCGCTGGCGCTGATGATCGCGCTGGTCGCGGTACGGTTGAGCCGGCGCCCGCCGGATGCGCGCCGCACCTACGGCTATGCACGGCTGGAAGCGTTGGGCGCGATGATCAACGGTGCCATGCTGTTCGTGGTCGCCGCCTACATCCTGTGGGAGGCGGTCGGCCGTTTCCGCCAGCCGCAGGAGATCGCCTCCTCCGGCATGCTGGTGATCGCGGCTGCGGGCCTGGTCATCAACCTGATCTCGATGCGCCTGCTGCAGGCGGGCAGTGGCGAGAGCCTCAACGTGAAGGGCGCCTACCTGGAAGTATGGGCCGACATGCTCGGCTCGGTGGCAGTGATTGCGGGCGCATTGTTGATCAAGTGGACCGGATGGAAACCGATCGACCCGATCCTGGCCGTGCTGATCGGCCTGTGGGTGCTGCCGCGTACCTACGTGCTGATGCGTGAGGCGATCAACGTGCTGCTGGAAGGCGTGCCCAAGGGCATGGATGTGGCCAGGGTGCGCGACAGCCTGTCCGGTCATGCTGCGGTGCTGGACGTGCATGACCTGCATGTGTGGGCGCTGGCCTCCAGCACGCCGGCGCTGACCGCGCACATCGTGATGCGCGACGGCACCGACGCCGATGCGCTGCGCCGTGAGCTGGGCGGGCGCCTGCACGATGACTTCGGCATCGAGCACGTGACGCTGCAGATTGAAGCGGACCACTGTGGTGAAGCCTGCGCTGGACCGGCGTCGGCCAAGGGCGGCGCGCAGCAGGGCCATGAAGGCCACGACCACGGTGAGGACGCGCAGGGCCATCGCGGCCACGTGCATCATTGAATGAAAATGAAAGCCGCACCGGGGAATGCCCGGTGCGGTCATTCGTCCCGTCGCGAGGCCAGCCGATCCGCCAGCCGGGTCGGTTCCGGCAGCCGGTAACCGCGCAGCGTGCGCTGCACCCAGTCCAGCGCGGTATCGGCACTGACCCGATGGCCGCCGGCCACGAACAGCGGCTTGCAGCGCACCTTGCTGCGCAGCACCCAGCCCAGTTGTTCGTCGCCATCCTGCAGCGGCGCATGTGCACCGGCCTCGGCGCCCGGTTCGACGAACCGGCCCACCAGCTTTGACTTGGCCACGCCGATGCTGGGCAGGTCGGTGACCACGCCCAGATGCGCGGCCACGCCCAGCCGGCGCGGATGGCTGATGCCATGGCCATCGACGAACACCAGGTCCGGCGTGCGCGGCAGCAGCGCCAGCGCGGCCAGCAGTGCCGGCAGCTCGCGGAAGCTGAGCAGACCGGGGATGTAGGGCATCACCGTGGGGATGCGCGCGATCTCCTGCGCCACGGGCTTCAGCGTCTCCACGTCCAGCAGTACCGCCGCGGCGCGGGTGATGGCGCCGTCGTCTTCAAAGCCAACATCCAGCCCGGCCAGCCAACGGACGTCGCGTGGCAGGCGGTCCTGGCGCTCCACGCGGCCGGCCAGCTGGAGCTGCTGCGCGCGTGCCGCGGAGACGCTGCCTTCCCAACATCCGGGATCGATCACCGTATTCATCGGTCACAGCATCGCACGGGCGGCGCCACGGCCCGGTGAGCGGCGGCCGGGCTACAATGGCGGCCTGCCTTTCCTCGCGTTGGAGACCCTGCAGTGACCCGTAAACTCGTACTGTTGCGCCATGGCCAGAGCCAGTGGAACCTGGACAACCGCTTCACCGGCTGGGTCGATGTCGACCTGACCGAGCAGGGGCGCCGGGAAGCGGCCGCCGCCGGTCGCCTGATGCGCGAGGAAGGCCTGCAGTTCGACGTCGCCCACACCTCCGTGCTCAAGCGTGCCATCCACACCCTGCAGGGTGCGCTGGCCGAGCTGGAGCAGGACTGGCTGCCGGTGACCAAGTCCTGGCGCCTCAACGAGCGCCACTACGGCGGCCTGCAGGGGCTGGACAAGGCCGAGACCGCGGCCAAGCACGGCGAAGAGCAGGTCAAGGTCTGGCGTCGTTCGTACGACATCCCGCCGCCGCCGATGGACCTGGAAGATCCGGGCCACCCGATCCATGACCGCCGCTACGCCGGTCTGGACCGCAACGCGCTGCCGGGCACCGAGTCGCTGGCCACCACCCTGGACCGCGTGCTGCCGTACTGGCACGACGCCATCGCGCCGCAGCTGAAGGACGGCAAGACCGTGCTGGTCACCGCCCACGGCAACTCGCTGCGCGCGCTGTACAAGTACCTCAACAATGTCTCGCGCGAGGAGATCCTCGAGCTGAACATCCCGACCGGCATCCCGCTGCTGTTCGAACTGAACGATGACCTGACCGTGCAGTCGTTCCGCTACCTGGGCGACCCGGAAGCGGCGCGCAAGGCCGCTGAAGCAGTAGCCAACCAGGGCAAGGCGAAATAAGAAGCAGAAGGCCGGCGCAAGCCGGCCTTCGCTTTTGTAGAGCCGAGCCCACGCTCGGCCGGCGCTGTCGCAACCCGGTAGAGCCAACCCATGGGGGCTGCATCAGCCAGCTACGAGGGATCCATGCGGCGCACCTTGGGCGGCTGCAACGCGGCAATGTCGATGACGTGGTCCTGGCATATCACCTGATAGTGCGTGAATGGGCCCGGGTAACTGACATCGGCGAAGGTGGCATGGTCCAGATAATCGAGGAACTTCGAACGGCTGTAACGGCGGAAGAGGTTGCCGCTCCAGGCTTCGGAGTCGTCCCAGCTCTGGTAGGACTCGTTGTGCACGGCGTAGCTGATGTAGGCGTTCCAAACCAGCTCGAACCGCTGCGAATGGGAAGTTATCTCTATCGCGCGCACGCCCTCGATCGAACGTCCATTGCCGAAGTCCACTGGGCGGGGCTCTCCTGTCACCTGTCCCTCTTCGATGACCAGCCGCAGACAGTTGGCCTCCGGTTCGCCAATACCCGTCAGGAATAGATACTCGCAGCTGTCGAGGGCCAGTAGCAGCGCAGCGTCGTCCATGGGCGCGATATCCGGTGATCGGGAAGATAAGAATACCGGCGTGCAGTTGGTTGGCGACTCCACGGGCTCGTGACCTTTGGCCGGTCCCTGCCGTGGGCGTGCCCGGCTACCCTGTGAAATTACCCGCAGGAGAGCCTCATGAACGTCCGCAATCTGGTCCCGCTGGGCCTGACCATCGCCATCGCTGCCTCGCTGGCCGCCTGTGGCAAGAACGAAACCGCGCCGGCGGCCAGTGCCGACGCCAAGCCGGCCTTCGACCTGTCGCAGATCAAGACGCCGCTGATCTCGCTCAACAGCGCCGACCTGGATCCGGCCATTTCGGCCTGTACCGACCTCAATGGTTTCGTCAACAGCAAGTGGCTGAAGGCCAACCCGGTGCCGGGCGACCAGACCACCTGGGGCAGCTTCGAGATCCTGCGCGAGCGCTCGCTGGAAGTGCAGCACGCGCTGGTGCAGCAGGCCGCCGCCAGCCAGGCCAAGGCCGGCTCAGTGGAAGCCAAGATCGGTGACATCTGGAAGACCGGCAACGACGAGGCCAAGATCGAAGCCGCCGGCCTGGCGCCGCTGCAGCCGCAGCTGGACAAGATCACTGCACTGAACGACACCGCTGCCATCACCCAGTACCTGCGCGACAGCCAGGCCGAGGGCAAGGGCGTGCTGTTCTCGCTGTTCGCCAATGCCGACTACAAGGATTCGGCCAACGTCATCGCCTACGTCGGCCAGGGCGGCCTGGGCCTGCCGGAGAAGGGCTACTACTTCGACGACGCGCAGGCCAAGATCCGCGACGCCTACGTGGCCTACATTGCACAGGTGCTGACCCTGTCCGGTGTGGACGCGGCGCAGGCCGCCGAGCAGGCCAAGGCCGTGATGGCCTTCGAAACCCGCCTGGCCAAGGCCTCGATGTCGCGCATCGAAATGCGTGACCCGGCCAAGCGCTACAACCCGCTCAGCGCCGCAGATGCCGACAAGCTGACCCCGAACTTCAGCTGGACCGCGCTGTTCGACACCCTGAAGGTGCCGGCCGCACAGAAGTTCTCGCTGGCGCAGCCGGGCTTCTTCGGTGAAATGGACAAGATGCTCGCCGATGTGCCGGCCAGCACCTGGCAGGCCTACCTGCGCTTCCACACCATCGACGATGCCTCGCCGTACCTGAGCAGCCAGTTCGAGAAGGCCAACTTCGATTTCTACGGCACCACCCTGCGTGGCCAGAAGGAAATGCAGCCGCGCTGGAAGCGCGTGCTGGAGTCGGTCAACGGCGGCATGGGCGAAGCCCTGGGCCAGCTGTACGTCGACGCCGTGTTCCCGGCCGAGTCGAAGGTGGCCATGCAGCACCTGGTGGAGAACCTGTCGCAGGCACTGAAGGCGCGCCTGGAGCAGCTGCCGTGGATGGGCGAGGAAACGAAGAAGAAGGCACTGGAAAAGTGGGCCAGCTTCACCCCGAAGATCGGCTACCCGGACAAGTGGCGTGACTGGTCGGGCTTGCAGACCAACGGCGACAGCTACCTGGGCAACATGCAGGCAGCACGCGCGTTCAACTACCGCTACATGCTGGACAAGATCGGCAAGCCGGTGGACAAGACCGAGTGGGGCATGACCCCGCAGACCGTCAATGCCTACTACAACGCCACCAAGAACGAGATCGTGTTCCCGGCGGCGATCCTGCAGGCGCCGTTCTTCGACGCCAAGGCCGATCCGGCGCTGAACTACGGCGGCATCGGCGCGGTCATCGGCCACGAGATGATGCACGGCTACGACGACTCCGGCAGCCAGTTCGCCGCCAACGGCAACTTCGACAACTGGTGGACCGACGCCGACCGCAAGGCCTTCACCGGGCGTACCGACCAGCTGGTCGCGCAGTTCGACGGCTATGAAGCGGTGCCGGGCGTGAACGTGAAGGGCAAGTTGACCCTGGGCGAGAACATCGGCGACCTGGGGGGGCTGACCGTGGCCTATGACGCGCTGCAGATGGCGCTGAAGGAAGACCCGAAGGCCAATGTCGACGTCGATGGCCACAGCCAGGACCAGCGCTTCTTCATGAACTGGGCCACCGTGTGGCGCCGCAACTTCACCGATGGCGAGCTGCGCGTGCGCCTGAACACCGATCCGCACGCGCCGGCCAACTTCCGTGCCAACGGTGCGCCGTCGAACATGCCGTCGTTCGCCGCTGCATTCCAGTGCAAGGCGGGTGATGCGATGGTGCGCGCCGACGACAAGCGTGTGGTGATCTGGTAATTGATCACCCGTGATGCGTGAAGCGAAAGGCCCGGCGAACGCCGGGCCTTTCGTTTGCCCGGCCGATCTCAGGCCAGTTCTGGTTCCCGCTCCAGCATGCGATGGAAGCGTTGCAGCACGTACGGGTCCACCAGCCCGCCGGCCTGCTCGTCGATGATCCGCAATGCGGCCTCGTGCTCCATCGCATTGCGATACGGGCGCACGCTGGTCATCGCATCGTAGGCATCGGCGATGGTGACGATGCGCGCACCCAGCGGGATGGATTCGCCGCGCAGCCCATCGGGGTAGCCGCTGCCATCGAAGGCCTCGTGATGGGCGCGGATCAGCCGCGCCACCGGCGAGGCGTCGCTGCGACCGGTGGCCAGGAAGATGTGTTCGCCGCGTACCGGATGCTCGCGCATGATCGCGCGCTCCTCATCGGTATGCCGGCGTGGTGCCAGCAGCACGTCATCGGGTATGCCGATCTTGCCGATGTCATGGAAGCGCGCGGCCAGGCCGATCTGCGCACGGGCATCGTCATCAAGATCGCAGTGCGTGGCCAGGCGCTGCGCGAGCAGGCCAACGCGGTCGCAGTGGTGGCGGGTGTAGGCGTCGCGCATCTGCAGCGACATCGCGAGGGCATCGATCAGGCAGGCCTGCGCGTGCAGCAGGTCGGGGGCGGGTACGGCGTCAGGAAACATGGTCATCCGCCCGCACCGGGTGGGGACCGGTGCGGGGTGTTCGGGGGCGATCAACCCGGGGCGAGGGTGGTCAGAAGGGCGCGGGCCGCATTGAAGCGGTCTTCCGGCAACGGCAGCGGGTGCTTGATGCGCAGCTTGTCGGGCCCTTCCATGGCATAGAGGTTCGGTTGTTTCTGGATCAGCTGGATCACCGCCATCGGATCGATGTTCGGCTTGGACTCGAACACGATGCGGCCGCCGTTCTCGCCCAGGTCGAGCTTGCGGATGCCCAGCGTATTGGCTTTCAGCTTCAGCTCGGCGATGGCGAACAGGTGCTTGGCTGCATCCGGCAGCAGGCCGAAGCGGTCGATCATCTCCACCTGCAGTTCGCGCAGTGCATCGCTGTCGCGCGCGCTGGAGATGCGCTTGTACAGGGTCAGGCGGGTGTGCACGTCCGGCAGGTAGTCTTCCGGGATCAGCGCCGGCACATGCAGCTCGACTTCGGCGCCGCGCACTTCCTCACCGGCATCCAGGTCGGGCAGCTTGCCCTGCTTGATGCTGCGTACCGCGCGTTCCAGCAGCTCGGTATACAGGCTGAAGCCGACCTCGGCCATCTGCCCGCTCTGGTCCTCGCCAAGCAGTTCACCGGCGCCGCGGATTTCCAGATCGTGCGTGGCCAGGGTGAAGCCGGCGCCCAGCTCGTCCATCGAGGCGATCGCTTCCAGGCGCTTCTCGGCGTCGGGGGTGATCGCGCGACGGTCGGGGGTGATCAGGTAGGCGTAGGCACGGTGGTGCGAACGGCCCACGCGGCCACGCAGCTGGTGCAGCTGGGCCAGGCCGAAACGGTCGGCACGGTTGATGATGATGGTGTTGGCGTTGGGGATGTCGATGCCCGATTCGATGATCGTGGTCGACAGCAGCACGTTGAAGCGCTGCTTCTGGAAATCCAGCATCACCTTTTCCAGTTCGCGCTCGGGCATCTGCCCGTGGGCGATGCCGATGCGTGCCTCCGGCACCAGCTCGGACAGCTCGCGCTGCATGCGGCCGATGCTCTCCACGTCGTTGTGCAGGAAGTACAGCTGGCCACCGCGCGCCAGTTCGCGCTGGAAGGCTTCGCGCAGCAGCGCGTCGTCCCACTGGGTGATGAAGGTCTGCACCGCCAGCCGGTTCGGCGGAGGCGTGGCGATGATCGACAGGTCGCGCAGGCCGGCCATGGCCATGTTCAAGGTGCGCGGGATCGGCGTGGCGGTCAGGGTCAGCAGGTGCACATTGGCGCGCAGCGCCTTCAGCGCCTCCTTCTGGCGCACGCCGAATCGCTGCTCCTCGTCGACGATGACCATGCCCAGGTCCTTGAACTTCACGTCCGGCTGCAGCAGGCGATGGGTGCCGACGATGACGTCGATGGTGCCAGCGGCCACCTTCTCCAGTTCTGCCTTGATTTCCTTGCTGGTCTTGAAGCGCGACAGCACTTCGACCTTCAGCGGGTAGTCGGCGAAACGGTCGCGGAAATTGCGGTAATGCTGCTCGGCCAGCAGCGTGGTCGGCACCAGCACCGCCACCTGCTTGCCGGCACTGGCCGCAGCAAATGCAGCGCGCACCGCCACCTCGGTCTTGCCGAAGCCGACGTCGCCGCAGACCACGCGGTCCATCGGCTGGCTGCTGGCCAGGTCGCGCAGGGTGGCATCGATCGCAGCCAGCTGGTCGGGGGTTTCCTCGAACGGGAAACCGGCGGCGAACGGCTCGTACATCGCGCGGTCGACCTGCAGTGCCAGGCCGGCACGCGCCTGGCGGCGGGCCTGGATCTCCAGCAGTTCGGCGGCCACGTCGCGCACCTTCTCGGCGGCCTTGCGCTTGGCCTTGCTCCACTGCTCGCCACCGAGCGAATGCAGCGGTGCGGTTTCCGCCGATGCACCGGAGTAGCGGCTGATCAGGTGCAGCTGGGCGACCGGTACATACAGGCGGTCGCCCTTGGCATATTCGATGTCGAGGAACTCGCCGGGCATGCCGCCGACGTCCATCGCGATCAGGCCACGGTAGCGGCCGACGCCATGATCCTCGTGCACGATCGGCGCGCCCTCGGTTAGCTCACCGAGGTCGCGGATGATCGCTTCCGGCTCACGGCCGGCACGGCGCGTGCGGCGGGTGCTGCCGGCGCGCTCGGGGAACAGCTGGCGCTCGGTCAGCACCGCGATGCGCGGATCGTCCAGCGCGAAGCCATCCTCCAGCGGCGCCACCGCGATCGCGAAGCGCGCATCGTCGGCGAGGAAGCTGGGCAGGTCGGCCACCACCGGCGGCTTCAGCTCGGCGGCCTGCAGCACTTCCAGCAGCGCCTCGCGGCGGCCGGGCGAATCGGCCGCGATCAGCACCCGGCCCGGGTAATGGCCGAGGAAGGATTTCAGCGCCTCGCCGGCCGGCGCATCGCGCGCCGCCACCGGCAGCGGTGGCAGCGGCTGGTCGCCCAGCGCGTGCGCGTCGGCGATGCGTGCGTGGTCGGCGGCCCATACCTCGATGCGCGGGGCATCGTTCAGGCGCTCGCGCAGCAGTTCCGGTGACAGGTACAGCGCCGACGGCGGCAGCAGCGGCCGTTCCACATCGTGGCGGCGCTGCTCATAACGCTCGCCGGTCTGCGCCCAGAACGCCTCGGCGGCTTCGCCGGCACCGGCGCAGACCACCGGCAGGCTGCCGTCGGGCAGGTAGTCGAACAGGGTTGCGGTGCGCTCGAAGAACAGCGGCAGGTAGTACTCGACGCCGGCCGGGGCCAGCCCGGATTTCAGGTCCTGGTACAGCGCACTGCGCCGGGTATCGACATCGAAGCGCTCGCGCAGCGTGGCCAGCACGCGGGCGATGCTGGCCTCGTCCATGGGCACTTCGCGGCCCGGCAGCATGTGCACGGCCTCGACCTTGTCCAGCGAACGCTGGCTTTCCGGATCGAAGGCACGGATCGAATCGATGTCCTCGTCCAGCAGCTCCACCCGCAGCGGCTCGTCGGCGCCCATCGGGAACACGTCGAGCAGGCCGCCGCGCACGGCGAAGTCACCCGGGTCCATCACCTGCGGCACGTTGCGGTAGCCGGCGCTTTCCAGGCGGCGCTTCTCGGCTTCCAGATCCAGGCGCTGGCCGACCTTCAGGTCGAAGCTGCCACCGATCACGTAGCTGCGCGGGGCCAGCTGCTGCAGCAGCGTCTGCACCGGCACGATCACCAGGCCGCGCTTCAGCGTCGGCAGGCGGTGCAGGGCAGCCAGGCGCTGCGAGATGATGTCCGGATGCGGGCTGAAGCGGTCGTAGGGCAGGGTTTCCCAGTCCGGGAAGGCGATCACCGGCAGGCCTGGATCGCCGCCAAGCAGGGTCTGCAGGTCGGCTTCGAGCTGGTTGGCGCCGTGGTTGTCACGGGCGATCACCAGCAGCGGTGCGTCGTGCACGCGCGCTGCCTGGGCCAGGTACCAGGCCAGTGCGGTGGGCGAGGCGGGGGCGCGCCACCAGGCGCGGAGCTGGCCGGCGCGCGGCAGCGGCGGGGCGGGGTATGAGGTACGCGACATGGACCCCGGATTTTAGCAGAAGCCCGATCCGGCTCCGGTGCGTCGTGCCGGCCGGTTGCCGGCAGCCTCAGGCGCCGTTGGGGGAGCGGAATGCCGGCCAGCGGCCGGCACTACCGGGAGACGTGGCCGGGCAGGGCCCGGCGCATCCGTCAGTTGTCCAGCTCCAGCACCATCCGCACCAGGCCTTCGGCTCCGGTCGGGTGCGGCACCGGCTTGAAGCCCAGCGACGCGGCCAGCTGCTTCATCGGTTCGTTCTCGGCGGCAACGTCGCCGTACAGGCGGTCCAGGTACTTGCCACGGCCCCATTTCACCAGCTTGCGCATCAGCTGCCGTCCCAGGCCCTGGCCGATCAGGAAGCGGCTGATCAGGATCGCGTACTCGGCTTCACGGGTGCCGGGGATGATCGACGCCCGGGCGACCGCGCCGACCACCGCTTCGCCAGCGGGCAGCGATTCGGCTGCGACCAGGGTGATCTCGGTCTTCGGATTCGGGTGGGTCAGGCGCTGGGTGGTTTCCGGCGAAAGCTCGGTCACCGCCTGCAGGAAACGATCACGGATTTCTTCCGGCCCGAACAGGCTGAATGCCGCTTGCAGCGGTGCGCCATCTTCCGGGCGGATGGGGCGGATCAGCAGCTCGTGGCCGCTGGGAGCCTTGAAGATCTCATGCCAGGGCGGCATGCGGTTGCGAGTGGCCATACCGGGTGATTCCTTGGTGGTCCATCGATTGTGGCATCACCGGGGCTGCGTTCCGTGAACGAAAGGCTCACGGCGGTACAGCCTCGTGAAGGCCGTTATTCGGGGGCTTTGAGCCAGTCCAGGCGGGTGCTGGCCCCGGGTTCGCCCAGGTGCTGGCGCAGCGCCGGCAGGGCCGGACCAACCACGCGGTCGAACTGCCACGGCGGGTTGAGCAGCAGCATGCCGCTGCCGTTGAGGCGCAGCGGCGAGTCGTCCGGGCGCACCAGGAACTCGATCGTCATCGCCGATTTCACCGGCAGGGCGGTGGCCTTGCGCAGGAAGTGCAGGATGGTGCGGCGCTGCTTGATCGGGAACCAGACCGCACAGGTGGCCTGCGGCCAGCGTGCCAGGGTCTCGGCCAGGGCGGCCAGGATGTTCTGGTATTCGGCGTCCTGGGCCTCGTACGGCGGGTCGATCAGCACCAGGCCTCGGCCGATCTTGCTGCCGTTGAACCTGGGTGGCAGCAGCGAGCGCAGCAGGGCGTAGCCATCTCCGGGGCGCACGTCGACGCGGCTGTCATGGGCAAACAGGGCCTTCAACGCGGCCGCTTCGGCTTCCTGCAGCTCACAGACCGCCATGCGGTCCTGTGCGCGCATGGCCTGTGCGCTCAGCAGCGGCGAGCCCGGGTAGTTGGTCAGCGCGCCCACCGGATTGTCGGCCTGCACTGCCTTCAGGTAACGCTCGACCACCTCCGGCAGCCTGGGCTGGGCCATCAGCCGCATGATCCCGGACTCGGCCTCGAGGGTCTTGCGGCTCTCTTCGCTGGCCAGCAGGTAGCGGCCGGCACCGCCGTGGGTATCGAGCACGAAGAACGGGCTGTCCTTGCGCTTGAAGCTGTCGATCAGGGCCAGCTGCACGATGTGCTTGAGCACATCGGCGTGGTTGCCGGCATGGAAGGCGTGGCGATAGTTCATGGGCGGCAGTGTACGGGGCGGCGGCCGCAGCGGCTATGCTGCGCGCCATGACAGCTCCTGTTGCCCATGTCCTGGTCGTCGAGGACGAAGCCGCCATCGCCGAAACCGTGCTTTATGCGCTTCGCAGCGAGGGCTATGCCGCCAGCCACTGCCTGCTCGGTGGCGAGGCCCTGCAACGCCTGCAGGCCGGGGATATCGACGTGGTGGTGCTGGACGTGGGCCTGCCCGACCTGGGCGGTTTCGAGGTGTGCCGGCGGCTGCGCGCGCAGCCCGGGCCGGCGGCCCAGCTGCCGGTGATCTTCCTGACCGCCCGCAACGATGAAGTGGACCGCGTGCTGGGCCTGGAACTGGGCGCCGACGATTACATGACCAAGCCGTTCTCGCCGCGTGAGCTGGTGGCGCGGGTGCGTGCGCGCCTGCGTCGCGCGGCACCGGTCGTGGCAGCCCCCGGCGCCGATGCGGGCTGGCAGGAACATGGCGCCTTCGCCATCGACCGCGAAGGCCGGCGCATCCGCTTCCGCGGCCACGCGCTGGACCTGACCCGCTACGAGTACGCGTTGCTGGAAGCGCTGCTGCAGCGGCCGGGCGCCATTCTCAGTCGCGCCCAGTTGATGGATCGCGGCTGGGACAGCAGCGCCGACAGTGCCGACCGTACCGTCGACACCCATGTAAAGACGTTGCGCGCCAAGCTGCGCGCAGCCGGTGCCAGCGACGATCCGATCCGCACCCACCGTGGCCTTGGCTACGCGCTGGAGGTCTAGCCGATGCGCCTGGTCCTGAAGCTGTTCCTCGGCTTCTTCCTGATCACCGGCATCGCCGCGTTCTTCGTGATGCGCGTGTTCGTCAATGAAGTGAAGCCGGGTGTGCGCCAGGCGATGGAATCGACCCTGGTCGATGCCGCCAACGTGCTGGCCGAGATGGCGGCGGCCGATGTCAAGGACGGCACCATCCGCAGCGGCAGCTTCACCCGCAACCTGGCCAAGGCGCGGCAGCGTGACCTGAAGGCGATGGTCTGGCGCTTTCCCAAGCGCTCACTGGACTACCGGGTGACCATCACCGATGCCAAGGGCATCGTCATCTACGACTCGCTGGGCCGCGACCTGGGGCGTGACAATTCGCGCTGGAACGATGTCTACCGCACCCTGCGTGGCGAGTACGGCGCCCGCTCCAGCCCGGAAGTGCCAGGCGAAGAAGGCGATACGGTGATGCATGTGGCGGCGCCGGTATACGACCCGGCCGATGGCCGCACCCTGATCGGCGTGCTCAGCCTGGCCCAGCCCAACCGCAGCATCGATCCGTTCATTGCGGCCAGCCAGCGCGCCATCATCGAGCGCGGTGCCTGGCTGATCGGATTGTCGGCGCTGGTCGGCGTGCTGGTGACGATGTGGCTCACCACGGGCCTTGGCCAGCTCAGCCGCTATGCACGCGCGGTCAGCGCCGGCGAACCGGTGCCACCGCCGCGGCGGCGCCGCGACGAGATCGGCGACCTGGGGCAGGCACTGGAAACGATGCGCCGCAAGCTGGAGGGCAAGGCCTACGTCGAGCAGTACGTGCAGTCGCTGACGCATGAAATGAAGAGTCCGTTGGCGGCGATCCGCGGTGCCGCCGAGCTGCTGCAGGAGCCGCTGCCGGAGGCCGACCGCGTGCATTTTGCACGCAGCATCGTTGATCAACAGGAGCGGCTGACCGAGACGATCGACAAGCTGCTGGCGCTGGCCGAAGTGGAACAGCACGGCTGGCTGCAGACCCGCGATCCGATCGCGCTGCCAACCTTGCTGGCCGATGCGGCGGCGGCGGCGCAGGTGCGTGCGCAGGCGGCCGGCGTAGAGGTGCGCATCGGCAGCGTGCCCGACCTCCGCGTGCAGGGTGATGCCTATCTGCTGCGGCAGGCGTTGCACAACCTGATCGACAACGCCATTGCCTTTTCGCCGTCCGGCGCGGAGATCGCACTGCAGGCCGAGGTGGACGGGCAGGGCGTGCGCCTGCAGGTAGCGGATCGCGGTGCCGGCATTCCCGACTACGCGCGCGAACGGGTGTTCGAACGCTTCTATTCACTGGCGCGTCCCGGCAGCGGCCGGCGCAGTTCCGGCCTGGGCCTGCCGTTCGTGCAGGAAGTGGCTCGCCTGCATGACGGACGCGCCAGCCTCGACGCCCGCGATAGCGGTGGCACGGTGGCCAGCCTGTGGCTGCCGTTGGGCGCAGCGGGCCAGCGGCCGCGCCGCTGACTTCACACTCGCTTCAAATTCGCCACAAACCCTGCTCACCGCAGCGGTCCATCCTGCAGCCCTCTCCAACGAGGATGGACCATGAAATCCCTGAAGATGCTGCTGCGGTTCGCCATTGTCGGCGGGCTGATCCTGTTGCTGCTGGTGCCGCTGATGATGATCCGCGGGGTGATCACCGAACGCAGCCAGTACCGCGACGAGGCCTTTGCGCGGGTGGCCGACAGCCGTGCCGGCACGCAGCAGCTGGTGGGCCCGGTGCGGGTGGTGCCGTGGGTGGAACGCAAGCAGGTTGAACTGGTTGACCCGCTGGGCGTCAAGAAGACCGAGGTGCAGGTCACCGAGGGGCACTGGCTGCAGATGCCAGCGTCGCTGGAGGTGGGCGGCGAGATGCTGCCGAGCCAGCGCGAAGTCGGCCTGTTCAAGGTGCCGGTGTACAGCTGGAACGGCCAGATGAAGGCGAGCTTCGCCGCTGACGACTATCCGGTGAAGGCAGGGCGCACGTATGGCCAGCCGTATGTGGCGGTGGGAATTTCCGATGTGCGCGGCCTGGTCGGTACACCGAACCTGCGCGTGGATGGCAAGCAGCTGCGCCTGCTGCCGGGCGTCGGCGTGGCAAGCGAAGTCGGCCGTGGCCTGCATGCGCCGGTGGCCGGTTTCGCTGCGGATCAGGGCGGCACGCTGGCGGCCAGCACCGTTGAACTGGAGCTGCGCCTGGATGGCAGCCGCATGCTGTCGGTGGTGCCGGTGGGCGATGACACCCACATCGCGCTGCGTTCGAGCTGGCCGCATCCGTCGTTCAGCGGTGCGTTCCTGCCCAACGAGCGGCGCGTTGATGCGCAGGGATTCGACGCGCGCTGGGCGGTGTCCTCGCTGGCCTCCGACGCACAGCGACAGCTGCGCAATGAAGGTTCGGTCGACTCGCAGGCGGTGACGGTGTCGCTGGTCGATCCGGTCGATACCTACACCCAGGCCGACCGTGCGTCCAAGTACGGCGTGCTGTTCGTGCTGCTGACCTTCGTCGGCTTCATCCTGTTCGAGCTGATCAAGTCGCTGCGCATCCACCCGCTGCAGTACCTGATGGTCGGCCTGGCGCTGGCGATCTTCTTCCTGCTGCTGATCAGCCTGTCCGAACACATCGCGTTCTGGAAGGCCTACCTGGTCTCGGCGGTGGCCTGCATCGGCCTGCAGGCGGTGTACCTGGCCAACGTGCTGGGCCATTGGAAGCGCGGCCTCGGCTTCGCGGCCCTGCTGACCGTGCTGTACGGCGCGCTGTATGGCCTGCTGGTGTCGGAGAACAACGCACTGCTGATGGGGTCGCTGCTGCTGTTCGTGATCCTGGCGCTGGCGATGTGGGTAACCCGCCGGGTCGACTGGTACGCGCTCGGCGCGGACCTGAAGTAAGGAGCACGCCATGGGCTGGCGCCAGGGATTGCGGCAACGGGCACGGCAGGGCATTCCGGCCCTGCTGGAAGTGGACGCACTGCTGCAGGCACATGGCGTGCTGGCGGCCCTGCCGGGGGCACGGATCGCCCCCGGCCTGGTCCGCTTCCAGCTGGCGGCGGTGACCTGCGAAGGATTGCAGGGGCAGGGATTGCGTTGGCTGCAGGGTGCGCGGCAGGGACGCGGCGCGGTGGCCGGCCGGGTGCCGCGCTATCGGCCATGGAAGGCCGGCGCGGAGGCATTGGCCGAGATCGGCATCGGCGGCCTTCCGGATGACTGGCCGGCACACGCGGCGGTGTACGGCTGCAGCAGCATCGACCGGCGGCACTGGTTGCTGTTGCTGCCGGAGCGGGCGCAGTTGTGGTTGGGATGGAGCGGGTGATTCGGCTTTGCGGGTACGACCCCACCCTTCTCCTGTAGGTGCGAACCCTTGGTTCGCACGCTTCCGCGCCGTCCATGACCGATGGGACGGTATCGCCGCGCCCCGGCTGGCTAGACTCGATGGGTTGATGATCGAGCCGAAGGGCAGGGGTGCGACGTGTTGAAGTGGGGCGTGCTGGCCGTAGCGCTGGCGATGGGTGGCAATGCAGCGGCACAGCAGCGCGAGACGGTGGACCTGGACATGGTCAGCCGCATCCGTCAGGAGGCGTTCCACCGTTCGCAGGTGATGGACACCTTCAGCTATCTCACCGAGCGCATCGGCCCGCGCCTGAGCAATTCGCCGGCGATGGGCCGCGCCAATGCGTGGACCCGCGGCAAGTTCAACGAATGGAAGCTGGACAACGTCCACGACGAGGCCTTCGATGATTTCGGCCGTGGCTGGGAATTCACCTCGGCGAGCGTGGAAATGCTGGGTGACCGCGTGCAGCCGCTGCATGCGCTGCCCAAGGCCTGGACCCCCGGTACGAAGGGCCCGGTCGAAGGCGAGCTGGTGCAGGTTGACATCAAGAAGCCCGAAGACATCGAGAAGTACCGCGGCAAGCTGCGTGGCAAGATCCTCCTGCTGGGCGAGGCACGCGAATACAAGCGGGGCACCGAGCCCGATTCGCACCGCCATGACGCGACCTCGCTCGAGGGCCTGCAGGAGTTCACCCTGCCCAAGGACAAGGACGCTACCGCCGAGCGCGCCAAGCGGGTCAAGGAGTACCAGGAGCGCCAGCAGCTGGCGGCCAAGGTCAATGCGTTCTTCGTCGAAGAGGGCGCGCTGGCCTCGATCAGCATCAGCAGCTGGGACAACGGCATCATCCGCGTTGCCGGCGGCGGTTCGCGCAAGGCCGGTGAGCCGGTGGGCATCCCGGAACTGGCGATGATCAGCGAACACTTCAATCCGCTGGTGCGCGCGCTTCAGGCCAAGCAGACGGTGCGCCTGCGCGTGGATGTAGCGGCGCGCTTCACCGACGAGGCCGACCAGCCCGGCTACAACACGCTGGCCGAGATCCGCGGCAGCAGCAAGCCCGATGAAGTGGTGATGATCGGTGCCCACCTGGATTCGTGGCACAGCGGCACCGGTGCGGCCGACAACGCCGCCGGCGTGGCGGTGATGATGGAGGCGATGCGCATCCTCAAGGCTACCGGCGCCAAGCCCAGGCGCACCATCCGCGTGGCGCTGTGGAGCGGCGAGGAGCAGGGCCTGATCGGCTCGCAGGCCTATGTGGCCAAGCACTTCGGCAAGTTCCCGGAGCCGACCGATCCGGCCCAGAAAGCGCTGCCGGCGTCGCTGCGCGAGCCGACCGGTGCACTGCAGAAGACCCGCGACTACAGCAAGTTCCAGGTCTACTTCAACATGGACAACGGCTCGGGCCGCTTCCGTGGCATCTACGCGCAGGAAAACCTGGCGGCGATGCCGATCTTCGAAGCCTGGCTGGCGCCGTTCCATGACGTGGGCGCCACCACCGTGGCCACCCGCAACACCGGCAGTACCGACCACATCAGCTTCGATCGCATCGGCCTGCCGGGTTTCCAGTTCATCCAGGACCGGCTGGACTACTTCACCAACGTCCACCACAGCCACCTGGACACCTGGGACCACGCCGAACCGGAAGACCTGAAGCAGGCCGCCGCCATCGTCGCTTCGTTCGCCTACAACGCCGCAATGCGCGAGCCGTCCTTCCCGCGAAAGGTAGAACCGTAAAAGGGGACGGAGGGGATTAAGTCGTATCTCCCCTCCGCTTCCCGGTTGCAGCACCCAACGGCTGGGCAATCGCGACTTAATCCCCTCCGTCCCCTTTTTCCGTCGGGGGCGGTGGGCTGGTAAAATCGGGGGATTCCCGTTCCTCGAGCCGTCCATGACCTGCCGCACCCGCTTCGCCCCCAGTCCCACTGGCTACCTGCACATCGGTGGTGCCCGCACCGCGCTGTACTGCTGGCTGGAGGCCCGTCACCGCGGCGGCGAGTTCGTGCTGCGCATCGAGGACACCGACCGCGAACGCAGCACCCAGGGCGCAACCGACGCCATCCTGGAGGCGATGGAGTGGCTGGGCCTGGACTACGACGAGGGCCCGATCTACCAGACCGACCGCGTCGCCCGTTACCAGGAAGTGGCCGAGCAGCTGATCGCCGAGGGCAAGGCGTACTACGCCTACGAGACCCGCGAGGAGCTGGATGCCATGCGCGAGGCCGCCATGGCCAGGCAGGAAAAGCCGCGCTACAACGGCGCTGCGCGCGATCTGGGCCTGCCCTACCGGGACGACCCGAACCGCGTCATCCGCTTCAAGAACCCGCTGGAAGGCACGGTGGTGTTCGATGACCTGATCAAGGGCCGCATCGAGATCGCCAACAGCGAGCTGGATGACATGGTCATCTTCCGCCCGGACGGCTACCCCACCTACAACTTCGCGGTGGTGGTGGACGACTGGGACATGGGCATCACCGAGGTCATCCGCGGCGACGACCACATCAACAACACCCCGCGCCAGATCAACCTGTATGAAGGCATCGGCGCGCCGGTGCCGAAGTTCGGCCACATGCCGATGATCCTGGACGAGCAGGGCGCCAAGCTGTCCAAGCGCACCGGTGCGGCTGACGTGATGCAGTACAAGGACGCCGGCTACCTGCCGGACGCACTGCTGAGCTACCTGGCCCGCCTGGGCTGGTCGCATGGTGACCAGGAGCTGTTCAGCCGCCAGGAACTGATCGATCTGTTCGACGTGAAGGACTGCAATTCCAAGGCCTCGCGCCTGGACATGGCCAAGCTGGGCTGGGTCAACCAGCACTTCCTGAAGACCGAGGAGGTGGCCTCGATCGTGCCGCACCTGGTCTACCAGCTGCAGAAGCTGGGGCTGGACGTGGCCGCCGGCCCGGCTCCGGAGGATGTGGTGATCGCCCTGCGTGAACGCGTGCAGACCCTGAAGGAAATGGCCGAGAAGGCCGTGGTCTGGTACCAGCCGCTGACCGAATACGATGAAGCGGCGGTGGCCAAGCACTTCAAGGCCGGTGCCGAGGTGGCGCTGGGCAAGGCCCGCGAGCTGCTGGCCGCGCTGCCGGAATGGACCGCCGAGTCGGTGGGCGTCGCCCTGCACGACACGGCCGCAGCGCTGGAAATCGGCATGGGCAAGGTCGCCCAGCCGCTGCGCGTGGCCATCACCGGCACCCAGGTCAGCCCTGACATTTCCCATACCGTTTACCTGGCCGGCCGCGAGCAGGCCTTGAAACGCATTGATGTGGCCATCACCAAGGTAGCAACGGCCTGAGGCATCCTTGCCAGGCCCGAACCGGAGAACACGCATGCCCGCCAAGACCGCCACTGCCTGTACCGCCCCGCACCACCACGTCCACGACGCATCGGATTTCGTGGCGGTGGTCGAGCGTGTCTCGCGCGAACGCGGGCTGCGCCTGACCCCGATCCGCGCCAACGTGCTGAAGCTGATCGCCGAGGCCGGCAAGCCGGTCAAGGCCTACGAGCTGCTGGAATGGGTGCGCAACGGCAAGGGCGTGGGCGCTGATGCCCCGCCCACCGTGTACCGCGCGCTGGACTTCCTGATGGCCAATGGCTTCGTGCACAAGCTGGAGTCGGTGAATGCCTTCGTGGCCTGCCATCATCCAAGCAGCGCTGCGCATTCGGTGCCGTTCCTGATCTGCAACAGCTGCCACAGCGCAGTGGAGCTGGAAGACCGCGAGATCGTCAGCCAGCTGGAGAAGCGGGCCAAGGAACTGGGCTTCCAGCCGCAGGCACAGACCCTGGAAGTGCACGGTCTCTGCGCGCGCTGCGCGGGGTAATGCAATGGTAGTGCCGGCCGCTGGCCGGCATCCTGAGTGGGGTCAGATCCCTTTGCCATTGGCAAAAGGGATCTGACCCCGTTTCATGACAAGGGCTAGTCCTTCGGTTTGCCTGCGGTATCCACCCGCACGATCACCGACATGCCGGGCCGCAGCTGCGCGGCCAGCTTCTGGCCTTCATCGATCGATATCCGCACCGGCAGCCGCTGCACCACCTTGGTGAAGTTGCCGCTGGCATTGTCCGGGCGCAACACGCTGAACTCCGATCCGGTGGCGGGCGCGATCTCCTGTACGCGGCCCCTCAGCACCTGGCCCTGGAACGCGTCCACCGAGAACGTCGCCGGCTGGCCGATCGCCATGCCCCAGGTCTGGCCTTCCTTGTAGTTGGCCACCACCCACAGTGTGTCAGGAACCAGGAACAGCAGCTGCGAACCGGCGGCGACATACTGGCCCACGCGCACGCTGGCCTCACTGATCTGGCCGTCGCGCGGTGCGTGGATCACCGTGTTGGCCAGGTCGATGCGGGCCAGCTCCAGCTGCGCCTGTGCGCTTTCCACCTGGGCCTCCAGGCTCTTGCGCGCGACCTGGGTCGACACCAGTGTTTCCTCGGCGATGCGGATCTGCGCCTGCGACTGCTGCACGCTGGCCTGTGCCGAGGCTTGGCTGGTGCGGAACTTGTCGCGGTCATTGATCGACACCAACTGCTGCGCGGCCAGTTCCTCGTAGCGCTTCAGCTCGTTGCGCGCGCGCTGCAGTTCGGCCTGGCCGGCCGAGAGCGTGGCGCGCGCCGAGGCGATCTGCGCACGGTTCTGTGCCTGCGACTGGTCGGAATTGGCCAGCGCCGCGCGCGCACTGTCCAGCGTCGCCTGCGCCTGGGCGACACGCTGCGCATAGATGCGGTCATCGATGCGCAGCAGCGGCTCGCCTTCCTTCACGTGCTGGAAGTCCTTCACCAGCACCTCGGTCACATAGCCGTTGACCTGCGGCGCCATCACGGTGATCTGGCCGCGCACATAGGCGTTGTCGGTCACCATCACGCTGCTGGTGAACGGCCACAGGTGCCAGGCACGCAGGATCAGCGCAATGCCCAGCAGGGCCACCACCACCATCACCACCACGCTGCGCGCGCTGGGCTTGAGGTACTTCGGCGCGACCGCGGGTTCTACCGGCGTGGACGCGGGCGCCGCGTCGGTGGGCGGCGGCGGGGTGACGTTGTCGGCGTCGTCGGGTCGGGGCGGAACGGGGGGCATGGTGGAGGACTCAGCGATGCGCGGCCGGGGTGGCCACAACGGGTGAAGTGGGGTGGCGCTTGCGCCATTGCTTGAGCACGGCGGTGCGCAGCGACAGCAGCAGCAACCAGCACAGGAAACCGATCGCCAGCCAACCGCTAAGGGTGAACACATCATTGAAGCCGCGCACATTGGCTTCGCGGCGCGTGGTCTGCGCCAGCTGCGCGCTGCCCTGCGCACTGCGCAGCACCGGGTCGGTGATCTGCGCAGCGTACAGCTGCTGCTGGAGGCGCAACCGTTGCGCGACCACCGGATCGGCCGGATCGAGCTGGCTGGTCAGCGCGCTGGAATACAGCTGCTCGCGATGCAGCTGGAAGGTGCCCAGCACCGCCGAGCCGGCCAGCCCACCCAGTGTCTGCGTGATCGACAGCGTCACCAGGAAGGTGATCATGTGGTCCACGCCCTGTTTCAGCGCAGCAGAGATGCCAAGCATGATCAGGGGCCCCATGAACATGCCGGCACCGACCGAGGCCAGGAACTGGCTGGCGTAGAAGTCGTGCGGCCGGTCCAGGCTGGTGCGGTGCTGGTCGAAGAATGCGGCAGCGCCCAGCAGCAGGATCGCCATCAGCAGCTGGGCGATCAGGCGCTTCGGGCCGAAGGTCAGCGAGGCGCCGGCGATGCCGACGATCACCCCGGCCAGGATCACTACGAACAGCGGGCGCATCTGGTCCGGCCCCATGCCCAGCGTGCGCATCAGGTTGACCACGCCGTAGGACTGCTCGGTGGTCAGGAAGCGGATCAGGAAGGCGCCGACGATGAAATGCAATACCGGCAGCGTCGACAGCCAGCGGATCTGCAGCAGCGGATTGCGCCGGTAGTGTTCGATGATGAAGGCGGTGGTGGACAGCACGATCGAGGCGATCAGCGCCCAGCCCAGCCACGGCGTGTTGAGCCACCAACGGGTGTAGCCCTGCGCCAGTACGATCACCAGCAGCGCAACCGCCGGCGCCAACAACGCGAAGGTAAGGAAATCCAGCGGCTCGAAGGCCTTCACCTGGATGCCGGGCGGCAGTTTCAGCACCACCACCGCGGCGAAGGCGCACAACGCCAGGCCGGCCTCGAACGAATACAGCTGGTGCCACTGGCCGGTATCGACCAGGCCTGGTGAAACGATCCAGGCGATCGGCACCGCCAGCTGCGAAAGGCCGACGCCGACCACCAGCAGGTTGCCGGTAAAGCGGCGGGGCAGGGCCTGCAGCATGTACAGCGTGCCCAAGGTCGAACAGGCCGCGCCGGCGAAGCCGCTGGCGGCACGAGTCAGCATCGTGGTCTCGAAGCTGCCGACGAACAGGTGCAGGACCGCCAACGCCGCGTACAGGCCCAGCCCGATTTCGGCGAACAGGCGGATGCCGTATTGCTGGCGGAACTTGAAGGCCAGCAGGTTGGCGGTGACATTCACCATCGCATAGGCCGCTACCAGCCAGCTGCCCTGGGTCGGGGTCAGCGCCAGCTGGCCCTGCAGGAACGGCAGGTTGGCGGTAACCAGCGCATTGCCGAGGCCGCCGGTGATCGCCACCAGCAGCGATACCAGCGCATAGGCCGCGCGCCGGTATGGCGGGTGCCAGGGCATCGACGCCGAGCCGGGCATGGTCGGCTTCTCATGCTCCTCCCAATCCGGAACCGGCTTCAGATACGGCTGGACCATCAACGGGCCTCGCTGGCAGCTCCCTGGAGACCCCCACGCAGCAGCTGCAGGGCGCGGCCGGCCAACTGGGCGCGCTCGTCGCGGGTCTTGCCGCGCAGGGCCGCACCCAGCATGCCCGAGATCAGTGAAATATCCGTCTTTTCCAGGTCGGCACGGCACAGCCCGGCCGCCTTGGCGCGCGCGATCGGTTCCTCCAGCAGGTCGCGCACGGTCTCGCGCGCGGCGCGCATGGACGGCACGTCCGAATCAACCGCACGCCAGTAGTCGGCCAGTGCCGGCGAATCGATGATGCGCTGGGCCATGCCCTCGAACACCTCGAACAGGGCGTCGTCGCGGTCGCCGAGCTGTTCGACCTGGCGCCGGATGCGGTCGACCGTGCGCTGCAGCAGCGCCTGGATCAGCGCGGTGCGGTCGGGGAAGTTGCGGTACAGGGTGGCGCGGCCCACCTGGGCGCGTTCGACCACCAGGTCCAGTGGGGCGGTGACGCCATGTTGGCCGAAGACATGATCGGCGGCGTCGAGGATGAGGGCACGGCGGGCAGCGGCATCGGCACGTTGGGCAGTCATGGAATTATTCTCGGACAGAAGTGTCCGATTGGCGAGACATTGGGTGACGGGATTGTCCGCTTGTTGTGGTACGCACATCTTTGTGACGGGTGTGTGAGCGAGGGCGCCGCGACCTCGCTCACGCATAAAGGAACGGGGGGCCAGACGGCCCCCCGGGAGAGAGAATGGTATTCGTGGTGCGGTCCCGCCATGCGTTGAAGGGCGAGTGGGGGCAGAGCCCTTTCCCGCGGAAAGGGATCCGCCCCCTACATCGATCAGAAGAACGCGCGGATGCCGAATGCGACGCCACGGCCCGGCAGCGGCGAGTAGTCGCGCAGCAGCGAGGTATGCGGACGCACTTCGCGGTTGGTCAGGTTGCTGCCATCCAGGAACACCTCGTAGCTGTTGCTGGCGTTGCGGTCCCAACGGTAGGCCAGGTGGGCGTCGACCAGGGTGTAGCCATCGCTCGGCTCCTCGTTCTGCGCCACGTCCTTCTGGCGGCTGTAGCGCACCGCACCGACCGAGGCGCGCCAGCCGTCCTTCGACCAGCGCAGGTCGGCGCCGACGCGGGCCGGGGCGATGCGCGGCAGGTAGCCGGTGTTGGCCAGTTCCACGCTGTAATTGTGGTTGTGGTCGCCGTGCGGCACGGCGATGTCGAGGTTGCGGCTGCCGCTGCCATCCAGCTTGGCTTTCACGTAGTCACCGAACAGGCGCAGGTCCCAGTCGCCGGCGCCGCCCTCGAACAGGTGCACCAGCGCTTCGGCCTCGGCACCGCGGAACACCGCGTCCTGCTGGGTCCACGCACGAACTGGCAGGCCCTCGGTAACGCCGGTGTCGGCCAGGTAGATGAAGTCCTTGAACTTGGTCTGGTAGACGGACGCGGAGAAGTCCAGGCGCTCGCTGTGGGTGTGGATGCCCAGTTCCACGCGCTGGCCGCGCTCGGTCTTCAGGTTGGCGTCGCCGATTTCCAGCGAGCGGGTGGCGATGTGCGCGCCGGCGGCATACAGCTCCTCGTTGGTCGGTGCACGCTCGGAGCTGTCCACGCCGATGCGCAGGTCGACCGCGTCGTTGAGCTTCCAGATGCCGGCAGCCGACAGGTTGGTGGCGCCGAACGTGCGGCGACGGTAATCACCGGTGGGGTCCAGCTTGACCTGGTCGTGGCGGCCGCCCAGTTCCAGCTTGAACGGGCCGAACTGCTTTTCCTGCAGTACGAACAGGCCGATGTTCTTCGTACCCGTATCCGGTACGAACGCCTCTTCACCCTTGGCGCCGAAATCACTGTTGCCGAACTGCAGGCCGAAGGCACCGTCCCAGCCACCGATCTGCTGCTGCACCGCTTCCAGGCGCGCTTCGATGCCACGGTTGGTGAAGCGGGTGGAGGGCGTGCCGGCCTCCAGCTCCACGTGCTCGTAGTCGGTGTAGGCCACGCGTGCGTTGATGTTCTTCAGGAACGAGGCCGGGTTGTAGATGCCGGCCTTGGTCTCGAAGCGGTTCTGCACCATGTCGATGCGCACGTCGTGCTCGTCGCCGCCTTCCTCTTCATCCCCATGGTCGTGGCCGTGGTCATGGCCGTGATCGTCGCCATCAGCGTGCACGTGCGCGCCGTTGGGGATGCCGTAGTTGGTGCGGTAAGTGCTGGCCGACACACCGAAGTAACCACCGTCGCCCAGCCACGTTGCGCCGACGCCGCCGGCGCGGGTGCGGATGGAACTGTTGTCGAGGCGGCCGCGACGCGGCTCTTCCCCTTCCTCGCCCGCGTGGTCGTGGTCATGGTCGTCGTGGTGGTCTTCCAGGCTGTCGATCACCGCGTAGCCGGGGATACGGTAGTCGTCGCCATTGCGCACCAGGCCATCCACATGGAGCACGACGTTGCCGCTGACGCCGTCGAGGCGGAACATGCCGCTGCGCTCGTTGTTCACCGAATTGCCGCGCAGTTCGGCGCGGCCGCTGAGCGGGCGCTCCGGCAGTTCGCGCGCGATGCGGCCATCGACCACGTTGACCGCACCACCGATGGCACCGCTGCCGAACAGCAGCGTGGCCGGGCCCTTCAGTACTTCGATCTGGTCGGCCAGGAACGGCTCGATGCTGGTGGCGTGGTCGGCACTGACGGTAGAGGCATCCATGTTGCCCATGCCGTTGGACAGCACGGCCACGCGCGGGCCTTCCTGGCCACGGATGATCGGGCGGCCGACGCCGGGGCCGAAGAAGGTGCTCTGCACGCCGGGCAGCTTGGCCACGGTATCGCCGAGGGTGCCGGCCTTCTGCTCGTCCAGGCGCTCACCGGCCAGCACCTCCACCGGGCGCGCAAGGGATTCGGCATCGCCCTGCAGCGGCGACGCGGTGACCTGCACCGAGGACAGTTCGGTCAGGTGGCGGTCACGATGGGCGGTGTCCTGACCGGCTGCAAAGGCGACGGACGGCAGCAGGGCGGCGAGGGCCAGAGCCAGGGAATGCGGCTTGAGCCGTGCGGTGTGGGCGGGCATGGATGGGTCCTTTGTTACACTGTATCAATCGCTGGGCGCACGAATCCCGTCGATGGGACGGGGGAAGGGGAAAGCGTGCGGGTCGGGAAGGGATGTTATATTATTCCATAACGATTCGCCGACCCTGCTGGAAGTCATGTCCTTGTCCTCACGCCTGCGCCACCTGCTCGACCGTTTTGGTGCCACCGGTTCGATGCTGTGCGCGGTGCATTGCGCAGTCATCCCGGTGCTGCTGGCGGCAGCGCCCTCGCTGGGCCTGTCGTTCTGGCTGAGCGACGGCGTTGAACAGGCGCTGGTGCTGTTCGTGACCCTGCTTGGGCTGTTCAGCCTGGTCTGGGGTTACCGCCGCCATGGCGCGCTGCGTGCGCTGGGCTTCCTGATCCCCGGCCTGGTCGCGCTGTGGGCCGGCGTGCTGTACGAGCCGCTGCATCACAATGCCGTGCCGCATGCGGTGGTGATGACCATCGGTGGCCTGCTGGTGGGCGTTGCCCATCTGGTCAACCTGCGCCTGAACCACGGCCACGTACACGACGCCAGCTGCGCGCACTAGGCGCTCCGTGATAGGATTTTCGATCGTGCGCGGGGGCGCCCAGCAAGGCGGCCCCGCCGAACCCGTGTCAGTACGGGGTAACCAGATTTCACACTTGAGGAGTTGAAGACATGGGTAAGGGTGACCGCAAGACCGCCAAGGGCAAGCGCTACAACGCCAGCTACGGCAACGCCCGTTCGCATACCGCGAGCAAGGTCGCCGTAGGCGCCGCCGCCCCGGTTGCCAAGAAGACCGTGGCCAAGGCTCCGGCGAAGAAGGCTGTGGCGAAGAAGGCCGTCGCCAAGGCCTGATCCGGTCGAACGACCGGTCCAAAGAAAAACGCGGCGCCTGGCGCCGCGTTTTTTTTATGCCTGTCCGGTGAGCCGAGCGTGGGTTCGGCTCTACAACCGCATCAGCGCAGTGTCTTCTTCAGCGTTTCCGGATTGCCGTCGTTCGGCGCGGCCGGTACCTGCAGCAGGTGGGCCAGCAGCGGATAGACATCGACGTTGTCGAAGCCATCGATCACCAGGCCCTGGCGGAACGACGGGCCGCCGGCCACGAACACTGCGCGCATGGAAGGCAGTGCGTTGTCGTAGCCATGCGAACCTCGATCCTGCTTTGCACGCTTGGCGATCTTCTCCTGGTGCAGGGCATCCCAGCCTTCATCCATGACACAGACGATGGCCGGAACCCGCGGATGCGTGCCGTAGTGCCAGCGTGCCGGCAGGTTCTCCTTCTTCCAGCATTCGTAGTGCGCGTGGCGTCCGAGCAGGGCGCGTTCGGCTTCCGCTTCGCGGCCGGCGACCGGCGCAAAACCCACCGACTGGCCTTGGCTGATATTGCGTGCAATGGCCGGGTCGGCCATCGACTCGGTGGCGATCACGTTGCCGTCGGCGACGCTGGCCATGCCGTGGTCGGACACGACGATCACGTTGGTGGTCTTGGCCAGATCGCGCTGCTGCAGCCCGTCGAGCACCTGGCCGACGATCTGGTCGGCGCGCACGATGGCGTCGGCGTACTGCTTCGACCCGGGGCCGTAGTGGTGGCCGGCCTTGTCCACGTGTTCCATGTACAGCGTGGTGAGGCGCGGTGCATCAGCATCGGTCTGCGCCAGCCAGTCGAGCACGATGCTGGCCCGCTGCTCCAGCGGTTCCTTGCCGTCGTACACGCGCCACTTGCTGGGGCGCACGCCGCGGATTTCAGACTCACTGCCCGGCCACGCCGTGGTGGCCGAACGTACGCCAGCGTTCTCGGCACTGACCCAGATCGGTTCGCCACCCCACCAGCCGCTGGTGGTAACCGCCTTGCGGTTGCTCAGCTCGAACCGGCCCAAGGCTTCATCGTCCATGCTGTTGTTGACGATGCCGTGGTGGTCTGGACGCAGGCCGGTGACGAGGGTGTAGTGGTTGGGGAAGGTCAGTGACGGATAGGACGGGGTCATCCAGCGTGCGCGCACGCCGCCGTCGATCAGTCGCTGCAGGTTCGGGGTCAGGCCGCGGTCCAGCGCGTCGGCACGCAGGCCGTCGATGGAGATCAGCAGCAGCTTGGGCGGCGCAGCCGCAGCGACGGGTGTGGGAACGGAGGCGGAAGGGGCGGGCGCAGTGGTGCAGGCGGCCAATGGCAGCAGCAGCGCCAGCGCGCAGGTCAGGCGTACGGAAGTCATCCGTGCATGATAAGCCGGTGCAATTACCGGCCCAAGACACGGCGCACTATTGCGCGCCGTGTCCGCGCATTTTTCCTCATCCCCGCGCCAGTCGGCGCGCCCCATTCAACAGGAAGGGGGCTTTCTCCAGACATAATTCCTGATGCTTCCATCCACCCATGGCGTGGGTCTACCGTGTCGACCGAGGTCGACACCTACCAACAGTTGCGCAGTGCGCCGTCCCGACAGATCTCAGGAATCTGTCGAAGGCGGGGTGGGTCCGGTTGCGGGGGTGTCCGCGGCATGGATGCCGCGGCCAAGCCCCCAAGGACGGGTTGACGGCGTCCCCCGCAGCCGGACCCACCACGCCATGCTTCGGAATGCTGCTGTTGCTTCGGCCGTTGCGGTTGCCTCTGCGGGTGCCGGGCGCAGCCCGGCCGGCCCTCTCAGGCGAACAGCGGGGCCTGGCGTTGTTCCAGCCGCAGCAGCGCCGCCTTGGTTTCCAGGCCGCCACCGAAGCCGGTCAGCGCACCGTTGCTGCCGATCACGCGGTGGCAGGGCAGGATGATCGGCAATGGATTGCGGCCATTGGCCGCGCCCACCGCGCGGGTCGCGCTGGGCTGGCCCAGGTGCTGCGCCAACTGCAGATAGCTCCAGGTCTGGCCGAACGGAATCAACGCCAGCGCCTGCCACACGCGCAGCTGGAAAGGCGTGCCTCGTGGTGCCAGCACAAGGTCGAAGCTGCTGCGCTCGCCGTGCAGGAACTGCAGCAGCTGTTCGCGCGCTTCCGGCAGCGCATCCGGTGCGTAGTGCCAGTCATCGCGCCCGCGTGCCGGATGGCGGTTCTCGGGGAAAAGCACATGTGACAGGCCACGCTCATCACCGGCGATGGTCAATACGCCGATCGGGCTGTCGAAACGATCGAACAACAGGGTCATGTCGGTTCTCCAACGAACGTGCCGGACAGGTGCCACAGGTGCAGCACGGCGTAGGCGCGCCAGGGGCGCCATGGTTGCGAGCGCGCTTCGGTCGCACGTTCGCTCAGGCGCTGGCCCTGGGCGTGGCCGAGCACCTGTTGCAGCACCAGGTCGCCGGCGGGGAAGGCATCGGGCTGGCCGAGCCCGCGCAGGGCGATGTACTGCGCGGTCCAGGGGCCGATGCCGGGCAGTGCCACGCAGCGCGCAACGAATTCCTCCAAGGCCTGGCCGGGCCCGAAGTCGAGCTGGCCGCTGGCGCAGGCGGCGGCCAGTGCGCGCACGGTAGCGGCGCGGCTGCGCGGCAGGCCGATCGATTCCAGCGGCGCCTCGGCCAGTACCTCGGGCGCGGGGAACTGGCGATCGAATTCCGATGGCATGCCCGGCAGGTGTGCGCCATAGGCATCGACCAGCCGCCGCGCGAAGGTGGTGGCGGCGGCAACAGTAACCTGCTGGCCGAGCACGGCGCGCACGCCCACTTCGAAACCATCCCAGCCGCCGGGCACGCGCAGCCCCGGGCGCTCGGCGATGCCGCGCGCCAGCAAGGGTTCCTCACCAAGTGCGGCGTGCACCTGTTGCAGGTCGGCATCCAGATCAAACACCCGACGCACGCGGCGCACGATGTCGGGGATCAGGCGCGGATCCACCGCGCCCAGTTGCAGGCGCAGTTCCGGCCGCTTCGAATCGGCGGTGACGCGCAGCAGGGTGGGGCGCTCCGGCGTGCCCAGTACGCGCTGGTAGCTGTCTTCGCCGATCAGTTCGATGCCGGGCAGGCTGCGTTTGCGCAGGAACGCAAGCATGCGTGGGAAGTCCAGTGGCGGACGGTAGCCCAGGCGCAGCACCAGGCCGCCATCATCTGCAGCCAACGGTTGATGCTGGCGGCGCAGGGCGGTCGGCGCCATCCCACAGCCCTGCAGGAACGCGGTATTGAAGCGGCGCAGGCTGTTGTAGCCGGCAGCCAGCGCGACGTCGGTCACCGCCAGCGTGGTTTCGGTCAGCAACTGTTTGGCCAGCAACAGGCGATGGGTTGCGTGGATCTGCCCGGGCGTCGCGCCGAGATGTTCGACGAACAGGCGCTGCAGTTGGCGCGCGCTGAGGCCGAGCTTCGTTGCAAGATCGGCCACCGGCTGCTCCTGCAGGAAGCCTCCCTGGATCAGCGCCAGTGCGCGCTGCACGGTCTGTCCGGCCAGTGCCTGCTGCGCCTGCGGTGCCAATTCCGGGCGGCAGCGCAGGCAGGGACGGTAACCGGCCGCCGCGGCGGCCGCGGCAGTCGGGAAGTAGGTGATGTTGCGCGGCTTCGGCGGCGGTGCCGGGCACACCGGGCGGCAATAGATGCCGGTGCTGCGCACGGCAGTGAAGAACACGCCGTCGAAGCGTGCGTCGCGGGCCAGGCGGGCGCGGTCGCAGGCGGCGGTGTCGAGGGCGAGGGGGGAGTCCATGGCGCCAGTCTAGGCCTCTGGCGACGGCGATACTCGCCACATTCGGACATGGATACTGAAGGGGGTTGGGCAGGGCTGCGCCCTGCACCCGCCGAGGCCAGAGCAACAACAGCGGGCTTCCTGGGGGAGGGCGGGGTGGGTCCGGTTGCAGGGGACGCTGCAAGTACGTCCATGTAAGCTCGGTCGCGCCATCCATGGCGCTCACGCCCCTGCAACCGGACCCACCCCGCCTTCGAGAGGTTCCTGCGACCTGTCTTGCGGGCGTTCTGCGCTGCTGTTGGTGGGTGTCGACCTTGGTCGACACGCTTTTTCCAAGGGTCAGAAGGGGTTCAGTGCCACGCGCTGAATGCGCGCGCTGGACGGGTAGACTGTGGCCCTTGTTCTCTTGAAATCCGGTTGCCCGATGTCCGCCAAATTCCGCTGGTTGCCCCTGTTGTGCCTGGCCCTGGCGGGCTGCAGCCAGCTGGAAAATACGGGCAACGTGACTGCCGCCGACAAGGCGTCGCGGGCGCCGTCCAGCGATGGCGAGAACATGGTGTCGATCAATGCGGCTGACGCACCGCCGCCGCCGGCGCCGCCGCGCAGCCGGGAGGATCGGCCGTGGCCGCAGGCGCAGCTGGAGAACGGACGTGCCTGGGTCAGCTGCAGCACGGAATATGCGGGCGATGCCGGCGACGGTGTCGAACTGGAAGGCCTGCAGCGCGAGCAGATCACCCAGGCCCTGGCGCCGTGCGCCGAGCGTGGCCTGATGCGCGTGCGCTACGCCGGCAAGATCAATCCGGGCTTCGCCGAGATGATGTGGCGTCTGGCGGTGGTGGCCGACCAGCAGAAGATCCACAAGCGCATCCTTGACCTGGATTCCAGCGGCGGGCAGGTGGAGTCGGCGATCGTGGCCGGCGACAGCATCGGTGAGTCGGGCTGGACCATCTGGGTCCGCGAAGGCTCGATCTGCCACAGCGCCTGCGTGTTCGTGCTGGCCGCCGGCGACAACCGCCTGCTGTCGGGCAAGGTCGGCATCCACCGCATGATGCGCATCAGTTCCAAGGCCACCTCGCGCGCCGAGCTCAACCGCGAGCTGCACGAGGTCTACGACAATGTGAAGGACTACCTGCAACGCAACGGCGTGGCGGTCGGTGTGGCCGATCTGATGATGACCGTGCCCAACCGCAGCCTGCGCCTGCTGACCCCGGACGAACTGCGCCAGTACGGCCTGGATGGCACCAATGCGGTGCAGGACGATCTGGAACGGATCAAGCAGATGCGTGCCTGCGGCGACGATTTCGTGCAGCGCAAGGACGCCTTCCTGGTCGCCTTCGACCAGCAGTGCAAGCGCGAAGGCGCCGACATGGAGTCGATCAACAGCTGTGGCCAGGCGTTGAAGCAGCGCTTCGGCTTCCCGGACGCGGTGTGCCCCGACGAAAGCCCGCTGTCGGAGATCGATGTGGCGACGCTGCCACCAGCGCCGCCGGAGCCGCCGCCGGTGGCCGAACAGGCGCCGGCAGAGACCGGCACCCCGGCCGCGCAGGCCGATGCGGCGGCGGTGGAAGGCAACGCCCCCGCGCGCTGACGAACCGCTCACCGCGCTGGCGTAGACTGCGGTCCTTTCCTCGAGAACCGGCGGTGTCCATGAAGCGCGTGCTCCTGCTGCTGTCCCTGCTGCCCCTGACTGCATTGGCGCAGGCGCCTGCGCCGGCCACGCCTGCACCGGCTCCGGCACGCCCGGCCCCGGCATCGCCGGCGGCCGCGAAGCCCGCCACTGCCGGTATCCAGGCGTTGACCGCTGCACAGCAGGCCCAGGTGCAGAAACAGGACGCGGAAATGGGCGCGGCTGCGTTGAAGGCGGCGCAGCTGGTCGATGCCAACCGCGCCGAAGAATTGTGGGATGGCGCTTCGGCGGTCGCGCGCCGTGCGGTGCCGAAGGCCACCTTCGTCAGCCAGTTGGCCGCCGAGCGTACGCGCCTGGGTGCGCTGGCCGGGCGTGGCCAGCCGACCATCACCCGGGTCAAGTACAGCCCTGGCGCCGCAGTGCCGGAAGGGCTGTACATCAACGTCAGCTTCCCGACCCGTTTCGCCAACAGCGCGCAGCCGGTGCGCGAGCTGGTCTCGTTCCGCTTCGACGAAGACCAGGTCTGGCGCCTGGCCGGTTACAGCCTGCGCGCGTCGGCACCCTGAGGAGATGAACGATGGCAACTGAGCTGACAATGCTGGCCTGGTCGATCGTGCTGGGCTTCGTCTACATCTTCGCCACCTCCACCGTGGTCACCCGCGAGCGCGGGATGAAGTGGAATGCCTCGGCACGGGATGGCGATGCAAAGCCGCTCAGCGCGCTGGCCGGTCGCCTGCAGCGTGCGCAGGCCAACTTCCTGGAAACCTTCCCGTTCTTTGCCGCCGCCGCGATCGCAGTGGTCGTGGCCGGGCGCAGCAACGACACCACGGCGCTGGCTGCGCAGGCCTACTTCTGGGCGCGCGTGGTCTACCTGCCGCTGTATGCCGCAGGCGTGCCCTACGTGCGCAGCCTGGTCTGGCTCGTATCGCTGCTGTCGATCCTGGCGCTGGTGTTCGCACTGCTGTAGCCGGGCCTGATCCAGATCAAGGCCAGTCATGCGCGCGGCGCTATGCTGGCCCGGACTGAATCAACGGCAGGAGGCGCGCATGCGCAGGATGGACGTGGTGGTGGTCGGCGCCGGACCGGCGGGCCTGTGCTTCGCGCGTGCGCTGGCCGGCAGTGGCCTGCAGGTCGGGCTGGTCGAAGTTCAGCCGCGCCAGGCCCTGGCCGACGCCGCCTTTGATGGCCGCGAGATCGCGTTGACCCATGCCTCGCGGCAGAGCATGGAGCAACTGGGGCTGTGGCAGCGCCTGCCGCAGGCCGAAGTCGCCGAGCTGCGCGATGCCAGGGTGATGAACGGCGGCTCGCCGTTCGCGCTGACCTTTGCCAGCAGCCAGGCCGATGGTCAGCCGCTGGGCTGGCTGGTGCCCAACCATCTGATCCGCCGCGCCGCCTGGGATGCCGTGCAGGGCCAGGATGGGCTGGAGCTGTTCGATGGGCGCAAGGTGCTGGGCGTGCAGGCCGATGCGCAGGGCCACGTGGTCAGACTCGATGACGGCAGTCAACTGCACGCGCGCCTGCTGGTCGCGGCTGACAGCCGCTTCTCCGCCACCCGCCGCATGCTCGGCATCGGTGCGCAGATGCGCGACTTCGGCAAGTCGATGCTGGTATGCCGCATGCAGGTCGAGCGCGACCATCGCCACACGGCCTGGGAATGGTTCGGCTACGGCCGCACCATGGCGCTGCTGCCGCTCAACGAGGGCCAGGCATCGGCGGTGATCACGCTGCCGCCGCGGCAGATCGAAGAATTGCTGGCGATGGACGAGGTGGCTTTCGGCGAGGCCATCAGTGCCTGCTTCGAGCATCGCCTGGGCCGCATGCAGCCGGTGGCCACGCCGCAGGCGTATCCGCTGGTGGGGGTGTACGCGCACCGCTTCGTCGGCGAGCGTTCGGCGCTGATCGGCGATGCGGCGGTGGGCATGCATCCGGTCACCGCGCATGGCTTCAACCTGGGACTGGCCAGTGCGCAGCGGCTGGCACAGGGCATCGTCGCGCAGCAGCGGCGCGGTGCCGACATCGCCGCCGCCGGCATGCTGGCCAGCTACCAACGCGGTCATCGGTTTGCGTCTCGGCCGCTGTACGAGGCCACCAACGCGATCGCCAGCCTGTACACCGACGATCGTCGCCCGGCACGCCTGCTGCGGGCCGCGGGCCTGCGCGTGGCGCAGGCCGTGGCACCGTTCAGGCAGCTGATTGCCTCGCACCTGACCCAGCGCGTAGCCTGAACATTCTCGGATCAGCCAGCGGCCAGCACGCGGATCTGGCTGTCGGCGAACTCGACCACCTGGCCTGCGCGGATCTTGCAGGCCTTGCGCAGTTCGACCTCACCGTCGACCCGCACCTGGCCCTCGCTGATGACCATCTTGGCCTCGCCGCCGCTGGTGACCAGGTCGGCTAGCTTCAGCAGCTGCTTGAGTTCGACGTAGTCGCCGTCGAGGTCGAATTCGAGAATCTGCATGGAGCGAGGGGTCCTGGAAAGAGGGCGCAGGCCAGCGGCCGGGCCGGGGAGCGGGCACGTATTGTGCGCCAGCACGGGGCACGACGGCACGCGCATGGAAAGCTGTACGCCTCGTTCAGGATCAATGCGGTATCATTCCGCTCTGAGCGAGTGAAATCTCCTCCGACCGAGCAGCGCCAGGGCACGCGATAAGAAGGGCGCCCAAAGCGCGGACCATCACCCTTTTTATCGCACTGCCAGGAAGACGGCAGTGCCTTCGGAGTTCCCCATGTCCCAAGATTCCCAAGCGCCGCTGCAGTTCGCGCAGCTCGGCCTGTCCGAGCCCGTGATGCAGGCGGTCACCGCCATCGGCTACGAAACCCCGTCGCCGATCCAGGCCGCCACCATCCCGGCGATGCTGGAAGGCCGCGACGTGCTGGGCCAGGCCCAGACCGGTACCGGCAAGACCGCTGCGTTCGCACTGCCGGTACTGTCCAACATCGACCTGCAGCAGATCAAGCCCCAGGCCCTGATCCTGGCGCCGACCCGCGAACTGGCCATCCAGGTTGCCGAGGCGTTCCAGTCCTATTCGTCGAAGATCCCGGGTTTCCGCGTGCTGCCGGTGTACGGCGGCCAGCCGTACGGCCAGCAGCTGTCGGCCCTGCGCCGTGGCGTGCACATCGTGGTCGGTACTCCCGGCCGCGTGATCGATCACCTGGACCGCAGCACCCTGGACCTGTCCGAGCTGAAGACCCTGGTGCTGGACGAAGCCGATGAAATGCTGCGCATGGGCTTCATCGACGATGTCGAAGCCGTGCTGAAGAAGCTGCCGGAGCAGCGCCAGGTGGCCCTGTTCTCGGCGACCATGCCGCCGCAGATCCGCCGCATCGCTCAGACCTACCTGCAGGACCCGGTGGAAGTGACCATCGCGGCCAAGACCACCACCTCGGCCAACATCCGCCAGCGCTACTGGTGGGTGAGCGGCATGCACAAGCTGGACGCGCTGACCCGCATCCTGGAAGTCGAGCCGTTCGACGCGATGATCATCTTCGCGCGCACCAAGGCCGGCACCGAAGAACTGGCCAGCAAGCTGCAGGCGCGTGGCCTGGCCGCTGCCGCCATCAACGGTGACATGCAGCAGGCCCAGCGCGAGCGCACCATCGCCATGCTGAAGGAAGGCAAGCTGGACATCCTGGTCGCCACCGACGTGGCCGCGCGCGGCCTGGACGTGGAGCGCATCAGCCACGTGCTGAACTACGACATCCCGTACGACACCGAAAGCTACGTGCACCGCATCGGCCGTACCGGTCGTGCCGGCCGCAGCGGCGAGGCGATCCTGTTCGCCACCCCGCGCGAGAAGGGTATGCTGCGCCAGATCGAGCGCGCCACCCGCCAGCCGATCGAAGAGATGCAGCTGCCGAGCGTGGAAGCGGTCAACGACACCCGCATCAACAAGTTCACCTCGCGCATCAGCGAAACCCTCGGCGCCGGCGGCCTGGACTTCTACCGCCAGCTGCTGGAGCGCTTCGAGAACGAGCAGAACGTGCCGGCCATCGAGATCGCCGCCGCGCTGGCCAGGATGCTGCAGGGCGATACCCCGTTCCTGCTGCAGCCGCCGGTGCGTGCCCCGCGTGAAGAGCGCGCGCCGCGCGAGCGCTTCGACCGCAACGAGCGGGGTCCGCGCTTCGAGCGTGGCCCGCGCCGTGACGACGCCGAAGGTGGTTTCGAGCAGCGTCCGCGCCGTGAGGTTCCGCCGCGTGGTGCACCGGAGCAGGGCATGGAGACCTACCGTATTTCGGTCGGTCACCAGCATGGCGTGAAGCCGGCCAACATCGTCGGCGCCATCGCCAACGAAGCCGGCCTGGAAAGCCGTTTCATCGGCCGCATCGACATCCACGACGACTTCTCGCTGCTGGACCTGCCGGCACAGATGCCGCCGGACGTGCTGTCGCACCTGCAGAAGGTGTGGGTGTCCGGCCAGCAGCTGCAGATGCGTGCGCTGGCTCCGGGTGAAGACACCAACCCGGCCCCGCGCCCGTTCAAGCCGCGCTTCGACAAGCGTGGTCCGGGCGGCCCGGGTGGCCCGCGTCGTGGCGGCCCGGGTGGTCCGGGTGGCCATGGGGGCGACCGCGGCGGTGACCGCGACAGCCGCCCGCCACGTCGTGATGGCTTCAAGCCGCGCGGCCCGCGCAGCTTCTAAGCCGCACCCGCAGCCGTCCAGAGCAACGCCAGCCCCCGGGCTGGCGTACAGGAAAAAGGGGACGGAGGGGATTAAGTCGTATATGGCAGGCCATGCGCTTATGCCGAAAACGACTTAATCCCCTCCGTCCCCTTTTTCGCATGGTCAACACATTGCCGGTCATAGGCTGGGCCGGTTCCAAAGGAGGTTGTCACCGCGGCACATTCGGGGGGATCCGGGATGGGTAGGAGTGGCACGGACCAAAAGAGCCGGCGGGTGCCGATGACCCGGGGGCTGGGACTGCGATTCGCGTTGTTGACCGGCATGGCGATCGGACTGGTCGCACTGTCGGCGTTGATCCAGGAACTGCAGGCGGCCTCCACCGCCTGGATCGCCGGCCAGGGATACTGGTCGCGTGGTCAGCAGGATACGACCGCCGCGCTCAGCCGCTACCTGGCGCGCGGCAATGGCCAGGATCTGGACGACGCACGCCGGGCTCTGCAGGTGCCGTTGGGCGATCTGCAGGCGCGGTTGGCGCTGGAACAGGCGGAGCCTGACGAAGAGAAGGCCCGGCAGGGCTTCCTGCAGGGGGGCAACGCGCACGCCGACATTCCGCGCCTGGTGTTTTCGTTCCGCTACGCGCGCGATATCGGTGCCTTCCGCGAAGCGACCGCGTTATGGCGGCAGACCGACGGGGACCTGATGGCGCTGCAGCGCCTGGTCGATGAGTTGCAGCGGCGGCACGAGGGTGGCCCCTTGCCGGCGGCCACGCGTGACCAGTACCTGCAGCAACTGCGTGATCTCGACCGCCGGATGCAGGTGCAGAGCCAGGCGTTCTCGCAGGCGCTACTGCGGATGGCGACGCTGGTGAGGCTGGCCACGTTGATGGTCGCGGGCCTGTCGGTGCTGGCGATCAGCCTGATGGCGGTGGCCCTGGCGCGCCGCGTCGGCGAGGACCTGACCGAACACGAGAGCCGCTTCCGCGCAGCGTTCTACCAGGCCAACGTCGGTATGCTCAAGCTCGATACCGAAGGCAAGGTGATCGAGGCCAACCAGGCGATGGCCGACATCCTCGATCATCGCCGCGACGTGCTGCTGCAGCTGTCGCTGGCTGACCTGCTGATGGACGGCGAGCTGGTCATTGACGGGGTGGGGCGCATCGATTGGGACCGCCAGCTGCGCCCGAGCGAACTGCGCTTCCGCCGTCGTGATGGCAGCCTGGTCTGGGGCCGCTGGAGCGGCACCGGTGTGCGCAGCGCCGGCGGCGGCCTGTCGGTGTTCGCGATCATCGAAGACGTGAGCCAGAACCATGCACTGGCGCGCGAGATCGAGCACCACGCCAGCCACGACCCGCTGACCGGCCTGATCAACCGGCGCGAGATCGAACGCCTGCTGGAACGCGCGCTGCTGCAGGTGCGCAGCGAAGGTGGCACGCACGCGCTGTGCTACATCAACCTGGACCATTTCAAGCTGGTCAATGACAGCTTCGGCCATGCCGCCGGCGACCAGATGTTGCGCAGCTTCGCCGATTACCTGGTGGCGGCGGTGCGCGATGGTGACTGGGTGGGCCGGCTGGGTGCGGACGAGTTCGCGGTGTTCCTCGCCCATGCCGGGCAGGACGAGGCCAAGCGCGTGCTGCAGCGGGTGATCCGCAATCTGGGGCAGGCGACGTTCCCGGTGAGCGAGGGCAGCCCGCAGTTGAGCTGCAGCATCGGCGTGGTCGAGGTCAGCGCCGATGCACCGGATGTGAACTGGTTGATGAGCGCCGCCGACAGTGCCTGCTATGCGGCCAAGCAGGCCGGGCGCAACCGCGTGCACTGCTTCAACGAGAACCGCATGGCGCTGGAGGAACGGCGCCGGGAAGCCGAGCGGCTGCAGGGCGTCAGCCTGGCCATGGCCGAGAACCGCATGGTGCTGTACGCGCAGCGTATCGCACGCGTCGGCGATCCCAGCTACCTGCACTACGAGGTGCTGGTGCGCATGCGCGGCAGCGATGGCAGCCTGCACCTGCCGGGCCAGTTCATGCCGGCGGTGGAGCGCTATGGCATGGCCGTGGCGCTGGACCGGCACGTGCTCGGCCTGCTGTTCCGGCACCTGCAGGTATGCCCGGCGCATGTGCGGCAGCTGGGACTGTGCAACGTCAACGTGTCGGCGCAGTCGATCGCCGAGCCCGGCTTCCTCGCCTTCGTCTGCGACCTGCTGGAGCGCAATCGCGCGCTGGCCTCCAAGCTGTGCTTCGAGATCACCGAGACCGCCGCGATCAGCAACCTCAGCCAGGCGCGCGCGTTCATCGATGCGGTGAAGGCGCGCGGCTGCCGGATGGCGCTGGACGATTTCGGCTCCGGGCTGTCCTCGTTCGGCTACCTGCGCCAGCTGCCGGCCGACATCCTGAAGATCGACGGGGCCTTCGTGCGCGACATGGATACCGATCCGGTCAGCCACGCCACCGTGCGCGCGATCAGTGAACTGGGGCGCGAGCTGCAGATGGAGGTGGTGGCCGAATGGGTGGAGACCGCCGAAGTCGCCGCCGCGCTGACCCGGCTTGGGGTGCAGGGCCTGCAGGGCTATGCGGTCGAGCGACCGCAGCCACTGGAACGGATGACCCTGGCCGACCTGCGGCCGGTGCGCCTGGTGGCCGTGAAAGGTCCTCCCGCCGCAGGCTGAATGCTCTGCGGCGACTTTGGTCTACACATGCGTTGCAGCCGCGGCTGCGATAATGCGCGCCAGGGGCGACGCGCAGTGGGCGCGGGCGTAAGCAGGAACAGGACGTGGCGTGGGCGGCAGGCAGTGGCAGTACGGAACAGGGGCGGTGCTGGTCGTGCTGCTGGTGTGGTTGGCAACGCCGTGGCCACTGTGGGCCGCCGCCGCCGAAGCCGGCCGCGATTACCTGCTGGTCGGCGCAGCCACCGATGAACCCACTCCACATCGCGCATGCACGCCGGGCATGCTGGCCGGTCACCGGCAGCAGGTGCAGGTGCCTGCGCCGCCGGGCGGCTGGTCGGGGCAACCGCAGGCCCTGGACGTGTTCAATGTGTTCGCTGGCGAAGTCCGCGTGCAGTATGGCGATCGCGAGATCTGCGGCAACATGCACGATGCCCGTACCCGAGACTCACGCTTCCGCGCGGGCGTCGGGCTGGTGGCGGTGCCGCCAGCGGGCAGTCACGATCCCTTCCTGGTGTCGTGGCAGACGCCGTTGAAGGCGCGCTGGGTACCCACCCTTCGGCTGGGTGCGCCCAGTCCCGTGCAGCAGAACGATACCGCCCGCCTGCTGGTGCGCGCGGCCTGCATCGCCGTGGCGATCGCACTGGCGTTGTCGGCACTGATGGCCTTCCTCACCACCCGCGACCGCAGTTCCCTGGTCTACATCGCCGGTACCACCGTACTGGTGCTGTGGCAGGCCATCCTCGGTGGCCTCAGCGGCTATCCGGAACCCTGGCTGCCGGTGGGCGAGCGCGGTGCCTGGTGGCTGCTGGCGTTGACTGCGGCCACGCAGGCCCTGGTGCTGCCGGCGCTGTGGCGGCTGAATGGCGGTGATCGCCTGTTGCCGCGTTCGCGTCCGTTCCAGCTGCTGGCGCTTTGGGGATTGCTGGTGTTGGCTGCACTGGTGCCCTGGCTGCCATGGGACAGCCTGGCCTGGGTGGCGCAGGGCCTGCAGGTGTCCTATCTGCTGGGCTGTGGCCTGGCGTTGATGGTCGGGGTGTGGGCGCGGCTGCGCGGTGACCGCTGGGCGCAGGCGGGGCTGGCGGCGCTGGCGCCGATGCTGGTGTTGATCCTGGCCGACGCCTGCCGCGCGGCGTGGTTGCTGGAATACCGCGTGGAGGCCCTGCAGCTGGCGGTGACCTGGCTGCTGATGATGGCAGCCTACGCACTGAACCAGCGGCTGGGCCGCCTGCGCCAGCAGCGCGATGAACTGCGCCAGCTGGCCGAGACCGATGGCCTGACCGGCCTGCCCAACCGCCGTGCCGGCCTGCAGCAGCTGGCCCGCCACCTTGAGCGGGTTGACCGCGAGCGTGGCCCGCTGGTGATCGGCTTCCTCGATATCGATCTGTTCAAGGACATCAATGACCGCCATGGCCACGCCGTGGGGGACCAGGTGCTGGTGGCGGTGGCACGCGCATTGCGTGCCGCGGTACGCAGCCAGGACCAGGTGGTGCGGATGGGTGGCGAAGAGTTCCTGCTGCTGATGCCGGGCATGCCGCGGGAGGCGGCGTCGGCGCGCCTGGATCGCCTGCGCCAGCACATCACGGAAGCGGCCGGGGCGCTGCAGGTGCCCGGCCTGGAGGTCACCGCCAGCATCGGCCTGGCGCAGTGGCGGCCGGGCGAGGACGATCTCGCCGCGCTGCTGCGCCGGGCCGACCATGCCATGTACGTGGCCAAGCGTGCCGGCCGCAACCGGGTGTTCGACGGCGAAGAACTCGATCCCCCCGGCCTGGCATGAAGCGCGGCGGGCGGCGATGCCGGATAATAGGGCGATGACCACCCGACTCAACAAACACATCGCCGACACCGGCTTCTGCTCCCGCCGCGAGGCCGATCGCCTGATCGCCGCCCGCCGGGTCACCGTCAACGGCCATCCGGCCGGCACCGGCGCGGTGGTGGGCGAGGAAGACCAGGTGCTGGTGGACGGCCAGCCGCTGCGCGCGCGCGTGGCCCGCAAGCCCGGCGCCCGCCGCCACGTCTACATCGCGCTGAACAAGCCGGTCGGCGTCACCTGCACCACCGAGACGTCGGTCAAGGGCAACATCGTCGACTTCGTCGGCCATGAACAGCGCATCTTCCCGATCGGCCGCCTCGACAAGGACTCCGAAGGCCTGATCCTGATGACCAGCAACGGCGACATCGTCAACCAGATCCTGCGTGCCGAGAACGGCCACCAGAAGGAGTATCTGGTGGCGGTCAACAAGCCGGTCACCGATGAGTTCCTGCGCGGCATGGCCCGGGGCGTGCGCATCCACGACCAGATGACGCTGCCGTGCAAAACCTCGCGCATCGCCAAGTTCGGTTTCCGCATCACCCTGCAGCAGGGCCTGAACCGGCAGATCCGCCTGATGGCCGCCGAGTTCGGCTATCGCGTGACCCAGCTGCGCCGCGTGCGCATCGACAACATCAAGATTGGCGCGCTGAAGCCGGGCCAGTGGCGCAACCTGACCGAGCAGGAGCTGCAGGGCCTGCTGCCGAAGCAGCTGGACTGGTAGTGCCGGCCGCTGGCCGGCTGCATTGGGCGCGCGATGTATCCGGGATGCCGGCCAACGGCCGGCACGACCCGCCATGCGGATTGCGCACCGGCATCCGCTAGACTTCGCGGTGACCTGCCGGAACGTGACGTTGCATGATCAAGCCCGACAAGCCCGCCAACGAAGCCCTTCGGCTCGAGGCGCTGTATCGCTACCGCATCCTCGATTCGGAGCGTGAAAAATCCTTCGACGACCTGGGGGTGATCGCCAAGGCGGTCTGCGGCACCTCGATGGCGGCGGTGACCCTGATCGATGTCGAACGGCAATGGTTCAAGTCGATCCAGGGCATCGATGCGGCGGAAAACCTGCGCAGCGAATCGATGTGTGGCCATGCCATCCTGCAGCCGCAGCAGATCATGGTGGTCGAGGATGCGCTGCAGGATGTGCGCTTCCACGACAATCCGGTGGTGGTCGGCGATCCGCACATCCGCTTCTATGCCGGCGCGCCGCTGATCAGCTCCGACGGCTTGCCGCTGGGTACGCTGTGCGTGTTCGACGCACAGCCGCAGCACCTGGCCAGCGACAAGGCCGAGGCGCTGGCCGCACTGTCGCGGCAGGTGATGCTGGTGATGGAATTGCGCCGTTTCGCGCTGGACATCCAGAACCACATGCTGGAACGCGATGATTACGAGCGCCTGCTGTCGGAGTACCACGACGTGCTGCTGGCGCAGAACGCCGACCTGGCCGAGCAGAGCCGCACCGATGCGCTGACCGGCCTGCCGAACCGCCGCGCGATGGCAGCGGCGCTGGACGAGGCCGTGGCGGCGACCGGGGATCAGCCCGCTGAGGCCTGCGTCGCGCTGCTGGACATCGATCATTTCAAGCACATCAACGACTTCCAGGGCCACGCTACCGGCGACCACGTGCTGGCCGAACTGGGCGCACTGCTGCGTTCGCACTTTGCCGGCCGTGGCATGGCGGCGCGTTATGGCGGCGAGGAGTTCGTGGCAGTGATGCCCGCAACCGACCTGCGCACCGCCGAACTTCAGTGCGAGTTCCTGCGCCTGGCCGTGGCCGACCTGCCACTGGGCTTCCCGGTCACGATCAGTATCGGCATCGCCCAGCACCAGCCCGGTGAAAGCGTGGATGAGACGCTGGCACGTGCCGACAAGGCGCTGTACCGGGCCAAGGGCAATGGCCGCAACCGGGTGGAAGTGGCGGGCTGAAGCGCCCCGCCCGGTAGATCCACGCCATGCGTGGATGCTCTTCCCGATTCACATCGCGTCGCAACTCCTGCGATCAAAAGCGGGCAGCATGACGCCCTGCTTTCCCGGACGCCGACCATGTTGCAGACCCTGGCCATCGCCCACTATCGCTCGCTGCATGGGCTGGTACTGCCGCTGCAGCGGTTGAATGTGGTGACAGGTGACAACGGCAGTGGCAAGTCCAGTCTGTATCGCGCGCTGCGCCTGCTGGCCGAGACTGCTCAGGGTGGCGTCGCGGCGGTGCTGGCCCGCGAAGGAGGGCTGGGTTCGGCGCTGTGGGCAGGTCCCGAATCCATCGATCGCAGGGTTGCGGCTGGCGGGATTCCGCTGCAGGGCGGGCTCCGGCAGGCGTCGGTGGGGCTGAAGCTGGGCTTCACTACCGAAGAATTGGGCTATGCCATCGATCTCGGCTACCCGCCGCCGAGCCGTTCGGCGTTTGCGCTGGATCCGCAGATCAAGGCCGAGGCGATCTGGGCGGGGCCGTTCCTGCGCAGCGCCAACCTGCTGGTCGATCGTCGCGGGGCGATGGTGCGGCAGCGCCATGCGCGCGGTTGGGATCTGGTGGATGACCGGTTGTCGCTGTTCGACAGCCTGTTCACCCAGGTCGGCGATCCGCAGCGCATGCCCGAAACGATCACGCTGCGTGAGTACATCCGTCGCTGGCGCTTCTACGACCATTTCCGCAGCGATGGCGATGCCCCGGCGCGGCAACCGGCGATGGCCACGCGCACGCCGGTGCTGCATCACGATGGCCGGGACCTGGCGGCGGCCTGGGTGACCATCCTCGAGATCGGTGACCCGGTTGCGTTGGCACGCAGCGTCGATGACGCGTTCCCGGGTGCCACGGTCGGTTTCGAGGAGCTGGATGGACGCCTGGCGCTGCGCTTTCACCAACCCGGGCTGCTGCGGCCATTGTCGATGGCCGAGCTCTCCGACGGCACGCTGCGCTTCCTGCTGCTGGCGGCGGCGCTGCACACGCCACGCCCACCGCCGCTGATGGTGCTCAACGAACCGGAGACCAGCCTGCATCCGGACCTGCTGCCGGCGCTGGCGCGGCTGATCATCGCAGCCAGTGCGCGCAGCCAGGTATGGGTGGTGTCGCACGCCAGCCGGCTGATCGCGGCGCTGGAACAGGCGCCAGGGTGCCATTCGCTGCATCTGTACAAGGAACAGGGCCGCACGCTGTTGAGCGGGCAGGGCCTGCTGGATGCGCCGGCCTGGCATTGGCCGCAGCGTTGATGCGGCCATCCACGCCATGCGTGGATGCACTCAATCGGCGATGTTGCGCGCTTCGGCCGTGCCAAGGATTTCCGGATGCTGCACCGGCTTGCGGCGGTTCAGCAGCGGATGCAGGAACACCGCGCCGACGATGATCGCCACGCCCAGGTAGAACCACGGGGTGACCTCGTGCTGCTCGCGCAGCAGCACCACCGCCAGTACCACCGCATAGACCGGCTCCAGGTTGGTCACCAGCTGCACCGTGTAGGCACTCAGGTGGCGCAGCGCGACCAGGGCCAGGGCGAACGGCAGCAGCGTGCAGAACCCGGCCAGCACCAGCAGCAGGATCCCGTCGTGCAGATTCGGGACCACCCACAGCGGGCTGGCCAGCGCCGGCAGCAGGTAGGGCATCAGCGGCGCCAGCAGGGTCAGGGTGAGTGCGCCGGCACCCAACTCCAGCGCGGTGACCGTAAGCGGATCGGCATGGCTGACCATGCGCTTGTTGAGCGAACCGAACACCGCCACCAGCAGCGCCGAGATCGCGCCGATCAACACACCCAGGCGCATGCCATCGGGCACGCCACCGACCACCAGCGCAACACCCGGCAGCACCGCCAGGCCGAACGCCAGCTCACGCAGCTGGAACGGCCGCTTGGCCACCCACGGCTCAATGATCGAGGTGAACACCGGTGCCAGTGCGATGCAGGTGGCAGCCACCGAGGCATTGGCCAGCTTCACCGCGCCGTAGAACGTCAGCCAGTGCAGGGCGACCAGCCCGCCGATGCCGGCGTAGCCGGCGACCAGCCGAGGGGGCAGGGTGCGCAACCCGCGCCAGACCCGCGGCAGCAGGGCCAGCATCGCCGTCACCAGCAGCATGCGCCACCACACCAGCGGCAGTGCGGGCAGGGTGATCAGCTTGCCGAGGATGGCCGTGATGCCCCACAGCAGGACACAGAAATGGATCTGCCAAAGCGCTTTGCGGGTATCGGGTGTGCTCATCGGCCTATTGTGAGGCAATCGCGCGGCTGTCGGCGATGACTGTGGCATGCTCGCGGAAACCCCCCAAGGGAACCCTGCAATGGCTGCCAACCGCTCCGCCCTGCGTGCATGGGCAGCCCTGACTGCACTGGTGGCCGCCACCTCGCTGCTGCTGCAATACCTGTTGTTGCTACGCGGCCCCGGGGCGGCTGCCGGGGTCGGCATGGCGACGCTGCGCTTCGTTGGTTACTTCACGATTCTCAGCAACCTGGCGGTGTGCCTGGGATGCGTCAGGCTGATCCGTGCGGGTGTGCTGAACACCACTGTCGCCGCGGTGATCGGGTTGTGCATCGGGGTGACCGCGTGCATCTACGTGCTGGCGTTGCAGGGGCTGTGGCAGCCCACCGGGCTGCAATGGTGGGTCGATGCCGGCCTGCACTACGCTGTGCCGGCGCTGTACCTGCTCGGGTGGTGGTGGCTGCTGCCGCATGGGGCGCTGCGCTGGCACGCGCTGGGCGGCGTGCTGCTGGTACCACTGGTCTACCTCGGCTGGGCGATGCTGGTCGCTGCAATGACCGGACAGGCGCCGTATCCATTCCTCGAACTGCAACGCCTGGGCCTGGCGGCCTTCCTGCTCAACGTGCTGCGCGTTGCGGGCGTGTTCGTGGTGGGCTGGACCCTGCTGTGGGGGCTGGACCGCTGGCGCCGTCGATGAGGCGCTGCAGGGCCATCGCTGCCGCCGGATTGCGGGCCTTGCCGGCACCGATGCACAGCAGGTAGACCTCGCGCGGGGTCTCCGGGGCGGGCCCGGCCAGGCAGGGCAGGTCGTCCACCGGCCCGCCGCGTGACCAGCGTCGTGCGCGTTCGGCCCAGCGCTGCTGGACGGACGCAGGCAGGCCCTCGTTCAAGCGGGCCTGGCTGCGCTTGATCCGCGCGTAGACGAAGCCAGCACTGACATCGCCATGCAATGGCGCCTCGTCGCTGTCCTCGATCACCAGTGCCACGCCGTGGCGGCGCGCGGCGGCGACCAGAGCCGGTCCATGTGCCTTGGCGTTGCGCACTTCCAGAGCGTGCTGCAACGGCACGCCCTCGAGCTGCTTCGGCAGCTGCGCCATCAGCGCTTCCAATGCATCGGCGTCGGCCGGATGGTGCGGATCGAACTGCCACAGCAGCGGGCCGAGCCGGTCACCGAGTGCAAGTCCCGCCTGCAGGAACGGCGTGGCCGCTTCCACGGTGCTGGACAGGTCGCGGCGCTGCACCAGGTAGCGTGGCGCCTTCATCGAGAAACGGAAGCCTTCCGGCGTCTGCGCGGCCCACTGCGCGCACTGGGCCGCAGTCGGCGTGCGGTAGAAGGTGCCGTTGATCTCGATGCAGCGCAGGGCGCGGCTGGCATGGGCCAGTTCCTCGCGCTGCGGCAGTCCCACCGGATAGAACATGCCGCCGCGCCACTCGGGAAACACCCAGCCGCCGATACCGCAGCGGATCGCCATCCGGCCGGCAGCGGTCACTGGCTGTGGTCCTCGCGCCAGGGGTCGTAGCTGCCGAACCACCACAGGTAGCCTTCAGGATCGGCACAGGCGTAGCCGCGGCCACCGTAGTCCTGGTCGGCAATGTCGATGACGATGCGCGCTCCAGCCGCCTTGGCCCGCGCATGGTGCGCATCGACATCGGTGACGATCACGCAGGCACTCTGGGTCTGGCGGCCGCCGACTTCTCCGGGCAGAACCGCGTGTTCGCTCCACGCGCTCTGGTTGTTGGTCGAACCGAGCATGATCATGCCGTTGCCGAAGGTCAGCTGCGCATGGAAGACCGTATCGCCATCGGCATACACGGCCTGGGCATGGAAGCCGAAGGCCCGCTGCAGCCAGTCGATGGCGGCCAGCGCGTCGCGGTAGCGCAGGCACGGAATGATGGTGGAGCCGTTGCTTGGTTGGCCGTTCCCGCCCATGACACCCCTCCTATGGCACGGGGCAGGGTGCATCGGCGACCGTTACCATCCTGCGAAACCCCGGTGACGGCCTGCACATGGCCGCTACCCCTGTTCGGAGATGGTGCTGGATGAAAACCTGGATCGGAGGAGCCGTGCTGCTGGCGTGCACGACCATGGCCAATGCGGCGACCCCGCAGCAGCTGCAGGACCTGGATGCGACCGTCGAGCGCGTGCGCACGCAGTTCGACGTGCCCGGCATCGCCGTGGCCGTGGTCAAGGATGGCCAGGTGGTGCTGGAACGTGGCTGGGGCGTGCGCGAGCAGGGCAAGCCGGAGCCGGTGCAGGCCGACACCCTGTTTGCCATCGCTTCCAATACCAAGGCGTTCACCGCCACCTCGCTGAACCTGCTGGCCGAGGACGGCAAGCTGAAGATGGATGACAGGGTGATCGACCACCTGCCGTCGTTCCGCATGTCCGATCCGTTTGTGACCGGGCAGATGACGATCCGCGACCTGCTGTCGCATCGCAGCGGGCTGAGCCTGGGCGCCGGTGACCTGCTGTTCTGGCCGGCCACCTCCTACAGCAACGCCGAAGTCGTGGAGCGACTGGGCAGGGTGCCGCTGAAGGGCGGCTTCCGCGAGAGCTATGCGTACGACAACATCCTGTACGCGGTCGCCCAACAGGTGATCGAGCGCGTGTCCGGCATGAGCTACCAGCAGTTCCTGCAGACGCGCATCTTCGACAAGGTGGGGATGGCTGGCACGCGCTACAACGCCGACCACCTGAAGCCAGGTGACAAGGCGGCGGTCGGCCACGCCAAGTACGATTTCAAGGACCTGCGCACCGTCGCACCACTGACCTGGTCGAACAATGCCGGCGCCGGCGGCATCTATTCCAGCGCGCACGACATGGCGCGCTGGATGCAGGTGCAGCTGGCCGAAGGCAAGCTGGCCGACGGCACGCCGTTGTTCAGCGAGAAGAGCCAGCAGCAGATGTGGCGGATGATCACCCCGCAGTCGATCCCGGCACCGAGCGTGCCGGAGCTGGCACCGGCGCGGGCCAACTTCGCCGGCTATGGCGAAGGCTGGAGCCTGAGCGACTACCGTGGTCAGAAGCTGGTCTGGCATACCGGTGGCTGGCCGGGCATGGTCTCGCGGTTGACCCTGGTGCCGGGCGAGAAGCTGGGCGTGGTGGTGCTGACCAACCAGGAAGTGGGCGCCGCGTTCAATGCGATCACCCTGAGCGTGCTTGACGCTTACCTGGGCGGAGAAAAGCACGATTGGGTGGACGCCTATGCCAAGGCCGTGGCCAAGGGCCAGGACAAGGCCGACGAGGCCTGGGCCAAGCACCAGAGCGCACGCGACAAGGGCAGCCGGCCATCGCTGGCGCTGGCCGGCTACACCGGCAGCTTCCGTGACCGCTGGTATGGCGACATGCAGATCAGCGCCGAAGGCAAGGGCCTGCGCCTGCGCTTTGCGAAGACCGCGCAGCTGAGCGGGCGCCTGGAGCACTGGCAGCATGACACCTTCATCGTGCGCTGGGACGACCGTTCGCTCAACGCCGATGCGTTCGTGAACTTCAGCCTGGACCCGGATGGCAAGGTGCGCGAGGTGCGCATGCAGCCGATTTCCGACCTGACCGATTTCAGTTTCGATTTCCAGGACCTGCTGTTCACCCCGGTCAAAGAATGAGGGTCGTGCCGGCCGCTGGCCGGCAACCTCATGATCCGTGGAAACGTCGCGAGGTTGCCGGCCAGCGGCCGGCACTACCGGCGCCGCGGCATCGTCGGCCGGCGTACACATCCGGCGTGGGATACTCCGCCCGCTATTGAAGGCGAGGGAATGCGATGTTCCGTTGGTTTGAATCCCTGATCCCGGTGTTCCCGCCCGTGGACGGGCGCATGCCGCCGCGCAAGGTGCTGCCGTTCTACCTGCACTACCTGCGCCCGGTCTGGCCGGTGCTGCTGGCGACCCTGATCGCCGGCCTGCTGCTGGCGCTGGTGGAAGTGGCCATGTTCGATTACCTGGGCCGCATCGTCGACATGGTCGCCGAGCAGCCCGGTGCCGATTTCTTCAAGCGCCATGCCAATGAACTGGGCTGGATGCTGTTCATCACGGTCATCGCGCGGCCGATCCTGGTGGGCCTGCACAACCTGCTGGTCAACCAGGCCATCGTGCCCGGCCTGAGCAACCGCTCGCGCTGGCTGATGCACAACTACGTGGTGCGGCAGAGCCTGAGCTTCTTCCAGAACGACTTCGCCGGCAGCGTCGCCAACCGGGTCATGCAGACCGGTACCTCGCTGCGCGAGTCAGCGGTGCAGATGGTCGATTCGCTCTGGTACATCGTGGTCTATACCGGCACGGCGCTGTACCTGTTCGCGCAGGCGGACTGGCGGTTGATGGTGCCACTGGTCCTGTGGCTGCTGGCCTATGCGGTGATCATGGTCTACTTCGTGCCGCGCGCGAAGGAACGGGCCTGGATTGCGTCCGAAGCGCGCTCCAAGGCGATGGGCCGCATCGTCGACGGCTACACCAACATTCCCACGCTGAAGCTGTTCGCCCATGGCGGGCGCGAGCAGGCCTACGTGGCCGAGTCGATCCAGGAACTGGCGGTCAAGCACCGCGCGCAGACCCGGGTGACCACCGGCATGGACCTGACCATCGCCATCGTCAACGGTTTCCTGATCGCCGGTACCTGTGGGCTGGCGCTGTGGCTGTGGAATGGCGGGCACATCACCGTCGGTGCGATAACGCTGGCGACCGGCCTGGTGATCCGCATCCACAACATGTCCGGCTGGATCATGTGGACCATCAACGGCATCTTCGAGGACATCGGCACGGTGCAGGATGGCATCACCACCATCGCCCAGCCGCTGACCGTGCAGGACCGCGAGGATGCAGTGCCGTTGCAGGTGACCCGTGGCGGCGTGCATTTCCAGGACATCCACTTCCACTACGGCAAGAAGGGTGGCGTGATCGCAGGCCTCGACCTGGTGGTGAAGCCGGGTGAGAAGATCGGCCTGGTCGGCCCCTCCGGCGCCGGCAAGTCGACCCTGGTCAACGTGCTGCTGCGCCTGTACGACCTGGAAAGCGGCCGCATCCTGATCGATGGTCAGGACATTGCCCACGTTACCCAGGAAAGCCTGCGCCAGCAGATCGGCGTGGTCACCCAGGACACCTCGCTGCTGCATCGCTCGATCCGCGACAACCTGCTGTACGGCCGCCCCGATGCGACCGAGGAGCAGCTGCGTGCTGCCGTAGCCAAGGCGCGTGCTGAGGCCTTCATCGACACGCTGGTGGACGGGCAGGGACGTCGTGGCTACGACGCGCATGTCGGCGAGCGCGGCGTGAAGCTGTCCGGTGGCCAGCGCCAGCGCATCGCCATTGCCCGCGTGCTGCTGAAGGACGCGCCGATCCTGGTGCTCGACGAAGCGACCTCGGCGCTGGACTCGGAAGTGGAAGCGGCGATCCAGGACAGCCTGGATGAGCTGATGGGCGGCAAGACGGTGATCGCGATCGCGCACCGGCTGTCGACCATCGCGCGCATGGACCGGCTGGTGGTGATGGACCAGGGCCGCATCGTCGAGACCGGCAGCCATGCCGAACTGATCGCCGCCGGTGGTCTGTACGCGCGCTTGTGGGCGCGTCAGACAGGGGGATTTGTTGCTGCCGATCAATGATTGCTTTCGGGGGCAGAGCGCTCTCTGCGAGATGGGTCCGCCCCCAGCCAAGTATCCCTTGGGGTCGGATTCCTTTCCGCAGGAAAGGGCTCTGACCCCGACGTGCTTCTGGAGACCTGCATGATCCGCCCCCTACGCTCTCTGCTGTTGGCGCTCGTGCTGGGCATGAGCACTGCGACGGCGATGGCCGCACCCGTTGCGGACGACCAGCTCGAGCAGGTCGTCCTGCTCAGCCGTCACAACCTGCGCGCGCCGGTGGTGGGCGCCGGCGCGCTGGCCAATGCCACTCCGGAGCGCTGGCCAGGCTGGGACGTAGGCGCAGGCGAGCTGACCACCAAGGGCGGCGTGCTGGAGGCCTACATGGGGCGCTACATCGGCCAGTGGCTGCGCCAGGCGCAATTGTTGCCGGCGTCGGGTTGCCCGCAGCAGGCTGACTTCCACGCCCATGCCAACAGCCTGCAGCGTACCCAGGCTACCGCGCAGTTCTTCGTTGCCGGTGCTTTCCCGGGCTGCCATGTTTCGGTCGAACAGCGCATGCCGCTGGGCTCGATGGATCCGTTGTTCGATCCGGTGATCCGCCGCGACGACGCGGCATTCCGCACGCGCGCGCTGGAGTCAATGCAGCGAGCGCTGGCCGCGGTGGACCTGGCACCGGCTTTGTCCGTGGTGGAGGAGATCACCCGCTATCCGCAGTCGGCGGCATGCAAGGGGCACGGCAACTGCCATCTGGCGCTGGCCGATACCACCTTCAGTACGGAACCGGGCAAGGAACCACGCGCGTCCGGATCACTGGCGCTGGCCAGCGGGCTGGTCGATGCCTTGTTGATGGAGCACTACCAGGGCAGTGGCATCCCCCGCGAAGGCTGGGGCCGGTTGACCACCGAGGCGCAATGGCAGGCGCTGGCGCAGATCCGCAACCGCTACCAGGACATCCTGTTCGGAACGCCCGAGGTGGCGCGTGATGTGGCCGCTCCGCTACTGACAAGAGTGAATGCGTTGTTCGACGACCCGGCGTCGCCGAAGGTGACCCTGCTGGTCGGTCACGATTCCAACATCGGTTCCGTGCTGGCGGCGTTGGGAATCAGCGACTACAGCCTGCCGGGGCAGTACGAGAAGACACCGATCGGTGGCCTGCTGCAGTTCGAACGCTGGCGTGGGCACAGCGGGAGGGCGCACTACCGGCTGGTATATGTCTATCCCACCAAGGAGCAGTTGCGTGACGCGGTGCCACTGAGTGAAATGCAGCCGCCGGTACGGGCGACGCTGGTGCCGCAAGGGTGTGCGAAGACTGGGTGCACTGAAGCGCAGTTTAGGCAACTACTTGGAGCTAAAGTGAGGGCTTTCAGCGGAGATGGCAAAAGGGCTGTCGATGGTGTCTGAAGACCGCAGAGTCCCGTGAACCAAGACGGGTGCCGACACTTGGATTGCCGCCATTCAATGCCGCTGAATCCGGTGCAACTCGGCGGCATGATGTGTGTGCTCGCTGCCAGGTTCCGGCAGCATTACTTCAACCCTGAAAATGGACTTGGAAAATGAAAAAACAGCTGATCGCGCTTCGTGGCGCCAGCAACTCGGGAAAGAGCTCGACGCTTCTCATGTTTTACCGACTGCTGGCTGCGCACTCTGCCACGCGATTGATTTCGTTTGAGGCTATTGGCCACAAGCTCGACTTCAGTGCAATGGTTCAGATCAACGGATGCAAGATCGGAATTTTCAACCGCGGTGATGTTTCCGGAACCGTGGATGGTCTGATCGACCAACTTGCACAGGCAGGATGCAAGGTGATCGTCTGTGCTGCCCGTTCGAAGGGTGACGTTGGCGATGTGCTGGCCTCGTATGAGCGCAGGTACCAGTTGCAGGAGATTGTCAAAAAGACCGGTGGGGAAGACGAGTCTGATTTTGCACTGGTCAATATGGGCGTCGCGCATGATCTCGCCGCTCGAGTCTACTCAGCAGTGGTCGTCTGAGTTCTCCGTTTCGTCATTTCGGGGCGGCCTGCAGAAACGGCCCGGGTTTGCCCGGGCCGTTCCGTTTCCAACTTACACCGTCCCGATCACTCGATCGGCTGGTCCAGCATCAGCTGGCGTGCGAAACGCACCGGCGGTGCGCCGTAGGACAGTACCTGGTCGTGGTACGCCTTCAGGTTGAACTTGTCGCCCAGCTTCTCCTGCACCGCCTTGCGGGTGTCGAAGTGTTCCTGCGCACCGACGAAGTAGGTCGGCAGCTGCGCCGAGGTCAGCTGCGCGCGCACCCACTTGCCGGCCGCTTCGCTTTCCTGCTGGAACGCGTCGTGGGTCATCAGGTGCATCGCCTTCTCGCGATCCCAGTTGTCCACGTGCACGCCCTGGTCGAGGATCGCGTTGGAGATCGTGCGCAGGTAGAACTTCAGCTGCACCAGGTGGAACAGCGGGTCGTTGTTGAGGTAACCCTGCTCCTGCATCATGCGCTCGGTGTAGACCGCCCAGCCTTCGGCGAACAGGCCTGAACGCAGCACCGCACGCAGGGTGGAGGGGAACTTGGCCGAGTGCCAGCCTTCCAGGTAATGGCCCGGGGTGCCTTCGTGGATGCTCAGCAGGTGGATCATGCGCGAGTTGTATTCACGCAGGAACGAGTCGACCTGCTTGTCGTTCCAGTCGTCCGGAATCGGCGACACGGCGTAGAAGGTCTTCAGGTTCTTGTCCAGCGGACCCGGCGAATCGCAGTAGGCCACGGCCACGCCACGCTGGAATTCCGGCATCAGGATGATGTCCACCGGCGCGTCGGGCAGGGTCATCAGATCGTGCTCGCGCACGAACGCGGTGGACTGCTCCAGTGCGGCCTTGGCATCGTCGACCACCTTGTCGCGTGCCGGCTTGTCGGCGTAGGCCAGCTCCAGCGCAGCTTCAATGGCCTTCTGCTGCTGCTCGTCGGTCGGCTGGGCCGGCATCTCCGGCGCACCCGGCTTGTCCTTCAGCACGGTCTGCGCGATGCCGTACATGTCCTCGCGCACACGCTTGAGTTCGGCGCGCGCACGGTCACCGATCTCCTGGCGCGACAGCGAGGAGCTGAGCGCGAACTTCAGCTTCTGGTCGTACTTTTCCGCACCGATGCGGAAGTCGCCCTTGGCGTTCGGCACCAGGGTCTTGTCCAGCCAGGTCTGCTGCTCGTCCACCGCCTTCTTCAGGCCGTCGATGGCCGCCTGCAGGCGCTGCTGGTCGGCCTGCGGCAGTTCGCCGATGTGCGGGGTGATGAAGGTATCGACGATGCTGAGGATGCCCTTGTTCTGCTTGGCCACCGTCTCGGCATGGATCTTCGGAACGCGCGCCGGATCCAGGTTCTCGCGTGCCTGGGCGAAGATCGCCGGCAGCTTTTCCATGCGCGCGGTCGCCGACTTCAGGCGTTCCGGCAGCGGCGCGAACTCGCGGGCCATCAGGCCATAGATCGCGCTGCCGGCGATGCCGTTGTACAGCTGCGGGTCCCACTTGCCGGACTGAAGCACTTCGGCGTTCCAGATTTCCGACTGCAGCTGGTTGCGCAGGATCGCCGCGTCCACCTGGTTCTCGCGGCCCAGCTTGGCCACCTCGATCTTGTCCAGTTCGCCCAGCAGCGCCTTGTAGGCGGCCACGGTCTTCTGCTGGCCGGCGGCGCTCAGGTCGTCCAGTTCGCTGTCGTAGCGGTGGTCACCGATCTGGGTGGCGCTGACCGGCGACAGCTGCATCCAGGTGTCCAGGGCGCGCTTGGACAGATCGGCGAAGGCGGCATCGACCGCCGCATCACCGGCCTGCTGGCTGGCGGCCGGGGTGGAAGCGTTGGTCGGGGCGTCGGCAGGCTGGCAACCGGCCAGCGCAGCGACCAGGGCGAGGGCAAGAAGATGCGGGCGCATCGGCATTCCTGTACGGGGTCAAACCCTGAGCATAGGGCTCCGTTGCTGCTTTGTCCCCGTGCCATAGGATTACCATGGGCGGATTCAAGGACCCTCCAAAGGAGCGCAGGACATGGAATACCAGGGAAGCTGCCATTGCGGCAGGATCGCATTCACCGTACAGGCCGAGGCGCCGATCAGCGACGTCATCGACTGCAACTGTTCGATGTGCCGCCGTCGCGGCAGCCTGCTGTGGTTCGCCCCGCGTGCGGCGTTCCAGCTGACCACCGATCCGGCTGACGTGGCCACCTACCACTTCAACAAGGCGCATATCGACCATCACCACTGCCGCGAATGTGGCGTCGCCCCCTACAGCGAAGCGGTCGACCCGCGTACCGGCACACCGATGGTGGCGGTGAACGTGCGCTGCGTGCCGCAGGTCGATCTGGCCGGTCTTTCGGTCACGTCTTACAACGGAGCCGCACTGTGACCGGCGCGCGCGCCTGGACGCGCAGCCTGGCGATGCCGGTGGTGCTGCTGGCATTGGCGGGCTGCGCCAAGCAGGGCGACATGGCCGCCGATGCGGGCGCCCCGGCCGCCGAAGCGGCCGTCGCGTCGCCAGAAGGTGCGTTCCTCGCCTATGAACATGACGTGCAGGTGCAGCTGGAGGCGGCAAAGATCGCGCCGCGCATCCAGCAGATCGCCCAAGCCTGCCAGAGCGCGAAGTTCGGCGACTGCGCGGTATTGCAGGTCGACCAGCGCAGTGGCGAGCAACCCAGCGGTGAGGTCAAGGTGCGCATCGCGCCGAAGGGCGCCGAGCCGCTGATCGCGATGGCCGGTGAGGGCGGAACGCTGCAGTCGCGCACCACCCGCGCCGAGGATCTGGCACAGGCCGTGGCAGACACGGCGCTGACCAAGGCGCGGCTGGAGAAGGAGCACGCCCGCCTGCTGTCCTACCAGGACCGCAAGGACCTGAAGATCGAAGACCTGATGGCGATCACCACGCGCCTGTCGGAGATCGAGGCCGGCGTTGAGCAGGCCAACAAGGACGCCGCGCAGCAGCGTCGTCGCATCGATACCCAGCTGGTGACGCTGCACTTCGAGACCACCTCTGGCCAGCGCAGCCGGAGCGAGATTGGCGAGGCGCTGAGCGAATCGGGCGGCATCCTCGGCAGCAGCATCGCGTTCCTGATCCGCGCGGTGGCGGCCCTGCTGCCGGTGGGCGTGCTGGCTCTGGTCGTGGCCTGGGGTGTGCGGGCGTGGTGGCGTCGCCGCCGTCGCACGCTGCCGCCCACCCGCTGAGGTGACGGCTGATGCCGGCAGGGAGCCGGCGTCAGCCCTCGTCGGTCTCGTACTCGACGAACACATCCAGCTCCAGCGCCAGCTCCTGCACGGCGTCGCGTACCTTCTGCGCAGTGCTTTCATTGCCGACTTCCACTTCCAGCTCGTGGATGCCCGGGCCGATGTCATCGGACAGCCCGGCCGAACTGGAATCGTCGTCGTCCATGTGCGGCATCAGGTCGTCGGTTTCCTCGACATGTTCGATGCCGTCCAGGCCGAGCAGCAGGTCGCTGATGGCACGGGCGTCGTCTTCGGTTCCGGTGATGCGCAGTCGCAGCATGGCCATGGCGTAGGTACGTTGTGGAGGTGCAAGCAGCCTAGCCAGCATCGGGCAAAGAACGGGTGAGGGCGAAGTCAGGCAAGCGTGGCCGGGCGGCCGAGCAGGCTTTCCGGCAATGCCGGGATCGGCGTGCGTTCGTCCTGCGCCTGTTCCAGCAACCAGTCGATGAACAGGCGCGCGGCCGGGCTCGGCGGTTGCCCTTCTGCGTGCACCACGTGGTAGGCATAGCGTGCCTTCAATGCCGGGCCGGGCAGGCGCACCACCTCGTAGCGCTGCAGGTAGGGCTGGGCGATGTGGGTGCGCGCCAGCACCGCGCCCATGCCATACACCGCTGCACGCATCGCGTCGGTGCTGTCGGCGAAGGTGTGCATCGGCGGCAGCGGCGACGGCGGGCGCACGCCGGCGTGGCGGAACCAGTCACGCCAGCCCTGCGGCGACAGGTCGGTCAGCAGCGGCAGGTCGGCGATGCGCGCCGGATCAACCAGTGCTTCGACCCCGGCCAGCGCCGGTGAGGCCACCGGGAACAGGTAGTCATCCATCAGGTGCTGTGCACGCAGGCCCGGCCATTGGCCCAGCCCGTAGCGGATGCCGACTTCCGGTCCGTTGTCGTCGTAGCGATCCAGGCCGCTGCCGGTGTGCAGCTCGATGCGGATGTGTGGATAGGCCTGGGTGAAGCGTGGCAGTCGCGGCAGCAGCCAGCAGTATGAGAGCGAGCGCAGCGTGGTGATCCGCAACGGCACGCTGTCGGCATCCGGTTGCAGGTGATGGGCGACCGCCGCGACATCGGTGAAGGCGGCGCTGGCGGCGTCGGCCAGTTGCCGGCCCTCGGCGGTCAGGCGCACGCCGCGGGCGTGGCGCAGGAACAGCCGGGTTTCCAGCACTTCTTCCAGGCGGCGCACGTGGTGACTGACCGCGCTGGCGGTCAGGTGCAGCTCCTGCGCGGCCTGGGCGAAATTCTGGTGCCGTGCGGCGACCGCGAACACCGCCAGTGCGGGGAGCAGGGAAGGGCGTAGCTGCATGTCGAGCCTCAAACCATATTTGTGGCTGGCAGCGATACTACGCGCTTGTGCGGCGGGCGTCTGCGTCTGATCCTGTCTGCCTTGGCGAGGAACAGACGATGGACGGAGGCAGGGCATGAATGCGATCCCACAGGCGGCCGAGCGCGACTGGCGCACGCCGCTGGAATTGACCCTGCTGGGCGCCATCTGGGGCTGCTCGTTCCTGTTCATGCGGGTGGCGGTGCCGTCGTTCGGCCCATTCGCGCTGGTCGAGGTGCGGCTGGTGCTGGGCGCGCTGGTGCTGCTGCCGTTCCTGTGGCACGCCCGCGCGCAGTTCCCGCCGCGCCGGTGGCTGTGGCTGGCGCCGATCGGCCTGATCAATTCGGCGCTGCCGTTCGTGCTGTTTGCCTATGCCGCCGAGCAGGCGCCGGCCGCGATCGGTGCGATCTGCAATGCGATGACGGTGCTGTTCGCCGCGCTGATCGCGTTCCTGTTCTTCGGCGAGAAGATCGGCATGCGCCGCGCCGGGGCGCTGCTGGTCGGCTTCGCCGGCGTGGTGGTGCTGGCCACCGCCAAGGTGTCGGGCCTGAGCATCGGCACTGCAGTGCTGGCCGGTGCGGCGGCCTCGCTGCTGTACGGCCTGGGCGTGAACCTGGTAAAGCGGCACATGACCGGCCTGCCGTCGGCCGCGGCCGCTGCTGCAACGCTGTCGTGTGCCTCGCTGTGGATGCTGCCGATGGCGGTGACCCACTGGCCGCAGGCGGCGATTCCACTGAAGGCCTGGGGCGCAGCGATCGCATTGGGCGTGGCCTGTACCGGCCTGGCGTTCCTGATGTTCTATCGCCTGATCGGTCGTATCGGCCCGTCGCGGGCGTCGACGGTGACCTACCTGATTCCGCTGTTCGGCGCGGCCTTCGCGTGGTTGTTCCTGGGTGAGGCGGTGACTGTGCAGATGTTGATTGCGGGTGTGTTGATTCTGGGTAGCGTGGCGGTAAGCCAGAAGGGCTGAGGGTGCCGAAGCGCTGGTAGTGCCGGGCGCTGCCCGGCAGGTCTTTTCCGCGCCTGCGGAGAGGTGTCACTTTCTTTGCTCGTGCAAAGAAAGTAACCAAAGAAACACGCCGCCGAGCCGCGAGCCGCCGTGCTTCGCACGTCGGTCCCCTGCGCTTCTCGGTGAATCAGGGGACGGTGTGCAGAGGTCAGCCGACTAACAGTCGGCTCTACAAGACATTGGCACCTCTTCGCCCCTGATTCCCCTGCGATGCTCGGCTCGCTCAAGGCGGACCCAAGGTCAAGAGCCACAGCTGCACGACGATGCTTGGTAGTGCCGGGCCGGGCCCGGCGAGCGAAGCGAGCGCTTCTGCCTTTGATCTTGGATCCGCCTTGAGCGAGCCGAGCACCGCAGGTCCGGCGAGGGCGAAGAGGCGCGGGTGTCTGAGCGCAGCGAGTTCCCGCGCCGTCCCTCGACGGGCCGAGGAGCGGAGGGTACCGGTGCGCAGCACCGGCTCGCGACCGGCGGAGCGTTTCTTTTGGTTACTTTTCTTTGCGCACAAAGAAAAGTAACGCCCATGAACAGCGAAGTACCTTCAGCACGCGCAACGCGCAGGAAGCCAGGCTCCTACCGCACCGGCACCGGAATATTGCAGAGGTCGATATGCCCCGCCGGGCGCTTGTAGAAATCATCCACGCGATTGCGCCGCGCCTCCACCGTATCGGCGAAGGTCTTCGAATCGGTGCGCAGCACCTGGATCGGCGTGCGCTCGGCCACCGGCACGTCGCTGGCACGGCGGATCGACACGATCGGCGTACGCAGCTTCGGGTCGGTGTAGAAGCCCATCGGCGCCGGTCCGCGCGGCGTTGCGCTGAGCATCTCCATGCCCTTCAACACGCGACCGACCAGAGTGATGTTGCGGTCCAGCTGGCGCGGCGACTGACCGGTCACCACGTACAGTTCGGCGCCGATGCTGCTGTCTTCCTCGTTGCTGCGGCCGGCACCGAGCATGCCGTAGCAGTGCGCCAGCCAGGCCTTGCCGGCCTGCGGGTCCTGGCCGACCGGGAAGCCGTCGACGAAACCGGTCTGCGCGGCCCAGCCATCGCGATCCGGCAGCACGCTGACCTTCAGGCCGGCGCTGGCGCGTTCGAACTCGGCCGGCAGCTTGCGCGCGGCGCTGCCGAACGGCCTGGCCTTGGCCGCGTCATCGGCGTCGGCATCGCCGAACTGCACCACGAAGTTGTCCTGCGAGCGGTAGATGCTGGTGCCGTCCCAGAAGTGCTCGTGGGCGAAGGTCTGGATGTTGGCGACATGGCGGGGGGCGAACTGCGGCGCCAGTTCGATGATCACGCGCCCGGCTGGCAGGTCCATGTACAGCAGGTTGGCCGGGTCCGGGGTGCGCCAGTCGCTGGCCGCCGAGGCGTCGAGGATCTGCTGCGGGCTGCGGTAGGGCGTGGCTGCGCTGGCCAGGGCGGGCAGCAGGCAGGCCAGGGCGAGGGCGGTCAGGGCAAGGCGACGACGGTGCGGCATGGGAACCCCGGAACATGAACAAGGCTTCGATTCTGCGTGAGCCGCGCAGCCGCGCCAACCGGCAGAGTGACTAACGACACATTCGCTATACCGAACTTCGCACTACTGTGGACTTCAACGTAGTGGAGGGCCGGTCATGTCCGAGGATGACGTCCACCTGAAGAAGTTCCAGAAGGAGCTCAGCGCCGGAACGGTGTCGCTGGCCCTGCTGGCGGTGCTGGCCCGGGCCGGGGAGCCGCTGTACGGCTACCTCATTGCCAAGGAGCTGGAGCGGGTGGGCGAGGGCGTGCTGAGCGGCAAGCAGAGCGCGCTGTACCCGGTGCTGCGCAACCTGGAGGGCGCCGGGCTGCTGGAAAGCCATGTGGAGCCGTCCAGCAGCGGGCCGCCGCGACGCTACTACCGCATCAATGAACGTGGCCGCGAGGTGTTGGCGCAGTGGCGCCAGGCCTGGCAGGCCACCCGCGATTCCGTCGATTCCGTGTTGGAGGGGGTACCGCAATGAACGACCCGAGCCTGGCAGGCCGCGCCCTGCCCACCACCATCCCGCAGTACCTGGCGCAGCTGCGCGCGGCGCTGGAAGGTGCCGATCCGGCGATGGTGCAGGACGCGCTGTACGACGCCGAGGAATACCTGCGCTCGGAGCTGGCGGCGCAGCCCGGCCGCAGCGAGGCCGAGGTGATCGCCGACGTCGCCGGCAGCTACGGTGCGCCGGACGAGGTGGCCGAGATCTACCGCGAGACTGAGGTAACGGTGAACCGCGCGCTGCGTACGCCGCGTGCGGATACCGCGCCGGTGCTGCGTGCGGCGGCCGAAGCCAGTGGCGTCGAGCCGGCCTCGCCGCCGCCTGTGCCGGTGCCGCGTTCGCTGCTGGCGCGCTTCTTCGGCGTGGTGGCCGATCCGCACACCTACGGTGCGCTGTTCTACATGCTGCTGTCGCTGGCCACCGGCATCTTCTTCTTCACCTGGGTGGTGACCGGCCTGTCATTGTCGCTGGGCCTGCTGATCCTGATCATCGGCATTCCGCTGACCGTGCTGTTCTTCGGCTCGGTGCGCGGGCTGGCGCTGCTGGAAGGGCGGCTGGTGGAAGCGTTGCTGGGCGAGCGCATGCCGCGCCGTCCGCGCTACACCGACCGTAGCCGCACCTGGCTGCAGCGCATCGGCGACATGTTCACCGATGGCCGTACCTGGCTGACCCTGCTGTACTTCGTGCTGATGCTGCCGCTGGGCGTGGTCTACTTCACCATCGCGGTGACGCTGCTGTCGCTGTCACTGGGGTTGATCTGGGCGCCGGTGGCCGCGCTGTTCAGCGGTGACATTCCGGGTGTCTACGTCGATGGCGTGAACGTGCTGCCGATGGCCGCCTCGCCGCTGGTGGCGATCGCGGTTGCTGCGGCGGGCGCACTGCTGCTGGTGCTGACGATGCACCTGGCACGCGGCATCGGCAAGCTGCATGGGCTGATTGCCAAGAACCTGCTGGTGCGGTTGTAACAGGCGAGGGGTCGGATCCCTGTTCGCAGAACAGGGCTCTGACCCCGGATCCCATCATGCTGGGTCAGAGCCCTTTCCGTTGGAAAGGGATCCGACCCCACGGCGGGGAGTTACCCCGCCTTGCGCCGCAACGGGGTGACGTTGCTCTTCTTCTTCGTGGCCTTCGCCGCCGGTGCTTCGGCATGCGCGGCGAAGAAGTCGCGCACCTTCGGATACACCACCTCGCGCCAGCGACGGCCACTGAAGATGCCGTAGTGGCCCGCACCTTCGACGATGAAATGCTCGCGGCGGTCAGCAGCAATGCCGGTGCACAGCGCCTGCGCCGCCTCGGTCTGGCCGAGGCCGGCGATGTCGTCCAGCTCGCCTTCGATGCTCAGCAGCGCGGTATCGCGGATCGCCGACGGATCGACCTTCTCGCCGTTGACCACCCACTCGCCACGCGGCAGCAGGAAGTCCTGGAACACCACGCGGATGGTATCGAGGTAGTACTTGGCCGGCATGTCCAGCACCGCGTTGTACTCGTCGTAGAAGCGACGATGCGCGTCGGCGTCTTCCAGGTCGCCCTTGACCAGATCGGTGTAGAAATCCCAGTGCGAGCTGAAGTGGCGGCTCGGGTTCATCGACAGGAAGCCGGCGTGTTGCAGGAAGCCGGGATACACGCGGCGGCCGGCGCCGGGGTAACTGGCCGGCACGGTGTGGATGACGTTGTTCTCGAACCACGACAGCGGGTTCTGCGTGGCCAGGTTGTTCACTGCGGTCGGGCTGCAGCGCGCATCGATCGGGCCGCCCATCATCACCAGCGTGCGGGGCGTCGATTCGCCACGGCTGGCCATCAGCGAAACCGCGGCCAGCACCGGTACCGTCGGCTGGCACACGCTGACCACGTGCAGGCGTTCGACGCCCAGATGGCGGATGAACTCCTGGATGTAGGCGATGTAATCGTCCAGGCCGAACTCGCCTTCGCTGGCCGGCACCATGCGTGCGTCGATCCAGTCAGTCACGTACACGCGGTGGTCGCGCAGCAGCGTGCGCACGGTATCGCGCAGCAGCGTGGCGTGGTGGCCGGACAGCGGCGCCACCACCAGCACGAAGGGCTGGTTGAGCATGGTGTGCAGCTGGTCGGCTTCATTGCTGTGGCGCTTGAAGCGCAGCAGCTTGCAGAACGGCTTGTTCACTTCCTCGTGCACGACGATCGGCACGCGCTCGCCGTCGACGTCGATTTCGTTGATGCCCCACTCGGGCTTCTCGTAATCCTTGCCGATGCGGTGGAACAGCTCATTGACCGCCGCCAGGCGATCGGCGCCGGGCATCTGCGACCACCAGTGGCCCGGGTTGGCGAAGAATCTGGCGTTGGCCTGGGCCTGGTGCACCCAGGGAGCGAGCAGGTTGCGGGTCAGTTCGTGCAGTTGATAGAGCATGACGACCGAATATGTATGGTCATATGTTGCCGCGCAGCATATCCCATCCGGGTGTCCCGCAGGTTAAGTTGGCTGAAAATAATGAATCCGGATTCACATCCGTTCCAGCGCGGCGGCATCGCCTGCCAGGGCGGGACCGAGCCAGCAGTGCGACCCTACGGGCTGCAGGCCGTGCCGGGCCAACGTCCGCCGATACCAGCGTGCCGGGCGGGCCTGGAAGCCGTCGTGGTCGCCCTCGAACGCGTCCTCGGCGGCGAAGGTCTCCAGGAAGGCCACGCCGCCGGTCAGCTCGGCCACGCCGGCCAGGCCGGCGCGCAGCTCGCGGTCGGGCACGTAGTGCATCACGTCCGAACACACCAGCAGGTCGACCGGGGCGCAGGGCCGCAGCCAGGCGAAGTCGCCGAAGCGGGCCAGGTGCAGGTTGCGGGTGCGGCCGTAGCGGCGCACAGCGTACTCGCTGCTGTCGAAGCCCAGGTATTCGACCTTCGGACGCAGCTTCAGCAGCGGCGCGCGCCAGGCGCCTTCGCCGCAGCCGATGTCCAGCACACTGCGGATCGGTCGTTCCAGGTAGTACTCGGCGCTGGCCACGGCCAGGGCCACCTTGCGCGCCAGCCGGGCGCTGCCGCCGATGTCGGCGCGGCGGTACCAGCGTTGGAAGTAGGCGGCGTCGTAGGTCTTGTCCATGGGGCGGTGCGCGATCGGGGAAAACGGCGCCTATCGTACGGTGTTGCGCCCCCGGGTGTGGCGGACCCGCAGTAGAGCCACGCCTTGCGTGGCTGTCCTGATGCGGCGATTGGACGCGGCAGCCACCCATGGGGTGGCTCTACTGCGACAATAGGCGCCCATCCACGCCAGCCGCCGGAGCGAGCGCATGCAGAGCTACTACTGGGTCAAGACCTTCCACATCGTGTTCGTGGTGGCGTGGATGGCCACGGTGTTCTACCTGCCGCGCATCCTGGTCAACCTGGCCGAGACCGCAGGCCAGCCGGCCGTGACCGAGCGCCTGCAGCTGATGGGCCTGCGCCTGTACCGTTTCGGCCACTCGATGTTCGGCCTGGCCTTTGTGCTGGGCCTGGTGCTGTGGCTGGGCTACAAGATCATCCCGGATTTTCCGACCATGGTCGCGCCGGGCGGCGCTGGCTGGCTGCACGCCAAGCTGGGCCTGGTGGTGGTGCTGCTGGTGTATTTCAGCTGGATCGGCCGTCTGTTGAAGGGCGTGGCCAAGGGCAGGGCGCTGCCGTCGTCGCGCGCGCTGCGGTGGATCAACGAGATCCCGCTGCTGGCGTTCATCCCGATCGTGTGGCTGGTGCTGGCCAAGCCGTTCTGAGGCGGGGTCATCTGCACCCGGTAGATCCACGCCATGCGTGGATGCGGCCAGGGCGGAAACGAAAGAGCCGGGCAAATGCCCGGCTCTTTCATTTCTGCAACCACCTGCGTGTTGCCGGCCAGCGGCCGGCACTACCGGATCACGCCGCTTCGTACGTGCCGTAACTGCGCAGGCGCGCGTAGCGCTGCTCCAGCAGCTGTTCGGTGGAGAGCTTCTCCAGCGCGTCCAGCTCGTTCAGCAGCACGGCCTTCAGGCGCTTGGCCATCTGCGTCGGGTTGCGGTGGGCGCCACCGGTCGGCTCGCGCACGACCTTGTCGACCAGGCCCAGGCTCTTCAGGCGCGGGGCGGTCAGGCCCAGTTGTTCGGCCGCTTCCTTGGCCTTGCCCGCGTCCTTCCACAGGATCGAGGCGCAGCCTTCCGGGGTGATGGTCGAGTACACCGCGTATTCCAGCATTACGGTGCGGTCGCCCACGCCCAGCGCCAGCGCGCCGCCGGAGCCGCCTTCACCGATCACGGTGCAGATGATCGGCACCTTCAGCTCGGCCATCTCGATCAGGTTGCGCGCGATCGCTTCGGACTGGCCGCGCGATTCGGCGTCGATACCCGGCCAAGCACCAGCGGTGTCGATCAGGGTCAGCACCGGCAGGCCGAAGCGCTCGGCCATCTTCATCAGCCGCAGCGCCTTGCGGTAACCCTCCGGCTTGGGCATGCCGAAGTTGCGCTTGATCTTTTCCTTGGTGTCTCGGCCCTTCTGGTGGCCGATCACCATCACCGCGCGGCCGTTGATGCGGGCCAGGCCGCCCATGATCGCCTTGTCGTCGGCGAAGGCACGGTCACCGGCCAGCTCCTGGAACTCATCGCAGATGATGCGGATGTAGTCGGCGGTGTACGGGCGCGACGGGTGGCGGGCCAGCTGCAGCACCTGCCACGAGGTCAGGTTGCGGAAGATCTGCGCGGTGCGCATGCGCAGCTTGTCCTGCAGCGCGTGCACTTCCGCCTCGACATTGACCGCCGGCCCGGCACTGGCGTTGCGCAGTTCCTGGATCTTGGCTTCCAGGTCGGCGATGGGTTGCTCGAAGTCGAGGTAGTTCGGATTCATCGGAAGCCGTCGTGTAAAGAAGGGGGCAATTCTAGCCGAATGCGTGCAAACCACCCGTACGCCTTCGTCTGGAAGGCGACGGTAGCGCAGCCGGGCAGGCGGCGCCAGTCAGCTCAGGGCACCACCAGGGCGCTGCGGCCCATCAACTGGCTGCGCTGGGAAACGAAGTCGTTGTAGGCCTCGTTGGCGTCCCGGCCCAGGCCGCTGCCCAGGGTGGCAGTGGCCGAGGTGAAGGCCATCTGCGCAGCGAAGTCCTGCTTGCGCAGGGCCTTCTGTTCATCGGCGGTGGTGGCCTTCAGCCACTGCGCGTAGACCTCGCGCAGCGGCGCGGTATGCGCCTCGAACGCCGGCGCCAGCGCCGGCAGGCTGGCCGGTGCCGGTTCAAGCCTGTATGCCGGGGCCACGTAGCCGGCCGGCTGTTCGCGCTTGAACGCGCCCGGCTCGCCCATGCCTTCCTCGACGTAGGCGATGAAATCCGGTGCCGTGAACACCTTGGCGACGATCTGGCCACCACTGGAATCGACGTGGGCGACCACCTTTTCCTTCGGGAACGGTTCGCGCACGCCGTAGGTCCAGGTCTTGTCGATGAACAGGTCATGGCGCTTCTCGAAGGGACCCTCGAAGTCGACGCCGCCCAGCTCGATGCCGGCCTTGCCGGTGCCGAAGTTCTTCAGCTTGCTCTCGTCGGTGACGTAGACCTCGCGTGCGATCACGTATTCGCTCAGGGTCGGGTTGATCAGGCCGCCACGACCGTCGACGTAGACGATGAAGCGCACGTCACCGAGCGTGTCGGTATGCAGGCGATGCTCGCCAACGGCAAGCGAGATCGGGCGCGAGCCGTGCGCGGCCACCGGCAGGTCCTGGCCGTCGATGCTCAGCGCCAGCGGCGTGTCGGTCGGGTTGTCGATCTGGAACTCGATCTTCGACGGCGAGCAGGCGGCCAGTGCCAGTGCGGCAACGAACGGGAACAGCAGGGTCTTCATCGGCAATCGTCCTTGATGTCTGGAACGGGAAAACAGGAACACGAAGCAGCCAGCCTCAGCTGGCCCACGGCGGGCTGTAGCGCACCTTCAGCGTGCGTACGGCCGGGTCGGCGCGCAGCGCCTCCATCAGCTTGGAATCGATGCGTACTGCGCTCTGCCCGGATACATCCAGCATGCCGGCGACACCGCCGTGCGGGCCCTTCAGCAGCAGGTCCAGGCGCAGCGGCGTGCGCCCCGGGCGATGGCGGTCGAGCAGGGCGTTGATGCGCTCCCAGACCGGGCGCTGCTGGCGCAGGTCCAGGCGCAATGACAGCCGCGTGGCGTAGTTGGCGCAGACTTCGTCGAAGTCCCAGCACTGGCGGATGCGCAGCGCGTAGCCGCCGTTGAATTCGTCCTCGCGCAGGCCGCCCTTGACCACCAGGATGCGGTCCTTGGTCATCAGGTGGCCGAACTCGGCCATCGCATCGGAGAACGCGCTGCACTCCACGCGGCCGCGACCGTCCTCCAGCTGGATGAAGATCTGGCTTTCGCCCTTGCGGCGCACGCCGACCACCTGGCCGGCCAGCACGGTCTGCACTTCCGGGCGCCAGCGCTTCTCGCCGCCACCGCCGCCACCGCTGTTTGCGCTCCAGATTTTCTCCACCGAACCCAGGTCGTTGCCTACCAGATCGCGCACATCGTCGCGCCAGGGATCGAATGGGTGGCCGCTGAGATAGAAGCCCAGCGTATCGCGCTCGCCGTTGAGGCGCTGAAGCAGCGGCCATTCTTCGGCTTCGGGCAGGTCCAGCTGGATCGAAACGGTGCTCGGATCGGGCCCGCCAAACAGCGAATTCTGCCCGGACGCACGCTCGCGTGCCATCTGGTCGGTGGCCTTGATCACTTCCGGCAGCTGCAGCATCAGCGAAGCACGGTTGCGGCCGAGCTCATCGAGCGCGCCACAGTTGATCATCGCTTCCAGCGTGCGCCGGTTGAGCTTGGCCGAGCCGACGCGGGTGCAGAAGTCCAGCAGATCCTTGAATGGCCCGCCCTTCAGTCGTTCCTCGACCACCGCTTCGCAGGCGCCCTGGCCGACACCCTTGATCGCGCCCAGGCCGTACTGGATCGTGTCCGGCGTGACCGCTTCGAACATGAAGGCCGACTGGTTCACCTTCGGCGGCAGCACGGTCAGGCCGAGGTTGCGCACCTCGTCGAGGAAGCCGACCACCTTGTCGGTATTGTCCAGGTCCGAGGACAGCGTGGCCGCCATGAATTCGGCCGGGTAATGCCGCTTCAGCCACGCGGTCTGGTAGCTGACCAGCGCATACGCAGCGGCGTGCGACTTGTTGAAGCCATAGCCGGCGAACTTCTCCATCAGGTCGAAGATTTCGTCGGCCTTCGGGCCATCGACGCCGCCCTTGGCTGCACCTTCGCGGAAGATCTCGCGGTGCTTGGCCATTTCCGCCGGCACCTTCTTGCCCATCGCGCGGCGCAGCAGGTCGGCGCCGCCCAGCGAGTAGCCGCCGACGATCTGCGCCATCTGCATCACCTGCTCCTGGTACACCATGATGCCGTAGGTGTCCTTCAGGATCGCTTCGGTGCGCGGATCGGGATAGATGATTTCTTCCTGGCCGTGCTTGCGCGCGTTGAACGAGGGAATCAGGTCCATCGGGCCGGGGCGGTACAGCGACACCAGCGCGATCAGGTCTTCGAAACGGTCGGGGCGCGCGTCCTTCAGCAGGCGGCGCATGCCCGAGGATTCGAACTGGAACACTGCGCCGGTGTTGCCGTTGGCGAAGATGTCCTTGTAGGTGGGCGCATCGTCGAGCGGGATCGCGGCAATGTCGACCGGCGGAATGCCCGCGCGTTCGTGGCGCTTGTTGATCGCCTTCACTGCCCAGTCGATGATGGTCAGCGTGCGCAGGCCGAGGAAGTCGAACTTGACCAGGCCGACTTCTTCCACGTCGTTCTTGTCGAACTGGGTGACCGGGTTCTTGCCGAGGCCATTCTCGTCGTGTTCGGCGTACAGCGGGCAGAACTCGCTCAACGGTTCGGGCCCGATCACCACGCCACCGGCGTGCTTGCCGGCGTTGCGGGTCAGGTCTTCCAGCTGCAGCGCCAGGTCGATCAGGTCGCGGACATCGTCCTCGGTTTCATAGCGCTGGATCAGTTCGGCCGAGGCCATTTCCGAGCTGGGGCCTTCCTTGCCCTTGCCCAGCGCATCCTTCAGGTGGATGCCCAGGATGTTGGGAATCAGCTTGGAAACACCGTCGACCAGGCCATACGGGAACCCGAGCACGCGGCCGGAGTCGCGCACCACCGCCTTGGCGGCCATGGTGCCGTAGGTGATGATCTGGCTGACGCGCTCGCGCCCGTACTTGCGCGCAACGTAGTCGATCACCTCGTCGCGGCGGTCCATGCAGAAGTCGATGTCGAAGTCGGGCATCGACACGCGTTCCGGGTTCAGGAATCGCTCGAACAGCAGGTTGTACGGCAGCGGGTCCAGATCGGTGATCTTCAGCGCCCACGCCACCAGCGAGCCGGCACCCGAGCCGCGGCCGGGACCGATCGGGATGCCCTGGTTCTTGCCCCACTGGATGAAGTCGGCCACGATCAGGAAGTAGCCGGGGAAGCCCATCTTGATGATGGTGTCGAGCTCGAACTCCAGGCGCTCGAAGTACTCCTCACGGGTCTTGCCCGGCGCCAGCGGATTCTTCTCCAGGCGCTCTTCCAGGCCGGCGCGCGACATCTTCTGGATCCAGGTGTCCAGGGTCTCGTCGTCGGGCACCGGGTAGTTGGGCAGGAAGTAGGTGCCCAGCCGCATCTCGATGTTGCAGCGCTCGGCCAGCGCCAGCGTGTTGTCGATCGCATCGGGGATGTCGGCGAACAGCGCGCACATCTCCTCGGCCGACTTCAGGTACTGCTGGTCGCTGTACTCGCGCGGACGCTTGGGATCGTCCAGCACGCGGCCGGTGGAAATGCACACGCGCGCTTCGTGCGCGCTGAAATCCGACGGCGACAGGAAGCGCACGTCATTGCTGGCGACCACCGGCAGGCCGCGCTGGCCAGCGGCCATCAGCGCGAACTGGTTGAAGGTTTCCTCGCCCTCGCGGCCGGTACGGGTCAGCTCCAGGTGCAGGCCATCGCCGAATACGCGCTGCCAGTCGGCCAGCTGCTGCTCGGCCAGTTCATGCTTGCCGTCCAGTGCCAGGCGCCCGGCCAGGCTCTGCCGGCCGGCCAGCGCGAACAGGTTGGCATTGCCGGCCTTCAGCCAGTCCGGGTGGATGGCCACGCCACCTTCCGGGCGATGGCCTTCCATCCAGGCGCGGGTCAGCAGCCGCGACAGGCTCAGGTAGCCCTCGCGGTCGCGGCACAGCAGGGTCATCCGCCACGGGTCCTGGCCTTCCTCTGCGATCAGCACGTCGGCACCGGCGATCGGCTTGATGCCGACGCCTTCGGCGGCCTTGTAGAACTTGACCAGGGCGAACAGGTTGTTGAGGTCGGTCACCGCCAGTGCGGGCAGGCCGAGCTCCACCGAGCGCGACAGCAGGTTGGCCTGCTTGGCCTTCTTCGGGTCCGCCTGGTCCGGCTTGGCCGGCACACGGATGGTGGAGTCCGCCAGCGAGAACTCGGTGTGGACGTGGAGATGTACGAAGCGGGAGTTGGACATGCCGGACCAGGTTGGAGCGCGCGGGCCCCGGGTGCTGACGGAGGTTCGTCGCCGGGGTCGGGAAGCGCTGGAATGCCCGGTCAGGGTAGCGAGGGCAGGGGGTTGCCACAAGGCTTGACAGGGGCACGGCGTGGCGCCGGATTCAGGCGTGCGGGAGGCCGCCTTCTGTAGCGCCGAGCCCATGCCCGGCTGTCCACAGCAGCCGAGCATGGGCTCGGCCCTACAACTCCAGCTGGCTCAGGCGATGGCCGCCGCCTGCGCCAGGTCCAGGCACTCACGCACCGGTGCGAAGCTGCGCCGATGCTCCACGCAGGGGCCGTGCTCGCGCAGGGCGGCCAGGTGGGCCGGAGTGCCGTAGCCCTTGTGCTGCTCGAAGCCGTATTGCGGGTGGCGGGCATGCACATCCTGCATGTAGCGGTCGCGCGAGACCTTGGCCAGGATCGATGCGGCCATGATTGCGCGGTCGATGCCATCGCCGCCGACCAGCGCCTGCGCCGGCAGCACCAGGCCCTTGGGCACCACATTGCCATCGATGCGGGCGAAGCCGGCCACATGGGCGACCGCTGCAACGACGTCACGCATGCCCTGCAGGGTGGCCTGGTAGATGTTCAGGCGGTCGATGGTGTCCACGTCCACCAGCACCACGTGCCAGGCCAGGGCGCGCTCGATGATGCGGTCATGCAGCTGCTCGCGGCGGGCCGCGGTGAGCTGCTTGGAGTCGTCCAGGCCGTTGATCCGTGGCCGCGCCGGGTCGAACACCACCGCCGCCACCGCCACCGGCCCGGCCAGCGGGCCGCGGCCGGCCTCGTCGACGCCGGCCACAAGACGCTCCGGCTCGACCACGGCCACGCCGTCGAACAGGGTCAGGCTGGCTGCGGCGGCGTGACGGCGGCTCATGCCTGGGCCTGGTCGCGCATCAGCAGCTCGCCGACGGCATCGGCGGCACGCGCCGAGGCGTTGCGTCGCAGGCGTTCGTGCAGGCGCACGTAAGTGTCCTGCAGGTCGCTCACCCGCTGCGGGTGGTCGAACCACTGCTGGATGGCCGCGGCCAGCCTGTCCGGCGTGCAGTCGTGCTGCATCAGTTCCGGTGCCAGGTCCTGCCCGGCCAGGATGTTGGGCAGGGCGAAGCGGTCGACCTTGATCAGGCCAAGCGCCTTCACCAGTCGATAGGTCAGTTCGTTGACACGGTATCCGACCACCATCGGCCGCTTCACCAGCATGGCCTCCAGGGTCGCGGTACCGGAGGCCAGCACCACCACGTCGGCGGCGATCATCGCGTTGCGCGCCTGGCCGTCCAGCACATGCGAGTAGGCCACCGGCAGCGCCGAGCGCGACAGCTGTTCCTCGATCAGCTGCCTGCAGGCCGGGTTGGCGGCAGGCACCACCACATGCAGGCCCGGAATGCGTTCAGAGACCTGCCAGGCGGCTTCGAAGAACGGTTCGCCCAGGCGCGAGATCTCGCCGAGGCGGCTGCCCGGCAACACCGCCAGCACCTTGGCCGAGGCCGGCAGGCCGAGCGCGGCGCGTGCTTCCTCGCGGTTGCCCTGCAGCGGAATGTCATCGGCCATCGGGTGGCCGACGAAGCGCGCGTCGATGCCGTGCCTGGCATAGATCGGCGGCTCCATCGGGAACAGGCACAGCACCAGGTCGGCGCTGCTGCCGATCTTCTCCGCGCGCTTTTCGCGCCAGGCCCAGACCGACGGGCTGACGTAATGCACGGTGCGCACGCCACGCTGTTTCAGCCAGCGCTCGATGCCCAGGTTGAAGTCTGGGGCGTCGATGCCGATGAATACGTCCGGCTGCCATTCCAGCGCACGCTGGCGGAACGCCGAGCGCAGCTTGAGCAGGCGTGGCAGGTGGCGCAGCACTTCGGTCAGGCCCATCACCGCCAGCTCGCTGGCATCGTGCCAGGTCTGGCAGCCGGCGCTGCGCATGGCGTCGCCACCGATACCGGCGAACTCGGCATTCGGGAAGCGCGCCTTCAGTTCACGCACCAGGCCCGCACCGAGCAGGTCGCCGGAGGCTTCGCCGGCCACCAGCGCGATCCGCAACGGGCGCTCGCTGAGCACCCGCTGCGCGGGAACACTGCCGGCCATCGAGGCCAGCGGGATCACCGCGGCGCCGGCCGGCGCCTGGCCGGTCGAGCTGCTCATCGCAGCAGGGGCCTCTCGGCGTGCTCGATGAAGTCCAGCATCGCCTTCACGTCGTCGCTGTCACGCGCCTGTTCGGTCAGCTGCACCTTGGCCTCTGCCAGCGGCAGGCCCGCGACGTACAGCGTGCGGTAGGCACGCTTGATGGCCGAAATGCGCTCGGCGTCGAAGCCGCGGCGCTTCAGGCCTTCGCTGTTGATGCCGCGCGGGCGGCCCAGCGAATCGGTGCCGACCATGGTGAACGGCGGAACGTCGCCATTGGTCAGTGCGCCCATGCCGAGGAAGGCGTGCGCGCCGATGCGGCAGAACTGGTGGGCACCGGCGAAGCCGCTGATGATCACGTAGTCGCCCACGGTCACGTGGCCGGCCAGGGTGGTGTTGTTGGAGAACACGCAGAAGTTGCCGACATGACAGTCGTGTGCCACGTGCGTGTAGGCCAGCATCCAGTTGTCGTTGCCGATGGTGGTGATGCCACCGCCGCCGCCGGTGCCGCGGTTGAGCGTGACGAACTCGCGGAACACGTTGCGGTCGCCGATCACCAGTTCGGTGCGCTCGCCGGCGAACTTCTTGTCCTGCGGCTCGCCACCGATCGCGGCATGGCCGACGAAGCGGTTGTCGCGGCCGATCCGGGTCGGGCCGTGGATGCTGCAATGGGGGCCCACCACGGTGCCGGCACCGATTTCAACATCGGGGCCAATCAGGGTGAAGGCGCCCACCTGGACATCGTCGGCCAGGCGAGCAGCCGGGTCGATGACGGCGGTGGGGTGGATCCGCGGTGCGTTGTCAGTCATTGCTGCCTCCAGTGGATCAGCCCTTGGCGCCGGCACACATGACCTCGGCCGACGCGACGACTTCGCCGTTGACCTTGGCTTCGCCGTAGTACCAGCCCATGTTGCGGATCAGGCGCTTCATCTGCACGTCCAGCATCAGCACGTCGCCGGGGACGACCTGCTTGTTGAAGCGGGCGTTTTCCACCTTGACCATGTAGAACAGCTTGGACTGCGCGTCGCGGCCGAGCGTCAGCTGCGTCATGACGCCGCCGGCCTGCGCCAGCGCTTCGATGATCAGCACGCCGGGCATGATCGGGCGGCCCGGGAAGTGGCCCTGGAAGAACGGCTCGTTGATGCTGACGTTCTTCTGCGCCAGGATCCGCTTGGCCTCGACGTCGAGTTCAAGCACCCGATCCACCAGCAGGAACGGGTAGCGATGTGGAAGCAGTTCCTGGATCTGGCAGACGTCGATCGGAAGCTGCAGCGAATCGTTCATTCTTTCTCCTTGCCAGCAGCCAGAACGCGGCGAGCCAATGCGTCCAGCTGCTTGAAGCGCGCGGCGTTCTTGCGCCACGTGCGGTTGTCGGTCAATGGGGTGCCGGACGAATACTCGCCCGGCTCATGGATGGAGTTGCGGACCACCGACTTGCCGGTGATCACGACCTTGTCGCAGATCTCGAGGTGGCCGACCACGCCAACGTGGCCGCCGAGCAGGCAGTAGCGGCCGATCTTGGCGCTGCCGGCGATGCCGGTGCAGCCGGCAATGGCCGAGTGCGCGCCGATCTGCACGTTGTGCGCGATCTGTACCAGGTTGTCCAGGCGCACGTCTTCGTCCAGCACGGTGTCTTCCAGCGCACCACGGTCGACGCAGGTGTTGGCGCCGATCTCGCAGTCATCGCCGATGCGGACGCCGCCGAGCTGCGGCACCTTGATCCACTTGCCGGCGTCCATCGCCAGGCCGAAGCCGTCGGCGCCGAGCACGGCACCGGGATGCACGCGCACGCGCTTGCCCAGCCTGACCCGGGTGACCAGGGTGACCCGTGCGATCAGCTCACAGCCGGAATCCAGGCTGCAGTCCTCGCCGATCACGCTGCCGGCGCCGATGATGCAGTTCTCGCCGACGACGCTGCGCGCGCCGACAGAGACGAACGGACCGATATGGGCGCTGGCCGCAACCTTGGCGCTGGGGTCGATCACCGCGCTGGGGTGAATGCCCGGCGGGCGGGTCGGCGCGATGTCGAACAGCGCGGCGATCTTGGCGAAGGTGGTGTACGGGTCCTTGGCGACGAGCGCGGCGCCGGGAGCGGACTCGGCGTCGTCGGCACGCAGCACCACCAGCGAGGCCTGGCTGTCGGCCAGCTGGGCGCGGTAGCGCGGGTTGGCAAGGAAGGTCAGCTGGCCAGGACCGGCATGGGCGAGGGTGGCCACGCCATGGATGGCGGTGGCGGGGTCGCCATGGACCTGCAGGCCGAACTGCTCGGCGAGTTGCTGGGCGGTGTAGGTGGGAGTATTCACGGCGGGAGTTTAACGTGTGGAGCCAGTCCGGTCATGCGGGGGGATCTGCGGCCGACCGGCACGGGCCCCCGGAGTTGCTCAATGCGGCGCCACGTGGGCTAGGGTGGCTGCATCCCCTGGATACCCGCGCAGCCTGCGTGGGCCGCGGAAAAGGGACTTTTCATGCGAGATCTACTGTGTTCGGCAGCCGTTCTGGCTGCGCTGGCTGTTTGCGGCCCGGCCCGGTCCTGTCCGAGCCGCTGACGCCCCTCCCGGCGCCGCCGCCGATTTCGGTGGCTTGTTGACCAACAACTGCCTGGCCGCCTTTGGGGATGCGCGCAAGGTCGAGCAGTTCATGGAAGGCAACGGCCTGGCACCGCGGGCTGACGAAACCGCAAAGCGCCTCCTCATGGGAAAGGCCGGGGCCATCCCTTGGGCGGTGGTAACCATGCGTGGCGCAGGCCGGGGATGGCCTGCGCGCGGTGTTCGCCCGCGAGGCTCTGCTGGATGCGTCCGTGGCCGAGTTCCAGCGCCTGTTGAAGAGCGTGCCTGCACCGCTGCAGGTCAACGGGGTGGAAGCCTCCGGGCCGAACCGCGATGGCACGCACACCCGAGCATGGGGCGTGAACGCGCCCGGCGCCCCGAGCGGCATCCTGTTGACCCTTATCACGTCCACTGACCCGGACATGCTGTTGGAGGCGATGGCGTCGATGACCCGCGTGGCGACCACCGATCTCATCCCGGTCGCCGCACGAAAGAAGCTTTGATTAGCCGTCCAGCAAGCTCGACGCTACGGATAGAAGCAAGAAAGCCGGGCATAGCCCGGCGCTTTCCCGAGCCCTGTGCTGAACAGCCCTAATGCACCACGGGACTTGGACGTTGCAGCATCTTGTCGTTTTCACATTGAGAAAAACACGAAATTGACCGTTAAATTCGTCGCGTCAAAATCGCGTTGGTAGCATCGAATGGCAGGAAAGGTGCCTGCGACCATTGGATGGAGTCTGTATGAGCAGAAAGGTTACGGGGCTTGCGTTGCTGCTGTGTGCTGGAATGGTTTCGGCGGACCCTTCATTTGCAGTGCCTGCCGAAGATGCAGATGTGGCGCCCGAAGTATCGGCGATGGCGCTACCCCCAGGGGTAGTACTGCGGGAGATTTTTCGCATTCATCGCCCGAAAACGAATACCCATGTTACGCATTTCTACTGGCCTGATAACTGGGAGGATATCGGTTACCAGTACGAGGGGACGCTCGGTTTCATTTCGGCCGCACCGTTTGAGAACAGCGTCCTGATCCGCAATTGCGTCGGGCCCCATTCCTGGAACTATTTCACATCGGCGGATCCCGACTGTGAGGCGGCGACGGGGGGCGTGGTGTTGCCGGGTGATTGGCACATTGGATACATCTCCACGGTCCAGGTTCCCGGCTCTGTTCCCCTGTATCGATGCGGCCTCATTTGGCAGGGCAAAATCCGCCATTTCGATAGCCGCGATGTGGCATGCGAAGGCGCCGGCGGGACCGGGGGCGTCCTTGGCTACGTTTTCCTGTAGCGCAAATTTGTCCTTGCAGATCCAAAAAAACGCCGGGCAATGCCCGGCGTTTTCGTAATCCGTCTGGTGGAGAGCCCCCCTTCTTTTAAGGGGGGGCGCGCCAACGGCGCCGGGGATAGGTGAAATGCGCGGGCAATTCACCGGAGGTGGGTCAGTTCTGAGGAACAGAGTTCCTCAGAACTGGCCACCGAACGTGAATTGCAGCCGCTCGATCTTGTCGCCGTCTTCCTTCTTCAGCGGGAAGGCATAGCTGATCGAGATCGGGCCGACCGGGGCGCGCCACAGCAGGGCGACACCGGTCGACACGCGCAGCTCGTTGGCCTTGAAGTTGTCCACGCCGGTGTAGACGTTGCCGAAGTCGACGAAGGCCGAGACACGCGCCGACGGGCTGTCGAACAGGCGCGGGAAGTAGGCTTCGACCGAACCGACGGTTTTCAGCGAGCCACCCAGCGGCTGGCCATCCGGATAGCCGCGGGTTGCCTCGCGTGGGCCCAAGGTGTTGTCTTCGAAGCCGCGCACCGAGTTGGTGCCGCCGGCGTAGAAGTTCTCGTAGAACGGCAGGCCCGAGGCGGTCACCGTCTTCACGTAATCCGAGGAGCTCGGGTTGCAGTCGACAGTCTGCGTCGGGTTCGGATTGGCCTCGGTCGGCGCGGTGTAGCAGAGGTCGCGGGTGTAATCCTTGCCGTAGCTGTCGCCGTAGCCAATTTCCGCACGGGTGTTGATCACCAGCGAGGGCATGATCGGCCAATACTTGCTGATCTGGTAGTTCAGCTTGAAGTACTCGACGGTCGAGCCAGGCAGGGTGGTTTCCAGGCCGATGCGCTGGTAGGTACCCCGGGTCGGCATGAAGTAATCGTTGCGCGAATCGCGGGCCCAGCCCAGTTCGGTGCGCCACGCGTGGAACGTCTTGGTGCCGATGGCGTTGATGTAGTCGATGATCGACTCGGGCGTGGAGCCCGGATAGGTGGTGATCTGGTTGCTGTCGATGCCGAACATCAGCGAGACGGTATCGGTCTCGGTCAGCGGCACGCCGAACACCACCTGCGCGGCACCGTTGGTGCTGTTGTACTGCGCGGTGTTGAAGTCGGAGTAGTCCAGTTCGCGCCAGGACAGGTTGTAGCCCAGCGAGACGCCGTCATCGGTGAAGTACGGGTTGGTGTAGCTGAAGCCGTAACGCTGCAGGTAGCTGCTGCGCGAGGCTTCGACCGACACGCGGTTGCCGCCGCCGAGGAAGTTGTTCTGCGACAGCTGCACCGACGTGGTCATGCCGTAGGACTGCGAGTAGCCCAGGCCGAACACGAAGCTGCCCGAGGTGGTTTCCTTGACGTTGTAGACGACGTCGACCTGGTCGTTGCTGCCGCTGACGGCCGGGGTTTCCACTTCCACCGATTCGAAGTAGCCGAGGCGCTGCAGGCGGATCTTGGAGCGGTCGATCGCGGCCTGCGAGTACCAGCTGTTCTCGAACTGGCGCATTTCGCGGCGCATCACCTCATCGGAGGTGCGGGTATTGCCACGGAACAGGATGCGGCGCACCGACACGCGCGGGCCGGGCACGACCTGCATGTTGATGGCGACGGTCTGTTCAGCGCGGTTGGTGGTCGGGATCGGGTTCACCTTGGCGAACGCGTAGCCGATATTGGACAGCGAATTGGTGATGGTGTCCGAGCTGAATTCCAGCAGGGCACGCGAGAACGTGTCGCCGGACTTCTGGATCACCATGCGCTCGACGTCCTCCTGCGGGAGGATGGTGTCGCCGCTGACCTTGATCTCGGAGATCTTGTACTGCGCGCCCTCGGTCACGCCCGCGGTCAGGAACATGTCGCGCTTGTCGGGGCTGATCGAGACCTGGGTGGAATCGATGCTGAAATCGACGTAGCCGCGATCCAGGTACCAGGAATTGAGCTTTTCCAGGTCGCCGGACAGCTTTTCCTTGGAGTACTGGTCGTCACGGCGGTACCACGACGCCCAGTTGTGCTCCTTGGACTCCCAGGTCTCCAGGATGTCCTTGCTCTCGAACTTTTCGGTGCCGACCAGGTTGACGTGGCGGATCTTGGCGGCCTTGCCTTCCTTGATGGCGATGGCGATGTCCACGCGGTTGCGGTCCAGCGGGCTCACCGTCGGGGTGATGTCGACGTTGTACTTGCCACGGTCGTTGTACTGGCGGCGCAGTTCCTGGGTCACGCGGTCCAGGCTCAGGCGATCGAAGGTGCCGCCCTCGGTCAGGCCGATGTCGGACAGGCCCTTGAGCAGCTGGTCGGACTTGATGTCCTTGTTGCCGGTCACGGTCAGCTTGTTGATCGCCGGGCGTTCCTTGACGGTCACCACCAGGATCGTGCCCTGGCGGTCCAGCTGCACGTCTTCGAAGAAGCCGGTCTTGTACAGGGCGCGGATCGTCTCGCCGACCTTGTTGTCGGTGATCGTCTCGCCGCGTTCCACCGGCAGGTAGGTGAACACCGTGCCCGAGCTGATGCGCTGCAGGCCATCGACGCGGATGTCGCTGACAGTGAAGGGCTCGGCTGCCTGGGCCAGGGCGGGAGCGCCGGTGACGGCGGCGAGGGCGAGGGCCAGCAGGCGGCGATTGGGGAGTCGCGTCATGTCACGTCCGGTAGGAAGGTCGATTTCATTGGTGCGGGATGCCGACGCTGTAGACGGCAACAACGTGGAAAAGTTCATCGCGGGACCAGGCCGAGGATGTCGTTGTAGAACGCCAACCCCATCAGCCCGGCCAGCAACGCCAGGCCGATGTATTGGCCGGCGGCGATGGCACGCTCGCTCAGCGGGCTGCCCTTGACCAACTCGATAAGGTAATACAGCAGGTGGCCGCCGTCCAAGATCGGGATCGGCAGCAGGTTGATGATGCACAGGCTGAGCGACAGCAGGGCAAGGAACTGCAGGAACCAGTCGAGGCCGCGCTTGGCCGAGACATTGGCCACGCGGGCGATGGTGACCGGCCCGGAAACGTTCTGCAGCGAGGCCTTGCCGGTCACGATGCGGCCCATCATGCCCAGCGAGTCGGCGGCCAGGCGGCCGGTCTCGCGCACCGCCACGGTCACCGCATCCAGCGGGCCATAGCGCAGCAGGGTGTCATAGGCGGGGCTGTAGCTGGTGGGGAAGCCGACGCCGATCTGCCAGACCGGATTGCCCTTGCCGTCCTTGCCCTGGCGCGGGGTGACTTCCAGCGCCAGGCGCTCGCCGCCACGCAGGACCTCGATCATTCCCGGCCCGCCGGCACGGCCCAGGGCCTGGATCTCGCCGATCACCTGGTCGACGCTGTCGATGCGCTGGCCATCGATGGCCACGATCAGGTCGCCTGGCTGCAGTTGCCCTGCCACCACGGAGTCCGCAGTCAGCGACTCGACTTGCGCCGGCTGCAGCCACGATTGCCAGTGCAGGCCAGCCAGGATCGGCACCCGCCGCTCATCGAAACCCACCGGCAGCTGCGACAGCGGCAGGGTGCGCGTGCGTACCTGGTCGGCCGTATCCAGCACTTCCAGCTTCACGTCGCGGCGGTCCATCGCGGCTGCGGTCAGCGCCATGCTGGCCTCGCCGAGGGTGACCACCTGGCGGTCGTCCACGCGCAGCACGCGGTCGCCGCTGGCCAGCCCGGCACTGGCGGCGATGCCGCTGACACGGCCGATGGTGGGCGAGTAATCCTGCTTGCCGATCACGAACATCGCCCACAGCAGCAGGATGCACAGCAGCAGATTGGCGATCGGGCCGGCGGCAACGATCGCGATGCGCTGCCAGACCGTCTTGTGGTTGAAAGCCTGGCCGCGCTCGTGCGGGTGCACTTCGACCTCGCGTTCGTCGAGGAACTTCACGTAACCGCCCAGCGGGATGGCGGCGATGGCGAACTCGGTGCCGTGCCTGTCGCGGCGCGACCACAGCGGCCGCCCGAAGCCGACCGAGAAACGCAGGATCTTGACCCCGCACAGGCGCCCGACCCAGTAATGCCCGAATTCGTGGAAGGTGACCAGCAGCCCGAGGCTGACGATCATCCACCAGACCGATCCGATGAAGTCAGTCATGCAGGCACACAGTGGCGGGCAGGGGCGGCGGCGTCATGCTGGGCGAGGCGGTCGTTCAGGCGGCGTCGATGGCGTTCAGGGTGAGCTGGCGTGCCCGCTGGTCGGCGGACAACAGGACCTCCAGTGTATCGGCTGGCTGGGACGGCAGTGTTGAAAGAGCGTTAGCAACCAGCGCCGGGATCGTCAGGAAACCGATCCGGCCCTGAAGAAACGCTGAAACCGCCTCTTCGTTGGCGGCGTTAAGCACCGCCGGCGCGGTGCCGCCGGCCTGCATGGCCTGCCAGGCCAAGGCCAGGCAGGGGAAGGCGTCGGTATCCGGGGCCTCGAAATCCAGGCGGCCCTGGGCCAGCAGGTCCAGCCCGGCCACGCCCGATTCGATGCGCTGCGGCCAGCCGAGGCCGACGGCCAGGGTGGTGCGCATGTCCGGCAGGCCCATCTGGGCCAGGGTCGAGCCGTCGACGAACTCGACCAGCGAATGGACCAGGCTCTGCGGGTGCACCAGCACCTCGATGCGCTGGCCGGGCACGCCGAACAGGTGGTGGGCCTCGATGACCTCCAGGCCCTTGTTCATCAACGTCGCCGAATCGACCGAGATCTTCGGCCCCATCGACCACTTGGGGTGGGCAACGGCCTGGGCCGGGGTGACCTGGGCCAGCTCGGCGCGGCTGCGGCCACGGAACGGGCCGCCGGAGGCGGTCAGCAGGATCCGGCGCACGCCGGCGCCGTCGACACTGGCATCGCGCGAGCGCAGGCACTGGAAGATCGCGCTGTGCTCGCTGTCGATCGGGATGATTTCGGCACCGGCACGTTCGGCCGTCCGGGTCAGCAGTTCGCCGGCCAGCACCAGCGATTCCTTGTTGGCCAGCAGGATGCGCTTGCCGGCGGCGGCGGCAGCCAGGGTCGAGGACAGGCCGGCCGCGCCGACGATGGCCGCGACCACGGTATCGCAGGCATCGCTGGCGGCCAGCTGGTCCAGCGCGGCCTGGCCGGCATGGGCCTCGGTGGCCAGTCCGGCCTCGCGCAGGCCGTCACGCAGCTCGGCGAACAGCGATGCGTCGGCGATCACCGCGTGCGCGGGTTTGTGCTGGCGGCACAGCGCCAGCAGCGCCTGCACCTGGCGACCGGCAGCGAGCACCGTGGCCTGGTAGCGGTGCGGGTGGCGGGCGATCACGTCCAGTGTGGAGGCGCCGATCGAGCCGGTAGCGCCGAACACGGCGACCCGGCGCAGGTCTGCAGCAGCATTCATGGTCAGAACCCGAAGATTTCCTTGCCCAGCGCGAACACCGGCACGGCGGCGAGGACGCCGTCGACCCGGTCGAGCACGCCACCGTGGCCCGGGATCAGGTGGCCCGAGTCCTTGGCGCCGGCATGGCGCTTGATCAGGCTCTCGAACAGGTCGCCCAGGACCGAGGCGAACACCGCCACCACTGCGGTGATCAACAGGCCGGGCAGGTGTGCGGCATCGATGCCAGCCAGCCAGCCCAGGCCGAGGGCCACGGCGACACCGGCCAGCAGGCCGCCGAACAGGCCTTCCCAGGTCTTGTTGGGGCTGATCCGCGGCGCCAGCTTGTGCTTGCCGAAATGGCGGCCAGCGAAATAGGCGCCCGAGTCGGCCGCCCACACCAGCGCCAGCGCAGCCAGCAGCCACAGGTGGCCCTGCTGGCCCGGCGGATCGCCGCCGGCATGGATCAGCACCAGCGCGGCCCACGCCGGCACGATGGCCAGGGTACCTGCCAGCATCTTCAGGATCCGCGAGGGTGCCGACGGCTGAGCACCGAAGGTGAAGAAACGCAACCAGACCAGTGCGGCCAGCCACCAGGCAACGCCGGCCAGCGTGGTTATCTGGAACAGGACCAGGGTGCTGCCATCGGCCCAGACCAGCAGCACCATCAGCAGCAGGTTCAGCACCAGCAGCACGGTGCGCGCCAGGGTGTCCTCGATACCGGCCAGCTTCAGCCATTCCCACAGGCCGATCAGCAGCACGGCGGCGGCGGCGGCGGCCAGCCATTGCGTGGGCAGCAGCAGGATCGCCGCAATGGCTAGCGGCGCCATGATCAGCGCGGCAAGGACTCGGGTCTTGGTCATGGGCTGGAAGTCTCGGTGGCCAGTGCGGCAATCTGGGCGCTGGTCAGGCCGAAACGACGCTCGCGACCGGCATAGGCGTCGAGCGCCTGCTGCAGCTGCCCGGCGTCGAAGTCCGGCCACAGGGCCTCGGTGAACCACAGTTCGGTATAGGCGAGCTGCCACAGCAGGAAGTTGCTGATGCGGGTGTCGCCGCCGGTGCGGATGAACAGGTCCGGCGGCGGCAGGTCGGCCAGGGCCACCCGGCTGCCCAGCAGCGATTCATCGATCTGCTCGGGCAGAAGGCGACCGGCCGCCACTTCGACGGCCAGGGCGCGCGCGGCGCGGGCGATGTCCTGGCGGCCACCGTAGCTGGCGGCGATCGACAGGGTCAGGGTGGTGTTGTCGGCGGTGCGCTGCTCGGCCAGCTGCATGCGGCTGACCAGCCCGGCGCCGAAGCGCTCGCGTTCGCCGATGAAGCGCACGCGCACGCCACGCCGGTGCAGCTCGTCCACTTCGCGGTCGAGTGCACCGAGGAACAGCTTCATCAGCGCGTCCACTTCCTCCTGCGGCCGGCCCCAGTTCTCGCTGGAGAAGGCGAACAGGGTCAGCGCCGGAATGCCCAGTTCAAGGCAGCGCTCGATGGTGCGGTTGACCGCGCGCGCGCCGGCACGGTGGCCGATCACGCGGGGGCGACGGCGCTGCTGTGCCCAACGCCCATTGCCATCCATGATGATGGCAATGTGGCGGGGCAGGGAGGCAGGCAACGGAGGCGGGACTGAAGGCATCGACTTCAGACCGACAGCAGTTCTTTTTCCTTGTCGGCAACGACCTTGTCGACGTCCTTGATGTTGGCGTCGGTCAGCTTCTGGATGTCGTCTTCGCCGCGCTTCTTCTCGTCTTCGCTGATCGCCTTGTCCTTGACCAGCTTGGCGATTTCCTTGTTCGCGTCCTGACGGATGTTGCGGATCGCGATCTTGGCGCCTTCCCCTTCCTTCTGCACCTGCTTGACCAGCTCCTTGCGGCGCTCTTCGGTCGGCGGCGGCATGTTGATGCGGATCGCGGTGCCCAGCGTGTTCGGAGTGAACTCGGCGTTGTAGAGACCCTTTTCGATCTCCTTGATCATGCCTTTGTCGAACGGGGTGACCAGCAGCGAGTGCGCGTCGGCGTTGGAGATCGACGCGACCTGGTTCAGCGGGGTGCTGGCGTTGCCATAGGCGCTGACCGTCACGCGGTCCAGCAGGGCCGGGGTGGCACGGCCGGTCCGGATGGAGGTGAGGGTGTGCTTCAGAGCGTCAATGCTCTTGGCCATGCGCGTCTGCGCGTTGTTCTTGATGTCGTTGAGCATCGCCCGGTCCTGGATGTATCTGGAATCGGGCGATTATAGGCGAATACGGGACGCTGCCGGGCCTGAATCGGCCCGGTTGTCGCTTTGCGCTCAGGCTCAGGCCGGGTCGCGGCCCTGGACCAGGGTGCCGATGTTCGCGCCGTTGAGGATCTTCAGCAGTTCGCCCGGCTGGCCCATGTCGAACACGCGCATCGGCAGGTCGCTGTCGCGGGCTAGAGCGAAGGCCGCCGTGTCCATCACTTCCAGGCCGCGGCGGATCACTTCGTCGTAGCTCAGGCTGTCGAAGCGGACCGCATCGCTGTGCTTGTTCGGGTCCTTGTCGTACACGCCATCGACCTTGGTGGCCTTCAGCAGCAGGTCGGCGCCGATCTCGATCGCGCGCAGGGCGGCGCCGGAGTCGGTGGTGAAGAACGGGCTGCCGACGCCGGCAGCGAAGATCACCAGACGGCCCTTTTCCAGGTGGCGGATGGCGCGGCGGCGGATGTAGTCCTCGCACACGTCGTTGATCTTGATCGCGCTCATCACCCGGGCCTTGGCACCCAGCTTCTCGAGGGCGTCCTGCATGGCCAGGGCGTTGATGACCGTGGCCAGCATGCCCATCTGGTCGCCGGTGACGCGGTCCATGCCGCCGGCGGCCAGGCCGGCGCCGCGGAAGATGTTGCCACCGCCGATCACCAGCGCCACTTCGGCGCCGGCCTGCTGGGCTTCGATGACCTCGCGGGCCAGGCGATTGATGACCTTCGGGTCGATGCCGTAGTCCTCGTCTCCCATCAGCGCCTCCCCGGACAGTTTCAGAAGGATGCGGCGATAGGCGAGCTTGGACATGAGGACCTCGGGTGCGTGGAAATCGCGGGCGATTCTACGCGCATGCGGCGTTGTGCCAAAGTGTTTTGTGCACTGCGGCGCAGAATCCGGTGGTTCGCCCGGTCGGCCGGGGCGTCCCGTTCAGCCCAGTTCGGCGCTGGCCGTGGCCGACAGCTCGTCATGGCCCAGTGCCCCCGGCGAGCGGGCGATCACCCGGTTGCGGCCCAGGTTCTTGGAGCGGTACAGCACGTCGTCGGCGGCGCGCAGCAGGTCCTGGACGTCGGCGAAGCGCTCGTAGCCGCCCTGGGTGGCCACGCCGGCGGAGAAGGTGACGAACAGCGGACCACCCTCCAGCTCGGCCATCGGCGTGGCGACGATGTTGGCCAGCACCCGGCGGATCACGTCCAGGGCCACGCTTTCGCTGGTGTTGGGCAGCAGTGCGACAAACTCCTCGCCGCCGAAGCGGGCCACGGTGTCGCTGCTGCGCAGCTGGCCCTGCAGCTTGCCGGCGAAGGCGCGCAGCACCTCGTCGCCTGTCAGGTGACCGTGGGCGTCGTTGATCTTCTTGAAGTCGTCCAGGTCGATGAAGGCCACCGACAGTGGCCAGCCCTGGCGGCCGGCACGCAGGAATTCCTGCTCCAGCACCGCTTCCAGCTGGCGGCGGTTGAGCACGCCGGTCAATGCATCACGATGGGCCTGGTCGGCCAGGCGCTTGGCGCGCGCCTCGAATTCGTCGGCACGGCGGCGCGCCTGGTCGGCATCCTGCAGTTCGCGCAGGTTGCGCAGCGTGGCCAGTTCCTGCGCGTGATCGATCAGCTCGCGCACCCGCGCCGGAGAATTGAGGCCGGCATCAAACAGGCTGGCGATGTCGGGCAGGGCCTCGCTGATGCGCGCCAGCACCTGGTCGAAGCGCGCGCTGTCCAGCTCCAGGCGGTCGTGCACCTGCTGCAGGGCGTGCTCGCGCGCGGCATCGGCGTCGCTGTCCAGCCAGATGTCGGCCACCGCGCCGGACAGCTGCACGCAGGCCTGGAACGGCGATTCGGCGGCGTCCTCGTCCTCGCTGTGGCTGATGCTCTCCACCAGGTAACGTGGCAGGCCCCATTGCTCGGCCACCCACGCGCCGACCTCGGCATGGCTGCAGCCCAGTTCCTCGCGTTCGCGGGCGACCAGGTCGATGTTGTCGCGTGCCTCGCGCAGCAGCGGCAGGTAGCGCTCCGACTCGGCCTGGGCCAGGCACAGTACGCCCAGGTCCTGCAGCAGGCCGGCCAGCATCAGTTCCTCCAGCCGGCGCAGGCCGCGCGCCTGGCCCAGCTGGCTGGCAGCCAGGGCGCTGAGGATGCTGCGCTTCCACGCGCGCTGGCGCAGGTCGTGGTCGGCGCCGGTGCCGCCGGTCAGGCCCTGGGTGACGGTGAAGCCGAGGGCGAGGCTGATCGTGGCGTTCAGGCCCAGCATGGTCAGCGCCTGGCCGAGGTTCTCGATGCGGCGGCGGCTGGCATACAGCGGTGAATTGGCGATGCGCAGCATGCGAGCGCTCAGCGCCATGTCGATGGCGATGATGTCGGCGGCGGTGGCGATGTCCGCTTCCGGGTCCTGGGCCAGTTCGATGATGCGCAGGGCAATACCGGGTGGCGAGGGCAGGTTGCGGCAGAGCGCCAGGGCAGCTGTCAGCTCGGGAGGCATGTCGGGTCGTTCAATTCCATTGGGGCAAGAATACCTAGGAATGCATCACAGTCCGCGATTTTCGTTCCTGCTAGGTGACTGAGGATTCCCTGCGACTGAGTATCGGCTTGATTCGAGCGCAACGCAAAGGTGCCGGTTGTGCGCACCAACGGTGCGCACCCACCGATGGGCCATGGGTTAATCCCTGGGCCCATGCATAAAAAAAGAGCCGCGGTTTCCCGCGGCTCCTTCTGGTCGCTTCACAGCCGGAAGGCTGGAATCAGACCTGCATCGCCTTGGCAACTTCGGCGGCGTAGTCTTCCACCACCTTCTCGATGCCTTCGCCGACGATCAGCAGCTTGAAGCCTGCCACGTCCGCGCCAGCGGCCTTGACCACCTGCTCGACGGTGGTGTCGCCCAGCACGTAGGTCTGGCCGTACAGGGTCACGTCGCTGACGATCTTGTTGATCTTGCCGCTGATGATCTTTTCCAGGATGTCGGCCGGCTTGGCCTTGTCCTTCTCGGTCATCTTGGCCAGCTCGATTTCCTTTTCCTTTTCGACGAACTCGGCCGGAACGTCCGCAGCCTTGTTGTGCGGCGGCTTCAGCGCGGCCACGTGCATCGCCAGGCCACGGGCCAGCTCGACGTCGCCGCCGATCAGGTCGACCAGCACGCCGACCTTGCCGTTGGTGTGGACGTACGCACCGATGTTGCCGGTGGTGTCGACCTTGACCATGCGGCGGATCTGGATGTTCTCACCCAGGGTCTGCACGGCGGTGGCGCGGGCTTCTTCAACGGTGCGGCCGTCGGCCAGCGTGGCGGCCTTCACGGCTTCGACGTCGGTGGCGCCCGATGCCAGGGCAGCGGCGGCGACGGCGTTGACGAAGGACTTGAAGTTGTCATCGTTGGCGACGAAGTCGGTTTCCGAGTTGACTTCGACAAGCACGGCCTTGCCGCCGTCCTGGGCCAGGCCCAGACGGCCTTCGGCGGCCACGCGGTCAGCCTTCTTGTCGGCCTTGGCAGCGCCGGACTTGCGCATGGCTTCAGCAGCGGCGTTGATGTCGCCGTTGGCTTCGGTAAGCGCCTTCTTGCATTCCATCATGCCGGCGCCGGTGCGCTCGCGCAGTTCCTTGACCAGGGAAGCAGTGATTTCCACGGGATTACCTCACGAAAGAAAGGGGTTGGGCCGGCATGGTGGCCGGCCCGTGTGACACGGTCCTGTCACGCGCCGATGGCTGCGTGCAGGGAGGGTGGACGCCGGGCGTCCACCCGGGGCCTGGATCAGGCCTGGGCGTCGTCGCCCTTCTTGGCAGCCTTCTTGGCCGGAGCGCGGCGGGCCGGCTTCTCTTCGCCTTCAGCAGCGGCTTCCGCGAACTCTTCCTCGCGCACCGAAGCGGCGTGCGGGGCAGCCGCCTTGCCTTCCAGCACGGCGTCGGCAGCGGCGCGGGCGTACAGCTGCACAGCGCGGATGGCGTCGTCGTTGCCCGGGATGGCGTAGTCCACCAGTTCCGGGTTGTAGTTGGTGTCGACCACGGCGATGACCGGAATGCCCAGCTTCTTGGCTTCCTTGATCGCGATGTCTTCGTGGCCGATGTCGATCACGAAGATGGCGTCCGGCAGACGGTTCATGTCCTTGATACCGCCCAGCGAGGCTTCCAGCTTGTCGCGCTCGCGACGCAGGCCCAGCACTTCGTGCTTGACCAGCTTCTCGAAGGTGCCGTCGGTTTCACCGGCTTCCAGTTCCTTCAGGCGGGCAACCGACTGCTTGACGGTACGGAAGTTGGTCAGGGTGCCGCCCAGCCAACGCTGGTTCATGAACGGCATGCCGCAACGCTCGGCTTCTTCCTTGATGGTTTCGCGGGCGCTGCGCTTGGTGCCCAGGAACAGGACGGTGCCGCGCTTCTGGGCAACCGACGAGATGAAGTTCATCGCATCGTTGAACAGCGGGACGGTCTTTTCCAGGTTGATGATGTGGATCTTGCCGCGGGCGCCGAAGATGTACGGAGCCATCTTCGGGTTCCAGTAGCGGGTCTGGTGGCCGAAGTGGACGCCGGCTTCCAGCATCTGACGCATGGTGACCTGGGGCATTGCAATACTCCTGATATGGAACCAGCGATTCCGCCCGCGGGATAGGTATGCGGGACGCGTGGAAGCGCGATCGGTTCCGGGGTTGGGCTTCCCTGTTGCCTCCGTGGCCGAACTCCTTGCGGAGCACCCCGGCACGGATGGGGGCAGCAGGTGTGGATTCACCGGTGACGTCCGGTGTGAACGGGCTCCCGCGCACGCAGGCGGCAGGAATCCGGTCGATTATAGCCCGCTGGGGGCGTCCGCTGCAATGGCAGGGTCAGATGCGGCCAGATCGACCTCGCGGCCGTCCTGCAGGCGGGCCTGGAAGTGGCCGCCGACATAATCATCGGGGCGGGCAGGCAGGGGCCAGCGGCGTTCATGGCCTGCGAGGATATAGCCGGCCAGCCCGGCCACCAGCAGCGACGATTGGCCGTCGGCCGCTATGAATCGCAGATCGTGCAGACGGCCATGCAGCGTACCGGAATTGCTGAGTCGCAGCATGGCCCGAGGCCCATGTGCCTCGACGCAGCCCTGCAGCCGGGCATTCGGCGCTGGCGCCGCTGGGCCGCGGAACAGCGGCAGCGAATAGCGCGGCAATCCCGGCAAGGCCGGCGCCAGTACGATCCGATAGGCCTGTTCACCCGCCGATGCTGCCGGACCGCCTGGCAGCAGCCAGACGCGCTGGGTGCTGCCGGGGGCCAGGTCCAGCCGCGCCGGGCTGACCCGGATGTGGTCGCTGGGGTGCAGTCGTTCGGCGTCCAGCTGCTGATCCCACGCCAGCACCTGCACCTGGCCCTGCCAGCGGCCGGGCCCCGGATTCCGCAGCCACAGTTCGGCGCGGCCGCCTTCGGCGGGTAGCTGCAGGGTGGTCGGCAACAGCTCCAGCGCCGCCGACGGCTGCGCCAGCAGCAGTCCAAGCAGGATCAGCAGCGCGCGCATCAGTAGATGAGGGTCACGGAGGGCATTGCGCTGTCGTCTGTCGCCGGAGGTGCGAGGTCGCGGATCTGGGGCGGCACCTTGGGGGCGTCACTGCGCTGGTGTGGCGCCGCGCAAGGGGGAGCGCCGGCATCGTCGCTGCAGGATTCGACCACGGTCAGCCGGATCTGCAGCGTGCTGCTGCGCGGTTCGGCGCGGGCCGGCGCGCTGGCGACCAGCATCGCCCCGATCAGGAATGTGCGAACCACCTGCCATCCACCGTGCTGAAAGACTTGCTGCGCGGTATCGGCTGGATGCGCCGCAACTGTAGCGCCGAGCCGGCGCTCGGCACGGCCTTCGTCCGGTGGGTGCCGACCGTTGGTCGGCACGCTGGTCAGTAGGTGATCGTCACCGTCACCAGGTCGTTGTAGGTGCCGGCCGGGGGTTGGCCGGTGACCGGCGGCACCCGGCCATAGATGGTCAGCTGCTGCGCGCTGCCGGTGCCGGTGCTGCTGGCCGTGTCGACCGCCAGGGTGTTGCCCCAGCGCTGGCTTCGTGCCGGATCCCGGTACAGCTCGTAGGGCAGGTAGTAGGTGCTGTTGCCGATGGTGGTGGCCATGCGCCGGGTGGTGGTGGCGGCAGGATTGTTCTGGCCGTTGTTCAGGCCGACCTGGAAGGCGGTGTTCTTCAGGCAGGTCAGGGTCAGGGTGGCGGTCTGGTCGATGTTGGCCGGGATGCCGCCGGTGACGTTGCCGAAATTCATGTTGGTGGTGACGTAGCTGCCGCATTGCGGCAGCACGTTGGCGGTAGCGGTGAAACTGAAGGCCGCACTCGCGCTGTTGGTACCGGTGGCACCGCCGTTGCAGGTGGCGGGGACGGTGGCGCTACCGGCCAGCACCTCGTTCCAGGCCCAGGTCAGCACCACGCTGGCACCGCTGAAAGTGCTGCTGTACGCGCCGGAGGCGAGGACCTGGTTGGCCGGAATCTGACCGAACAGCTGCACAGTCTGCGCACCACTGCCGCCGGTCAGCAGCGGTACGTTGTAGCTCATGGTCAGCTCCTGCGCTGGCGGCGTGCCGCGCGGGACCAGGCCAGTGACCTGGCCGAAGCTGGCGTTGTTGTACAGCTGGAAATTCATCGTGTCGCTGGTGGAGGTGGCCATCGTGCGGAACGTGGAACTGCTGCCGCCGCCACTGCCTGCGCCGATGCCCACGCAGACGCGCACGCCGGTGGTGGCCAGCAGGCTCAGCGCGGCGGTGGTGCAGGTCACCGTGATGTTGAGGTTGGCCGTGCTCGGGCCGGGTGCATTGCTGTTGATGTTGCCGAACGGCAGGGTCGGATTGGCGACCGCCGTGCAGACCGCTGTGGCACCGGCTGGCGCCGCTGCCAGCAGGCCGGCCCACAGCAGCAGGATGAGCAGCAGCACCCTCATGGCGCCACCTCCGGGATGCACTGCTGCGGCGCCGGCTTCGGCCGCGCGCCGGACGCCACCACCTTGGGCAGGTCCGGTACCTTCACCCGGCACGGGCCATGGCTGGTGGTGACGTACAGCACGCTGCCGGCGGCGACATCTTCCAGATAGAGCAGGCCGTCGTAGCCGACCGTGGCCTGGCGACCGTCAGGCAGCTGCACCTCGCTGCCCACCTCCAGAGGCTGGCCGTTCATCGCCAGCAGGGTCAGGCTCAGTGACGACCGCGAACGCAACAGGAAGGTCACGCGGCTACCCGCGCGCTGGCGCGGCGTGACCCAGTCCTCGATGCGGTCGGCACGCATGTCTTCGGGCAGGTCCAGGGTGTCGATCGAGACCCGGTTGCGCTGCCAGGACAGCAGCGGACTGACCAGCAGCAGGCCGCGATCGTCGGTGACACCGATCAGCCGGTTCTCCAGCCGCACCGGGACCCCGGCGACGCCATTGGTGCTGATCACCGCGAACGCATCGGATACCTCGCGCGTGGCGAAGGCGTGCCCGCCCATCCACACCAGGCTGCCGCTGGCACTGGCGTAGGCATAGTTGAGCCCGCCCTGGCGCGAGGCGCCGAATGAATAGCGGCCGACATCGTTGAGGATGCCGACCTCGGCCAGGCCGCCGTTGCCGTCCTCGCCGTGGCGCAGCTGCGCGCGCCAGCCGACGCCGCCGGCACTGCCATCGCCGGGCACCGGCTGGGTCACGTCCGCGACCCAGCTCTGGCTGTCGCCATTGCGCTGGCTGGAGAGGCTGGCCTGGCGATTGTTGCCCAGGCTGGCAGTCATCGACAGGTAGATGCCGCGGTCATCGCTGCGGTCCAGGTTCTGGTTCACCGACAGGTAGGCCGACCAGCGTTGGCTCCAGGTGCGCGACCAGAACAGGCTGGCATAGCGGTTGTCGTCTCCGTCGGGGTAGCGCAGGCGCAGATAGCTGGCGCTGAGCGTGCCCAGCCGCAGCAGGTCCAGGCCGACCGTGGCCTGCTCGCTGATGCTTGGTGGCAGGTTGCCCTGCAGCGCGCCAAGGTCGCGGTAGTCGCCGTGGCTGCGCACGCTGCGCAGATTGACGTTGAAGCGACGGTTGTTCCAGCTGTAGCCCAGCGCCCATTGCCCACCCTGCAGGCCGTGGTAGTCACTGTGCGCATAGGCGGCATTGAACACGCCGGCGGCGCCGAGCAGCCACCAGCCGCCAATGCCGCCCTGGGCCAGGCCGCCGCCGCCTTCGGCATGCGCCTCGCCGGTGAACGTGTCGGTGACGCCGCCGCGCCAGCTGGCGCTGGCCACCGTACGATCGTCATAGGCGAAGGAGCGCTCGCCGAAATCCCGTCGCAGGTGGCCGACGCCGACCGACCAGTCCGACAGGCCCTTGGCCAGCAGCTGCTGGGTGCCGTAGAAGCTGAAGTCCAGCGTCTGCATGCGGCCGAATGCGTCGGTCACCACCACCTGCGCGTTGCCGGTGCCGCTGATGCCGGGCTGTGCTGCGAGCTGGAAGGGACCGACCGGCACCTGCCCGCTGTACTGGCGCAGGCCATCGACATACAACTCGACCGTGGAAGGCACCACGGCCTGGCCGAGGAAGCTCGGCGTGGGCGTCAGCACGCGGTAGGGCTGCAGGCCATAGTTGCGGCCGATCTGCAGGCCACCCAGGCGCACGGGGCGGGTCCAGTCGACGAACCCGCTGTAGAAATCGCCGATCTCCAGGGTCGTTGCGCTATCGGGGAAATCCAGGCTCCAGCGTGTGTCCAGGCGCACGCTCTCGCCGCGCCAATGGCGGTCGCCGGGTTGCTGGTAGCGGCGGCTGATGGCGGTATTCTCGAAAGTGCCATTGCCGATACCGAATACGCGCAGCTTCGAGCTCAGGCTGAGGTTGCCGAGCGTGTCCACCCGGCTGCCGTAGACGTCGTAGTTCAGCAGCACGCCGGGCGAGGCGCTGCCGGCGGGGGCGCGCACCTGCGGCCGGCTTAGCACCGTGGTCGGCAGTGTCAGCTGGTCCAGCGGCACGTCCAGCGCCAGGGTCTGCATGTGGGCGTCGTAGCGCACCACCGCACCGCTGATCTGGTCCAGGTAGACCGGTGCATCGCCGCTGGCGTTGAAGCCGAGCTGGCGCAGCACTTCGGGGCTGGCCTGTAGCCGGCCCCGGTTCTCGGTGAACGGCAGCAGGCCGCGCGGCGTGCTGTTGAGCGACACATCCAGGTACAGCGTCTGGCTGGCGGTCAGTGGGGTGGGGGGTGGCAGGATCGCATCGGCCGACACGCCGGATACATCAGCAGCCGTGGCCACGCCGGACACATCGGCGGCCTCGGTCGCCGCGGGAGCCAGGGCCGCCAACAGCGCGCCCATCAACGCCTCAGCGAGCCGGTGGGGGCGACAGTGGCGTCTGTTCCGACTCGCCATTGAGCTTGGCCGTGATCTGGTCGTTGTCGCGGTCGATCGCCGTGCGTTCGATCGGCCAGCGCATCACCTGGCCGGGCAATACGTAGCCCAGCAGCCCGGGATGGACGATGCGTGGGCGCGTGGCGCTGCCCAGCGCGAGATCGGCGATCTGAGCGTAACTGTTGCCCGAATTGGCTACTTCGACGCCGTTGCGGCCGTCCGCCAGCTTTACCAGCCGGGCCTGCAACTGCGGCGCCAGCGTGCCGGCCGAGGGCTGCACGAACACCGGGATCGAATAGCGCAGGACGAACTGCATGCCACCCGCGCGGATGGCCAGGTCGGGCACCTCGTCAACGATCAGGCGGTAATGTTGCTGTGCCGCTGGCGGTTCCTTGTCCGGACGCATGACCCGCACCAGCTGCTGCTGTCCGGCGGCCAGTTCCTGCATCGGCGGGGTGGCCATCAACGCATCGGTGGGCAGCAGCTGTTCCTGGCCGTCCTGCTGCACCCAGCGGAACACGCGTACCTGCAGCTTCACCGGCGAGGTGCCGCTGTTGGTCAGCCACAATTCGCCGGCACGCTGGCGGGCTTCCAGCTGCAGGCTGGTCGGGGCCACCTGCAGGCTGGTGGCGCCGGCGGCCGCGATGGCGAGCAGGTACAGGGCGAGCAGCGCCACGCCGGTGGCGCGCCACGGGCGGGATCCGGCCATGCGGGCGTGCTCCATCAATAGGTGATCGTGGCGGTAACCGTATCCAGGTAGTTACCGGCGGCCGGGTTGTTGGTGCTCAGGTTCAGGATCTGGCCGTAGACGATGTAGGGCACGGCCAGGCCGGTGCCGATGCCGGCCTGGGTGTTGGTGCCGGTCGTGGCACCCCAGACCAGGGTATGTGCGGCATCCTGGTAGAGCTGGTAGCCGACATAGTTGTTGGCGGTCACCGCCGCATTGGTGTTCTTCATCCGCCGGGTGGTGACGTCATTGGCGGTGCTGGCATTGGCGCCCGCATTCAGCGAGATCGTGTACGGGGTCAGTGCCGAGCACTGGGCGGTCACCGTGCCCTGGCCCAGGGTGGGCGTGGTGGTGGTTGATGCCGCGGTGCCGAAGTCCACGTTGGTGGCGGCCGCCGCCGTTATGGTGCAGGCCTTGGTGACCACCAGGGTGACGTTGAAGGTGGTGGTGTCGGCGGCCAGCGCCGGGCCGGACAGCAGGAGCCCGGCCACGGCCCATGCCAGCGGTGATCGAACTGGGGATCGCATGGACAACCTCCCTGACCCGAAGGTCCGTTGAACAAGGCGAAGACGGCACGTTCGGCGCCGCTTTGACGACAGTGGGTCCAGCTTAGGAGGCGTAAGTGTCTGTAATCCGTGATAAATAGGCAGGCGCAAGAGTGGAGGCCATCACGCTTTCACTTTCCTTGCCGGAACCGTGCATGCCCCGGATCGGCAGTTGGGTGGCGTTCGTTCAGATTGCGGCCGGATCGGCGATAATGGGTGCCATGAGCGTGAATCTGAAAACCCCGCAGGAAATCGAGATGATGCGCATCGCCGGCCGCCTGGCCAGCGAAGTGCTCGACATCGTCACCCCCCACGTCAAGCCCGGTGTCACCACCGAGGAACTGGACCGCATCTGCCACGACCACATCGTGAACGTGCAGGGCGCCATTCCGGCCAACGTCGGCTACCGCGGCTTCCCCAAGACCGTGTGCACCTCGGTCAACAACGTCATCTGCCACGGCATCCCCAGCGAAGGGAAGGTGCTCAAGGATGGCGACATCATCAACATCGACGTCACCGTCATCAAGGACGGCTGGCACGGCGACACCAGCCGCATGTACTTCGTCGGCACCCCGTCGGTGATGGCCCGCCGCCTGGTGGAAACGACGTACGAAGCCATGTGGCGCGGCATCCGCGCGGTGCGCCCGGGCGCCACCCTGGGCGACATCGGCCATGCCATCCAGAGCTATGCCGAAGGCGAGCGTTTCAGCGTGGTGCGCGAGTACTGCGGCCATGGCATCGGCAAGGTCTACCACGATGAGCCGCAGGTGGTGCATTACGGCCGCCCGGGCCAGGGCCTGGTGCTGCAGCCCGGCATGACCTTCACCATCGAACCGATGATCAACGAGGGCACCCGCTACAACAAGGTGCTGCCGGATGGCTGGACCGTGGTGACCAAGGACCGCAAGCTGTCGGCGCAGTGGGAGCACATGGTCGCGGTCACCGAGACCGGCGTGGACGTGCTGACCCTGTCGCCGGGCGAGTCGCAGGTTTCCTGACGATGCTGCCGGCGAGTTCGCTGCTGGACACGCCGGCCGCGTCGCTCAACGACCCGGACTGGGCTGCTGCCGCGCGCCAGGCGCTGCAGCAGGCCGACGCGCGCCTGTATCGCCGCTTCGACCAGGGCGACAACATCGAGCGCCTGCTGGCGCTGCGGGCGCGCGCGGCCGACCATCTGATCCGCCTGGCCTGGCAGCGTTGCCTGCCGGCCGACAGCGACCTGTCGCTGTTCGCGGTCGGTGGCTATGGCCGGGGTGAACTGTTTCCGCGTTCTGACATCGACCTGCTGGTGTTCGGCGACCCGCCCGCACAACGGGCGCATGAAGCGGCATTGGCACGCCTGTTCGCGCTGCTGTGGGACTGCGGATTGGCGGTCAGCCATGCGGTGCGTTCTGCATTGCAGTGCCGCGAGGCGGCGGCTGACCAGACCGTGCTGACCGCGCTGATCGAGGCGCGTCCGATCCTGGCTGATGATGCAGCGCGCCGTGCGCTGCGCGAGGCCATCGACGACCGTGAGCTGTGGCCGGCGCGTGCCTTCTTCCTGGCCAAGCTGGAAGAGCTGCGCAACCGTCACCAGCGCTTCGGCGACACTGCCGACAACCTGGAGCCGGATCTCAAGGATGGTCCCGGCGGCCTGCGCGATCTCAACACGCTGGGTTGGATGGCGCTGCGCGCCTTCGGCGTACGCGACCTGGAAGCGCTGGTCGGCCTGGGCCACCTTGGTGCCGACGAAGCGGCCGCGCTGAAGCGCGAGCGTGCAGTGCTGGCGCGGCTGCGCTTCGGCCTGCACCTGGTCGCGCGCCGCCCGGAAGAGCGCCTGCGTTTCGATTACCAGAAGACCCTGGCCGCGCGCCTGGGCTTCGAAGACGATGCCGAGAATCTCGGTGTCGAAAAAATGATGCAGGGCTTCTACCGCGCCGCGCTGGTGGTGCGCCGGATCAGCGACCGCCTGCTGCAGCGCTTCGAGGAACAGTTCGATGGCGAGGCCCAGCCGGAACCGCTGACCGTGGGCTTCTCCCTGCGCCGTGGCTACCTGGCCGCCAACGAGGCCGACTGGCCGCAGGGCGACATCGGCCAAGTGTTCGCGCTGTTTTCCAGCTGGGCCAACAACCCGCAGGTGCGCGGCCTGCACTCGCTGACCGCGCGTGCACTGGCCGAGTCGCTGCCGCTGCTGCCGGCCTATGACCAGGCCGACGCCGACGCACGCGAGCACTTCCTTGCCCTGCTGCGTGGCCAGCGCCCGGTCGACACGCTTTCGCGCATGGCGCGGCTGGGCGTGCTTGGCCAGTGGATCCCCGCGTTTGCCCAGGTCAGCGGGCGCATGCAGTTCGACCTGTTCCATGTCTATACGGTCGACCAGCACACGCTGATGGTCCTGCGCAACATCGGCCAGTTCGCCAGCAGCCGTGCCGACGAACGCTTCTCGATCGCGCACGAAGTCTGGCCACGCCTGCGCAAGCCGGAACTGCTGCTGCTGGCCGGCCTGTTCCATGACATCGCCAAGGGCCGCGGCGGTGACCACTCCGAGCTGGGTGCGGTGGACGCGCGTGCGTTCTGCCAAGCGCATGCGCTCAGTGGCACCGATACCGAGCTGGTCGCCTGGCTGGTCGAACAGCACCTGCGCATGTCGGTGACCGCGCAGAAGCAAGACATCGCCGATCCGGTGGTGATCCATCGCTTCGCCACCCTGGTCGGCAGCCGCGACCGCCTGGACTACCTGTACCTGCTGACCTGTGCCGACATCGCCGGCACCAGCCCGAAGCTGTGGAATGCCTGGAAGGACCGCCTGCTGGCCGACCTGTACTTCGCCACCCGGCGCGCGCTGCGCGAGGGGCTGGAGCATCCGGTACCGGCCGCCGAACGCGTGGCCGAGGCACGTGACAGCGTGCGCGCACTGGTGCGCGAGCAGGGTTACGACGACGCCACCATCGATCGCCAGTTCGCGGTGATGCCGGATGAGGGCTTCATTCGTCTGCGCCCCGAGCAGCTGGCCTGGCAGGCAGCCGCGCTGGTACCGGTGAAGCAGGGCCAGGCGCTGGTGAAGGTGCGCCGGATCAGTGTCGATGACCCGGCGCTGGAAGTGTTCGTGCACTCGCCCGACCGCGACGGCCTGTTCGCCGCGATCGTGATGACCCTTGACCGCAAGGGCTATGGCATTCACCGCGCACGCGTGCTGGACGGTCCGGCCGATACCATCTTCGATACCTTCGAAGTGAACCCGGCCGACACGTTTGCCGATGGCAGCAGTGCCAACCTGGAGGCGGCGCTGCGCGAGGCACTCAGTGGTGACCTGTCGCGCCTGCGGCCGTCGCGCCGTGTGGTACCGCGGCAACTGCGGCACTTCCGCTTCGCCCCGCGCATCGAGTTCCGCGATGAACCGGGCGCAACCCGTTTTGCCCTGGTCGCTCCCGACCGTCCCGGCCTGCTGGCCGATGTGGCGTTCGTGCTGCGCAACCAGGGCCTGCGCGTGCATGATGCGCGCATTGCCACGTTCGGCGAGCGCGCCGAAGACACCTTCGTGATCAGTGACGAACACGACCTCCCCCTGACTGAACCTGCCCGGCAGCAGCTGCATGACGCAATGCTGGCCTGCCTGGACCCTGATCGAAACGCCGGAGACCCCGCCTGATGGCCACCAAGCCCGCCAAGAAGACCGCCGCGACCCCCAAGAGCGCAGCGGCCCGGAAACCTGCTGCAGCCGCACCGGCCGCAAAGAAGGCCACTGCGCCGAAGAAGGCCGCTGCGGTGAAGGCCCCGGCGAAGAGAACGGCTGCGGTCAAGCGTGCTGTGAAGAAGCCGGCGCCGGCCAGGAGCGCCGAAGCCGTCCGCGCCGAAACCATCGCCCGCAAGTCGCTGCGCAAGCCGTCGGCACCCGGCGTGGAAGAACTCAAGTTCGGCATCGAGAGCGCCTTCGAGCGCCGCGCCACGTTGACCCTGCATGAGCTGGAAGGCTCGACCCGGCCGCTGGTCAACCGCGTGATCGACGGTCTCGAGAGCGGTGAATTCCGCGTCGCCGAGCCGGACGGCCAGGGCGGCTGGAAGGTCAACGAGTGGCTGAAGAAGGCCGTGCTGCTGTATTTCCGCGTCAACGACATGGCGGTGGTCGATGCACGACCGGCACCGTTCTGGGACAAGGTTGAATCGCGCTTCGCCGGCTATGACGAAGCGAAGTTCCGCCGTGGCGGCGTGCGCGTGGTGCCCGGTGCGATCGCCCGCCGCGGCACGTACTTCGGCAAGGACGTAGTGCTGATGCCGAGCTTCACCAACATCGGCGCCTACGTCGGCGAAGGCACCATGGTCGACACCTGGGCCACCGTCGGTTCCTGCGCGCAGATCGGCCAGCACTGCCACCTGTCCGGTGGCGCCGGCATCGGCGGCGTGCTGGAGCCGCTGCAGGCCAGCCCGACCATCATCGAGGACCACTGCTTCATCGGCGCGCGTTCGGAAGTGGTGGAAGGCGTGGTGGTCGGCCACCACAGCGTGATCGGCATGGGCGTGTTCCTCAGCCAGAGCACCCGCATCTACAACCGCGCCACCGGCGAGATCAGCTACGGCTATATCCCGCCGTACAGCGTGGTGGTGTCCGGTTCGCTGCCGAGCAAGGACGGCACCCACTCGCTGTACTGCGCGGTGATCGTCAAGCAGGTTGATGCCAGGACCCGCAGCAAGACCAGCGTCAACGACCTGCTGCGCGGCCTGGCCGACTGAAGGTGAGTGCGCCGGAGGACCTGGCGCAGTCCGCGATCTACCGGCATCCGTCCGACAACGCGTTCGGACGGATGCTGCCGCGCCTGCTGCACGCTCCGCGCTGGACCCGGTTGCGCCGGGCACTGTCGCGGCGCTGGCCGATGCCGGTGCTGGTCAGCGACGTGCGCGACGTGGTCTACGCGAGCTGGTGGGTCGATGTGCGCCATGCCCCGCTGCCGCCACCAGGCCATCACTTCGTGGTGCACGCCGGGCGCACGCCGTACACCCTCCTCAGCTATCGCCACGGCCATTTTGGGCCGGCGCTGGCCGGGCCGCTGCGCGCACTGATGCCGTCGCCGCAGCAGAGCAACTGGCGCTGGTACCTGCGCCGTGACGATGATCCGGGCGGAACCCCGGTGGTGCTGTTCGATCGCAACGTGATGGACCAGCTGGCCTTCGTCGCCGGCGCGCGCGCTTTCAGCGATGCCATGCAGCCCCACCTGTCCGTGCGCTTCGAGCACGTGGTGCGCGCCGATGGCGATGGGTACACCCTGATCGAAGGCGGGCAGGGGAGTGCGCCTGCCCTGCACCTGCAGTGGCGGGCCGCTGCGGGCTGGGAGGATGAGGCGTGGCGGGAGGGCATCGGTGGCCGTCAGGCCCTGCTGCGCTTCCTGACCTGCCAGGATGAGGCCATTGCGCGCACCTGTGACCGGCGCTGGGCCAGCACCCGCATCGCGCTGCCGGTGGGTGTCGACAGCCTGCAGCCGCTGCAGCTGGAAGGCGAGCTGCAGTGCCAGCGCCTGCAGGCGATGGACGTGGCGCTGCACGAGGGGCTGGCCTTCCGGCTGCCAAGGGTGCCGTTCCGGGTCGTGTCCGAGCGCCTGTTGTGAGATTCTGGGCCTCTGTTTTCCAGCATCACAGATGGCCATGAGCACCACTGTCTACGGTTTGAAGAACTGCGATACCTGCAAGAAGGCGACCAGGTGGCTGGACCGCTTCGGCGTGCCGTACACCTTCGTCGACTACCGCGACAACAAGCCGAGCCCGGAAACACTGCTGGCGTGGGCTGAGCAGCTGGGTGGCCTGGCCGCGATGGTCAACAGGTCCTCCACTACCTGGCGGCAGCTGCCGGACAACCGCAAGGCCGCAGATTCCGAGGCCGAATGGAAGCTGCTGCTGCGCGAGTACCCGCAGCTGATCAAGCGCCCGCTGGTGGTCACCGCCGACGGCACGGTCAGCCAGGGTTTCAGTGACAACAGCTTCAAGGCCCGCTTCGGGATGGGTGACGCGTGAGCGCGGTCCTCGACCTGACCTGCGAGCTGATCGCACGGCCCTCGGTGACGCCGGACGATGTCGGCTGCCAGGCACTGCTGGCGGCACGCCTGAACCAGGCCGGGTTCCAGTGTGACCACCTGCGGCTGGGCGAGGTCGACAACCTGTGGGCGACTCACGGCCAAGGCGCGCCGGTACTGGTGCTGCTGGGCCATACCGACGTGGTGCCGACGGGGCCGCGCGAGGCCTGGACCAGCGATCCGTTCACGCCGACGATCCGTGATGGCGTGCTGTATGGTCGCGGCACCGCCGACATGAAGGGCAGCGTGGCGGCGTTCGTGGTGGCGGCCGAGCAGTTCGTTGCCGCGCATCCCGATCACCCCGGCACGCTGGCGGTGCTGCTGACCAGCGACGAGGAGGGCGATGCCATCGATGGCGTGCGCCACGTCGCACGGCTGTTCGCCGAGCGCGGCCAACGCATCGACTGGTGCATCACCGGCGAGCCGTCGTCGACCGCGACGCTCGGTGACCTGCTGCGCGTGGGTCGTCGTGGCAGCCTGTCGGCCAAGTTGCGGGTGCAGGGCGTACAGGGCCATGTGGCGTACCCGGAGAAGGCACGCAACCCGATCCACCAGGCGGCGCCCGCCCTGGCCGAGCTGAGCGCACGGCGCTGGGATGACGGCTACGAGAGTTTCCCGCCGACCAGCCTGCAGGTCTCCAACATCCATGCCGGTACTGGCGCCAACAATGTGATTCCCGGCGAGCTCGAAGTGGATTTCAACATCCGCTACAACCCGCACTGGGATTCGCCGAAACTGGAAGCGGAGATCACCGCGCTGCTGGATCGGCATGCCCTGCAGTACACGCTGAAGTGGCATCGCAGCGGCGAACCGTTCTACACCCCGGAAGGCACGCTGCGCGCCACTGCGCGTGCGGTGCTGGCCGAGCACATCGGCCGTGCACCGGAGGAAAGCACCGGCGGCGGCACGTCCGATGCCCGCTTCATCGCGCCATTGGGCGCGCAGTGCATCGAAGTGGGGCCGGTCAACGCCAGCATCCACCAGGTGGACGAGAACGTGCGCGTGGACGAACTGGAAGCGCTGCCCGGGCTGTATCAGCGGCTGGTGGAGCGGCTGCTGGTGTGAGGATGGTGGATGCCGATCGTCGGTCGGCACACCTTCCGCAGGACTGCAGCCGGGCCCTGGTCCGAAAAATGAGTAACGGCGGCATGATCGCCTTTTCCCAGTAGCTTGGCGCGGCCATGTAGAAGCGCTGCGCCTGGGGGCCTGGCGAACAAGCCGGCCGCCGCTGGCAGGGCCGAAGGCGGGTGAGGGTCTGGTAGGCCGCCAGGCCCAGGCAGGGCAGGGCAACCAGTGCCCGGTGCCTCGGTTGCCGACGCAACTGTTGCGCCGCGCCGGAAACCGGGGTAGGGTCGATGCCATGTCGATCCGCCTGGCCACCGCCGTCAATAACAACAACCGCAATAATCTGCGCGCGAATAATCGTGCGCGGCCGATGCGGGACTGCGCCCTGGGTAGATAGACAGCACCACACGCCCGGACACCAGAAAACCCGCATCGGTCGATGCGGGTTTTTTTGTGCCCGGGCGCAGCCCCACCCGGGCCTGGATGGCCGGTCGAACACCCTCCCACCCGTGAAATTCCCCCAACAGGAGCTCCCCCATGTGTTCGATCTTCGGAATCTTCGGCCTGCAGGCCGGTGACGATCTCCCGGCCCTGCGCCGCCATGCGCTGGAACTGTCGCAGCGCCAGCGCCACCGCGGCCCGGACTGGAGCGGCGTGTATCTTGACGAAGGTGCGCTGCTGGTCCACGAGCGGCTGGCCATCGTCGACCCGGCCGGCGGCTCGCAACCGCTGCTGTCGGCCGACGGCCAGCTGGCGCTGGCGGTCAACGGCGAGATCTACAACCACCAGCAACTGAAGGCCGCACTGACCACCGCCTATGACTTCCAGACCGGTTCGGACTGTGAAGTGATCAACGCGCTGTACCGCCAGGGCGCTTCGCCGGCGCAGTGGCTGGAGCAGCTCAATGGCATCTTCGCGTTCGCGCTGTGGGACCGTGGTGCCGGTCGTGTCCTGGTGGCGCGCGACCCGGTGGGCGTGGTGCCGCTGTACTGGGGCCACGATGCCCAGGGGCGTCTGCGAGTGGCCTCGGAAATGAAGGCGCTGGTCGATACCTGTGCCGACGTTGCGCAGTTCCCGCCGGGCCACTATTTCGACAGTGCCAGTGGTGAGCTGGTGCGCTACTACCAGCAGCCGTGGCGCGACTACGCGGACGTGCACGGCCGCCAGGCCGATCTGGCCGAGCTGCGCCAGGCATTCGAGCATGCGGTGGAACGCCAGCTGATGAGCGATGTGCCGTACGGCGTGCTGCTGTCCGGTGGCCTGGACTCGTCGCTGGTGGCGGCGGTGGCCGCGCGCTATGCACGTCGTCGCATCGAGGATGGGGGGCAGACCGAAGCCTGGTGGCCGCGCCTGCACTCGTTCGCGATCGGCTTGAAGGGCTCTCCCGATCTGGCCGCCGCTGCAATCGCCGCCGAAGCGCTGGGCACCGTGCATCACGGCTTCGAGTACACGTTCGAGGAAGGCCTCGATGCGCTGCCGGAGGTGATCCGCCACATCGAGACCTACGACGTCACCACCATCCGCGCATCGACGCCGATGTTCCTGCTGGCGCGGCGGATCAAGGCGATGGGCGTGAAAATGGTGCTCTCCGGCGAGGGCAGCGACGAGATCTTTGGTGGCTACCTGTATTTCCACAAGGCGCCGGATGCGCGTGAATTCCACGACGAGCTGGTACGCAAGCTCGACGCGCTGCACAACTACGACTGCCTGCGCGCCAACAAGTCGATGATGGCCTGGGGCGTGGAGCCGCGGGTGCCGTTCCTGGATCGCGAATTCCTCGATGTGGCGATGCGCTTCGACGCCGCGCACAAGATGGTCGGTGCGGGCGTTGGTGGCCGCCGCATCGAGAAGGCGGTGCTGCGCGAGGCGTTCGAAGGCTACCTGCCGGACAGCATCCTGTGGCGGCAGAAGGAGCAGTTCAGCGATGGCGTTGGCTATGGCTGGATCGACGGGCTGAAGGCGCATGCCGAAGCCCAGGTGAGCGACCGTGTGCTGGCAGCGGCCGACAAGCGCTTCCCGCACAACCCGCCGCAGACCAAGGAGGCCTACTACTACCGTCATCTGTTCGAGCAGTTCTTCCCGAGCCGTGCGGCCGCCGAGACCGTGCCGGGTGGCAAGTCCATCGCCTGCTCGTCGCCGGCGGCGATCGCGTGGGATGCGAGCTTCGCCGCAGCTGCAGATCCGTCGGGGCGCGCGGTCGCTGGCGTGCACGAGCAGGCACTGGCGTAAGCGCCGAAAGGGGACGGAGGGGGGCCGGGGCGCCTGTGCCACTAACGACTTAATCCCCTCCGTCCCCTTTTTGTATGATCGCCCCCCTGCACATTGGGGAATGTTCATGGACGTACACAGCGGGGGCCAGGTGCCACCGACGAAGTGGGGATGGCGCTACCTGGCCTGGGCTGGGGTGCCGTTGCTGGCCGGCGTGCTGCTGGCCCGTTATGCCGGTCCGGCGGCGCCCGAGGCTGGTGCCCGTGCCACGGCCACGACCATGGCCGAAGCCACCTGGGCGCAGCATCTGGCGTCGCCGCTGGGCCTGTTCCTGTTGCAGCTGCTGGTGCTGTTGCTGGTAGCCAAGGGCGCCGGTGCGCTGCTGAAGCGGCTGGGCCAGCCGGCGGTGATCGGCGAGATGGCAGCCGGCCTGATGATGGGCCCGCTGGTGCTCGGCAGCTTGCTGCCGCAGTTGCATGGTGCGTTGTTCCCGGCCAGCTCGTTGGGGCCGCTTGGCATGCTCAGCCAGCTGGGCGTGCTGATGTTCCTGCTGGTGGCCGGTGCCGAGCTGGACCTGGCGGCGCTGCGTGGACGCCGGCGTTTTGCCTTTACGGTCAGCCATGCCGGCATCGCGGTGCCGTTCGTGCTTGGCGTCGCCCTGGCGATCTGGCTGTACCCGCAGCACGGCCCGCAGGGCGTGGGCTTCACCGCATTCGCGCTTTTCGTTGGCATATCGATGAGCATCACGGCCTTCCCTGTGTTGCTGCGCATCCTTGCCGACCGCGGTATCACGCAGACACCGCTGGGGCAGACCGCCATCGCCTGCGCGGCATTGGGCGATGCCACCGCATGGTGCCTGCTGGCGCTGATCGTGGCCGCCGCCCAGGCCAGCGGATGGCTGCCGGCCAGCCTCAACCTGCTGTGCGTGGTCGCGTTCGTGGCGCTGATGCTGGGGCTGGTGAGGCCGTGGTTCGCCCGCCAGCAGATCGCGCCGGGCCGTGAGGGACGCTGGCTGCTCGGCATCCTGCTGCTGTCGCTGGGCAGTGCGCTGGTCACTGAAATGCTGGGCATCCACGCGCTGTTCGGTGCGTTCGCGGCGGGCGTGGCGGTGTCGTCCAACGCGCAGCTGCGCAACCTGTTGATGGCCCGCGTCGAGCCGTTCGCGGTGACGCTGCTGCTGCCGCTGTTCTTCGCCATGACCGGCCTGCGCATGCGCGCCGACACGCTGCAGGCCAGCGATGTCCTGTTGTGCGTGGTGGTGATCGCGGTAGCCACGACGGGCAAGCTGCTGGGTACCTTCAGTGCCGCACGCAGTGCCGGCATGCCCACCCGTGAGGCGTGGCGGCTGGGTGCACTGATGAACACCCGTGGCCTGATGGAGCTGATCGTGCTCAACCTGGGTTACGAACTTGGCCTGCTCGGTGACCGCCTGTTCGCGGTGCTGGTGATCATGGCGCTGGTGACAACGGCGATGACCGGGCCACTGCTGAACCTGATCGAGCGGCGCAGGGGCTGAGCGTCGAACGGTAGTGCCGGTCGCTGGCCGGCAACCTCATGATGCTGGACACACCTGCATGGATGCCGGCCAGCGGCCGGCACTACCGCGATGCCGGCACCAGCGTCATCGTGTGCTGCGGCTTGCCCGGCAGGAACGGCGTCGGCCGCCCATGCACCCAGTCTTCGTGGCCGGCGCCCCAGTACGGCGACAGCGGGTGCCCGCTCTGGCCGCCGGGCATATGCACGATGCCGTCGGCCTCGTGGCCGGGCGAAACCACCATGCGCTCGGAAGCACCGAAGCCCGGCGTCTGCACGCGCGGCATGTCGCGGTCGCCGGGCAGGCGGTCGGCCGGCATGCACAGCCAGTGTTTGGCAATGTCCGGCAGCGCCCGTGCGATGGGGTGGCAGATCGCCGCCGTATTGCGTTCGCCCCAGCTGCGCTTGGCCAGTGGGCCCTGCCTGGCCAGCTCGCTCTCGGTGCGGCGTGCGGCGTCGGTCAGCAGCGCATCCCAGCTGTCGAAGGCCGGTGGCAGCAGATTGGCCGGACGCTGCTGCAGCATCGGCCAGGCCACGCCTTCCAGCTGCGCCAGGCGCGGCTCCAGATAGTCATCGCCCAGCTGCGCATTGGCCGGTGCCAGCAGTGCATCGGACAGTGTTGTCATCACCTGCGTACGGAACTCGCGCACCACCCGGTAGCTGACCGAGCTGGCCGAGGCACGGCCGTCCCATTGATGGCTGGCCTCCTTCAAGCGCTTCAGTGCAGGGTCGTCACTGCGTTCGATGACGTCGTGCAGCAGTGCCCACCAGCGCTGCAGGAACACCGCGCGATCGTCGAGCTGGATCGCCAGCAGGTCGTGTTCATCGAAGCGCTCCTGGATCGCCAGCAGGTCGCGGATCTGCCGCCCGCGGGCGCCAAGGTCATAGCCGCCGTTGCCGGCCTGGGCCAGTGCCTCGCCGTCGAGGACGCGGCCGTTGGCGGTCCACAGGCGATGGTTGGGGGGATCGATCAATGCCGGCGAGGCATCGCTGCGGATCGGCCAGGGGGCGCAGTCCTGGTTGTGGGCGGCGTTGAAGCCGGCCGGCGCGCAGCCCGGACCGCGATCCGGGCGGGCGCCGATCAGGCGCCAGGCGATGCGTCCGGTGCGGTCGCCGACCACCAGGTTCTGTGCGGGAATGCCGGCGTGGTCGGCGAACTGCAGCGCAGCGTCCAGATCACCGGCGCGGGCCAGATCACCGAAGTCCAGGCGCACCGCACCGGGCAGCTGGGCGACCCAGCGCAGCGCGTCGCCGCTGCCATCGGCATGCGTGTGCAGGATCGGTCCCCAGGCGGTTTCGCGTACCGGGAACAGCACATCCGCCTGGCCGGCCACCGCGATCCGTTCTTCATGCACCGTCACTGCGGCATTGGCCGGTTCGGTGCGGTAGTCCGCGGTGTCGATGTAGCTGTTGGTGAAACCCCAGGCGATGTGCCCGTTGCTGCCGACGATCACGGCCGGAAGGCCCGGCAGCGAGAAGCCGGTGACGTCGACCTGGCCGCCAGCGGCCTGCGGGTCCGGGTAGCGCAGGCGCACGCGGAACCACAGGCCGGGTGCGCGCAGGCCCAGGTGCATGTCGTCGGCAACAATGGCGCGGCCGTCGGCGGTGAGCGCACCGGCCACCGCGAAGTTGTTGCTGCCGACGGCGTCGGCTTCTTCCTGCCCGGTGCCCGGCTTTCCCTCCAGCGTGCGCAGGTCCAGCTGGCTGGCATCGGGCAGCATGGCGTTGCCGGTCGGTTCGCCGAACAGCGGTGCATCCCATTCAGTGCCGTCGTGGGCGATCAGTGTGTACAGCGCCGGCGGCACCGCCGCACGGATGCGGCTCAGCGCAAGCTCGGTCTGGTTGCCGGGATCCTGGAGGTCGGCGTACATGGCCAGCCCGGTCAGCACGCTGTCGCTGGCCTGCCAAGGCTGCGGTGACTGCCGCAGCAGCAGGTATGCCCACGTCCGCACGGAGAGGTCGGCAAGGCCTTCGTTGACGCCGTCCACGTAGGCGCGCACGGCATCGCCGTTGTCGCCCAATGCAGCGTCCATGTGTGCCTCGGTGCGCGCGCGCAGCCGATGCACGCGCATGCGCTTGTCGGCGTCGATGGCCTTCGGTCCGAACAGTGCGGACAGTTCGCCGGCGGCGCTGCGGCGCATCAGGTCCATCTCGAAATAACGTTCCTGCGCGTGTACGCGGCCGAGTGCGCGCATCGCGTCGGCCTGGCTGCCGGCCGTGATGGTGACCACGCCCAGCGCATCGCGCTCGAGGGTGACCGGCCTCGCCAGTCCCGGCAACGCATGCTCGCCGTCCAGGTCGGCCAGGCTGCCGCGCAGCAGCAGCCACAGCACCAGTGCGGTGACCAGCACGATGGCGATCAACACGCCCAGCACCCAACGCCATGTACGTCGCATCGCACGTCCTTTCCGAACTCGTGGGCCGATTGTAGCCGCAGGCGCAACTGCGACTGATTCCGATTAGATCACCGTATTTTGAAATGCGGCACCCTATGCCGCATCGATTCACAGGAGCCCCCCATGAAAGGCAACCCGGACGTCATCGCCTGCCTGAAGGAACTGCTGCGCGGCGAGCTCGCTGCCCGCGACCAGTACTTCATCCATTCCCGCCGCTACGAGGACCAGGGCCTGTTCGCGCTGTACGAACGCCTGAACCACGAGATGGAAGAGGAAACCCAGCACGCCGATGCGCTGCTGCGCCGGATCCTGTTCCTGGGCGGCGACCCGGACATGCGCCCGCATGCCACGGAGCCGGGCAAGACCGTGGAAGAGATGCTGCAGAAGGATCTCGACACTGAATACGCCGTTCGGAACAATCTCGCCGCCGGCATGAAGCTGTGCGAGGAGAAGGGTGACTACGTGAGCCGCGACATCCTGCTGGCGCAGCTGAAGGACACCGAAGAAGACCACGCCTGGTGGCTGGAACAGCAGCTGGGCCTGATCAAGCGCATCGGCCTGGAGCTGTACCAGCTGAGCAAGATCGACGGCAGCGGCGCCCCGGCGCACTGAGCCGGCCCCGCTTTTTGTAGAGCCGAGCCAATGCTCGGCTGCCTTCCGGTAGAGCCGACCGCTGGTCGGCTGGTTTTCGTTGGAGCAGCCGACTAACAGTCGGCTCTACCAGAAGCGGGAAGCAGCCGACCAGCGGTCGGCTCTACCGGGAGCCAAAGGCAGCCGACCCGCGGTCGGCTCTACCGGAAGCACAGCGTTCTGTCGCCCGCCAGCACCGGAGCACCGCCAGCCAGCCTTCGCCCGCCAGCTGCTCCATTGCCCGCCAGCCGACAACGAAAGAGCCGGGGAATGCCCCGGCTTTTTCGTGTCCGGAGTCGTATCCGTTTTCAACGAAAACGGCTCTGACCCCATTGGGATGGAAAACGCCAACCGAGGTTGGCGTCTACCGGGGTAATGCGTGTCAACCAAGGTTGACACCTACCAGGAGCGGTGCCTCACTCCACCGACAGCCCTTCCACCTTCTGCCAGCCGCGTGGCAGCAGGTGGCCGCGGGTGGCGCGGGCGCCGAGATAGGCGTCGAGCTCGTTGAACTTCAGGCCCATGGTGCGCTGGCCGCTGCGCACCTGCAGGGTCTGCCCCGGGCTGATCGCCACGATGGCGACCACGCGTTCGGTGGCGAGCTTGGCCTTCGGGATCTCGATGATCTTGTTGCCCTTGCCCTTGTCGAGTTCCGGCAGGTCGTTGGCGGCGATCGCCAACAGGTTGCCCGAACTGGTCACCGCCACGATGCGGTCGGTGGCGACGTTGGCGACCACCGACGGGGTCAGTACCGAGGAGCCGGCCGACAGGTTCAGCATCGCCTTGCCGGCCTTGTTGCGGCCGATCAGGTTCTCGAAGCGGGTGACGAAGCCATAACCGTGGCTGGAGGCCAGCACGAAGCGGGTGTCCGGCTCGGCGCTGGCCAGGGTCACGAAGCTGGTGCCCGGTGCCGGCGAGAAGCGGCCGGTCAGCGGTTCGCCATTGCCACGCGCGGAGGGCAGGGTGTGCACCGGCGTCGAGTAGGCGCGGCCTTCGCTGTCGAGGAACGCGACCTGCTGGGTGCTGCGTGCGCGCACCGCGCCCTGCAGCCCGTCGCCTTCACGGTACGACAGCGCGGATGCATCGACGTCGTGGCCCTTGGCGGCACGGATCCAGCCCTTCTCCGACAGCACCACGGTCATCGTTTCGCTCGGCACCAGCTCGGTCTCGTCGATCGCCTGCGCCGCCTGGCGCTGCACCAGCGGCGAACGGCGTGCGTCGCCGAACTTCCTGGCGTCGGCGGTCAGTTCATCGCGGATCAGCTTCTTCAGCTTGGCCTTGCTGTCGAGGATGCCGAGGATCTTCTCGCGCTCCTTGGCCAGTTCATCCTGCTCGCCGCGGATCTTCATCTCTTCCAGGCGGGCCAGCTGCTTCAGCTTGGTTTCCAGGATGTACTCGGCCTGTTCCTCGGACAGTCCGAAGCGCGCGATCAGCGCGGCCTTCGGCTCGTCTTCGGTACGGATGATGTGGATCACCTCGTCCAGATTGAGGAACGCGACCAGCAGGCCTTCCAGCAGGTGCAGGCGGCGCTCGACCTTCTGCAGGCGGTGCTGCAGGCGGCGGGTGACGGTGTTGCTGCGGAAGGTCAGCCATTCGCTGAGCAGCATCTTCAGGTTCTTCACCTGCGGACGGCCGTCCAGCCCGATCACGTTGAGGTTGACGCGGTAGCTGCGCTCCAGGTCCGTGGTGGCGAACAGGTGGCCCATCAGCTGGTCGGCGTCGACACGGTTGGAACGCGGCACCAGCACCACGCGCACCGGGTTGGCGTGGTCGGATTCATCGCGGATGTCTTCCAGCCACGGAAGCTTCTTGGCGCGCATCTGTGCGGCGATCTGCTCGATCACCTTCGACGGCGACACCTGGAACGGCAGCGCCGTGATCACGATGTTGCTGGCTTCCCTGGTGAAGGTCGCGCGTGCACGCACGCTGCCGTTGCCAGTCTCGTAGATGTTGCGCAGGTCATTGGCCGCAGTGATGATTTCGGCGCTGGACGGATAGTCCGGGCCCTGCACGTGTTCGCACAGGTCGCGCACGCTGGCATCGGGGTTGTCGAGCAGGTGCAGCAGCGCGCTGACGATCTCGTTGAGATTGTGTGGCGGCACGTCGGTGGCCATGCCCACGGCAATGCCGGTGGTGCCGTTGAGCAGCAGGTGCGGGAGCCGCGCCGGCATCCAGGTCGGTTCCTGCAGGGTGCCGTCGAAGTTCGGTGCCCAGTCGGTGGTGCCCTGGCCCAGTTCGCCCAGCAGCACTTCGGCGATCGGGGTCAGCTTGGATTCGGTGTAACGCATCGCCGCGAACGACTTCGGGTCGTCGCTGGAGCCGAAGTTGCCCTGGCCCTCGATCAGCGGGTAGCGGTACGAGAACGGCTGCGCCATCAGCACCAGCGCTTCGTAGCACGCGCTGTCGCCGTGCGGGTGGTACTTGCCGATGACGTCGCCGACGGTGCGCGCGGACTTCTTCGGCTTGGACGCGGCATTCAGGCCCAGCTCGCTCATCGAATAGATGATGCGGCGCTGCACCGGCTTCAGGCCGTCGCCGATGAACGGCAGGGCACGGTCCAGGACCACGTACATCGAGTAGTCGAGGTAGGCGCGTTCGGCGTACTCGCGCAGCGGCAGTTGTTCGAATCCGTGGAACACGGGACGGGCAAGTTCGGTCATGCGGCGTTGTTACCTATGTCGGGAGGCGGCGACGGCGGTCGCCGCTCGCAATCCTGTGATTATCCGGATGCGGCGGGGGATGCCAAGCCGCGCGCAGGGTCCAGCCCGGTTTCCAGGCCGTGGCCGGCCCGCGCCAGGTAGCGCCCCGGCGGCAGCCCGAAGTGGCGGCGGAACACGGTGACGAACGCGCTGGCGCTGCTGAAGCCCAGTGCATGGGCGATGTCGGCGACGCTGCGGCCATCGGTCAACTGGCGCAGGGCTTCGGAGAGCCGGGCCTGCTGCCGCCACTGGGCGAAGCTGAGCGTGGTCTCGTCGCGGAAGTGGCGGGTCAGGCTGCGCGGTGACAGGCCGGCCCAGTGCGCCCATTCGGCCAGGCTGCGTTCGTCGGACGGGTCGGCCAGCAGCTGCGAGGCGATCTTCAGCAGCCGCCGGTCATGCGGCATCGGCAGATGCATGCGCTGACGCGGCGCGGTGCGGATCTCGTCCAGCAGCACCTCGATGATGTGCTGGCGCTCGGGCGTGGTGTCATCGCCCAGCGGCCATTCGCAGATGCGCTCGGCCAGCGCCTGCGCCAGCTTGGACAGGCCCAGCACGCAGGGGTCGGCGGGCAGGGCGGCACAGGCGGGTGCGGCCAGCGCCATGCCCCAGCCGCGCAGCGGCCCGTCGAGGGTGACCGTGTGCGGCTCCAGCGGCGGCATCCAGCCGGCCGAACCCGGCGCCAGCGACCAGGTGCCGTGCGAGGTGCGGGTGGTCAGCAGGCCGCGCTCCACGTAGATCAGTTGCGCGCGCTGGTGATGATGCCAGTCCACTTCACGGACCAGTCCCTGCGGGCTGTCGAAGCGGTAGGCGACCACCGATGGGCCGTCGTTGCGCTCGAACCAGTCCAGTGCATCGTCCCTGAGCAGGCGTTTGGGAGCGGGGATTTCTGCCTTGTTCATCATGTCTGCTGGCTGAAATGTGTCATCCATTGGCTGGATTGTACTACCGGGCCACCTGACCAGGTCATTAAGGTAGGCGCCTTCACCGATCCAGCCCACTGCTGCAACACAGCATTCGATGCCAGATCGAATATTTCCATTGAGAAATATTTTTTTTGGAAGAGAATGCTCCCCCATGATCTGTCCTGCAACCACTCCCCCCAGCTTCGGCCTGCTGCTGCGCCAGGTGCGCGACGGCCTGGTCCGCCAACTCGACGCGTCCATGGCTGAAGAAGATCTGGGCATCGGCTTCACCCACTACATCGGGTTGAAGGTGCTTTCGAACATGGCACCGTGCACCGCCAACGAACTGGCCCAGGCCATCGATCAGGTGCCCAGCGCGGTGACCCGGCTGCTGGACAAGCTCGAAGCGCTGGGCTGCGTCCGCCGCGAACCGCATGCGCAGGACCGGCGGGCATTGCAGATCGTGCTGACCGATGAAGGCCGCGCGCTGTGGGCGCGCCTGAAGCTGCGTGGCGACGCGGTGATGGATTACGCCCTGCGTGATCTTTCCGCCGACGAGCGCACGCTGCTGCTGTCCCTCCTTACCCGAATCCGCGATTCACTGACGACCCCATGAACCCGATCCCGCATTCCACTCTCCGCCGGTCCGGGCGCGCGCTGCTGGTGTCAGCGCTGGCCCTGGCCCTGGCCGCCTGCGCCAGCAGTCGTGGCCTCAACCCGCAGGGCCACGTGCTTGACGTGGACAGCCTGCACAGCGAACGCACCCTGGCCGACACCGACCTGAGCGCCACCGGCTTCCCGGCGCAGGACTGGTGGAAGGCACTGGGTGATGCGCAGCTGGACGCGCTGGTCGCCGAGGGCCTGGCCGGCCACCCGAGCCTGGACGCCGCCGATGCCCGCCTGCGCCAGGCCCAGGCCCAGGTCGGCACCGCACGTGCCGACGAACTGCCGAGCCTGTCGGTGTCCGGTGGCTACACCGGGCTGCGCCTGCCTGAGTCGATGGCAGGCAGCGAGATCGGTGGCCATTACGCCGGCAGCAGCCAGGTCGCCTTCGACTTCAGCTACGGCGTGGACCTGTGGGGCGGCAAGCGCGCCGCCTGGGAAGCCGCCGTGGACGGTGCGCACGCCGCCACCGTTGAAGCGCAGGCCGCCCGCCTGAACCTGTCCACCGGCATCACCCAGGCCTATGCCGACCTGGCCTACGCGTGGCAGCTCAACGACGTGGCCGAGGAAGAGCTGAGCCGTTCACAGAAGTCACTTGAGCTGACCCGCCAGCGCCGCCGCGCCGGCATCGACAGTGATCTGCAGGTGCGCCAGGCCGAGGCCCGCGTGCCGGCCGCGCAGCAGCAGGTGCAGGCCGCCCAGCAGCGTATCGACGCTGCCCGCACCGCACTGGCCGCGCTGGTCGGCAAGGGCCCGGACCGTGGCCTGTCGATCCAGCGCCCGCGGCCGCTGAATCCGGTGGCACTGCAGCTGCCGGGCGTGCTGCCCAGCGAACTGCTTGGCCGCCGCCCCGACATCGTGGCCGCACGCTGGCGCGTTGAAGCAGCCGACAAGCAGATCAAGGTTGCCAAGACCAAGTTCTACCCGAGCTTCAACCTGACCGCGCTGGCCGGCGTGGTCGCCCCGAATGTGGGCGACCTGCTGAAGAGCAGTTCCACCTTCGCCTACATCGGCCCTGCGCTGAGCCTGCCGATCTTCGAAGGCGGCAAGCTGCGCGCCAACCTGGCCAATACCGATGCGCAGTACGACCTGGCGGTGGCCAACTACAACCAGACCGTGCTCGATGCGCTGCGTGATGTGGCCGACCAGGTCAACGCGGTGCGCTCGCTGGCACAGCAGGCGCAGTCGCAGCAGCAGGCGGTGGACACCGCACGCGCTGCCTTCGACCTGGCCCAGCAGCGCTACCGCGCCGGCATCGGCAGCTACCTGGACGTGCTGACCGCGCAGTCCACCCTGCTGCAGTCGCAGCAGCAGCTGGCCGGCCTGCAGTCGCAGCAGGTGCAGTCCTCGGTGCGCCTGAGCAAGGCGCTGGGCGGTGGTTTCCAGCCCACTGACGCCGACCGCGCACCGATCGCCTCCCATTCCGATTCCTCGCATTCCTGAAGATCTCCGACATGAGCCAGACCCAAGACACCGCGGCCCCGGCCGCCCCCAACCGCCGCGGCAACCTGCTGCGCGGCCTGTTCGTGATCGTCGTGCTGCTGCTTGCCGCTTTGGCGCTGTGGTACTTCATGTTCGGCCGTTGGTTCGAAGAGACCGACGATGCCTACGTGCAGGGCAACCAGGTGCAGATCACCCCGCTGGTGGCCGGCACCGTGGTCGCCATCAATGCCGATGACGGCATGCGCGTGGAGCGCGGCCAGCTGCTGGTGCAGCTGGACCCGTCCGACACCGCGGTGGCGCTGCAGCAGGCCGAAGCCAACCTGGCCAGGACCGTGCGCCAGACCCGTGGCCTGTACCGCAGCGTGGAAGGCGCGCAGGCGGAACTGAACGCCCGGCAGGTGACCCTGAAGCGCGTGCGCGACGACTACGCCCGGCGCAAGGACCTGGCCGCCACCGGCGCCATCTCCAACGAAGAACTGGCCCACGCCCGTGACGAACTGGCTGCTGCCGAAGCCGCCGTGGCCGGTTCGCGCGAGACCGTCGAGCGCAACCGCGCGCTGGTCGACGACACCGTGATCGCCACCCAGCCGGACGTGCAGGCCGCCGCCGCACAGCTGCGTCAGGCCTTCCTCAACAACGCCCGCGCCGGCATCGTCGCGCCGGTCTCCGGCTACGTCGCCCGTCGTTCGGTGCAGGTCGGCCAGCGTGTGCAGCCGGGCAATGCCCTGATGGCCGTGGTGCCGACCGAGCAGATGTGGGTCGAGGCCAACTTCAAGGAAACCCAGCTGCGCCACATGCGCCTGGGCCAGGAAGTGGAGCTGAAGTCGGACCTGTACGCCGGCGACGTGAAGTACAAGGGTCGCATCCAGAGCCTGGGCCTGGGCACCGGCTCGGCGTTCTCGCTGCTGCCGGCGCAGAACGCCAGCGGCAACTGGATCAAGATCGTGCAGCGCGTGCCGGTGCGCATCGCCATCGATGCCAAGCAGCTTGCCGAACACCCGCTGCGCATCGGCCTGTCGATGAAGGCCGAAGTGAGCCTGCGCGACCAGAAGGGCGAAGTGCTGCCGAGCACCCCGGCCAAGGGCACGGTGTTCGACACCGACGTGTATGCCAAGCAGCTGCATGATGCCGACGAGGTGATCCACACGATCATCCAGGGCAACCTGCCGCAGCAGCAGGCGAAGGTGGGCTGAGGTCGCCATGTCCGCACAAGCTCCAGCCGCGCCCGGCGCTCCGGGCGCACCGGCGGCGCCGGCTGCGGCCTCCGGGTTCCTGCCCCCCAGCGTCGCCCTGTGCACCGTAGGCCTGGCGATGGCGTCGTTCATGCAGGTGCTCGACACCACCATCGCCAACGTCTCGCTGCCGACCATCGCCGGTAATCTCGGCGCCAGTTCGCAGCAGGCGACCTGGGTCATCACCTCGTTCGCGGTCAGCACGGCCATCGCGCTGCCGCTGACCGGCTGGCTCAGCCGCCGTTTCGGCGAACGCAAACTGTTCGTCTGGGCCACCCTGGCCTTCGTCATCACTTCGCTGTTGTGCGGCCTTGCGCAGAGCATGGGCATGCTGGTGGTGTCGCGTGCGCTGCAGGGTTTCGTGGCCGGCCCGATGTACCCGATCACGCAGTCGCTGCTGGTCTCGATCTACCCGCGCGAGAAGCGCGGGCAGGCCTTGGCGCTGCTGGCGATGATCACGGTGGTGGCGCCGATCTGCGGCCCGATCCTCGGTGGCTGGATCACCGACAACTACAGCTGGGAATGGATCTTCCTGATCAACGTGCCACTGGGCATCTTCGCTGCGCTGGTGGTGGGCAACCAGCTGAAGGGACGCCCGGAGCAGATCGAGAAGCCGAAGATGGACTACGTCGGCCTGGTCACGCTGGTGATCGGTGTCGGCGCGCTGCAGCTGGTGCTCGACCTGGGCAACGACGAGGACTGGTTCTCGTCGATGAAGATCGTGGTACTGGCCTGCGTGGCGGTGGTGACGCTGACGGTGTTCCTGATCTGGGAACTGACCGACAAGGATCCGATCGTCAACCTGAAGCTGTTCCGGCACCGCAACTTCCGTGCCGGCACGCTGGCGATGGTGGTGGCCTATGCGGCGTTCTTCAGCGTGGCGCTGCTGATTCCGCAGTGGCTGCAGCGTGACATGGGCTATACCGCGATCTGGGCAGGGTTGGCGACCGCGCCGATCGGCGTACTGCCGGTGATCATGACCCCGTTCGTGGGCAAGTATGCGTCGCGCTTCGACATGCGGATGCTGGCCACCGTGGCCTTCATCGTGCTGTCGATGACCAGCTTCCTGCGCTCGAACTTCAACCTGCAGGTGGACTACATGCACGTGGCCGGCGTGCAGCTGATCATGGGCATTGGCGTGGCGCTGTTCTTCATGCCGGTGCTGCAGATCCTGCTGTCGGACCTGGATGGGCGCGAGATCGCGGCGGGCTCCGGCCTGGCGACGTTCCTGCGCACGCTGGGCGGCAGCTTCGCGGCCTCGCTGACGACGTGGCTGTGGGCGCGGCGTACCCAGGTGCACCATGCCGACCTGACCGAGCACATCTCGGCCTATCAGCCGGGAATGCAGGAGCAGGTCACCGCAATGGGGCAGGGCGACCTGCAACATGGCGCGGCGGTACTGAACAACATGATCAACCACCAGGCATCGCAGATGGGTTTCAACGACATCTTCTTCCTGCTGGGCTGGATCTTCCTGGCGATCATCACCTTCCTGTGGCTGGCCAAGCCGCCGTTCGGTGCGGGTGCCGGTGCGGCCGCCGGCGGCGGACACTGAAACTCCCTGGAAACACCGTGCTGTATTTTGACCCCGCCGCCAGGCGGGGTCCTTGCTTGTGCTACGCAGATCGCACGGACCGTGTCATCGGAGCATTGCAACGATGCAGGTTCAACGCGTGCGATAGACGCGCTTGAACACCACCCGATCACGGAACAATCGGGAAATGGCCCACATTCCCGCCACCAGAACGGCCGCGCCTGTGAGCCAGCCGGCAGTGGCCTGCAATTGGCTGCCGACCAGTGTGGCGCAGACAATGGCGGCGACAAAGACGAACATGACCGCCTCCCTGGATGCACCGTAGTGGACCTCGGCCTGGCATCCCACGCATACGGTTACGCCATGGTTCGAGCCGGTATGGCAGTGAGGGCAGATGATGCTGCGCTGCATTGGTGCGTCCTTTTGGGGAGAGGAGGGGCGCTGGTCAGGTCGTGGCGATACACCTGCAACCGGCTCCACCGAAAAGGAATCGGGTGGATATCTACTAGGAAAAGTACGAATTGAACGGCCAACGTGAAATGGGGCCCAAAAGCGGGCCGTCCAGGGGAGGGGGCCGACGCACGGGGATGCGGTATGCGCCAGTAGGCGATTCCCAGATGGTGCGAGATACGACAGTTCGATCGGTAGGTGGGACGCCACGTTCGCCAAACCCCGAAAACGAAAAAACCCGCTTTCGCGGGTTTGATCATCTTGAGTCGTGGTGCCCAGGAGAGGACTCGAACCTCCACGGTTTTACCCGCTAGTACCTGAAACTAGTGCGTCTACCAATTCCGCCACCTGGGCGACTCAGGAGATGAATTGTGCGGTACGGCAGAGAGTGTGTCAACAACATTTCACACTTTTTTCTGCGGTTGCACGCCCAGGTGGTGCAGCAGGCTGCGCATCGCCGGTGACAGCTGCGCCCACCCGGCGAAACAGGCGCACAGGCGGCGCTGTGCCCACCCATCGGCAAGCGGCACCGCAACGGTATGCGTACTGCGTCGATGCTGGCGCGCGATGCTCCGCGGCACGATGCCGACACCGATGCCGTGGCCGACCATGATGCAGACACCCTCGAAGGTCTTCATGCGGATGCGCACATCCAGGCGGCGCCCGATGTCGCGGGCCTGGTCTTCGATGTAGATCTGAAGCGCATTGCCATCGGCGAGGGCAACGAAGGTCTCGCCTGCGGCATCGGCGAAGGTCACGCTGCGCAGTGATGCAAACCGGTGATCGGCAGGAAGCAGCATCACCAGCGGATCTTCGGCGACCACATGCTGCTGCAGGCCGGCAGCGTCGACCGCATCACTGATGATGCCGGCCTCGGCCTGGCCAGCGATGATCGCGCGCACGACTTCGGGGCTGGTGCGCTCCAGCAGTTCCACGTGCAGGCGCGGGCGTTCGGCCAGCCACGGTGCCAGCCGCGGGGGCAGATAGTTGGTCAGCGCAGCGGTGTTGGCATACAGGTGCAGGGTGCCACGCGCGCCGTGCGCGAATGCCTGCAGCTCGCCGCGCAGCTGCGCCTGCTGCTGCACGATCAGTCGCGCATGGTGGGCGAGGGCGGCGCCGGCTTCGGTCAGGCTGACGCCACGCGGGTGCCGGTTCAACAACGCGGTGCCGGCGTCGGCTTCGATCGTGCGCAGGCGTTCGCTGGCTGAAGCCAGTGCCAGGTTCGCCTGCGCTGCGCCGGCCGTGATGCTGCCCGCCTCGGCAATCGCCAGGAACAGGCGCAGGTCGGCGATATCCATCCGCATGTGATGCCCTCATCGCAACGCCTGTGCCTTCGGATCAGCCGAAGGCGAGGCCGGGAAGACCGCATTGTGCGCCGAGTCGCCGGTCGATCCAATGAAGGCATGAATGAACCGATGTACTTCTATGTGCTGCTGGTGGTGGTGTTCGTGCTGGCCGGCGTGGTCAAGGGCGTGACCGGCATGGGGTTGCCGACGGTGGCGATGGGCCTGCTGGGCAGTACGCTGTCGCCGGTGTCGGCGGCGTCGATGCTGTTCATTCCCACCTTCGTCACCAATGCGTGGCAGCTGCTGTCCGGGCCGTCACTGGGCCCCATCGTGCGGCGGTTGTGGCCGATGATGCTCGCGGTGGTGGTGGTGACGCTGGGGTCGGCCGCGCTGCTGGTGCGGGTCGATCGCACTGGGTCGCGCGTTGCCCTGGGCCTGGCGCTGGTGGTCTATGCGGCCTATGCGCTGCTTGCGCCGGTGTTCCGCGTGCCGCAGCGGCGCGAGCGTTGGCTGGGGCCGCTGGTGGGGGCGTTGTCGGGCGTGGTGACTGGCGCCACCGGCGTGTTCGTGATGCCGGCCGTGCCGTACCTGCAGTCGCTGGGGTTGCAGCGCGAAGAGTTGGTGCAGGCGCTCGGGTTGGCGTTCACCGTGTCGACGATTTCGCTGACCACCGGCCTGGTGCTGCACGGTGCGTTCGGCATCCAGCAGCTGGGGCTGAGTGCACTGGCGGTGCTGCCGGCGCTGCTGGGCATGTGGTTGGGGCAGGTGATCCGGCAGCGGATCAGTGCGCGGGTGTTCCGCGCCTGTTTCCTTGGGTTCCTGCTGCTGCTTGGGCTGGAACTGGTGCTGCGGCCGCTGGTCTGACGGCGTTCGCGGTCGCCTTTTGCAGACCCGAGCCATGCTCGATTGATCATCACAGGGGTCGAGCATGGCGCGACTCTGCAAAGGCCCGAATTGCGGGCATGAAAAAACCCGCTTTCGCGGGTTTTTCTCATTCTCGACGTGGTGCCCAGGAGAGGACTCGAACCTCCACGGTTTTACCCGCTAGTACCTGAAACTAGTGCGTCTACCAATTCCGCCACCTGGGCGTCGAGGAGCGAAATTATGGGGTGTTGTTACGGAGGTGTCAACACCATGGTGAAGACACTCCGAACAGCGCCTCGCGGTGTCCTGCTCAAGGAAGGGGCGTTCCCGCGCTGGATCGCAGGCAAAAAAAAATCCCCGCCGAAGCGAGGAGTTTTTTCGTTGGTGCCCAGGAGAGGACTCGAACCTCCACGGTTTTACCCGCTAGTACCTGAAACTAGTGCGTCTACCAATTCCGCCACCTGGGCGTTCCAGAGGCGCAATTGTGAAGATGAATCCGGGGACTGTCAATGACTTCCTGAAATTATTTCATCCAACCCCTCCAGGGCGGGCGCTGACCCGTTCTGCACGCCATCAACGGCTACCATGTAGGGCGATGACTACCAAAAAACCAAGCAAGGGCGGGAGCAAGTCCCGCAGCCAGGCCCCGAACAAGGGCCCGAAGGCGGGCGCAGCCCGCACCGCCAAGCCGGGCAAGCCGCTGCCAGGCTGGTTCCCCGAATTGAATGAAGGCGGCACGCCGCCGCGCGGCCGCAAGGTCCGCAGCGCTGATGCGGCTGCACCCGGCCCGGCCCCGGGCCGCAAGCTGCCGCCGACCGGCAAGGTGATCGACGATCCCTATGCCGCCCGCGAAGCCGAGAAATACGAACAACCCATCGCCAGCCGCGAGGCCATCCTGGCCCTGCTGGAGCGTTGCGAAGGCCCGCAGACGGCCGAGGAGCTGGGCGCGCGCCTGGGGCTGACCGCACCGGACCGGGCCGAGGCGCTGGCGCGCCGGCTCGGTGCCATGGTCCGTGATGGCCAGCTGGTGCAGAACCGCCGTGGCGGTTTCGCTCCGATCCAGACCCTGAACCTGGTCACCGGCGTGGTGATCGCCAACCCGGAAGGGTTCGGCTTCCTGCGCCCGGTCGAAGGGGGCGACGATCTGTTCCTGCCGCCGTACGAGATGCGCAAGGTGATGCACGGCGACAAGGTGCTCGCCCGCGTGACCGGCATCGATCACCGGGGCCGTCGCGAAGGCAGCATTGCGCGCGTGCTCGAACGCGGCATGACCCGCCTGATCGGCCGCTTCAGCATTGAGATGGGCATCAACTACGTGGTGCCCGATGACAAGCGCGTGCAGCGCAACGTGCAGGTACCGCCGGACCAGACCGGTGGCGCGCGCGACGGCCAGCTGGTGGTCTGCGAACTGACCCAGGCCCCGGACAGCCGCCGCCCGCCGATCGGCCGCATCATTGCAGTGCTGGGCGACAAGCTGACCGCCTCGCTGGTGGTGGAGACCGCCATCCACGGTCACGAGCTGCCGTTCGAGTTCCCGCAGGAAGTGCTGGATGAAGCGGCCTCGGTGCCGCTGGTGGTCGAACCGGCGATGATCGGCGACCGCGTCGATCTGCGCAGCACGCCGCTGGTCACCATCGATGGCGAGGATGCCAAGGACTTCGACGACGCGGTGTACTGCGAGCCGAATGCCGACGGTTTCCGCCTGGTGGTGGCCATTGCCGATGTTTCGAACTACGTGCGCCCCGGCACGCCGCTGGACGAGGAAGCGCAGAAGCGTGCGACTTCGGTCTACTTCCCCGGCTTCGTGGTGCCGATGCTGCCGGAAACCCTGTCCAACGGCATCTGCTCGCTGATGCCGAAGGTCGACCGTATGTGCTTCGTCTGCGACATGCAGATCGACCGCGACGGCTTGGTCACGCATTCGCGTTTCTACGAGGCGGTGATGAACTCGCACGCGCGCCTGACCTACACCCAGGTGTGGAAGGCGGTGGGCGAGGACGATGCCGATACCAAGGCCTGGATGGGCAGCCTGCTGCCGCAGGTGCAGCGACTGCACCAGCTGTACAAGGTGCTGTCCAAGGCACGTGCCAAGCGTGGCGCCATCGAGTTTGAAAGCAGCGAGGTACGCTTCGTGCTGGACAACCGTGGTGAAGTCACCCAGGCCGGCATGCTGGTGCGCAACGACGCGCACAAGCTGATCGAGGAATGCATGATCGCGGCCAACGTCGAGGCGGCCAGGTACCTGCTGTCGCGCCACGTGCCGGCGCCATACCGCATCCACGAGAAGCCGCCGGAAACCAAGTACGCCGACCTGCTGGAATTCCTCAAGGAGTTCAAGCTGAGCCTGCCGCCGTGGTCGAAGGTGCGCCCGGGTGACTACACCAAGCTGCTGAAGAAGATCCGCGACCGCCCCGATGCGACGCTGCTGGAGTCGGTGTTGCTGCGCAGCCAGAGCCTGGCAATCTACAGCCCGGAGAACCACGGCCACTTCGGCCTGGCGCTGGAGGCCTACGCGCACTTCACCTCGCCGATCCGTCGCTATCCCGACCTGCTGGTACACCGCGCGATCAAGCATGCGCTGTCCGGCAAGCCGCTGGACAAGTTCACCTACAACGCCCGCGAGATGGCCGCGCTGGCGCTGCAGTGTTCCGAGCGTGAGCGCCGTGCCGACGAGGCCGAGCGCGAGGTCGACGAGCGTTACCGCGCGGCGTGGATGGAAAAACACGTGGGTGGCCAGTTCGACGGCGTGATCAGCGGCGTGACCAGCTTCGGCCTGTTCGTCGAGCTGGATGAGTCGAAGGTGCAGGGTCTGGTCCACGTGACCCAGCTGCCGCAGGACTATTACAAGTTCGACGCAACCCGCAAGACGTTGACCGGCGAGCGCCGCGGCGGCAGCTACCGGTTGGGCGACCGCGTGCGCATCCTGGTGCTGAAGGCCAGCATGGAAGAGCGCAAGATCGACTTCCGCCTGGTCGAGCACAAGGGTGAGGACGAGGGCGATGGCCTGCCGCCGCTGCCTGAGCGGGGCAAGCCGGCCAAGCGGAAGAAAGAGAAATATTGATGACCGTGGTAGTGCCGGCCGCTGGCCGGCATCCATGGCACCCTCGGCACCGACGGGTTGCCGGCCAGCGGCCGGCACCACCAGGAGACATCGCATGCAAGGCCAACCCGAATACAGCGGCGGCTGCCAGTGCGGCGCAATCCGCTTCCAGGCCCGTGGCGAGCTGACCCACAGCTCGATCTGCCACTGCCGCATGTGCCAGAAGGCCTTTGGTGCCTTCTACGCGCCCTTGGTGTCCGTACGCGGTGTGCAGTTCAACTGGACCCGGGGCCAGCCGCGCTATTTCCAGTCCTCCAACGTGGTGCGGCGCGGGTTCTGCGCCGACTGCGGCACGCCGTTGACCTACGAAGCGCCCGATGGCGTGGCGGTGGCTGCCGGCGCGTTTGACCAACCCGAACGCCTGCCGCCGACGATCCAGTACGGGGTCGAGCGCAAGCTGCCCTTCGTCGACAGCCTGGCCAGCCTGCCGGCCCGACGTACCGAGGAGGACATCGCGGCGCTGGATTTCCTGGCCACGATCGTGTCCCACCAGCACCCCGACCACGACACCCCGCACTGGCCGCCCCGCAGCCGTTGAGGTTTGTGTAGAGCCGAGTCCATGCTCGGCTGCCTTGAAGCGCGGCCGCCGCCGATGCTCTACCATAGCCACCCCCTTTCCGGTCCCCGCCCGCATGAGCAAGAACAGCCAGTGGATTGTCGGCGTCAACGCCGTCGCCTCCTCCATCGAGAACGACGCCGAGAACGTCCGCGAAGTGCTGGTCGAGGCCGGTGCGAAGAACCCGCGCCTGACCGAGATCGAGGAAAACGCGCGCCGCAAGGGCATCGACGTGCGCAAGGTGAACAGCCAGGCGCTGGACGGCGTCGGCGGTTCGGTGCGACACCAGGGCGTGGCCGCGCGCTATGCCGCCGCCCGCACCTACAGCGAGAACGAGCTGGAAGGCCTGGTCACTGCGGCCGAGGGCAAGGCCCTGCTGCTGGTGCTGGACGAGGTGCAGGACCCGCACAACCTGGGCGCCTGCCTGCGCTCGGCCGCTGCGGCCGGTGCAACCGCAGTGATCATCCCCAAGGACAAGTCGGCCACGGTCAACGCCACCGTGCGCAAGACCTCGGCCGGTGCCGCTGATCTGATCCCGGTGGTGGCGGTAACCAACCTGTCGCGCTGCCTGAAGGACCTGCAGAAGCAGGGCGTGTGGATCTACGGCCTGGCCGGTGAGGCCACCGCCTCGCTGTACCAGCTGGACCTGAAGGGCAACATCGCGCTGGTGCTGGGCGGCGAAGCCGACGGCCTGCGCCGCCTGACCCGCGAGAACTGCGATGGCCTGGTCAAGATCCCGATGCCGGGTGAGATCGAGAGCCTGAACGTCTCCGTCGCCGCCGGCGTCAGCCTGTTCGAGGCCGTGCGCCAGCGCGGTTGATCTGTAGAGCCGAGCCCACGCTCGGCTATCGCATACCCGATCAGGAAAGCAGCCGAGCATGGGCTCGGCTCTACAGAAGCCGCTATCCCGCGCTGCCACCCAGTGCCTTGAACAGGGTCACGTCGTTGTTCAGCTGGCCCTGGCGCACGCGCGCCAGCGACAGCTCGGCATCACGCCGGGTCTGCTGCGCTTCCAGCCAGGTGCGCAGATCGGTGGCGCCCACGCGGTAGCGCACTTCCTGCGCGCGCTCCACTTCCACCGCTTCCTCGTACGAAGCCTGCGAGGCAGCGACCTGGCGCGCCAGCTGCTCGCGCGCGGACAGTGCGTTGTCCACTTCCGAGAGCGCGGTGTACAGCGTCTTGCGGAAATTGGTCGCGGCGATCTGATAGCTGGTGCCGGCGATATCGGTATCCAGCTGCGCGCGCTGCAGGTTGAGGAACGGCAGTGACAGGCCCGCGCCCAGCGTGGCCACCGGATTGCGCAGTACATCGCCCAGCGAGGTCGCACTGGAACCGAGGCTGCCGGTCAGGCTCAGCGCCGGGTAGTACTGGGTGGCGGTGACCTTGATGGTCTTCAGGCTGTTGCGCAGGCGGAGTTCTGCCGCACGCAGGTCGGGGCGGCGGCCGAGCAGATCGGCTGGCAGCCCCTCGACAATGCGCGGGCTGCGTGCGCCCAGCAGGTCCTGCGGTTCGTCCTGTTGTGGCCAGGGTGTGCCGTCCAGCAGCACGGTCAGTGCGTTGCGCACCTCCACCCGCTGCTGTTCCAGCGCGCTCTGCGAGGAGCGCTGCGATTGCAGGTTCTGCAGCGCCTGGCGTACTTCCAGGCGCGATACCGCACCGGCGTCGAAGCGGGCCTGCACCAGTTCGCGGGTGCGCTCCAGCCGCTCCAGATTGGCCTGGCCGGTGGCGATCGACTGGTTCAGGTAGGCCAGGTTCCAGTACTGGGTGATGGTGTCGCTGATCACCAGCAGGGCGGTATTCTGCCGGTCTTCCTCGCTGGCTTCGGCTTCCCAGCGGGCGATGTCGCGCTGGGTGCGCAGGCGTCCCCACAGATCGACCTCCCAGCCCAGCGAAACGCCGGTGGAATAGCTGCGGCGCCAGTCGTCGGCCTGGTCGGTGGCGCGGCTGGCATTGCCGCTGACGCCCGATGACGAAGGCTGCGGCCACAGCGCGTTGCTGGCCAGGCCGGCCTGCAGGCGTGAACGCTGCACGGCCAGGCCGGCGGCGGCCAGGTCGCTGTTGGCGGCCAGCGCCTGCGCCACCAGGCGGTCCAGGCGTTCGTCGCCGAAGCCGGTCCACCAGGTGTCCTGGCGGATGTCGTGGCCCGGTGTGTCCAGGCTGCTGCGCGGGTCGTCGGCCGGTGCGTTGAGGGTGGCATCGCCACGCCCATACTGGGCCGGCACGTCGGGATCGGCCACCGGATAACGGCCGACCGAGGCGCAGCCAGACAGGGCGAGCAGAACGGCACCCGCCAGCAGCCGGCGCGAGGGGGCAGGGAAGGGCAGTCGGATCATCATCTTCATTCGCGGGCTAGGGCCTCTACCGGGTCGAGCTGCGCGGCGTTGCGCGCGGGCAGGAAGCCGAACGCCACGCCGATCAGGGTCGAGCAGGCGAAGGCGGCAACGATCGAGGCGGTGGAGAACAGCACCTGGAAGTCGCTGGCGAAGCGGCCGATCATTGAGCCCAGCAGCAGGGCCAGGCCGATGCCGAGCACGCCACCGAGCAGGCACACCAGCACCGCTTCGATCAGGAACTGCTGGCGGATATCACTTTGTCGTGCACCGACGGCCATGCGCACCCCGATCTCTCGGGTGCGCTCGGTCACCGACACCAGCATGATGTTCATCACGCCGATGCCGCCGACCAGCAGCGCGATGGCGGCGATGGCACCGATCAGCAGGGTCATCGTGCGCGTGGTCTGCTCGATGGTGTCGCGGATCTCGGCGCTGTTGCTGAGGAAGAAATCCTCGGTGCCGTGGCGCATCGTCAGCAGGCGGGTGATCGCTTCCTGAGCGGCATCCATCGGTGTGTTGTCGTCCACGCGCACGGTGATGCTGGAGACATGGCTCTGGCCGAGCATGCGCGACATCACCGTGGTGTAGGGCACCCACACGCTGAGGCTGGTGCTGCCACCGAAGCCGAAACTCTGGCGCTTGGCCACGCCGACCACGCGTGCCGGCACGTTGCCGAGCAGGATCACCTGCCCGACCGGGTCGACATCAGGGAAGAACTGGGTCTGGGTGTTCTCGTCGATCACCGCCACCTGGCCCAGGCCCTTGACCGCATCGGCATCGAAGAAGCTGCCACTGAGCAGAGTCACGCCCTTGACCCGGAAGAACTGCTCGCCGACGCCGCTGACCTGCGCAGTGGAAGACTGGTTGCGGTAGCGCGCAGTGACCGAGGTCGACACGCTGGGGGTGGCGCTGTCCACGTAACTCTGCTTCGCCAGTGCGTCGGCATCGCTGGCCTTGAGCGTCTGCATCCGCGCCGAGCGCATGTCGCCGAAACCGCGGCCGGGGTAGACGTCGATGGTATTGGTGCCGAGCGCGCTGATGTTCTGCAGGATCTGCTGCTGCGAGCCGTTGCCCAGGGCCACCACCGAGACCACTGAGGCGATGCCGATGATGATGCCGAGCATGGTCAGGAAGGTGCGCAGGCGATGGGCGTTCATCGCCAGCAGCGCCATGCGGAACGCTTCGGTGAAGCGGTCGCGGGCCGCCCGCCAGCTGTTGCCGTGGGCGACGCCGGTACTGGCTTCGCGCTGGGCGCGGTAGCTCGGCGCATCCGGATTGGCGCGGTCGGCGATGATCTCGCCATCGCGGATCTCGATGATGCGCTGTGCGTGCCGGGCCACGCTCATGTCGTGGGTGACGATGATGATGGTGTGGCCTTCGGCATGCAGTTCGCCGAGGATCGCCATCACTTCCTCACCGGATTTCGTATCGAGCGCGCCTGTCGGTTCGTCGGCCAGGATCACCTCGCCGCCGTTCATCAGGGCGCGTGCGATCGACACGCGCTGCTGCTGGCCACCGGAGAGCTGGCCTGGCTTGTGATGCATGCGGTCGCCCAGCCCCAGCCGCTGCAGCAGTTGCTCGGCACGCGCGTTGCGCACCGGGCCGGGACTGCCGGCATACACGGCCGGCACTTCCACATTGCCGCGCGCGTCGAGGTCGCCGAGCAGGTGGTAGCGCTGGAAGATGAAACCGAAATGTTCGCGGCGCAGTTCGGCCAGTTCGTCCGGCTCCATCTTTCCGGTTTCGCGGCCGGCCACCTGGTAGCTGCCCCGAGTGGGGCGGTCAAGGCAGCCGAGGATGTTCATCAGCGTTGACTTGCCCGAGCCGGACTGGCCGACGATGGCGACCATCTCGCCGGCGTGGATGTCGAGATGGACGTCGCGCAGCACGGCGATCACATCGTCGCCGGCCGGGAATTCACGTCGCAGGTCGCGCAGGCGCAGCAGCGGCGCCGTCGTGCTCATCGGCGCCCCATGCCCGGGCCGCCGACCCGCATCTGCATGCCGCCGCGGTTGCCGCCGCCGGCGCTGGCACCGGCCGCACCGGCTTCGCCGACCACCACGCGCTCGCCTTCCTTCAAGCCGGACAGGATCTCGGCCGAGGCGCCGTTGTTGATGCCCACGGTGACCTTGCGCGGCTGCGGCTGGCCCTTGTCGTCCAGCACCCGCACCATCCGCTCATCGCCACGGCGCTTCGGTCCCAGTGCCACCGCCGGCACCATCAGCACGCCCTTGGCCTGCTTGAGCAGTACCGAGACCTGCGCGGTCATGTCGATGCGCAGCGTGCCGTCCGGGTTTTCCACATCAAACAGCGCGTTGTAGTAGACCGCGCTGCTGGAGCTGGAGCTGGAGGAACTGCTGGAGCTGGACGAACTCTCGTTGGCGATCGAGGCCGGCGCCGGATTGATCTGGCGCAGCGTGGCGTGATACTTGCGGTCCGGGTCGCCCAGGGTGGTGAAGTACACCGGCATGCCGGGCTTGATCTTGACCACGTCGGCCTCGGAGATCTCGGCATTGACGGTGACCACGTCCAGCCGCGCCAGCATGACGATGGTCGGTGCGGTCTGGTTGGCGTTCACGGTACGGCCTTCCTCGGCCACCACCGCGACCACGGTGCCGTCCATCGGCGCGGTGATGCGGGTGTAGGCCAGGTTGGCGCGGGCGGTGCCCAGCTCGGTTTCGCGGCCCTTGATCTGCGCCTCGTAGGACTGCAGCTGGGCGCGGGCGGTCTTCAGCTGTGCTTCGGCGGCATCGTATTCCTGGCGTGAGGTGGCCTCGGCGGCCAGCATCTGCTGCTGGCGCGCGAACTCCAGTTCGGCCTGGCGCAGGGTGGCTTGCTGCACCGCGCGCTGGGCGGTGACCTGGTCCAGCGAGGCCTGCGCGTTGAGCACCTGGTTCTGCTGGGTGGTGGCATCGATCTCGGCGATCAGGTCGCCTTCCTTCACGGTGTCGCCCAGCTGTACCTTCAGCGACTTGATCTGGCCCGACGCCTGCGCGCCCACGCTGACCAGCTTGTAGGCGTCGATCACGCCGGTGGCATCCACCGTTTGTTCAATGTCACCGCGGCTGACCGGCGAGGTGGCCACCGCCGGGGCGGCGGGCTTGCGCAGCAGCCACCAGGCGGTCGCGGCGATGATCAGGGCGAGCAGGGCGATCAGCATCAGGCGACTCCGGCGGGTCGCTGGCAGCAGGCGGAACGTCACGTCGTGGCTTCACTCTCGAGGCCGCGAGGGCGGCGTTGGTGGGCATTGTGAAGACCGGGCGATGGATGGCTCAATCCTCGGGGCATGTCTGTATGTAACACTGTCGGTGAACAGGCGTAACCACAGGTATCCCGCCCACGGGTGGATACACTGGTACGCATTGCCCCGGATGCGGTTCAGCTGCCGACACGGGATGATCGCGACATGGAGACTGAAAACCCGATGCATCGACTGCTGATCGTCGACGACGACAACGACATCCGCACGCTGCTGGCCGAACAGCTCGGCCGCGCCGGCTACCAGGTGAGCACTGCGGCCGATGGCACCGCCATGCGCCAGCTGCTGGACCGCGAGCACGTGGACCTGATCGTGCTGGACCTCAACCTGCCACGCGAGGATGGTCTGACCCTGTGCCGTGACCTGCGTGCGCGTTCGAACACGCCGGTGATCATGCTGACCGCGCGCGCCGAGCCGATCGACCGCGTGCTGGGCCTGGAAATGGGCGCCGACGACTACCTGGCCAAGCCGTTCGAGCCGCGCGAGCTGCTGGCGCGCATCCGCAACGTGCTGCGCCGGACCGAGGCGCTGCCGGCCAACCTGGAACCGCTGGCGGTACGCCGCGCGCGTTTCTCGCGCTGGGTATTCGACCTGGAGCATCGCCACCTGGTCGATCCGGATGGCCGCGTGGTGGTGCTGTCCGGCGCCGAGTTCCGCCTGCTGCGGGTGTTCATCGCCCACGCCAACAAGGTGCTGTCGCGCGAGCAGCTGGTCGCGCTCAGCAGTGGCCGCAACTACGAGGCTCAGGATCGCGCGATCGACCTGCAGGTCAGCCGCCTGCGCAACAAGCTGGGCGACGATGGTGGCCCGGATGGACTGATCAAGACCGTGCGCAACGAAGGCTACGTGCTGGCCTCGTCGGTCAACCTGGAATAAACCGCGATGAAGCGCCTGCGCCATTTCCTGTCCTCGATGGTCGGGCGGTTGTTCGTGATCCTGCTGCTGGGCATGGCGGTGGCTGCGATCGGCGCGACCATGCTGGCCACCTCCAAGCGCCAGCAGGAGTTCGAGCGGCAGAACCTGAACCGCATCGCCGACCGCCTGCAGGGCTACGTCAACCTGCTGGACGGCAATCCGGAGCTGCGCGAGCGCCTGCTGGCGATCGGCGGGCCGAGCGTGCGCGCGCTGCAGCCGGGCGCACGCCTGGGGCGGGCCGACACGGCGCTGATGGAAGTACTGGAAGACCGCCCCGGGCCGGTGTCGCGCGCGCACGTGCACTTCGCTTCGTTCCGCTCCTGCATTCCCAAACTGCAGGAGCTGCTGCCGCCGCCGCCGCCGGGCCACCGGCGGCCGCCGCGCGAACGCGACCCCGCGTTCATCCCGCCCAAATGCCGTGCAGTGGACGTGACCCTCAACGACGGCACGCTGCTGAAGCTGGCGCTGGACTCGCCGGCGGTGGCGCACAACGGCATCCTCGCCGTGGACCCGTGGTTCCTGACCCTGCTGGTGCTGGCGATTGCCGTGCTGGCCTATATCGTCTCGCGCATGGCCAGCGCGCCGCTGCAGGAACTGGCCGCAGCCGCAGAAGACCTTGGCGATGACCTGCAGCGCGACCCGTTGCCACTGCGCGGGCCGCGCGAAGTGCAGCGTGCCGCCGAAGCCTTCAACGCCATGCAGCACCGCCTGCAGCGGCACCTGGCCGAACGCACGCAGATGCTGGCGGCGATCACCCACGACCTGCAGACGCCGCTGACACGGCTGCGCCTGCGCCTGGAGAATGTCAGCGACGAGGCCCTGCGTGAGCGCCTGATCGGCGACTTGGCGGCGATGCAGGCGCTGGTGCGCGAGGGCCTGGAACTGGCGCGCAGTGCCGAGAGTGCCGAGCAGCGCGCCGCACTGGACCTGGATTCGCTGCTGGAGAGCATTGTCGAGGACGCCGCCGAAGGCGGCGGTGATGTGGTCTTCGAAGGCGGCAGTGGTTCGGTGCTGATGTTGCGTCCGTTGGCGATGCACCGCCTGTTCTCCAACCTGGTGGACAACGCGGTGATGTACGCACAGCGGGCACGGGTGCGGGTTGAGCGCAGCGGCGGTGCGATTACCGTGGTGGTGGCCGATGACGGCCCGGGCCTGGCCGAGGAGCAGCTGGAGGCGGTGTTCGATCCGTTCGTGCGGGTGGAGACCTCGCGTTCGCGCCAGACCGGCGGAGCCGGCCTGGGCCTGACCATCGCGCGCGCCCTGGCCGAGAAGGACGGCGCCCGGCTGTGGCTGCGCAACCGGGCCGAGGGAGGGCTGGAAGCCGTGGTGCAGTGGCCGGCCAGTGCGCAGGTGGTGGCACCCGGCCGCGCCGGCTGAGCCGGGAGACTGCAAACGGTGACGCCGGGGCCGGGGTTTGGCCTATCATCTGCGCATCTCCCCAGTCTCGCCCCGATGAGCCAGCCCGTTCCCGCCGGCATGCCATTGCACGCTGTCCGGCTGTCCTCGCACGCAGCCGCGTCCTGCAGCCGCACCTGGCCGCCGCCGCTGCGGTGATGGGCGGGCAGGGGAACGAGAGGCACTGGGCGGAGTGCTGCGCATCAGGCGCCAGGCGGGTACTGCGGCAGGGCCTGTTGTGGTTGCTGCTGGCCCTCGCGCAGCCGTTGGCTGCGCAGGAAGGCGCGCCGCCGCTGCGCGACTACGCCATTGATGTATGGACCTCGCGCAATGGCCTGCCGCACAACTCGCTGCGCGACATTGCGCAGACACCGGAAGGCCATCTGTGGTTCGCCACCTGGGAAGGGCTGGTGCGCTACAACGGCCTGGATTTCACCGTGTTCGACCGCAGCACGCGCCCGGGCCTGCGCGACAACGGCATCGGCGCTCTGTTCGTCGACCGCCAGGGCGGACTGTGGATCAGCGATTCACGCGGCAACGTCAGCCACCGTGGCAGTGATGGGCAATGGCGGGTCTGGGAGCACCAGGCCGATACGCCGCAGGTGCTGATCCAATCCATGCAGATGGACAGCCAGGGTCGGCTGTGGCTGCTGTACGAAGGCAAGGGCATCGGCTACCTGACGCCGGACAGCGGCATTGTCTACCAGGCGCCGGCGGCGGACCTGCCGATGGCGATGAGCTTCACCAGGCTGGTGGTCGATGCGCAGGACCGGGTCTGGGTCGGTACGCTGGACGGGCTGGTGCTGCGCGACAACGATGGCGTGCTCAAGCGCGCCCCCGCTGCGTGGGGGCTGGGTGCCGGCAGTGGCCTGTCGTGGCCCTACCGTGCGCCGGATGGCGCGTTGTGGATCGTCGCCGGTGAGCGCCTGTACCGGGTAGAGGACGACCAGCTGGTGCTGGTGCACCGCCTGCCGGGCCAGCTGCACATGACCTCGATGCTGCAGGACCGGCACGGTGACCTGTGGCTGGGCACCGAGAACCAGGGCCTGCTGCGCATCTCCGCACATGGCCTGGAGCGACTGCCGGCCGGCCTGAACCTTCCGGGTGGACGCGTGGTCAGCCTGCGCGAGGATGCCGAAGGCAGCATCTGGGTGGGCGCCAACGGCGGGCTCTATCGCCTGCGCGAAACTCTGTTCAGCAGCTACACCGAGCGCGATGGGCTCAGTGGCGACTACGTGCGCACGGTATTCGAGGATCGCGATCGCCAGCTGTGGGTCGGCAGCGCCAGCGGGCTTGACATGCGGACCGCGGACGGCCGTTTCCGGGCGATGCCGCTGCACAACCGCGGCGGCAAGGCACCTTCGGTGCTGAGCCTGGCACAGGGGCCGGACGGGGACCTGTGGGTCGGAACCTTCGGCGATGGTGTCTACCGGCTCGGCCGCGACGGCCACCTGCGCCACAACTACGCCGCAGCCGACGGCATGCCGGGTGGCAACATCCGTGCGATCAGCGTTGATCCGCAGGGCGTGGTCTGGGCCGGCACGCAGAAGGGCGTGGTGCGCATCGACGGCGACCGGGTGCAGGTCTCGAACGTGCCGGGCATGCCCGGCGGCCTGATCACCGCGCTGGAGCATGACCATCAGGGCAACCTGTGGATCGGCACCATCGAAGGTATCCGCGTGCTGCGCGGCGACCACGTGCAGTCGATCGACCTGGCGCCGCTGGGCGGTGGCCGCAGCGTGTTCGGCTTCCACCAGCTGGGCGACGCGATGTGGATCAGTAGTGATCGCGGCCTTTACCGCTGGCGCAGCGGCAGGCTGGCGCGGGTGGGGCTTGAGCAGGGCATGCCGGTGGATGCGGTGTTCCAGCTGGTGCCGGATCGCCTTGGCAATGTGTGGATCAGCAGCAATCGCGGCGTGTTGCGCACCGATATGGCCACCCTCAACGCCGTGGCCGATGGCCGCACGCCGCGGGTGTGGGTGGAGCGCTACAACGAGATCGACGGCATGGCCAATGCACAGGCCAACGGCAGCTCCAGCCCATCGGCGATCCTGCGCCAGGACGGCACGTTCTGGGTGGTCACCGCGGGCGGCCTGAGCACGGTCGACCCGCAGCGCCTGCAGCGTTTCCGCGAGCGGCCATCGCCGCCGGCCGCGATCGAGAGCGTGCAGGTGGATGGCGCGCCGGTGCATTGGGAAGGGCCGGATCGCAACCATGTTCCAGGGGGGCGCCGGTTGGCGGTGAGTTATGTCGGCCTCAGCTACCTGATGTCTGACCGGATCCGCTACCGCACGCGGCTGGACGGGCTGGATGCGGGCTGGGTCGAGCGCGGCCCGCAGCGCAGCGTTGAGTTCGTCGGACTGCCGCCGGGCGATTACACCCTGCATGTGGCAGCCGCCCATCCCGGCGGCAGCTGGGGCCAACAGGAGGCGGTGTGGAGCTTCACCGTGGAGCCGTTCTGGTGGCAGCGCCGCAGCGTGCAGGTGCTGGCGGGGATGCTGCTGCTGGCTGGACTGGTGGCGCTGTACCGGCTGCTGCTGCAGCAGCTTAAGGCCAGCAACCTGCGCCTGGCACGGCGGGTGGACGAAGCGACCTTCGACCTGCAGGCCAAGACGGTGCACCTGCAGGCGCTGAACCAGGAAAAGACCGAACTGGCCGAGCGCCTGGCGCGCCAGGCCGAAGCCTTCGAGCGGCAGGCCCGCGAGGATGCCCTGACCGGCCTGGCCAATCGCCGCGCCTTCGACGAAACGCTGGCGCGTGACTTCGCCCGGTCACAGCGCAGTGGTCATCCGCTGTGCCTGGTGGTGCTCGACATCGATCACTTCAAGGACGTCAACGACCGACACAGCCACAGCATCGGCGATGCCGTGCTGGTGCAGGTGGCGTCACTGATCGCAGCGGCGTGCCGCGACTCCGACCTGCCGGCGCGCACCGGCGGCGAAGAGTTCGCGCTGCTGCTCAACGACACCCGCCTGGAGGAAGCCGCACAGCTGTGCGCGCGCCTGCGTGGCCTGTTCCATGATCATCCCGATTGGGCCGGCGTGGCGGGCCTGCGTGTCACCTTCAGCGCGGGCCTGGTAGAGCTGGATGCCGACGACCGTACCCCGGCGCTGCTGTACCAGCGCGCCGACCGCGCGCTGTACCGCGCCAAGAGCGACGGCCGCGATCGCACGAGCATCGGTTGAGTTCATCCACGCCTGGCGTGGATCTACTGCGCGGTGGGGTGGGTGCGGTTGCGTCGTTGGCTGCTTCAGCGCGGCCAGGCGTTGGCGATGGTGCAGAACAGCCGCGCGGTCTGCTCGGTGTCATACACCGCGCTGTGCGCCTCGTTGGCATCCCAGCCCAGGCCGGCGGCCGTCGCTGCACGCGCCAGCACGGTCTGCCCATAGGCGATACCGGCCAGGGTGACCGTGTCGAACACGCTGAACGGATGGAACGGGTTGCGCTTGTGGCCGGTGCGGGCCACGGCCGCGTTGACGAAGCCAAGGTCGAAATGGGCGTTGTGGCCCACCAGGATCGCGCGCTGGCAGCCGTACTTCTTCATCGCCGCACGCACCGGAGTGAAGATGTGGTCCAACGCCGCTTTTTCTTCCTTGGCCAGCCGGAACGGGTGGTCGAGGATGATGCCGGTCACTTCCAGCGACTTCGGGTCGATTTCCAGGCCCTCGGCCGGGACCACGTGGGCACTGGCGGTCTGGCCGGGGTAGAGCAGGCCGTTCTCGTCCATCTCGATCGGCACCGCGGCGATTTCCAGCAGCGCATTGCGCTGGCTGTCGAAGCCGCCGGTTTCCACATCCACCACCACCGGCAGGAAGCCGCGGAAGCGTTGTGACATCGCGCGCTGCGCCTGGGGAACTGCGGAATCGGGAACGGCGGCAGGTGCGGGGGTGGGGTCAGTCATGCGTGAATTCTAGCAGAGCGACCCTGAGCGCCCGGCCAGCCTTCTGTGCATGGGTTCCCTGGGGGGGCGTGTGTCGAGCCAGGTCGACACCTACCGGGCACCGCACGCTCAGGATTCCGGTAGGTGCCAACCTTGGTTGGCACACGGCGCGCCGACCACGGTCGGCATCTAGCGCACCGCAGGCCGTGCCGTCGTGACGGATGGCTGCCACCGGGCCAACCAGGCGTCCACGCTCAGCTTGCCGGCGCCGGTGAAGATCAGCGGCAGCAGCATGGCCATGAACAGCACCGGCAGCTTGAAGTTGCCGTAGCCCTGGTCGCTGATGGCATACCCCATCGCGAGGTCACCCAGCGAATTCCATTGCATCGGCCAATGCACCGCATAGGTCGCCACCACGGTCAGCACCAGCAGGCTGGCGGCGGCCAAGCGCGTCCCGAAGCCAAGCAGCAGGCAGGCCGCGCCGACCAGTTCGAACCAGGTGGCCAGTTGCCAGTTCAGGGCAGCGGGCAGTTGGTTGAACGGGAACGGGAAGGCGTCCTGCAGGTCGGCGAACCAGTTCTGGCCGTGCAGCTTCTCACGGCCGGATTCGAAGTATTCCCAGGCCAGCAGCAGCCGCAGGCCCAGCGGCGCCAACCAGGGGGCGAGACGGTCCAGCCGGCCGCGCGCGGCGGCCAGGGGCGGAAGCTTCATCGGTGCATCTCCGGGGGAAAGAGAGTGTCAGGCAGGTGGGTAAAGTGGGCCGATCACGCCGGCCCGCAGGAACTGCTGCAGCAGCGCGGCACCGGGTTCGGCCAGCGCCTGTTCGGCCAGGCCATGCGCGGCGGCCAGTTGCTTCAGATAGGCATGTCCATCGAGGCCGGGCTGTTCCCCGATGCTGGACAGCAGGTACACCGCCAACGGGCTGAGTACGGCGAAGCGCACCTCGCCATCGGCCTCGCGACGCACCAGCAGGCCGGTCGGCTCAGCCGGCAACTGGGTCGGTGCGTCCTCGGCGCCAAGGCGGTGCACCGGCCATTGGTACAGCAACGGCCACGCCAGCGGTGAGCGCTGCAGCGGCACCAGCAGCGGATCGATGTCACCCGGCACCGGCAGCGGTTCGGCAGGAAGCTGGTACAGCGCGGTCTCCGCCCACTCGTAATGAGCGAGCTCGGCCAGCGCAGGGTGGGGCAGCTGTGGCTGCGCCTGCAGCCACTGCACAAATTCAGCGGCCAGTTCGGTGAACAGCGGTGTCTGGCAGCGGTGGGTGGCGAAGTAGTGGCGCACCAGGGCACTCCAGGCCGGTTCTCCGAGCAGGCGCACGCAGACCGGGAAACCGTTGTTCAACAGGCCGAGCAGGTTGTTGAACAGCAGGTGCCGGTATACCGCGACCCGGCGTGGCTCAAGTCCGGCCGGTGCGGGTACCGCCTGCGGGTTGCGCAGGTGCGCGGTGAAGGCGTGCTGCTGCGCGCGCAGGGTGTCGGCGGAATCAGCCATGTGCCGCCCCGGCATGCGTAGCCTGCAGGCGGCGGATGGTCTGCAGTTCGCCCTGCAGTTCTGCATAGGGCGGGAAATTGAAATCGCGTTCGAGCAGGGTGGGGCGCGGGCCGATGCGTGCATAGGTACGCGCCAGCAGCGCCCAGACCGGATCGATCACCGCGCTGCCGTGGGTATCGATCTTCAGGTCCGGGGCTTCATCCAGATGACCGGCCACATGCAGGCAGACGATGCGCCGTGCAGGCAGACCGGCGATGAAGGCATCGGCATCGTAGCCGTGGTTGCAGGCGTTGACGTAGACGTTGTTGACGTCCAGCAGCAGGTCGCAGTCGGCTTCGGCAAGCACGGCATTGGTGAAGGCCAGTTCGTCCATCGCCGGCGCGGGTGCCAGGTAGTAGGACACGTTCTCCACTGCGATGCGACGGCCCAGCAGGTCCTGCACGCGGCTGATGCGCTGCGCGGTATGGCGCACGGCTTCGTCGGTGAAGGGAATCGGCAGCAGGTCGTACAGGTGGCCGTCGTCGCTGCAGTAGCTGAGGTGCTCGCTGTACAGCGGCACGCGGTGCTTTTCGAGGAACCGGCCGACCTGTTCCAGCAACTGGGTATCCAGCGGTGCACTGCCGCCCAGCGACAGCGACAGGCCGTGGCAGCTCAGCGGATGGCGCTGCGCCAGTTCGGCCAGTGCATCACCGGCCGGCCCACCGACATGGATCCAGTTCTCCGGTGCGCATTCGAGGAAGTCGAAGTCGCCTTCCGGGGCGTCACGCAGGTCCTGCAGCAGCGCCCGGCGCAGGCCCAACCCGGCGGCCGCCGCACGAAGCGGCGACCGCGGGTGGACGAGGCTGGCGCGGGCGTCAGTGCTTGCCACCGCACTTGCCTTCGCCGCACTTGCCTTCGGCCGACTTCGTGTCGCCGGTCTTGGCCTTGTCGCCAGCTGCCGCACCGGCAGCCTTGCCCTTGTCGGCGCCGCACTTGCCTTCGCCGCTCTTGCCACCGGCACCACACTTGCCTTCGGCGTGCTTGGTCGCGTCGGCGGCCATCTTGGCGTCGGCGGCCTTGGCATCGGTGCTGGCCTTGGCTGCCTGTCCGGCAACAAGGTAGCCCTGGGCGAGGTCGCTCATGCTCAGGGCCGAGGCACTGGCGGTCATGCCCAGGCCGGCGGCCAGGGCGGTAGCAGTCAGCAGGGACAGGGTCTTGTTGGAACTGCTCATCGGTGGTGCTCCTGGGTGGTGTGGGCGGGTGCCCGGGTGGCCGGCAGGGATGCCGGTGGAAACGATGGTGCAGCGATCCTACTCAACGAATCCTCGCCAAGAACTCAAATTTTCGTGAGGTTTGTTACAGAAGGGGAACACGGTTCCCGGTAGATCCACGCCATGCGTGGATGAATCGCCGGAACGCCCAGAAACAAGAAGGCCGCTGTCACTGGGACAGCGGCCACCTTGGAGTCGACTCCGGTGTTGCAGTGCAGCGTCAGGGCTGGCCGGTGCTGGAGGTCTCGTCGCGCTTTTCACGCGGCGGCAGCGGCTGCTCCCCGTGCACCAGGAACCACACGTTCTCGGCGATGTTGGTGGCGTGGTCGCCCACGCGCTCCAGGTTCTTGGCCATGAACAGCAGGTGGGTGCACGGGGTGATGTTGCGCGGGTCTTCCATCATGTAGGTGAGCAGCTCGCGGAACAGCGCCGTGTACTGGGCGTCCAGGCGGGCGTCGTCCTCGCGCAGTGCCAGTGCGGCCTCGGCATCGTTGTCGCGGTAGGCGGCGATGGCACGGCGCACCTGCTGCGCGGCCAGGCGGCCCAGCGCGCGCAGGCCCTGGATCTGCGGCAGCGGCGGCACCTTGCCCAGCGCGATCGAGCGCTTGGCCACGTTCGCTGCATAGTCGCCGATGCGCTCGATGTCGGCCGGGATGCGCAGGCCAGCGAGGATCTCGCGCAGGTCGCGCGCCATCGGCCCACGCAGCGCCAGGCGCATCACGTCGTGGCTGATCTGCTGCTCAAGCGCGTCGATCGCTTCGTCGTTGGCGATGATGCGATGGGCAGCGTTCTCGTCGCGCTTCTCGATCACGTCCATCGCCGCTTCGAGCTGGGCGACGGCCATCTCGCCCATGCGCACGATTTCGGCCACCAGGCGCTGCTGTTCTTCGTCGTAGCTCTTGACGATGTGGTCGTTGGGAAGGTTCATGGTTGTTCCGCTCTGTAGAGTCGAGCCATGCTCGACTGGCGTTGTCTGTAGAGTCGAGCCACGCTCGACCGTCGTCTCAGCCGAAGCGACCGGTGATGTAGTCCTCGGTCTGCCGCTGCGACGGCTGCGAGAAGATCACTTCGGTGCGGTCGTGCTCGATCAGGTCGCCCAGGTACATGAAGGCGGTGTAGTCGGACACGCGCGCGGCCTGCTGCATGTTGTGGGTGACGATCACGATCGTGTACTCGTGCTTGAGTTCTTCCACCAGCTGCTCGATGCGGCTGGTCGAGATCGGGTCCAGCGCCGAGGTCGGCTCGTCTAGCAGCAGCACCGACGGGCGCAGGGCGACGGCACGGGCGATGCACAGGCGCTGCTGCTGGCCACCGGACAGGCCCAGTGCGCTCTGCCCCAGCTTGTCCTTCACTTCGTCCCACAGCGCGCCCTGGCGCAGCGCCTGCTCGACGCGGTCGGCCATGTCGGCCTTGCTCAGTTTCTCGTGGTGGCGGATGCCGTAGGCGACATTCTCGAAGATGGTCATCGGGAACGGCACCGGCTTCTGGAACACCATGCCGACCTTGCTACGCAGGCGGTTCATCGGGTACTTCGGCGACAGGATGTTCTCGCCGTCCAGCAGCACTTCACCGCGCGCTTCCAGCTTCGGGTACAGCGCGTAGATGCGGTTGAAGATGCGCAGCAGGGTCGATTTGCCACAACCGGAAGGGCCGATCAGCGCGGTCACACGCTTCTCCGGAATCTCCAGGTTGATGCCCTTCAGGGCATGGAACTTGTCGTAGTAGAAGTCCAGTCCGCGCGCGGCAAGCTTGACCGGAGCCGGGGTGTGCAGGCTCTCGTGCGAGGACGGCACGGCGATGCGCTGCATCGGCACGGCGTTGGAAAGGTCGTTCATGGCGTTATCCACGGAAAGGTCAGTCATGGGAGATACGGTTGCGCAGCAGGATGCCGCGGGCGGCAAGGCTGACCAGCAGCACGAAGACAGTCAGCACCAGGGCACCGGCCCAGGCCAGTACCTGCCAGGATTCATACGGGCTGCCGGCGAACTGGTTCATCACCACCGGCACCGAAGCCATCGGCTGGAAGATGTTGTTGTTCCAGTACTGGTTGCCGAAGGCGGTGAACAGCAGCGGAGCGGTCTCGCCGGAGATGCGGGCCAGCGCCAGCAGGATGCCGGTGATGATGCCGGCCGAAGCACTGCGGTACAGCACCTGCACGATCACCTTCCACTGCGGGATGCCCAGCGACAGCGCCGCTTCGCGCATCTGCGAGGGCACCAGCCGCAGCATCTCGTCGGTGGTGCGTACCACCACCGGCAGCACGATGAAGGCCAGCGACAGGGCACCGGCGAACGCCGAGAAGTTGCCGCCGGTCTGCATCACGTACAGCGTGTAGACGAACAGGCCCAGCACGATGGACGGCGCCGACAGCAGGATGTCGTTGACGAAGCGGACCACGGTGCCGACCTTGCGGGCGTTGCCATACTCGGCCAGCCAGGTACCGGCCAGCACGCCCAGCGGGGTGCCGATGCCGATGGCCAGTGCACACATCACCGCACTGCCGAAGAAGGCGTTGGCGAGGCCGCCGTCCTGCATCGGCGGCGGCGTCATCTTGGTGAACAGGTCCAGGTTGATCCCGGCCAGGCCCTTGGAGGCCAGGGTGAACAGGATCCAGCCCAGGAAGAACAGGCCGAACAGGGCAGTGGCACAGGAAGCGGTGATCGCAACGACATTACCGATGCGGCGGCGCAGGTACAGCGAATCAGCGGTGGTGGACATCAGTTGCCCTCCTTGCGGGACAGGCGCATCAGCATCAGGCGGGCGATGGCCAGCACCACGAAGGTGACGATGAAGAGGACGAAACCGAGCAGCAGCAGGGCCGAACGGTAGGTTTCAGTGGCTTCGCCGAAATCATTGGCGATCAGCGCGGCGATGGTGGTGCCCGGTTCCAGCAGCGACGGCGACAGGCGCACGCTGTTGCCGATCACGAAGGCCACCGCCATCGTTTCGCCCAGTGCGCGGCCCAGGCCGAGGAAGATGCCGCCGATGACCGCCGAGCGGGTGTAGGGCAGGACGATGTCCCAGCTCACTTCCCACTTGGTGGAGCCCAGCGCGTAGGCCGATTCCTTCAGGCGGGTGGGCACGGTCAGGAACACCTCGCGCATCACCGAGGAAATGAACGGAATGACCATGATGGCCAGCACGAAACCGGCGGTGAGCATGCCGATGCCCAGCGGCGGGCCCTGGAACATCGGGCCGATGACCGGCCATTCGCCCAGGGTCTCGTTGAGGAACGGGGTGACGTACTCGGTCATCACCGGCACCAGCACGAACAGGCCCCACATGCCGTAGATGATCGAGGGGATGCCGGCCAGCAGTTCGATGGCGGTACCGACCGGGCCACGCAGCCAGCGCGGCGCGACTTCGGTGAGGAAGAAGGCGATGCCGAAGCTGACCGGCACGGCGATGACCATCGCGATGACGGCGGTGACCAGGGTGCCGTAGATCGGAGCCAGGGCGCCGAACTTGTTTTCGACCGGATTCCAGTCGGCGGAGAAGAAGAAGCTCAGTCCCTGCATCTGCAGGGCATGGCGACCGCCCCACAGCATCGACAGCGCGGCGCAGGCCAGGGCGATCAGTACGAAGATGACGGTGCCGACCAGCACCCATCGGAACAGTTTGTCGTTGCGGGCATCACGCGCATCACGCGTGGACGGGGCGGCTACAGGCTGGGCGATGGCATTCATGGGGACGGCTGGGCCAGGAAGGGGCGGGGCGGCACGGCGTAGAACAAGCGGTGCCCGCGCGGGGCGGGCACCGTCGAGTCCATCACTTCAGGTCGGTCGCCCAGTAGGCCTCGATCTGCTTGACCAGTTCGGCCGGCAGTGGCACGTAGTGCAGCTCGTTGGCCTGGGCCTGGCCGTTCTCGAAGGCCCACTTGAAGAAGGCCAGGGTGTCCTGGTTGCGCTTGGCATCCTTCGGCTGCTTCTGCATCAGCATGAAGTTGGTGGCGGTGATCGGCCACGCCTGCTCGCCCGGAGCATTGGTGATGACCAGGTTGAAGTCCTTGGCGCTGGCCCAATCGGCGCTGGCGGCCGCCGCGGCGAAGGTTTCCGCGCTCGGCTCGACCCAGTTGCCGGCGGCGTTCTGCATGGCGGTGTACGGCATGCCGTTCTGCAGGGCATAGGCCAGTTCGACGTAGCCGATCGAGCCCTTGATCTGCTTCACGTAGGACGCAACGCCTTCATTGCCCTTGCCACCGACGCCGTCCGGCCACTGCACCGAGGTGCCTTCGCCGACCTTGCTCTTCCACTCCGGGCTGACCTTGGACAGGTAGTTGGAGAAGTTGAAGGTGGTGCCCGAACCGTCCGAACGATGGACCAGAGTGATCTTGCCGTCCGGCAGCTTCACGCCCGGGTTGGCGGCGACGATCGCCGGGTCGTTCCAGGTCTTGACCTTGCCCAGGAAGATGTCGGCCAGCAGGGCGCCGCTCAGGCGCAGCTTGCCGGCTTCCAGGCCTTCGATGTTGACCACCGGCACCACGCCGCCGATGGCCGACGGGAACTGCGCCAGGCCGGCCTGGGCCAGCTCCTCGCTGCTCAGCGGCTTGTCGGACGAACCGAAGTCGACGGTGCCGGCCTTGATCTGGGCGATGCCGCCGCCGGAGCCGATCGACTGGTAGTTGATCTTGGCGCCGGTGCTGGCGTTGTAGTCAGCCGACCACTTGGAGACCAGCGGGAAGATGAAGGACGCGCCCGCGCCGGACACTTCGGCGGTCACCTTGGCACGGGCAGCGGCAGCGTCGGCAGCCGGCTGCTGCGCGGCCTGCTTGTCGCCACCGCAGGCCGACAGGCCCAGGGCGATGGCCAGGGAAAGGGCGGCAAGGCCGGCCGAGTGCAGTTTCATGGTCACTCCATAGCGGGGAAGAGCCGACGTGGTCGGCGGATGCGGCTATGAAATGATGTTTTTGTTACAGCCGTATTACGACCATGACAGAGGTGTCCTGGATCACGTTCTGACAAGGGTTTCACAGGGTTGGCGCCGATCCGGCCGGGGCCCGGAAACCCCGGATCTGCGCGCTGATATGACGGCCGGTGCAAGGCAGAGCCGAGCCCGCTCGGCTGTTCCCTGCCCTCGGTAGCTGCGGACCGTTGGTCCGCGCGCTCCAGAGCGCAGCCGAGCGTGGCTCGGCTCTACAAAGGCAGGTGCATGCCCGAAAACAAGAAGAGCGCGAGATCTCGAGGATCTCGCGCCCGGGTGGGAGCGGCGGGGGAGAGAGGACCCGCCGCCCCCGTTCCTGCGGGGGAACGCGCTTACTTCAGGTTCTGCGACCAGTAGGTCTCGATCTGGCGGACCAGGCTGTCCGGCAGCGGCACGTAGTCCAGCTGGCGGGCCTGGGCGTCGCCGTTCTTGTAGACCCAGCGGAAGAACTCCTGGGTCGCCTTGCCATTGGCAGCATTCTTCGGCGTCTTCTGCACCAGGATGAAGTTGGTGGCGGTGATCGGCCAGGACTCGGCGCCCGGCGCATTGGTCATCACCAGGTAGAAGTCGCGGGCGCTGGCCCAGTCGGCGCTGGCAGCGGCGGCAGCGAACGAGGTGTCGCTCGGCTGCACGAACTTGCCGGCGGCATTCTTCATCGCGGTGTAGGAGAGCTTGTTCTGCAGCGCGTAGGACAGTTCGACATAGCCGATGCCGCCCTTGATCTGCTTCACATAGGCGGCAACACCTTCGTTGCCCTTGCCGCCGATGCCGGCCGGCCACTGCACCGAGGTGCCTTCACCGACCGAGCTCTTCCACTCCGGGCTGACCTTGGACAGGTAGTTGACGAAGTTGAAGGTGGTGCCCGAGCCGTCCGAACGATGCACGACGGTGACCTTGGCGTTGGGCAGGGTCACGCCCGGGTTCAGTGCGGCGATGGCCGGGTCGTTCCAGGTCTTGATCTTGCCCAGGAAGATGTTGGCCAGCACCGCGCCGTCCAGCTTCAGCGCGCCCGGGGCGATGCCGGCCACGTTGACCACCGGCACCACGCCGCCGATCACCGACGGGAACTGCGCCAGGCCTGCAGCAGCCAGGTCTTCCGGCTTCAGCGGCGCATCGGAAGAGCCGAAATCAACGGTCTTGGCCTTGATCTGGGCAATACCGCCGCCGGAACCGATGGACTGGTAGTTGACCTTGTTGCCGGTTGCGGCGCTGTAGTCGGCCGACCACTTGGACATGACCGGGTAGATGAACGATGCGCCCGCGCCGGTGATGTCGGCGGCGTTGGCGGCGAACACGGACGATGCAGCCAGGATGGCGACAGCGGCGCGCGATTTGAAGGCGTGGATCACGGGGAGACTCCTGGGGTGGTGGTCGAAGGGCGGTTGCCCGACGTTTCGGTGCACATTCCATAACGGTTGCGTGACACGTCCGCGTCTGTCATATGACGCGGGCGTGACACGCGTCATGAGGGATGTCACGTCCGCTGCGCCGGCAGGGCGGCACGGGTACCACTCAACGACGAAGGCACGGCCGGGGCCGTGCCTTCGCGGTTCAACGCAGGCGGCTGGACTTACCAGAAGAACTGCGCGCGGGCTTCCAGGATGTTGGGATCGTCGTTGACGAAACCGCGCGCCGTGGAGCTGTACTTCTTGCTGTCGACCATCACGTAGTTGAGCATCAGCTTGAAGTTGGAACGCAGATACCAGTTGGCGCCCACGGTCCAGATGTCCATCTTGCCACCCAGCACGCCATCGACGATCGGCGGGCGACCGGCGACCGGGTTGGCGGCGAGGTTGCCGTCATTGAGGTCCATGTGGTCGTAGCGCACGCCCAGCTGCCACTGGCCGCCGGCCGGGTTGTTCGGCAGGCCGGTGCCCGGAGTGCCGCCCTTGTAGCTCCAGGTCTCGCCGGTCACGTTCCACACGCCGCTGATGTAGTAGCCGTCGCTGGTGTAGTTGTCGTGGTCGTAGCGCTTGGCCTTGCTGGTGTAGTACTCGGCCTGGGCCTTGAAGGGACCCTGGAAGTACATCGCTTCGGCACCGATGGTGCTGACGCGGTCGGTGTCGGTCAGGTTGCCGCTGTCGACCAGGCGGGCAGTGGCGAGGTCGGCATTCGGACGCGCACGCACGCGCAGGGTGTCGGCGTCGGCGTCGTAGTTGACGTAGCTCAGGCCGAAGTGCAGGACCTGGCCCTTTTCATTGATCGGGGCCCAGGTGCCACGCGCGCCGTAGCCGCTGCCGTGGGCCAGGTTGCGGGTCAGCTCGCGGCCGAAGGCGCTGGCGGTCACCGACCAGTTGTCCTGGCCGTAGCTGTACGCGCCGCCCAGGCGGCGGGCGATGGCATAGGTATTGGTGACCGCTGCCTTGGAAATGAAATCGTTGTTCTTGGTGCTGGACAGTTCTTCCAGGCTGTTGGGCTGCTTGAACTGGCCCAGCTGCAGGAAGTGGTTGGCGTTGCCCAGCAGCTTGTACTTCACGTTGGTGTCGAGGAACTTGTCGGCCTTGGCGTCATAGCCGACCACCCACTCCACGTTGCCCGGGCCCTTGCCCTTCAGCACCAGCTCGGCGCGACGCAGTTCGAATTCGCTGTTCTTGCCGTTGCCGGCGTCGCCACCGTTGAGGTCGACCACATCGTTGTGGAACCAGTTGCCGTCGGCCTGGACCAGGCCTTCGAAGGTGATTTCCGAACCGCCGATCACGTCGATGGCGACTTCGGCGTGTGCAGCCGGCACATACAGCGCAGCAGCCACGGCCACCGTCAGGAGTTGGTGATGCAGTTTCATGGAGAGGAGCCTTGCAGGCAGGTGGGAAGATGCGCGCAGGCTAGAAGGTAAAGATTGCGTAAATGTGACAGTTCACGCGCGGCAGACATCCGCCGCAGGCCCCGTCACGGCAGGGCCTGCCATTGAAACCGCTTGCGTATGACGCCCGGATTGCGACCCGGTTGCAGTAGATCCACGCCCTGCGTGGATGCCGTCACTCGGCCGTGGTCTTATCCTTGAACCGGCACAGGTCGGCGATCACGCAGCCCGGGCAATCCGGCTTGCGCGCCTTGCACACATAACGCCCGTGCAGGATCAGCCAGTGATGTGCGTCGAGCAGGAACTCGGCCGGAATCACCTTCACCAGCTTGTCTTCCACTTCGCGCACGTTCCTGCCCGGCGCCAGTCCTGTGCGGTTGGCGACGCGGAAGATATGCGTGTCCACCGCCATTACCGGCTCGCCGAACGCGGTGTTGAGCACCACGTTGGCGGTCTTGCGCCCGACACCCGGCAGCGCTTCCAGCGCTTCGCGATCGCGCGGCACTTCACCGCCATGCTTCTCCAGCAGGATCGCGCAGGTGGCGATCACGTTCTTTGCCTTGGCGTTGAACAGCCCGATGGTGGCGATGTACGGCTTCAGGCCATCTTCGCCGAGCGCAAGGATCTTCGCCGGCGTGTTGGCGACCGGGAACAGTCGGCGCGTGGCCTTGTTGACGCCGACGTCGGTGGCCTGCGCCGACAACGCCACCGCTACCAGCAGCTCGAACGGCGAGCTGTACTCCAGTTCGGTCTTCGGGTGCGGGTTGAGTTCGCGCAGGCGGGTGAACATCTCCACCACGTCGGCGCGCGGCATCGTGCCGCCACGCCGCGCCGGGGCGCGTGCGGTCTTCTTCGTGGTGGCCATCACTGTTCCTTGCCGCGGGCGCGGGCCTTGGCCCGGGCCAGAATCGCGGCTGCCGCAGCGGGCAGGGCGGGCTTCACGTCCGGGGCGGGTGCCGGGGTGCGACGTGCATCGCGCTCGGCCTCGCGGCGGGCCAGGCGCACCGCACGGGCGCGGTAGCGTTCGCGTGCAGCCCAGGCCGCGTGCAGTTGCTGCTGGGCCTGGCACAGGCGTTGCGGAAGGTCGGGGTGGTCGGGCAGCAACCGGTCGTCGCCGGCACGGACGGCGTAGTCCATCAGCCCGGCCTGCAGGGCGCCATCGAGATCGTCTGCCTGGACCCGGGCGAACAACTGCACGGGGTTGGGTCGGGATGCCATGGCGTCAGCGGTTCTGGAAGGCCGGCGCGCGGCGTTGCAGGAAGGCGCTGGTGCCTTCGCGCATGTCCTCGGTGGCGAACAGCAGGCCGAACTGCGCACTTTCGTATTCCAGCCCGGCCTCCAGGCTGCATTCGCCGCCCACGTGCACCGCGTCGAGCAGGCCACGCAGGGCCAGCGGCGCCGAGCGCGCCAGCTGGCGGGCGACGTCCTGCACGCGGTTGTCCAACGCGTCGGCCGGCACGACTTCGTTGACGATGCCCAGTTCCAGCGCACGCGCGGCGTTGATCGGCGCCCCCAGCAGGCACAGCTCCAGGGTGGCGGCGCGGCCGCACAGGCGCAGCAGGCGCTGGCTGCCGCCGAAGCCGGGGATCAGGCCCAGGTTGATTTCCGGTTGGCCGACCTTGGCGGTATCCGCGGCGATGCGCAGGTGGCAGGCCATCGCCAGTTCCAGGCCACCGCCCAGTGCGAAACCATTCACGCGTGCGATGACCGGCTTGGGCATGCGTTCGATCTGGCGCATCAGCGCCTGGCCCAGCAGCGAGAAATCACGTCCCTGAACGGCGCTGAGAGTGTTCATTTCCGCGATGTCGGCACCGGCCACGAACGCCTTGGGGCCCGCCCCGGTCAATACCACGACACGCACCTCCGGATCGGCGGCGGCGTCCCTGAAGGCATCGGCCAGGGCCTGCAGGGTCGCGGCGTTGAGGGCATTGAGCTTGTCCGGGCGCTGGACGGTCACGGTGCGGATGGCGCCGTCGTCAGCGACAGCGATCAGGGCATCGGCCACGGGGAAACTCCTGGAACGTTAAAAAAAAGTGATATTGAACTCTGCAAACGCAGACGGGTCATAGCCTGCATCGTGAGTAGCGGTTACACGTTGCGCCCGTTATCCTAACCCGTCGCCTCAGGGCGGCGCAGAACGTCCCTGAGTTACCACCCCTGGAGAACTGTTTGATGAAGTTGCGTTCTATCGCGGTCGCCGTCGCGGCCCTGGCCCTGACGGGCAATGCCTTCGCCCAGGACGTCTCGTCCGAAAAGGGCAAGCTGAGCTACTACTTCGGTTACGACTACGGCAACAACCTGGCGGAGCTGACCGGTCGTGGTGAGCAGCTGGACATCAACTCGGTGGTGAAGGGCCTGCAGGATGCCTACGCCAAGAAGCAGCCGGCGATCACCGCCGAGCAGCTGAAGCCGGCCGTTGAAGCGTTCCAGAAGCGCGAGCAGGGCCGTGCCCAGGCCGCCAAGGCCGAGTACGAAAAGGCGGCTGCCGAAAACAAGACCAAGAGCGACCAGTTCATCGCGGCGAACAAGGCCAAGGCCGGCGTGCAGTCCCTGCCGAGCGGCGTCCAGTACCGCGTGATCGAAGCCGGCAAGGGTGCCAAGCCGACCCAGGCCAGCACTGTGCAGCTGGAAGTGGCCGGTCCGTTCCCGTACGGCCAGCGCCCGACCGAAGCCCGCCCGGCCCAGCAGATCCCGTCGATCAAGGTCAGCGAAGTCGAAATGAAGGCCATGCGCGAGACCCTGCTGCAGATGCCGGCAGGCTCGAAGTGGGAAGTCACCCTGCCGCCGGACCAGGCCTATGGTGCCGATCCGCGCACCCCGTTCCCGCCGAACGTGGCTGTGCAGTTCGAGATCAAGCTGGTCAGCGTCAAGTAAATCGAAGCAGCAAACCAAACGCGCCGGTGACCCCACCGGCGCGTTTTTGTTTGCGCAGTGCCTGACGGTAGAGTCGACTGTCAGTCGACTGCTCTTGGGTCACATCGAGGAAACGCCCACGCTGCGCGCGCAAATTCAGCCCGATCGCGCTACTGTTGGCGGGTGCAAACAATGGAAGAAACGGCGCGTGTTGTCGCAAGTCCCTGCATCGGAGTGTGCACGCTGGATCCGGACCGGCAATGCGCCGGCTGCGGGCGGCATATCGATGAGATCGCGCGGTGGTCGTCGATGAGCAACGAGGAACGCAGCCGCATCCTGCATCGCGTGCAGCCCCTGCGCGAACAACTGCAGCACTCCCTGCGCGGCTCGCTGGCCGACCACGAACGACTGATGCGCGCGCTGCACCCCTTGGCCCACCCACCTGCCGGCGACGGCTGGAACCGCAGTGAGCTGGTCGATCTGCTGCCGCCCGGGCCTCCGGTGGAGGCTGCGGTGCTGGCCGGCATCGTTCCGCGCGCCAACGGTGCACAGGTGATCCTCACCCGTCGCACCGAAACACTGCGCACCCATGGTGGCCAGGTCGGATTCCCCGGCGGCCGCACCGAACCCGATGACCGCGACGCGCTGGCGGCCGCGCTGCGCGAGAGCCAGGAAGAAATCGCATTGGCGCCCGGCCAGGTGCAGGCGCTGGGGTATCTCGATCCCTTCGTCACCATCACTGGCTACCGCGTCACGCCGGTGGTGGCGGTGGTCGATCCGGAGTTCGTGCCGGTGCCGCAGCCCAGCGAAGTGGCCGAAGTGTTCGAGGTGCCGCTGGACTACCTGATGACCCCTGACAGCCTGCGCCAGGTCGAAATCAACCATCGCGGCCGCATCCGTCACGTCCTTGAGTACAGCTGGCCCGGCCAGCGCATCTGGGGTGCCACCGCGGCCATTCTCTACAACCTGCGTCGCCGCCTGGAGCAAGTGCAATGAACCCGATCAAGCAGCCGTGGACCACCCTGGTCGATGTCGACACCCTGGCCGCTGCACTGGGCGAAGGCGTACGCGTGGTCGATGCGCGTGCCACCGCCAGCACCGCCGTGCGCGTGGTTGATGCGCGTTCCTCGCTGGCCGATCCACAGGCGGGCAGCGGCCAGTACCTGGCAGGTCATATCCCGGGTGCGGTGTATGCCGATCTGAATCGTGATCTGTCCGATCTCAGCCGCGTCGGCCATGGTCGCCATCCATTGCCGGACAGCGATGCCTTTGCCGCGACGCTGGGGCAGTGGGGCATCGGCCCCGACACCCAGGTCGTGGTCTACGATGGCAGCGACGGCAGCATGGCCGCCTCGCGCCTGTGGTGGCTGCTGCGCCTGATCGGGCACACCCGGGTGGCCGTACTCGACGGCGGCATTGCCGCCTGGCAGGCCGCAGGTCATCCCTTGGCAGCCGGGCAGGGCATGGTCGCGTCGCTGCCGGCCTACCCGGGCCGTTTCGACACCACCCAGATCGCCAACGCCGATGAAATCACCGCGCGGCTGAAGCATGCGCCGGGCTGGCTGGTCGACGCGCGCGCGGGTGAACGCTTCCGTGGTGAAGTGGAGCCGCTGGACCCGGTGGCCGGGCATGTGCCGGGCGCGGTCAACCGCCCGTTTGCACTGAACGTGCTCGACGGCCGCCTGCGCGACGCACAGGAGTTGCGCGCCGAACTGCAGGGCGTGATCGGCAACCGTGATCCGCAGCAGGTGGTGCTGATGTGCGGCTCAGGCGTGACCGCCTGCCACCTGCTGCTGGCGATGGAAAGCGCAGGCCTGAGCGGCGCACGCATCTACGCCGACTCCTGGAGCGGTTGGGTGAGCGACAGCAGCCGCCCGGTGGCGACCGGCACCTGAGAAGCGCGGGGTCGGATCCGTTTTCCAACGGAGAACGGCTTTGACTCCATCGAGCGTAAATCGTGGGTCAGAGCCCGTTGCGTGGCAACGGGATCCGACCCCGTGCCGACCAAGGTCGACACCCACCAATTCGTGGAGTGGGTGGGTGAGCGACAGCAGCCGTCCGGTGGCGACCGGCGCCTGAGAAGCGCGCGGTCGGATCCGTTTTCCAACGGAAAACGGCTCTGACCCATCGAGCGTAAATCGGGGGTCAGAGCCCGTTGCGTGGCAACGGGATACGACCCCGTGCCGACCAAGGTCGGCACCCACCAACAGCAGCGGGAAACTGTCGAAGGCGGGGTGGGTCCGGTTGCGGGGGTGTCCGCGGCATGGATGCCGCGGCCAAGACCCCATGGACGGGTTCACGGCGTCCCCCGCAACCGGACCCACCCCGCCATCCCACGGAATGCCAGAGTTTGACGTTGACGTTGCCGTTGCCGTTGACGTTGCCGTTGCCGTTGCCTCTGCGGGTGCAGGGCGCAGCCCTGCTGCTTACTCCAACCCCTGCAGCGGCACCTTCGCCAGCACCCGCGCCCACGGGAACAAGGGCCCCGGATCGCGCTTGCGTGCCACCCTCAGCGTCGGATCATCGCTGGCCGGCACCTGCTCCAGATCCAGCTGGTCGTGCCCTGCGATCCGCCGCAAGGACGGATAGCGCACCGCCAGCGCCAGCAGCAGCCGCTCCAGCGCTTCCAGCTGTGGCTCGGTGTACGCCTCGTCCATCGCCTGGTGGCGGCTGTCGAACCAGTCCGGATAGCGCCCGCGGTTGACCAGCTCGATGCCCAGCGTATGCGCGTTCATGCCGCGCACGTGATGGGCCACGCGTTCCGGCGCCACGTACTGCACTACGCTGCCATCGCGGTCGATGTAGAAGTGCCCGCTGTTGCCGGCGCCGCTGTCGTACAGCACGCGCTCGCCGTACTCGCGGGCCATCGCCAGATCGGGCAGCTCGGTGCAGTGGATCACCACCATTTCCAGCGAGGCGGGATCCCGCAGCGGCAGTCGGTCGTGATAGGGCAGGGGCTGCAGCTGCAGGCCGGGCAGGAGCGGGTTGGGCATCCGGCGATGCTAGCATTGCGGCATGAACCTGCCTTCCCTTTCCTCGTCGGCCCGCGCCCACGGAGCACGCGCATGAGCCGCGGCCACTGCATCCTCTCCCATGGCTTCGAGAGCGGCCCGGAGGCGACCAAGGTCACCGCGCTGGCCGAGGTGGCGCAACGCCTGGGCTGGACCCACGAGCGCCCCGACTACACCGACCTGGACGCGATGAGCGAGGTCAGCCGGGTGGGCGACGTGCCGACCCGCCTGCGCCGTCTGGTTGAACGCGCCGCCATCGCTGCCCGTCAGGGGCCGGTGGTGCTGGCCGGCTCCAGCCTGGGCGCCTACATCTCCGCCATCGCCTCGCTGCAGGTGCCGGTCGCCGGCCTGTTCCTGATGGTGCCGCCGACCACCATGGGCCCGATGCCGGCGCTGGACGCCTCTGCGGTGCCGACCACGGTGGTGCAGGCCTGGCATGACGATGTAGTGCCGGCTGCCGGCGTGATTGCCTGGGCGCAGGCGCGTTCGGCGCAGTTGCTGCTGGTTGACGATGGCCACCGCCTGGAGCGCCACGTAGACGCTTCCGCACAGGCCTTCGAGCGCCTGCTGCGCCAACTGTGAAGCCGGGGCGCACGGCGCGCCGGCCCGCATTGACTACAATGGCAGCCCCGCCGCCCCCGGCGCGGGCCTGCCGGCCGTTCCCACGGCCCTCCTTTTCGACTGGCGCGGCTCCCCTGCCGCGCCCGACCACCTGCGAACCGATCCCGTGAAATTCTTCGTCTCCTGCGCCAAGGGCCTGGAATACCTGCTTGCCGATGAACTGTCGGCCCTGGGCCTGGGCAAGGCCACTGCCACCATTGCCGGCGTCAATGCCGAGGGCGAACTGGCGCAGGCGCTGCGGATCGTGATGTGGTCGCGCCTGGCCAGCCGGGTGCTGTGGCCGATCGACGAGTTCGACTGCCCGGACGAGCAGGCCCTGTATGACGGCGTGCGTGCACTGCCGTGGCACGAGCACATCTCGCCGGAGATGACCCTGGCGGTGGATGCGCACGTGTCCGGCGACAAGATCACCCATGCACGCTTTGCCGCGCAGCGGATCAAGGATGCGATCGTCGACCGCATGCGCGACGAAGGCCTGGAGCGGCCCTCGGTCAACACCGATCTGCCCGACGTGCGCGTCAACCTCTCGCTGCGCAAGGGCCGCGCCTCGCTGTCGATCGACCTCGGCGGTGGCCCGCTGCATCGCCGTGGCTGGCGCGGTGCCGCCCACGAGGCGCCGCTCAAGGAAAACCTGGCAGCCGCGCTGCTGCTGCGCGCGCAATGGCCGCGCCTGCATGCCGCCGGCGGTGGCCTGCTGGACCCGATGTGTGGCAGCGGCACGCTGCTGATCGAAGGCGCACTGATGGCCGCCGACGTTGCCCCCGGCCTGATGCGGCATGGCAGCCTGCCGCCGAGCCGTTGGCTGGGTTTCGACAAGGCGGCCTGGAAGTCCATCCAGAGCGAAGCACGTGAGCGCGAAGCGGCCGGCCTGGCCGCGCTGAAGCCGGTCATCCACGGCAGCGACATCGACCCGGCCGCGATCCAGGCGGCCCGCGAGAACGCCGAGGTCGCCGGCGTCGCCCACGCGATCCGTTTCACCCGCGCCGATGTCGCCGACCTGGCCGCGCCCGAACAGGAGATCGGTGCGGTGGTCTGCAACCCACCGTACGACGAGCGCCTGGCCGCCGATCCGGCGTTGTACCGCGCACTGGGCAATGCCTTGCAGAAGGCGGTGCCGCAGTGGCGCGCCAGCCTGCTGTGTGGCAATGACGAACTGGCCTTCGCTACCGGCCTGCGCGCCAGCAAGAAGTACCAGATGTTCAACGGTGCGCTGGAATGCGCGCTGATCGTCTGCGATCCGATCGCGGTGCCGGGCCGTGATCCGGCACAGCCCCGCGAGCTGAGCGAAGGCGCGCAGATGGTGGCCAACCGCCTGCGCAAGAACCTGAAGAAGTTCAAGAGCTGGCGTGCCCGCGAGGACATCACCTGCTTCCGCGCCTACGACGCCGACCTGCCGGAGTACGCGGCGGCCATCGACGTCTACGAGGAAGAGGGTGGCAGGCGGCGTACCTTCCTGCATGTGCAGGAATATGCGGCACCGGCAGCGATTCCGGAGAACGACGTGCGCCGCCGCCGCAATGAGCTGCTGGCCGCCGCGCGCGAAGTATTCGGCGTGCCGCCGGAGCAGGTGTCGATGAAATCGCGCGAGCGCGGCAAGGGCGGCAGCAAGTACGGCCGCTTCGAGCAGCGCGACGAGTTCATCGTGGTGCGCGAGAACAACGCGCTGCTGCAGGTGAACCTGTTTGATTACCTGGATACCGGCCTGTTCCTTGACCACCGCCCGCTGCGCCGGATGATGGCCGAGCAGGTGCGTGGCAAGCGTTTCCTGAACCTGTTCTGCTACACCGGCGTGGCCAGCGTGCAGGCCGCCGTGGCGGGTGCCGCCAGCACCACCAGCGTCGACCTGTCGGCTACCTACCTGCAGTGGTGCTACGACAACCTGGCGCTGAACGGGCAGGGGGGCAACCAGCACCTGCTGGTCCAGGCCGACGCGATGGCCTGGCTGGAAGGCGACCGTGGACAGTACGACGTGATCTTCTGTGACCCGCCGACCTTCTCCAACTCCGCACGCGCCGATGACTTCGATGTGCAGCGCGAACAACTGAAGCTGCTGCGTGCGGCGGTGGCGCGGCTGGCACCGGGTGGCGTGCTGTACTTCTCCAACAACTTCCGCCGCTTCAAGCTGGAAGAGAACGCCATCGCCGAGTTCGCCCAGTGCCGCGAGATCACTGCACGCACGATTGGTCCGGATTTCGAGCGCAACGCGCGCATCCACCGCGCATGGGAACTGAAGCGGTTGGGGTAAGCCCGGTAGTGCCGGCCGCTGGCCGGCAACTGCGTCAGAACCGTGGAAGGTCCGCGGGATGCCGGCCAGCGGCCGGCACTACCGCATTGGGCCTGTAGATCCACGCCATGCGTTGATGCCGCCGTCCCCGTCCTGCGGCTACAGCAATTCCAGCACCAACCCCAGCACCGGCAGCGCGATCGCCAGCGGCGCAATCCACGTTGGACGATACGGATACAACCCGAACGACAGCGCCACGCCGGCCAGGGTCATTGCCCCCAGCCACAGCACCGGGCCCATCGCCCAGCCGTGGTCGGCCACGCACAGTGCGAACGCCGCCGTCAGCAGCGCCCAGCCCAGCACCCGCCACTGCATCCGCCGTGCGGGTGCGGCCGCGGCCTTGCCATGCAAGTCGTGCTGGTGCCTTTCCATCGACAGCGACAGCGCGGTGAACGCAGAGAACGACAGCGCCAGTGCCAGCAGCATCATGTGCTGGCCTCCGCTTCGGCCGCTTCTGCAGTGTTCACCGATGCCTTCGGCGCAGCCGCAGCGGCCGCACGCTTCTTCTTCTCGGCCGCACTCAGCGGTGGCGTCCAGCGCTGCATGCGCCAGCCGCACAGCGCCAGCATTGCACCGAACGCGATCATCGACAGATCGACGCCGGCCAGTACCCAGTCACCGCTGCGCAGTGTGATGCCCAGATGCGCGTGCGTGGTCAGCGCATTGACCACCGGCACCAGTGCGAACGCGGCCGCACCCAGGTACAGCTGCCACGCCCACATCATCCGCTTCGGCCAGATGAAGGCGGCCAGCAGCGCGCCGCCCCAGGCGTAGAAGAACACGTTGGCCTCGGCACTGGAGCGCTCGGCGATCTGCAGCGGCAGCAGGCGGTTGCCCCAGAAGTACGCCGCGAAGGCGATCGGCAGGCCGGCCACGGTGCCGATGTTCAACGCATCGACCAGGCGCAGGCCGAATCCGGTACGCCCGTTCTTGGCATGCTTGGGACGCTCCTTCACCGCCCACAGCACCACGCCGCTGGCGACCATCAGGCAGCCGACCAGGCCGGACAGGAAGAACAGTGCGCGCAGGCCCCAGTCGGCGAAGCGCGCCAGGTGCAGGCCATACAGCACGCCACGGGTGGCGGTGGCGCCGCCGGACGGCGGCGTCTCTTCCAGCAGCGCACCGCTGACCATGTTGTAGCGCAGCGCCGGGGTGTCGGTGGACAAACGCCTGCCGTCGCGCTGGCGGATGTCGATCACCGCATTGGCTGCGCCCGGGTTGGACACGGTGAAGCCGGCCACTTCCACGCCGTGCCAGTGTGCACGCGCGCTGTCCAGCAGCTGTGCGATCGGCAGCGGCGTGGCGCGGCCTTGGGCCGGCGCAGTCACTTCCGGCATGCCGCCGAAGGCTTCGCTGAAGAACTTGTCCTCGTCCTGCGGGTAGGCGACTTTCACCCCCCACGGCAGGTACATGATCATCAGAGTGACGATGCCGGTGTAGGTGATCATCGCGTGGTACGGCAGGGCCATCACCGCGCTGACGTTGTGGAAATCCAGCCAGGACCGCAGGCCCTTGTCCTTGCGGAAGGTGAAGAAGTCCTTGAAGATTTTCTTGTGGGTGATGACGCCGGTGATGATCGCCACCAGCATGAACATCGCGCAGAACCCGACCAGGTAGCGCGCCCAGTACACCGGGATGTAGTGCAGGTCGAAGTGCAGGCGGTAGAAGAAGTCGCCGCCACGGGTCTCGCGCGCCTTCAATGCCTGGCCGGTGTTCGGGTCGAGCGTGGCGTCGCCGAAGCCACCGCGGCGGCCACGACTGGGGTCGGCCAGTTCCGGCGGCAGCCGCCAGAACATCTGCATGGCCGGGTTGCGCGGCTGCGGCAGGGTGACGAACCAGTTCTCGGCGTGGCTCGCATTGGCCTGCAGGTAGGCCACCGCGCGCTGCGCGGCCACGTCGATGCTGACGTTGCTGGACGGCAGCTCCGGGCGCATCCAGCGACTGATTTCCTCCCGATAGTAGCTGGCGGTGCCGGCCATGAAGATCAGCAGCAGCAACCAGCCGACCAGCAGCCCGGTCCAGGTATGCAGCCAGGCCATCGACTGGCGGAATCCGTTCTTCATGCCCAGGCTCCCAACAGGCGCGCGACCGCCGCCATCAGCAGGGCGGGGGCGAGGATGCCGACCCAGGCGCGCAGCGCGCTGCGGGTGGCAAAGGCCCACAGCGCCGCGCAGGCAGCCACCAGAATGGCCAGCAGCATGCCGGTCAGCACGGTCTGGCCGCGCGCGCCGGGCAATGCCACCGCGCAGAACACGCTGGTCATCGAGGCCAGCGCATAGCCGCCGAAAATCGCGGCCAAAGAGCGCGACAGCACGCCCCAGCGCGGGTTGGAGAACAAGGTGCGGGGGCTGGCGGGTGTGGGCGAGCGGTCCACGGCGTTCCTGCAGGTAGGAGAAGGGATGGAACGCGTCCGCGGCCCCCTTGCGCCCTGCGCATGTCGCCCAGCGTGTCCCATCGACGAAGCACTGCCCGCGCAGACGGGCAGCCCAGAGGTCGGGGAAGTACGCGGGCGATGGGCGCGTCTTCGTGCCCGTTTGGCTAAGCGTACAACCGATCAGTAAATGATATGTATTCGCATTTTATGAATCAAGCGCGCTGATCGTGGGCATCGGCCGGAGCTAGAACCTGGACACCACGGTTGCCGCATGCAGCAGCAGGCCGATCAACCCGCCCACCAGGGTGCCGTTGAAGCGGATGAACTGCAGGTCGCGACCCACGCTCAGTTCCAGTTGCTCGACCAGGTGCCGCTCGTCCCAGCCCTTCACGGTCTGCGCGATATGCGTGGTCACGCCCTCGCGCAGGCGCCCGGTCAGGCGCTGCGCACCTTCCAGCAGGTGCTGGTTGAGGGCCTCGCGCAGGGCCGGGTCGGCCTGCAGGCTGCTGCCCAGCGACGCCAGGCTGCGCTGCAGGTGGCCGACCAGCGCCGAGTCCTCGCGTTGCAGGTCGGCGCGCAGGCTGGCATGGATGCGCGCCCACAGCCCCTGCACGTAGTCCTGCAGGGCGGGGTGGTCGATCATGTCCTGCTTGAGCTGTTCGATGCGCTCGGCCAGTGCCGGGTCTTCGCGCAGGCGCTGCACGTAGTTCTGCAGCCAGGTCTCATAGTCCTGGCGCAGCGGATGCTGCGGCTCGGCCAGCACCTGTTGCAGTTCTTCCAGTACCGCCCGCGCCAGGCGTTCGGCCAGGCTGTCGCCGATCTCGTCGATCGGCTTGACCCAGTTCACCGTGCTCGACAGCGTCGGCCATTCGCGCTGGATGTAGCGCACGATCAGCTGCGAGGCGCGCTCCTTCACCTCCGGCTGCTCCAGCCAGCGTCCCAGGCGCTGCAGGCCCTCGTCCAGCACGCGCTGGTGGCGTCCATCGGCGGTCAGCAGGGCCAGCAGTTCACCGGCGGTGGCAGCGGCATTCCACTGCCGCAGCTGCTGCACCACGAAGGCATGCAGTTGCCGCCGCACCGCGGTTTCGTCGAAGAAATCCAGTGCCTGCAGCGCCCAGCCGCGGGCCATGTCGGCCAGCATCCGCGAGCGTGCCGGGTCGGCCAGCCAGCTACCGAGGCGGCTGGCCGGATCGAACACCTGCAGCTTGGCCAGCAGCACACCCGGTTCCAGGAACTGGTCGCGCACGAACAGCGCCAGGCTGTCGCCGATGCGCTCCTTGCTGCGCGGAATGATCGCGGTGTGCGGAATCGGCAGGCCCATTGGCCGCCGGAACAGCGCAACGACCGCGAACCAGTCGGCCAGCGCGCCGACCGCAGCAGCCTCGCAGAAAGCCGAAACCCAGGCCCAGATGCCGCGTTCGCCGTGCCAATGGCTGATCGCGAAACCGGCCAGCATCAACAGCAGCAGGCCCAGTGCGAGGGCTTTCAGGCGCCGCAGCTGGGCGCGGCGCGGATCGTGGGCAGGCGTCATGCCGGAAGTCTAACCGGCACGGCATGAGCATCTGGTAGTGCCGGCCGCTGGCCGGCATCCGCAACGCTCGCGGAAGGTTCATGGGGGTGCCGGCCAGCGGCCGCGCATTACCCGCTGGTTCAGAGTGCTTCCAGCTGCTTGCGCAGCGCGGCCAGTTGCGCGCGCAGGGTGTCGTTCTCGCGGGTCAACGCGACCACGCGGCGGCGCAGTGCCGGGGCATCCTCGCCCAGCTGTTCCAGTGCCAACAGCACTTCGGCGTCGCGGCTGGCGATCTCGTCCTCGCCGGGCTCCTCGAAGTCCATCTCGGCCGCGTCCGGCTTCGGTGCGCGCGGCTTGCGCTTGGATTCGCGCACGCGCTTGGCCGCCTGCTTCAGCTCGTCCTTGCCACCGGCGGCGGCGGCCCGCTGCTCCTCTTCGGGCAGGTCGGCCACGGCCGCAGCGGCGCTGATCGAGATCACGCCGGCCTTCACTGCCTCCACCACTTCGGGTGCAGCCTGGGCGTGGATGCGCTCGATCATGCCGACCTGGCTGGTACTCAGCTTGGCCTCGCGGGCCAGCTCGGCGCGGCTGAGCTTCGGTGCCGGCTCCCACGGCGGGCTGTCCTCGCCCGCCTCATCGGCAATCTCGGCGATACCGTCGCTTTCGCGCTGCAGCTGCGCCTGCTCGACCTGCTTGCGGGCGGCCAGGATGTCGCGCTTGCGCAGTGCCAGCACACCACGCTGGAAGTCGGACACGCTGCGGCGGCCCAGATGCTGCTCGATCATCCACAGGTGCACGTCTTCCATGCTCTGGAAGCGCGTGTTCTGCACGGTGTTGAAGGGCAGGCCATGCTTCTGGCAGATGCCGAAACGGTTGTGACCATCGACCAGCACATTACCCCACAGCACCAGCGCATCGCGGCAGCCTTCGGCCAGGATGCTGCGCTCCAGCGCGTCATGTTCGTCCGCAGTCAGCGGGTCGATGTAGGCCTTGAGTTCTTCTTTGACGACGATATCCATGGGCACGGCAACGAGCAGGAGCGGAACCGCCCATTGTACCCGCTCGCCACCGCCGGCCCGGGCTCAGGCGGTGACCCGGATCATCTCGCCCAGGGTGCCGGTGATCTGGTCGATCTGCGCCTTGTCCACGATCAGCGGCGGCGACAGCGCGATGATGTCACCGGTGCAGCGCACCAGCAGTTGGCCGTCGTGGAAGCAGCGCCGGAACACCTCGTAGCCGCGGCTGCCGGGCATGTCCCGGCGTGGCGCCAGCTCGACCGCACCGACCAGCCCGAAGTTGCGGATGTCGATCACATTGGGCAGGCCCTGCAACGCGTGCAGCCGTTCCTGCCAGTACTCGCCCAGTTCGATGGCGCGCTCGAACAGGCGCTCTTCGGCGTAGACGTCCAGTGTTGCCAGCGCTGCGGCGCAGGCCAGCGGGTGCCCCGAGTAGGTATAGCCGTGGAACAGCTCGATGGCCTGCGGCGGGGCCTGCATCAGCGTGGCATGCACGGCGTCGCTGGCCAGCACGCCGCCCAGCGGCACCGCGCCGTTGCTGACCGCCTTTGCGAAGGTCAGCAGGTCCGGGGTGACCCCGAAGCGCTGCGCGGCGAAGGGCATGCCGACCCGGCCGAAACCGGTGATGACCTCATCGAACACCAGCAGGATCCCGTGGTGGTCGCACAACTCGCGCAGGCGCTGCAGGTATCCGGGCGCGGGCAGGATCACCCCGGCGGAGCCGGCGATGGGCTCGACGAAGACGGCGGCAATCGTCGAGGCGTCATGCAGCGCGATCAGCCGTTCCAGGTCGTCGGCCAGCTCCGCGCCCTGGCGCGGCAGGCCCTTGCTGAACGCGTTGCGCTGCAGGTCCAGGGTGTGGCGCAGATAGTCCACGCCGCCCAGCTGCAGGCCGAACGCCCTGCGGTTGTTGGGCAGACCGCCCAGGGCCATGCCACCGAAACCGACGCCGTGATAGTCCTTCTCGCGGCTGATGAAGCGCGTGCGCTGGCCCTCGCCACGCTGGCGGTGGTAAGCCAGCACGATCTTCATCGCGGTATCCACCGCCTCCGAGCCGGAGCTGGTGAAGAACACATGGTTGAGCGGGGCCGGAGCCAGTGCGGCCAGCCGCTGTGCCAGCGCGAAGGCAGGCGGCGAGCCCATCTGGAATGCCGGCGAGTAGTCGAGCGTGCGCGCCTGCCCGGCGATGGCCTCGACGATGCGCGGGCGGGCATGGCCGGCGTTGCAGCACCACAGGCCCGCGGTACCGTCAAGGATCGGGCGGCCATCGATGTCTTCGTAGTGCATGCCTTCGGCGCGGACCAGCATGCGTGGTGCCGCCTTGTATTGGCGGTTGGCGGTGAATGGCATCCAGTAAGCGTCCAGTGACTCGGGGCGCTGTGTGGCCAGGTCGTGCAGGTCGCTTCCGGGACGCTTCATGCCAGCTCCGTCGGGTCCGATGCGACGAATGTAGCGCAGCCACGTCACGGTGGAGTCGCAGTGACCCCGGTATAACCAAGGCTCGTTGAATGCTGGAGCTTCCCATGGCCGATTTCCCCGACCGCAGCCATTGGCAGGCGCTGGCCCTCCAGCTGTCGATGCCGGGGCAGGCCTTCATCGATGGCCGCTATGTCGATGCCGCCAGCGGCGCCCGTTTCGACTGCGTCAGCCCGATCGACGGTCGCGTACTGGGCACGGTCGCCGACTGCGACGCGCAGGACGTGGAGCGCGCGGTAATGGCCGCGCGGCGCAGCTTCGAGGCCGGCCACTGGTCGCAGGCCAGCCCGGCCCAGCGAAAGCGCGTACTGTTGGCGCTGGCGGCACTGGTGGAAACGCATGCCGACGAGCTGGCCCTGCTGGAAACCCTGGACATGGGCAAGCCGGTGCGTGATGCGCGCCGCATCGACCTGCCAGGCGCGGTGCGCTGCCTGCGCTGGACCGCCGAGGCCGTCGACAAGCTGTACGGCGAGATCGCGCCGACCGGCCCGCACGAACTGGGACTGGTCACGCGCGAGGCCGCCGGGGTCGTGGCCGCGATCGTTCCGTGGAACTTTCCGCTGCTGATGGCCTGCTGGAAGATCGCGCCTGCATTGGCCATGGGCAACTCGGTGGTGCTCAAGCCGTCCGAGCGCTCGCCCTTGAGTGCGTTGCGGCTGGCGGCGCTGGCCGCCGAAGCGGGCCTGCCAGAGGGCGTGCTGAACGTGCTGCCGGGGCACGGTGCGCGCGTCGGTGAGCCGTTGGCCCTGCACATGGATGTGGACGTGCTCGCCTTCACCGGCTCCACAGCCACGGGCGCGAAGCTGCTGCAGTGTTCAGGGCGATCCAACCTGAAGCGGGTCTGGCTGGAGTGTGGCGGCAAGAGCCCGCATGTGGTGTTCGCCGACGCCCCTGATCTGGACGCCGCTGCGAAGGCGGTGGCACAGGGCATCTTCTTCAACCAGGGCGAGGTCTGTACCGCAGGTTCGCGGCTTCTGGTACAGCGTTCGATCCGCGAGGATTTCGTGCATCAGGTGGTTGCCTATGGCCAGCACATGCACCCCCGCCATCCATTGGACCCCGATGCGCCGATGGGCGCGTTGGTGGATGCCGCGCACCTGGACAAGGTGATGGACGATATCGCGCGCGCCGAAGGCGAGGGCGCCCGGTTGCTGCTGGGTGGGCGGCGCGCCGAAGTGGAAGCCGGCGGCAGCTACGTGCAACCCACCGTGTTCGACCAGGTGCGCCCGGAGCAGGCCTTGGCACGTGATGAGGTATTCGGGCCGGTGCTGGCCGTGCTCGGCTTCGAAGACGAAGCCGAAGCGGTGCGCCTGGCCAATGACAGCCGCTACGGCCTGGCCGCCGGCCTGTGGACGCGGGACCTGGGGCGAGCCCACCGCGTCGCGCGCCAGCTGCGCGCCGGCAGCATCTGGGTGAACGGCTGGGATGGCGGCGACATGACCGCTCCGTTCGGTGGCTACAAGCAGTCCGGCAACGGGCGCGACAAATCGCTGCATGCGTTCGACAAGTACAGCGAGATCAAGGCCACCTGGATACAGCTGTAACGGCGCCGGGCCTTGCGCCCACCTGTAGAGCCGAGCCGATGCTCGGCTGCATTTCGTGGAATGTGGCCGAGCAGGGGCGAGAACCTGCAGAACAATGGCGCCTGCCCCCCTCGTTGGCATCGGTGTCGGCTGAAACCATCGTCCCGTGCGGCCACCGGCCCGTGGCAGAATCGGGCGATCCGCCGTTACCTGTGTTGCCGATGTCGACGATCACCGCTGCCGCGCCGCCCGTGAATTCCCCCCGTCGTGTCCTGCTGGCCAGCCTGATCGGTACCACGATCGAGTTCTTCGACTTCTACATCTACGCCACGGCCGCGGTGCTGGTGTTCCCGCACCTGTTCTTCCCGGACAGCAGCGAACAGGCAGCCCTGCTGCAGTCGCTGGCAACCTTTGCGGTGGCCTTCATCGCACGCCCGGTTGGCTCGGCAGTGTTCGGTCATTTCGGCGATCGCATCGGCCGCAAAGCCACCCTGGTGGCTGCGCTGCTGACCATGGGGTTGTCCACGGTACTGATCGGCCTGCTGCCGACGCACGCACAGATCGGGCTGTGGGCGCCGGCGCTGCTGGCGCTGTGCCGCTTCGGGCAGGGCCTGGGGCTGGGCGGCGAGTGGGGCGGGGCAGTGCTGCTGGCCACGGAAAACGCACCGCCGGGCAAGCGTGCCTGGTACGGCATGTTCCCGCAGCTGGGTGCACCGCTCGGCTTCCTGCTGTCGGCCGGCATCTTCCTGGTGCTTGGCCGCTGCCTGAGCCAGGCCGACTTCCTGCAATGGGGCTGGCGCATTCCGTTCGTGGCCAGCGCGCTGCTGGTCGGCCTCGGCCTGTGGGTGCGGTTGAACATCCACGAAACCCCCGACTTCAAGCAGGCGCTGGAGCGCAAGGCGCCGGTGCGGCTTCCGATGTGGACGGTGCTGCGTGACCACCCGGTGCCGATGCTGCTGGGTACCCTGGGTGCGTTCGCCACCTTCGTGCTGTTCTACCTGATGACAGTGTTCAGTCTGGGCCATGGCACCGCGGTGCTGGGTTACAGCCGCGAGCAGTTCCTGCTGATGCAGATGGCCGGCATGCTGTTCTTCGCGCTGGGCATCCCGCTGTCGGCGCGCTATGGCGACCGCTGGGGAACGCGCCGTACGATGATCGTGGCCAGCGTGCTGATCATCGGTTTCGGCGTGCTGTTCGCGCCGCTGTTCCAGCCGCACAGCCCGTGGCTGGTCACCGCCTTCCTGTGCCTGGGCCTGTTCCTGATGGGCCTCACCTATGGTCCCTGCGGTACCTTCCTGGCCGAGATCTACCCGGTGGAGGTGCGCTACACCGGCGCATCGCTGTCATTCAACCTGGCCGGCATTCTGGGTGCGGCACCGGCGCCCTACCTGGCCACCTGGCTGGCCGAGCGCTTCGGCCTGGTCGCGGTCGGTTACTACCTGTGCCTGACCGCGGTGGCGACGCTGTGCGCGCTGGTGGCACTGCACCGGCGCGCGCTGCGGTTCAGCCAAAGAAGCGCTTGAGCGTACGCCCCAGCCAACCGCCACCCTGGTGCTCGCGGGTGAACTGGTTCAGGTGCGCCTTGACCTGTTCGGCATAGGCCTGGTCATCGCCGCGGATGTGGTTGAACAACCAGCGCGAGAGCATGGTGCGCAGTTCGTCGCTGATGTCCTCGCCGGCCTGGAAGCGCAACCGGTACTCGGCCACGCGCTTGATGAAGATCTCATGCACGCGCTTGTGTGCCGCACAGAACGGGTAGCCCGCCTCCTCCATCAGCTCTTCCTCGAACGCGAAGTGCGACATGGTGTAGTCGACGACTTCGTCGATCACTTCACCCACCGCTGCACGCTGCAGGCTGGTCTGCGCCACGTGCAGGTGGTTGAGCATCTCGATGATGCGGCGGTGTTGTTGATCGATCACATCGATGCCGATGTTCAGATCGTCCTGCCAGACCAGTAGTGCCATCCCCGGCTCCCCTTCATGCGTATGTCGGGGCCGACTGTAGAGCTGCCGTGCGGGAACGGCGTTGATCTGGATCAAAGCGAGCCGGTCAGGTCAGCGCAGGCTCGCGTGGACGCAGCGGGCTGGCCACCGTGGTGCAGCTGACCCGATTGCGGCCACCGGCCTTGGCCAGGTACAGCTGGCGGTCGGCCTCGGAGATCAGCCGGTGCAGCGCATCGCGCTGCGGGCGCAGGCAGCACAGGCCGATGCTGACCGTCATGCGCAGGGTAGCGGTGCCGATGTCCACCTCCAGTGCGGCGATGCGCTGGCGCAGCTCCTCGAAGTACAGCAGCGCCTCGTCCTGTTCCATGTCCGGCACCAGCAGGCAGAACTCCTCGCCGCCGAAGCGCGCGATCAGGTCGTGGCTGCGTGCATGCGCGGTCACCGCGCCGGCCACCGCGCGCAGCGCGTCGTCGCCTGCTTCATGGCCATGGGTGTCGTTGATGTGCTTGAAGTGGTCGATGTCGATCATCGCCACCGCCACGCATTGGCCGTGCAGCTGCAGCTGCGGCAGCTGACGCTGGCTCTGCTCCAGGAAGAAGCGGCGGTTGGGCAGGCCGGTAAGGAAGTCGCGGGTGGCCAGGTCCTGCAGGGTGCCGATCAGTTCCAGCTGGTCCACGTTCTGCGAGACGCGGCAGAAGAACTCCTCGCGCGAGAACGGCTTGCGCAGGAAATCGTTGGCGCCGTTCTTCAGGAAGCGCGGGATCAATGAGGCGTCGGTATTGCCGGAGATGCCGATCACCGCCACCTTGTCGCGCGAGCGCAGGGTGCGCAGGCGACGGGTGAATTCCACACCCTGCATGCCGGGCATTTCCTGGTCGACCACCGCCAGGCGGATCGCCGGATGCGCCTCGATGGCAGCCAGGCCCTCGTTGCCGTCGGCGGCTTCGTGCACCTCATGCCCATACATGCGCAGCAGGGCGGCGGCATAGCCACGCGCGGACGGCGAATCGTCCACCACCAGCGCGGCGATGCGTCGGTTGCGTTCCAGCCGCTGCACCAGCCACACCAGGTAGTCGATGCTGCCCGGGGTATTCTTCAGCACGTAGTCGATGATCTGTTGCTGCAGTACGCGCTTGCGCAGGTCCTCGTCGTAAACGCCGCTGACCACCACCGTCGGCAGGTCGCGCTTGAGGAAGAACTCGACCACTGCATCGCGGTCGCCGTCGGCCAGCACCAGTCCGGTCAGCACCAGGAACCAGCCCCCGCCTTCGCTGAGCAGCCGGTCGGCCTCGGCCAGGGTGGAGGCGATCACCACCGGCAGTTCCAGGCGCTGCTCGATGGCTTCGCGCAGCATGCCGGTGAACGCACGGGAGTTTTCGACCAGCAGGATCCGCTGCGGCAGCGGATCGGCCAGGTCGCCATCGACGGCGGCCTGCGGCAGCACGGGCATGATGCGGTGGCTCACGAGGGAGGGGCTCGGCACGGATAGCGGCGGTTTCGGGTGTAACTTTAGCGGAGCCTTTGGTTGCGGACAGATCTGCCCTGCACGGTCCTGGTGGGGGTACCGGGCATCCCTGGGAGACACGGTCAGGTCTGGAAGCAATTCCCTTCATGGCGCTTGCAGTGCGGCGTGGTTATGCTGGGTTGCGCCATCCCTACTGGTGTCTTGGGCACGACTGCGCCGAACGAAGGATCCCTTCAAGCGAGGTCGAGAGCCATCCAGTCGCCGGGTGGCGAAACGGAATTGCCTGGAGTTGTCCTTCCAACCATCCATGGGGGTGAGCGTGAGATTTTCTGAATTGCGAGTGTTGCTGCCTGCCGCTGTCCTGCTTTCCATGTCCGCTTTCAGCGCATCGGCGTGTTGCCCGAGTGGAGACAACGGAATCCATATGGCTCAGAGCGGTCTGGGGGAGGCTCTGCCGGCAGCCACGAATCTGAGTTCGAACCCAAACTGGCTTGTTTATGGATTTGAACGCGATGGGATCAGTTACTACCAGGTGAACGATCTCTCGGGACAGGTCGTCCTTATCGTGGGAAATGTCGATGCGACGTTCTGGACGCTTCCAGCGGGCAACAGCGCTGCAAAGGTATCTTTGCCTTCGCATCGACTGCGTCTGCCCGAAAAGAGCGTCCGACGCGTGGTGTTCCAGAGCGCCCAGTTCTCGTTGGTTGTCTATGGAGAAGGCGCGAGCGCTGTATGGGCCGTCGAATCCGTGGATGCTCCAGGCTGAGGACACTCTTCGCGGCCGCCACGACGGGGCACATCGACGAAGCAGGAGCCGGGGAGCCGGCTCCTGCGATGATCTGATCGTCCGGGCCTTGCGTTCTGGTGGCTGGCGACAGTCAGGCGATGTCCACTCGGCTTGTCCAGGCAGCTTGCATGCTGCTTTGCGCGTTGCTGGTCGCTGTTTCCAGAAGCAGCACACGCACGCGGTTCCGTTCGCAGTGCACTTTTCCCCCATAGGCTTGTGCACGCGAACTCAGGCGTTCAATAGCCAGCCTTGTGGTGTCGACGAGCAGCTCGCGATCACGGTCCAGTAGCGCAATCCTGAGCAGAATTCCTTGTTGCCCTTTCAGTCGCCCGCAACGAGCATGTATCTGGATCTGTCCTTGTTCCTGTTTGAGCAGCAATGAAACGGCCTCGGTGAGCGTACGGTAGGCCGCCAGTTGCAAAGCAATGCTCAATCTGCAGGGATCCCCGGTCAGGATGGGAGATGTGACCCTGTGTGTCTGATCCCAGCTTTCGCGAATGCCGCTGACCTGCAGGGCCAGGTAGAGCCCGACGTGCTCTACTTCGGTCGGATATACCATGCTGGTCAATTCGCGGAACTGGCGGGAATGCGCGGTGGACGTGAGAAGCAGATCCAGCGCCGGCGAGTGATGGCCGTGTGTCTTCAACAAGTCGACCGTCTTGTTCAAGGAAACTTCAATGCCATCCGCAATTCTCCTGAGATCCAGGGCGCGCTCCCGCAGATCCATCTCGCTCGCCATATGAGCTGACCTTGATAGCCGAGCGGTCTGGTGTCCGTCTGCGTCTCTACGTCCCCGCTGGTGATAGTGCCGGGTGATCCGGGAACCGAGTGCCAGCAACCCCGTTCCTGCAATGGCAATCAGCTGCTGCGTTGTGAACGTTCTCTCATCGTATGAGCCAAGGAGGCCGGATGTAGGAGTGACCACCGCAATGAGAATATTCAACAGGGGAACACCAATGGCCGCTCCCTGCCAGCCATGGATGCATGTCAACACGATCACGGGCAGTGCCATGGTCAACTGCAGACTCGTTTTGCTCGCATCCGACAGGCCGGGGGCCATTGCGGTAACCAGGCCGAGCCCCAGCATCACTGCAAGAGCAGCGAGTGTGGGAGGGGAGCGCCAGAGCCTCCATTCGTACATTGCGTGGCGTCTGCTCCAGAGAACCGCGAGCGGTGCGACGGTCAGAATGGCAATGTAGTCACCGAGGGCGAAGCGCACAGCCCTTGTCGCAATCGGCACGCTTGAAGGGCTCTCTGAAAGCAGGTGAGACAGCCCAAGCTTCAAGGCAGTGGCAATCACGGCGGCTGAAACTGCGACTGAAAGCAGCCATCCATCTGCCTTTGCAGTCATGAATTTTCGATGCGCATACACAACCAGCGCTACGGCTGGCAGCAGGAACGCCGAACCCAGGATTACCCACGCAAGTCCATACTCATCTATCAGCGGGTAGCGCAGTTGTGCGAAGAACGCGTATTCGCCAATGAGCAGGTAGGGCCAGAGGCGAGGTGGGCACACAAGCAAAGCCGCTACACGAATGCCGGCAGGCAGGTAAAACTGGTCCAAAGAGACCCGCCAGGCGGCCCAACAGGCAATCGCGTACATCGCGGCAATCGCCAGCCCCAAGGGCCGTACGCGGAACGTCAGCTCAATTCCCCTTTTCCACCAGTTCAACCCAAGCCTCCATTGCTCGTGACATGGTGGCGGCCCCATTGCTTGCTTGAACTCGCCATCGGGTGACAGTATCGATAGAAGCACGGGGGCGCAATCATTCGGTGGCGCGCGGTCCTGGAGAGGAAAGCGGTGGGCGCCGAATAGAGATCACTTTTGAGTAGTGATCTGCATCTCGTTTCCTTGGGGGAGTCAGGTCGCGGTCCGTGGGGCGCCTGGATCGATGGATCTCATACTTCCCCCCAGGGCTGGGTTGGCCTCCGCCTGGCGGGAATCTCCCCGTGCTTCCGTCAACACGATCCTGAGCCTGTTGCCCGTGATGTCCATGTGGCCGCCATGCACCAGGATTCGGCCCAGCAAATGCTCATTTGCTTGTTCCAAGGTCCGGGTTCCCAATGATTCGTTTCGGCCCACGAGGGCAATGCAGATGAATACGCCGGGCTTATGGATGAAGTTTCCGCAGCGGATACTGACAGAAATCTGTCCGGATTCGCTTTTCAGAAGCAGTGATACCGCGTCAACCACGAGTCGATAGGCCGCAAGCTGCAGGCCGACGCCGAGCAGGCAGGGATCACCCATCAACCTGGGCCGCCCGATCCGATGGGTGGCGTCCCAAGCCTCGCGCACTCCACCTGCCTGCAGTGCCACATACAAGCCCAGTCGTTCCAGGGCGGCGGGATAGATCATGCTGGCCTGGGCCCTGAACAGGCGCGAATGCACCTCCGAGGTATGCCGCAGGCTGTCGGCCACGGCGTGATGACCCTGGGCGTGCAGCCAATTCACCATCTCGTTCAGAGACAGGTCCATGCCATCGCCCAGTTGGCGCAGATGCGCCGCCCGTTCGCGCAATTCCATCTCGCTGGCCAGGTGCGAGTTGCGGGCAAGCTGCAGGGCCGCCCGGCCATCTTCCTCGCGTAACCGGTGCTGGTTCTGGAAGTGGGTGATGCGCGCACCCAGCAGCAACAGGGCGACGCTGGCGATGGCCATGGCCTGCTGGGTGGCGAAGGTTGCGGCATCGAACGCGTCTGGGCGATCGGCCGGTGTGCTCATGCCCAGGATCATGTTCACGGCGGCAACACCAATGGCTGCTCCACGCCACCCCAGCAGGCAGGTCAGGGCGATTGCTGGAATCGGCAGGATAAGCAGCAGCTGCAGCGAGCCCGGGCTGGTGATCGATGCAGGTACTGGCGTCGCCTGCAGGCCGATGACCAGCATGGCTCCGAGTGCACCTGTCACGGCCGCAACGGACCGGGCCGTCCATTGTTCCTCGGCGCGACGGATCCACAGCAATGCCAGCGGTGCCAGGATAAGGATGCCGGTGAAGTCGCCCAGCGCGTAGCGCAACACGTGGGTGAGAAATGGCGTTTCCCGCAACGGTGGCCAAAGCAGGGAGGAGATGCCCAGGTTGAGCAGGCTGATCGCAGCAGCCGCGCAGACTGCGATGGAAATTACACCCACGACGGTGGTGCGTGCGAGCAGTTTCCGGTGCAGCCGCACGATCAGCATCACGGTTGGCATCAGGAAGATCGATGCGCAGATCACCCAGGTCAGGCCGTACTTGCCCAGCAGGGGGATGCGCAGATGCGCGAAGTAGGCGTACTCGCCGATCAGCAGATAGGGCCAGAGACGGGGCGGGCACAGGAGAAGGGCAGCCACCCGCACACCGGCGGGCAGGAAAAACTGGTCCAGGGACAGCATGCGCGCCGCCCAGCAGGCGAGCGCATAGACGAACGCCAGCGCCAGCCCTTCGGGGCTTACCCGGATCCTCACCAGCAGGCCGTCCTTCCACCACTGCATCCACGTGCTCCCCAGCTCCTGCGCCGATTATGCAAACAAAGGGCGGCATTGGATCAAGTCATGTGGCAGGCAATGGCTCCACTACCACAACGCATCCCGCAGCTTGTACCAGGACATCGCCGCTACCAGCAGCGGCATGCGCAGCAGCCGGCCGCCGGGGAAAGGCGCATGCCGCAGGCGCTGGAACACGTCCAGGCGCTCGCTCTGGCCGGCAATCGCGGCGGCGATCACCTCGCCGGCCAGCCCGGCGGCGGCCACCCCATGGCCGGAGAACCCCTGCGCGAAGTACAGGTTGCCGTCCAGCCGGCCCCAATGCGGGGCGCGGTTGCGGGTGATGTCCACGTAGCCGCCCCAGACCTGCTCCAGCGGCACGTCGGCCAGCTGCGGGAAGACCTGGTGCATGCGCCGCTGCATCACCCCGCGCAGGCCGGGTGGGGGCAGCGCCGAGTAACTGGCGCGGCCGCCGAACAGCAGCCGGTGGTCGTGGCTGAGGCGGAAGTAATCCAGTGCCCAGGCGGTGTCGGCCACCGCCATGTTGTTGCCGATCAGTGCACGGGCGCGCTCGGCACCCAGCGGCGCGCTGGCACCGATATAGGTGCCGACCGGCATGATCCGGCGTTCCAGCTCGGGCAGCAGGCCCTGCAGCCAGGCATTGCCGGCAACCACCAGATGCGCAGCGCGCACGCTTCCCTGCGCGGTATGCAGGGTGGGCTGCGGTCCGCGCTGCACGCGGGTGACCGCCGAATGCTCGTGGATCACCACGCCGGCCGCGCGTGCCGCATCGGCCAGTCCGCGGGCATAGGCCAGGGGCTGCAGGTGCGCGCTGAGCGGATCGAACATCGCGGCGCGGTAGCGCGGGCTGTCCAGCTGTGCGCGCAGGGCATCACGGTCCCACCACTGCATCGGGTAGTCATAGTGGCGCTGAAGATGCTCGCAGTTGGCGCGCAGGTCGCGCTCATGGCGTTCGCGGATGGCGACGCTGGCGTGGCCCTCCACCCAGTGGCAGTTGATACCAAGGCGATCGATGCGCCTGCGCATCGCCTGTACCGCGCCGCGCGACCAGTCGAACAGGTGGCGCGCATCGTTACGGCCGAGCTGACGCTCCAGTTCGTCCACCTCGCAGCCATAGCCGACCAGCGCCTGGCCACCGTTGCGGCCGGACGCGCCCCAGCCGATCCGCTGTGCGTCCAGCACCACCACGCGCTGGCCACGCGCGGCCAGTTCCAGTGCGGCGGTCAGGCCGGTATAGCCGGCGCCCAGCACCGCAACGTCGGCCTGCACCTGCCCCTGCAATGAGGGCAGCGCGGATGGTTCGGGCAGGCTGGCGGCATACCAGCTGGGCGGAAAGGCGGCGCTCACTGCAGGCCTCGCGGGTGCAGTGCGGGAGGGCGGAGCAGGGCAGGTCGATCAGCGTTCACCCCCGTAGTTTCGCCGATGCGTGGCAGCTGCGGTGTGAGGGCAGCGACTTGCCGCCGTTGCCAGGCGACGGGTAACGTGTCCGCACGCCAAGGAGTCTTCCCATGCGCCGCCTGCCCTGGGTGGGCCTGCCCACCGACAGCACCGTGCTCGGCCACCACCGTTTCGCGGTGGCCGGCGAGAAGTACGTGCGCGCGCTGGCCGAGGCGGCCGAGGTGACGCCGGTGGTGTTGCCGAGCCTGCAGCCACCGTTGCCGGCCAGCGACTGGCTGGTTGGGCTCGATGGCCTGCTGTTGACCGGCGCGGTCAGCAATATCGAACCGCAGCACTACGATGGCGGCCGCAGCTGGCCAGGCAATCCGCATGACCCTGCCCGCGATGCCAATGCCTTCGCGCTGCTGCACGAGGCGCTGGCGCTGGACCTGCCAGTGCTGGCGATCTGCCGCGGCTTCCAGGAGTTGAACGTCGCGCTGGGTGGCAGCCTGCATCCGCAGGTACACGCGTTGCCTGGCCTGGCTGACCATCGCGAAGACCCACAGGCGCCGGTGGAGGTGCAGTACGGACCGGCCCACGCGGTCACCCTGGCCGCCGATGGCTGGCTGTCGCGGTGGCAGGGGAGCGACCGCGTGCAGGTGAACTCGGTGCACGGACAGGGCATCGCCCGCCTCGCGCAGGGCCTGCAGGTCGAGGCCATGGCCGATGACGGACTGGTCGAGGCAGCGCGCAGCCTGCACCATGGATTTGTGCTCGGCGTACAGTGGCATCCGGAGTGGCGTGTCACGCAGGCGCCGTTCTATCACGCTATTTTCCGTGCGTTCGGCCAAGCTTGCCGGCAGCACCAACAGAACCGACTGGATTCCCGATGAGTTCCCGAACGCGCCCGCGCAAGACGGCCACGCCCCCCGCACCGCAGGAAAGCAGCCTGCTGCGCTGGCTGAAGGAGCGGCGCATCACCGAGGTGGAATGCCTGGTGCCGGACATCACCGGCAACGCCCGCGGCAAGATCATTCCTGCCGACAAGTTCTCGCACGACTACGGCACGCGCCTGCCGGAAGGCATTTTCGCCACCACCGTCACCGGCGAGTTCCCCGACGACTACTACGAGCTGACCTCGCCGTCGGACTCGGACATGATGCTGCGCCCTGACCCGGATACGGTGCGCATGGTGCCGTGGGCGGCCGATGCCACCGCGCAGGTCATCCACGATTGCTACACCAAGAGCGGCGAACCGCACGAGCTTGCGCCGCGCAACGTGCTGCGCCGCGTACTGGCGGCTTATGCGGAACTGGGCCTGCGCCCGGTGGTGGCGCCGGAGCTGGAGTTCTTCCTGGTGCAGAAGAACACCGACCCGGACTTCCCGCTGCTGCCACCGGCCGGCCGCTCGGGGCGCCCGGAGACCGCGCGGCAGTCGTACTCGATCGACGCGGTCAACGAGTTCGACCCGATCCTCGACCTGATGTACGACTACGCCGATGCGATGAAGCTGGATGTGGACACGCTGATCCACGAATCCGGCGCAGCGCAGCTGGAGGTCAATTTCACCCATGCCGATGCGATGGACCTGGCCGACCAGGTGTTCCTGTTCAAGCGCACCATGCGCGAGGCGGCGATGCGCCACGGGGTCTACGCCACGTTCCTGGCCAAGCCGATGGAGAACGAGCCGGGCAGTGCCATGCACATCCACCAGAGCCTGGTGCGGGTGAGCGATGGCAGCAATGTGTTCGCTGGCGAGACCGATGCCGAGGGCGAGTTCAGCCCGGTGTTCGGCCATTACCTGGGCGGCCTGCAGAAGTACGCGCCGCAGGCGATGGCGTTCTTCGCGCCGAACGTGAATTCCTACCGCCGGCTGGTGTTCGGCGAAGTCTCGCCGAGCAACGTGCACTGGGGCTTCGACAACCGCACCTGCGGCCTGCGCGTGCCGCTGGATACACCGGAAAACATGCGCGTGGAGAGCCGGTTCGCCGGTTCCGACGCCAACCCGTACCTGGCAATGGCGGCCACCCTGGCCTGCGGCCTGCTCGGCATCCGCGAGCGGCTGGCGCCGGACGCGCCGGTGACCGGCAGCGCGAAGGAACTGGGCTACAACCTGCCGCGCTCGCTGGGCGAGGCGCTGGACGGGTTGGAGCAGTGCAGCGAGCTCCAGGCCCTGCTGGGCGAGCGTTTCTGCCGCGCCTACATCTCGGTCAAGCGCAAGGAATACGAGACCTTTTTCCGCGTCATCAGCTCGTGGGAGCGCGAGTTCCTGCTGCTGAACGTCTGAGCATCCGGAATAGAAAAATCCGCCGCCGGGGGGTAGGCTGGCACCCGTCGCCGGCCCCGCCGGCCCCCCTTCCCGCATTCTGGAGCACCCGATGAAGCTGCGTATCCTCACGCTCGGCCTGGCCTCCGCCATGCTTGCCGCCTGTGGCGGTGGCAACGGCGGCGCGCAGGACAGCCAGGTCCTGAACGTCTACAACTACAGCGATTACATCGCCGAGGACACCATTCCGACCTTCGAGAAGGAGAGCGGCATCAAGGTGACCTACGATGTATTCGACAGCGATGAGATGGTCGAGACCAAGCTGCTGGCCGGCAACAGCGGCTACGACGTGGTGGTGCCGACCCTGAACTTCTTCGGCCGCCAGATCCAGGCCGGCGTGTTCCTGCCGCTGGACAAGAGCAAGATCCCGAACCTGGCCAACCTCGATCCGGCGGTGATGAAGCGCATCGCCACCCAGGACCCGGGCAACCAGTACGGCGTGCCGTACATGATCGGCACCACCGGCATCGGCTACAACGTGGACATGCTGAAGCAGCGCTTCGGCGGCAGCACCGACATCGCCAACAGCTGGGACCTGGTGTTCAAGCCGGAGAACATCAGCAAGATGAAGGACTGCGGCGTGACCATCCTGGACACGCCGGCCGACATGATCCCGATCGCGCTGCATTACCTGGGCCTGGACCCGCACAGCGGCGACCCGGCCGAGCTGCAGAAGGCGGCCGACCTGCTGAAGTCGATCCGCCCGTACGTGCAGAATTTCCACTCCTCGCAGTACGTCGGCTCGCTGGCCAACGGCGGCACCTGCCTGGTGGTCGGCTGGTCCGGTGACATCATCCAGGCCCGCGACCGCGCCGAGGAAGCCAGCAATGGCGTGCACGTGGCCTATTCGATCCCGAAGGAAGGTGCGCCGCAGTGGTTCGACATGCTGGCGATCCCGAAGGACGCCAAGCACCCGGAAGCGGCGTACAGGTTCATCAACTACCTGCTGGAACCGAAGGTCGCCGCGGCCAATACCAACTTCATCCACTACGCCAACCCGATCCCGACCGCGACGCCGCTGGTGGACGAGGCGATCCGCACCGACCCGACCATCTACCCGCCGGCCGACGTGGCCGAGAAGATGTTCACCTACTCGATCAACACGCCGGAGACCGACAAGCTCTACACCCGGCTGTGGACCGAGGTGAAGACCGGCCGCTGAGCCGGTCTGGCGCCGCCGGGCCTTGCCCGGCGGCTCCCTTAACCTGCGCCGAAGCCGGTACTCCCGCTTCGGCCAAGGTGCTGCAGGATGGCCGGCAGCAGGTCGCGTGCGTCGCGGCCGCCGTTGCACAGGAACGACGAACTCATCCGCTGCAGGTTGTGCATGCCGATGAAGAACAGCCCCGGCTGCGGGGAAACACCGAAGTCGCCAAGCGGATAGCCGTGTGCATCCAGCACGCCCTGCACGTCGAGCCAGGGCCATTCGGCGACGAAACCGGTGGCCAGCACCACCGAGCGGATACCTGCGGCCTGCAGATCCAGCTCGCACGGGGACGGTTCCGGGTCCCAGTGCAGGTAGACTTCTTCGGGAATGTAGCGGGCATCGTCGGTGCGCGGCTCGGGCCGCGTGGCGTAGTACGCGCTGGCCAGCGAATCGAGATAGGCGTACTCGGCGCGCGTCGCCTCGATCGCGGTGCGAAGTTGCGGGCGGACATCGGCGAAGCGGGCGGTGTTCCCATTGAATTCCTGCAACCGGCCCAGCAACCTGATCCCTGCGCGGTGCATGGCGAGCAGGCTGATCGAACTGCCCAGGCCGGCGCCGCCCTTGCCGGATATCAGCGGGAACTCCGCGGTGCGGGCCTTGCGCAGCGCGTCCGGCTCGCCTGCCAGTACGGCCGCCGATTGGCTTACGTGTTGATGGATGCGCCCGGCCATGTCCCACCAGGTCATCGAGTCCTTGCCGCGCAGCCGACGGGTGTGCGAATGACGATCGGCCAATGACCAGTACACGCTGCGACCAACGTCGCACAGGTCCTGGGCGATCTGTGCGCCGGACTGGCCGCCGCCGATGACCAGCACCGCGCCCTCGGGTAGCTGGCCGGGACTGCGGTAGTCGCTGGAGTGCAGCACGGTGAGGCCTGGTGCGGGCGCGAAGGGGGCCCGGGGCAACCGCGCCCGGCGGTATTCACCGGTGGCGACCACCACCGCCTGGGCACGGATCAGCCCCCGGCTGCTGTCGATGGCATAACCACCGGACTCGGGCCCGACCCGATGGACCACGCACCCCTCGCTGATCGGCAATGCGCGCTCGTCGGCATAGTCGCGCAGCCGTCGGATCACTTCCGGGGCCCCCATGAAGCCTTCCGGGTCATCCCCGGCATAGGCATGGCCATGCAGGGCCATGGTCGCGTTGGCGGTGTTGGTCTGGAACGAATCCCAGCGCCGCCGCCAGCTGGCGCCCACGGTTTCGGCCTCCAGCACGCGATGCTCGACGCCGGCCTCCTGCAGGAGCGCGCTGAGCGACAACCCGGCCTGGCCGGCGCCGATGATGACCAGCGGCAGCCTTGCAGGCTGGGAGTCCGGCAGGCAGGACGGGAAAGGGGAGGGGCTGTCCGGGGAAATCACCAGGGTCGGTCCATGCAAGGCCTAGATCCGGGGCATTGCGCGGGGAATGCCCCGGGCTTTCAATGGATCCCGTTCTGAAAAATGTTGCAGATCGGGCTGCCGCCCGTGGTGTCTGGCCGGGTCGACCGCCCGGGCGTCGAGGAGGGGCCGGGCCTTCCGGCGGACAGGCCACCATGGCGGGTGAAAACCGACACGCGTCGGGGTCCCTGGGCGGGCCAGCGGCCGCTTCCACCCACTGCCGTCATATCCCCTGCGGCCCCCGGCCGTTAGAATGACCGCCGCTGTCCACCGCCCGCTCCCGGAGCCCCCATGCCCGTTGAAGCCCAGCCGGTAGCCGCCGTCGTCGACACGACCGGTGCGCCCGGCTATCTCTCCATTCGTGATTTGCGCAAGGAATTCGACGGTTTCGTCGCCGTCGACGACGTCAACCTGGACGTGCGCAAGGGCGAGATCTTTGCTCTGCTCGGTGGCTCCGGCAGTGGTAAATCGACCCTGCTGCGCTGCCTGGGCGGCTTCGAGACGCCCACCAAGGGCAGCATCACCGTCGATGGCCAGCGCCTGGACGCGCTGCCGCCGTACCAGCGGCCGGTCAACATGATGTTCCAGTCCTATGCCCTGTTCCCGCACATGACGGTCGAGCAGAACATCGCCTTCGGCCTGAAGCAGGATGGCCTGGGCAAGGACGCGATCAGCAAGCGCGTCGGCGAGATGCTGGACCTGGTGCAGATGGGCCACCTGGGCAAGCGCAAGCCGCACCAGCTGTCCGGCGGCCAGCAGCAGCGCGTGGCGCTGGCGCGGTCGCTGGCCAAGGGGCCGAAGCTGCTGCTGCTGGACGAGCCGATGGGCGCGCTGGACAAGAAGCTGCGCTCGCAGATGCAGCTGGAACTGGTCAGCATCATCGAATCGTCGGGCGTGACCTGCGTGATGGTCACCCACGACCAGGAAGAAGCGATGACCATGGCCACCCGCATCGCGGTGATGGATGCGGGCTGGATCCAGCAGGTCGGCAAGCCGGACGAGGTCTACGAGCAGCCGGCCAACCGCTTCGTTGCCGAGTTCATCGGTTCGGTCAACCTGTTCGATGGAGTGATCGACGAGGACCTGCCCGAGTACGTCACCGTGCGCTCGCCGCTGTTCCCGGCGCCGATCTACATCGCCCATGGCATCACCTGCTATGAAGGGCAGCCGGTCGCATTCGCGCTGCGCCCGGAGAAGGTGATGATCGGCAAGGACGAGCCGGAAGGGCACACCAACAAGGCGCAGGGCGTGATCGAGGACATCGCCTACTTCGGCAGTCACTCGGTCTATCACGTGCGCCTGCCCAGCGGCGCCAAGGTGCTGGCCAACTTTGCCAACTCGCAGCGCTGGGCCAGTGATGGCCTCACCTGGGGCGACGAGGTGTGGGTGCACTGGCGCGACAATGACGGCGTGGTGCTCACCTCATGAGCGTCGCCGGCCTGAAGCGCTGGCTGCCGGGGCTGCGTGCCACGGTGATCGGCATTCCGTACCTGTGGCTGCTGCTGTTCTTCGCAGTGCCGTTCCTGATCGTGCTGATGATCAGCTTCTCGCTCAGCCGGGTCGGCTCGCCGCCGTACACCTGGCTGTTGCAGTATGCCGACGGCGGCTTCTCGCTGAAGCTGAACCTGGAAAACTACCTGGCGCTGTTCCGCGATTCGATCTATGCGCAGGCCTTCCTGAGCTCGATCAGGATCGCGGCCATCTCCACCTTCCTGACCCTGCTGATCGGCTACCCGATGGCCTATGCCATTTCCCGCCTGTCGCCGGCCGCGCGCAACGTGGCGATGATGCTGGTGGTACTGCCATCGTGGACCTCGTTCCTGATCCGAGTGTATGCGTGGAAGGCGATCCTGGACCGCAACGGCCTGCTCGACCAGTTCCTGCAGTTCACCGGCCTGCAGGCGCTGATGACGTCGATGGGGCTGCCGAAACTGCAGTTGATCGATACGCCGACCGCCGCCTACATCGGCATCGTCTACTGCTACCTGCCGTTCATGGTGCTGCCGCTGTACGCCAACCTGGTCAAGCATGACCACCGCCTGCTGGAAGCGGCCTACGACCTCGGTGCCAAGCCATGGCAGGCCTTCCTGCGCATCACGCTGCCGCTGTCGAAGGCCGGCATCATCGCCGGCTGCATGCTGGTGATGATTCCAGCGGTGGGTGAATTCGTGATTCCGGAAATGCTGGGGGGCTCGGAGACGCTGATGGTCGGCCGCCAGCTGTGGAACGAGTTCTTCAACAACCGCAACTGGCCGGGTGCGTCGGCGATGGCGGTGGCGATGATCCTGTTGCTGCTGGTGCCGATCCTGCTGTTCAACCGTTCCCAGCAGCGCCTGCTGGAAGGGAAGCAGGCATGAGTCCGCGCACCGGCAAAGGCTTGGCGCTGGGCGTGCTGCTGCTCGGCTTCGCTTTTCTGTACCTGCCGATCCTGCTGTTGATGTTCTATTCGTTCAACAGCTCGCGGCTGGCGATGGTCTGGGCCGGGTTCTCCACCCGCGCCTACAGCGACCTGTTCGCCGACCGCGCGCTGATGGAGGCGATGTGGACCAGCCTGGTGGTGGCGTTCTGGACCGCCTGTACCGCCACCGTGCTGGGCACGCTGGCGGCGATGGTGATGACCCGCTTCAAGCGCTTCCGTGGCAAGCCGCTGTTCGGTGCGCTGGTCACCGCGCCGCTGGTGATGCCGGATGTGATCCTGGGCTTCTCGCTGATGGCGCTGCTGGCCTCGATGGGCGCGATTCCGGGCTTCCCGGCGCGCGGCCTGGCCACCATCTGGATCGCGCACGTCACCTTCACCCTGTGCTTCGTCACCGTGGTGGTGTCTTCGCGCCTGCAGGAAATGGACCTGTCGCTGGAAGAGGCGGCGATGGACCTGGGCGCCAGCCGGCTGACCGTGTTCACCCGCATTACCCTGCCGATCATCGCGCCGGCGCTGGTGGCGGGCTGGCTGCTGGCGTTCACCCTGTCGCTGGATGACGTGGTGGTGGCCAGCTTCGTCGCCACGCCGGGCTCGACCACGCTGCCGATGAAGGTGTTCGCGTCGGTGCGCATGGGCATCAGCCCGAAGATCAATGCACTGGCCACGCTGCTGGTGTCGGCGGTATCGATCGCTGCGGTGATCGGCTGGTACATCAATGCCCGCGCCGAAAAGCGGCGCCAGCGCGACCTGCAGCTGGCGCGGCAGGACAACGGCTGAGTACACGGTCCGTCGACAGCGCCGGCAACACCCGGCTCACGGCCGGCGGCGCACAATGGGGGTCTTCCTGATGGAGATCCCTTATGACCGTCGAGATCGTCGACCCGGCCACCGGCCAGGTGACCTACCGCCATGAACTGATGGGCGCTGCCGACATCGAGCAGCGCCTGCAGGCCGCTGCCGATGCATTTCCGGGGTGGGCCGATCGCTCGCTACAGGACCGCGGCGCCATCCTGCGCGGGATCGCCGCGCAGCTGCGTACGCGTCGCGACGATCTGCAGCAGGCGATGACCCACGAGATGGGCAAGCTCAAGGCCGAGGCCCTGGCCGAGGTCGACAAGTGCGCGGCGGCCTGCGAGTACTATGCCGACCACGCGGCCGACTATCTCAAGCCGCAGCTGATCGACACCGAAGCCCAGCGCAGCTATGTGCGCTACGAGCCGATCGGCTGCGTGTTCGCGGTGATGCCGTGGAATTTCCCGGTCTGGCAGGTGTTCCGCTTCCTCGCACCGGCGTTCATGGCCGGCAACGTGGCGCTGCTCAAGCACGCCAGCAACGTACCGCAGTGTGCCGACCTGATCCTGGCGGTGTGCCGTGATGGCGGCCTGCCGGACGGCGTGTTCGACGTGCTGCACATCGACAACGATCAGGCCGCCGACGTGTTGCGCGACGCACGGGTGAAGGCGGTGACGCTGACCGGCAGCGAGCGGGCAGGGCGCTCGATCGCCTCCAACGCCGGCAGCCAGTTGAAGAAGTCGGTGATGGAGCTGGGGGGCAGCGATGCCTTCGTGGTGCTCGACGATGCCGACCTCGACAAGACGGTTGCGGCAGCGGTGAAGTCGCGCTTCGACAACAGTGGGCAGACCTGCATCGCGGCCAAGCGGTTCATTGTGGTCGAGGCGGTGGCCGATGAATTCACCCGTCGCTTCGTTGAAGCTGCGGCCGAGCGCCAGTACGGCGACCCCGATGAGCGGGGCACCACGCTGGCGCCGATGGCCCGTGCCGATCTGCGCGATGAACTGCACAAGCAGGTACAGGCCAGCGTGGCCAAGGGTGCACGGGTGCTGATAGGCGGCGAGCCGATTGCCGGCACCCATGCCGGCTATCCGGCCACGGTACTCGACCAGGTCGGCCCGGGCATGCCGGCCTACGACGAGGAACTGTTCGGTCCGGTGGCTGCGGTGATCCGGGTCGCTGATGAGGGCGAGGCACTGCGCGTGGCCAACGACACCCGCTTCGGCCTGGGCGGCAGCGTGTGGACGCGCGATCCGGTGCGCGGCGAAGCCTTTGCGCAACGCATGGAATGCGGCGCCGCGTTCGTCAACGCGATCGTCAAGAGCGATGCGCGGCTGCCGTTCGGCGGCAGCAAGCAGTCTGGCTTTGGCCGGGAACTGGCCGACCACGGCATCCATGAGTTCATGAACATCAAGACCGTTTACGTGGCTTGATGCCGAATGGTGGTGCCGGCCGCTGGCCGGCATTGCCCTGGTTGCCGGCCAGCGGCCGGCACTACCAGCAGCGGGTCACAACCACTTCGCGCGCTTGAACAACCGGTACAGGCCCACGCAGACGCCGCCCACACCAACGATCATCAGTGGGTAGGCCCACGGTTCGCTCAGCTCCGGCATGTGGCTGAAGTTCATCCCGTACCAGCTGGTGATCAGCGTCGGTGCCGCCAGCAGCGCAGCCCACGCACCGAGGCGCTTGACCGTCTCGCCCTGCGCCAGCGTCACCAGCGACAGGTTCACGCTGAGCGCGGTGCCCAGCATCTCGCGCAGGGTGTCGATCACATCGCTGATGCGTACCGCGTGATCGTGCACGTCACGGATGTACAGCTTCACTTCGTCCGGAACCAGCTCGCCCTGGTAACGGCGCAGCTGGGCCAGCACATCCTGCAGCGGCGCCACCGCCATCCGCATCTTGTTCAGTTCGCGCTTGAGCTCGTACAGGCGCACCACGGTGCTGCGCTTGTAGTTCTCGGCGAAGATGTCCTTTTCCAGCAGGTCCAGGGTGTCGCGGAAGCGGTGCATGATCGGCAGGTAATTGTCGACCACGAAGTCGGTCACCGCGTACAGGCAGTACGACGGGCCCATCTTCAGCAGCTGCGGCTCACGCTCGACCCGAGCACGTACCGGCGCGTAGGACAGCGAGGCGCCGTGGCGCACCGTTACCAGGAAGCGCGGGCCGAGGAAGGCATGGGTTTCGCCATACTGGATGCGCTCGTCGACCATCTGCGCGGTGGTCACCACCACGAACATCGAATTGCCGTAGGTCTCGACCTTGGGCCGCTGGTGCGCGTTTCGCGCGTCCTCGATGGCCAGGTCGTGCAGGCAGAATTCTTCCTGCAGCTTCAGCAGTACATCGTCGTTGGGATCGTACAGGCCGACCCACACGAAGCCATTGCCACTGGCAATGACATCGCTGATGGCGTCCAGGCTGATGTCGTGGCGTATGCCCTCGTCATCGTAGTGGACGCAGTTGATGACGCAGGCAGGGTTGGCTGAAGCAGGGGCGGAAGCGGAGGCGGGCAATGACATGCCCGCCATCGTGCGTCAGCGCCGTGTTTCGGACAAGTGAGGACGGCGCCCCAACACCCAGGCCAGTGCCGCGTGCACGGGCAACAGCAGCACGATCCACTGCACGTTGTACTGGGCCTGCAGGCTCAGCCAGTGCAGCACCAGCGCGGCCACGGCCTGTACCGCCAGCAGCCACACCACGATCCTGAACATGCGCCCCGGCGCGCGCCGGCGCAGCAGGCTGACTGCTCCGGGCAGCAGCAGCACGGCCAGCGGCGAAAGCAGCAGCAGGTTGCGGTTGGCCCAGGCGGCGTAGTGGGTGCTGAAGCCCCACAGGAACACCAGCAGGCTGCCGGCGATGGCGCACAACAGCCAGAACGGCAGGGCCAGCCCGGCCAGCAGGCGCGGGCGGTTGCGCAGCGCCAGCACGCCGCCGGCCACGACCAGACCAAGCAGCAGCCACGGCCACCAGCGACGCGCGAACTCCTTCGGCTCCGGATCAATGCGGTGCGGCAGCAGTTCCTGTTCGGACTGCACCAGCGGCCGGCCATCACTGTTGCGAGCCTGGCGCAGCGCATCGGCCAGGCGCATCGGCACGAACGCTTCCTGCCAGCGCGACAGCGGCTGGTCGGCGAACGGCCCCAGGCCGACATCGAAGCCCAGCCACATCCACGGCGCCGGTGAGGCCAGGCGCACTGATTCGCTGCGGTAGGTGTTGCCGCGCGAACGCCCCGACAACTGCGACTGCAGGCCACCGCCCAGTGCCTTGTCCACCGTGTCGCGTACCATCGTGGCGCAGTTGGCGGTGTAGTAGTCGTAGTGGTAGCGCGCGTTTTCCGGCTTGGCCCGCTCGGCCAGGTCAGCGGCCAGGGCACGCGCCTGGTCGGGGCGCAGGTCCAGCCACTGCACGCTGGCACCGCGGCCGGTCTCGTCGTAGTACGACAGGTCCTGCTGCAGCGGCAGCGCCACCAGGTAATACATCATGTCGCCGCGCACGAAGCGGCTGATGAAGTCGTCCTCGGACGGATCGAAGTAGCCGAAGTTGTACGAGGTCGCTTCGCCACTGGCCGGATCGACCACGACGATGGCGTCATGCCCGAAGCGTTCGAAGAACACGGTGCCCGGCTGCATGGTCACCACGCCGATGCGCGGGGCGGGGGCCTCGGCGTCGGCGGTGGCAGGTGCGGGCACGGCTGCCGCCGGCTGCGCGAAGGCGGCCAGTGGCAGGGCCATGGCCAAGGCCAGCACACACAGTGCCAGCCACGCCGTCAGGATCAGACCGCGGCGCTTCAAGCGTCGTCCTGCGCGTCCGGCGGCAGCACGGTCACGTGGAAGGCCTGAACCCGGCGCGCATCGGCGCGGGCCACGCGGAACATGAAGCGGTCCAGCGCCAGCTCATCGCCGACTTCCGGAAGATGGCCCACGGCCTCGGTGACCAGGCCACCGATGGTGTCGTAGTCCTCATCGGAGAAGGTGGCACCGAAGCGCTCGTTGAAGTCGCCGATCGGGGTCAGCGCGTCGACCACGTACTGGCCGTCGGACTGGATGGCGATCTGCGCGGACGGATCCTCGGCCTCGTCATGCTCGTCGTCGATCTCGCCGACGATCTGTTCCAGCACGTCCTCGATGGTGACCAGGCCGGCGACACCGCCGTACTCGTCCACCACGATGGCCATGTGGTTGCGCGACAGGCGGAATTCCTTCAGCAGCACGTTGAGCTTCTTCGCCTCCGGAATCAGCACCGCCGGGCGCAGCAGCTCGCGCACGTTGGCCGGACCGTTGTCGGCAACCACACCGCGCAGCAGATCCTTGGCCAGCAGGATGCCAAGGATGTCGTCCTTGTTCTCGCCGTGCACCGGGAAGCGTGAATGGCCGGATTCGACCACCTGCTTCATCAGTTCCAGGAAGGGCGCTTCAACCGGCAGCGAGACCATCTGCGAGCGCGAAATCATCACGTCGCCCACGGTCAGCTCGGCCACCGAAATGGCGCCTTCCATCATCTTCAGGGTATCGGCGGCGATCAGCCCCTCTTCCTGCGCGGTGTGCAGGACAGCGACCAGCTCGTCGCGGGTATGGGGTTCGCCGGAGAAGGCCGAGGTCAGGCGTTCAAGCCAGCCGCGCTTCTTTTCACTGTGCTCCGCAGGGGAGCTACTACTGTCGTCTTCTGACATCTCTGGAAAAAAGGCACCCGGCAGGCCGGGCGTTGGCTCAAGTCTAGCAGGATGTGGCGGCCTGTCAGTGACTACCGGTGGCCGGGGCAGGGGCGGTCGGGGCCGGCTCCTCTTCGGGCAGGTCCAGGCTGTAGGTGCAGCCGGCCAGGGTCTTGCCAGGGTGGGAGGCTACGGTGGAGACGCTGAGGATGATCGACTCGATCTGGGCCTCGCCGGTCTTCGGGTCGGTCACGTCGCGGCTGACCAGCTCGCGGCCAGCCATGAACTTGCCGTCCTGGTCGTAGCCGGTCTCCAGTTCCAGCCGCTTGGCCAGAGGCCGAGGGTCGGCCTGGTCGAGGATGGCCATGATGCTGGCGCCGGCCACCGCCACCCGTTCGGTGGTCACGCCGAACACCCTGATCGGCTGGGCCAGGCGGTACTCGCTCATGAACTGGTTGCTCTGGGGCAGCGGCTGCAGGCCGTGGGCGACGGCTTTCAATGGATCAGCCAGCAGGGGCGCCAGCGCGGCCTGCTCGGCCACTCCCTGGCGGCATTCGATCAGGGCAGGCAGGTCAAGACTGGAGGCGGGGGCCGAAGGCACCGCAAAGGCACACATCAGGGGCAGGCAGCAACGCAGGGACACGGGCAGGTTCCGCAGGCGGGCCGGACATCATAACGGTGACGGGGGCGGGCTCTCAGCCTTGCTGCTGCGGCTGCGGCGGGTCAGCAGGGCGCGTAGCCCCATCACCGGCAGGGTGAGCAGCACCGCCTGCATCGAAGCGTGGAGGACCGTGACCAATCCGCGGGCCGCCAACGGCAGCAGGCCCGATTGTTCGAACCAGGGCATCAGTGCCGGTTCGGCGGCCTTCGCCAGTGGCATGTACATCGCGCAGAGCGCGTACAACAGCCAGAGTGAGGCGGTTGACGCATGGAAGAACGGCAGGGTCGCCGCTGAGCGCCGCAGGCGCTGCTGGACCACCACGCGCCAGGCCACCGGCGCGGTGAGCGCGCCCATCAGCATCAGCAGCAGCGCGCTCGTCACCAGGCCCATCGTGGTGCTCATTTCGTGCCGCTGTTGCAGCAGCTGAGGCCCGATCACGCCGACCGCCAGGCTGGCAATGACGCACGCCGGTGACAGCAGTGCCAGCGTGCGCAGCAGCCAGTGCTGCCCGCTGGGGTCGCGTGCACTGACACGGCGCACGGCATGCGCGCCCAGCACCAGGACAGTGGCGAAAAGACCGGCAGCCATCATGATCGTCGTGAAACCGTACCCTGGGTTCATCCTTTTTCCTTCCGCGTCCTGGCCGGTGTTGAACAATAGCGCAGCGCATGGGCTGGCGTTCCAGCCCGGGCGCAGTCAAGGCGGATTCCAGCGCGTGGTCGCTGGGTACCAGCGCAGCCTGACCGGGTAGCCCAGCTGCACCTGCAGGTGGTCGCGTACGGCCGCCGCCGTCGCGCGGTTGGCTGGGGTATCCCGCAGCTCAACCTCCAGCTCTCCGGCCTTGACGTCCAGGCTATAGCCGAACAGGTCGGGCAGCTGGGCCAGCAGCCAGTCCCGCTGTGCGTGCAGGCGGCGCTGCATCTCCGCTTCGGTCATCGCGGCGCCGGTGATGTAGCGCACGCGTTGCGGGCCATCCGCCCCTGGATGTGTCTCATCGGCCTCGGCTGCGGCGCCTGTCAGTCGCACCACAACGTTCCAGCCCCTCGCATTGTCCACCCAGATGCCGGCCAGACGTGCCGCGTGCCGCGCTTCCAGGCGCTCGATCAGCGCCCGTTGCTGGGCAGTGGCGACGATATTGCGGGTGTCGCGCTCGCTGCTGCCGAAGAACGCCCGTAGTTCGGCGATCTTTGCGGCGATGTCGGCCTCGCTGTCGCTGGTGGGGAACGGTGAGGGACGGTCAGGATCGGGCATCAGGCCTGCCGCGGACTGCAGTAGCGCGGCAAGCACAAGTGCGGCCAGGGTCATGCTGCGCTCCTCTTCCGTGAGTGCGTGGGTTCGGAACAGAGCCCGGTGTCAGCGCTCGCCCGCGTAGGGATCGGCGATGCCGAGCTCGGCCAGGATGTCGCGCTCGAGCTGCTCCATCGCCTCGGCTTCCTTGTCATCCTCGTGGTCCCAGCCGAGCAGGTGCAGTACGCCGTGCACGGTCAGGTGCGCGTAGTGGGCGTTGAGCGCCTTGCCCTGCTCGTCGGCCTCCCGTGCCACCACCGGTGCGCAGATCACCAGGTCGCCGAGCAGCGGGAACTTGACGCCCTTGGGCAGGCCTTCGGGCACTTCGGCCGGGAAGCTGAGCACGTTGGTGGCGTAGTCCTTGCCACGGTAATGACGGTTCAGCGACTGCCCCTCCTTGGCATCGACCACGCGGATGGCCAGGTCGGCCTCACGGATGCGGCCCTTCAACGCAGCGGCCACCCACTTGCGGAAGCTCACGGCCGCCGGCAGCCCGGTACGTGGCAGGGCATAACTGACGGCGACGTCCAGTCGCACGGGACCACGGGTCATGGCGTTGCTCCAGGCTGGATCTGATGCAGGTCGCGGCGGTCGTAGGCGCTGACGATGCGCGCCACCAGCGGATGCCGGACCACGTCGCGGGATTCGAAGAAGGTGAAGCTGACGCCCTCGACCTCGCGCAGCACATCGATGGCGTCGCGCAGGCCGGACTTCACGTGCTTGGGCAGGTCGGTCTGGGTCAGGTCACCGGTGACCACCGCGGTGGAGCCGTAGCCCAGGCGGGTCAGGAACATCTTCATCTGCTCGATGGTGGTGTTCTGCGCCTCGTCCAGGATCACGAACGCATCGTTGAGCGTGCGGCCGCGCATGTAGGCCAGCGGCGCGATCTCGATGACGTTCTTCTCCAGCAGCTTGACCACCTTCTCCACGCCCATCATCTCGTACAGGGCGTCGTACAGCGGTCGCAGGTAGGGGTCGACCTTCTGGCTCAGGTCGCCGGGCAGGAAGCCCAGCTTCTCGCCGGCTTCCACCGCCGGGCGCACCAGGATCAGGCGCTGCACCCGCGACTCGTTCAGTGCTTCGACCGCGCTGGCCACGGCCAGGAAGGTCTTGCCGGTTCCCGCCGGGCCGATGCCGAAGTTGATGTCATGCGTGGCGATCTGGTGCAGGTAGCGGCCCTGGTTGGCGCCACGGCCGCGCACCGTGCCGCGCTTGACCTTGATCGCCACGTCCTGCGCTTCGTAGGAGCGCTCGGCGATCTGCTCGACGTTGGCCTGCGCCAGGCGCAGGTGGATGGCGTGGTTGTCGAAGGTGGTTTCGCCGGCTTCGGCGTACAGCGCTTCAACCAGCTTCTGCGCCTCCACGATGGCTTCATTGGGCCCGCTGATGCGGAACACGAAGCCACGATTGGCGATCTCCACGCCGAGCTTCAGCTCGATCTGGCGCAGGTGCCCGTCGAAGGGGCCGCACAGGTTGGCCAGTCGCTCGTTGTCTTCCGGCGACAGGGTGAAGTCTCGATGATCGATGCTTTTCATTGCTTGGGGTGGGGCGGGGTCGCCGTCCACCGCGATGGACTCGGGGTGACAAGGTTACGCGCGTACCGGGCATGCGGCCAGCGGCGGGCCGATACGCGGTTTTCCACACCTGGTGTGGACGGGGGGCGCGAAAAGCTGTGGATAGTCCTTCGCAGTGCTTGTGCCACAAGGCGTATGAGGCGGTGGTGAAAAAACCGTCACGGTCGGCCGGCTCCTGTGACGGCAGCGCATCTTCCGCTGCCAGGCACCCAGTACGGCCGCCCCCGTCCGGTTCTCCACACCGGCTGTGGAATGATGCTGAATCAAGCTGTGGATAGGTGGCGAGGAACCTTGCAGCAAAAGGCTTGCCCGCGCGTGGCGAAAAAACCGTCAGGGCTGATCGGAATCATTGGGGGTGCACGGGGCAGGTGGCACCGTGTCGCCGTCGCAGGAGGGGATGGCATGGGCATCGGCAACGGGATGCGTGGACTCGGACTGGCGGGCATCGGCCTGCTGGCCGGCTGTGGGCAGTCAACGCCAACGGCGCTGGGCACGCTGGAGTGGGACCGGATCACGGTGCCGGCGCCGGCGGCCGAGGTGATCGCCACGGTGGAGGTGCGCGAGGGCCAGCGGGTCAAGGCCGGGGCCGTGCTGATGCAGCTCGACCCCGCCCGCGGCGACGCGCAGTTCGCTGCGGCGCAGGCCGACACGGCGCGCGCGCAGGCTCAGCTGGAAGAGCTGAAGATCGGCCCGCGCCAGGAACAGATCGCACAGGCCCAGGCACAACTGGCCGCGTTGCGCGCGCAGTCTGCTGAAGCCACTGCCTACCATCGTCGGGTGCAACCATTGGCACGCCAGCGCCTGATCGCCGCCGCCGAGCTGGACCGTGCACGGGCGGCGGCCGGCCATGCCGAGGCCAGCGTGCGGGCTGCCGAGCAGGCCTGGCTGGAGCGGGTGCATGGCAGCCGCGCGCAGGACATCGCACAGGGCCAGGCGGCCGCTGATGCCGCGCAGGCACAGGAGCGGGTGCAGGGCGTCAACCTGCAGAAGCTGCAGCTGCGCGCGCCACGTGATGGTGTGGTCGATGCCCTGCCCTACCGGCAGGGTGACCAGGCACCGATCGGGGCGCCGCTGGCGGTGATGCTGGTTGGCGAGCGCCCCTACGCGCGCGTCTATCTTCCGCAGCCGCTGCGCCTGAAGGTCAAGGTCGGGCAGGCCGCGCAGGTACAGCTGGAAGGCGGCAGCACCGTGCTGAAGGGACACGTGCGCTCAATCCGCAGCGAGCCCTCGTTCACTCCGTACTACGCGTTCACCGGCGACGACGTCGAACGGCTGAGCTACCTGGCCGAGATCGAAGTGGATGCAGCCAGCGACATGCAGAAGCTTCCGGCCGGGCTGCCGGTGCAGGTGCGCTTCTGAACACCGGTGCGGACATCGCGGTGCATGCGCAGGGCCTGACCCGCCGCTTCGGTGAACTGCTGGCCGTGGACAACGTCGACCTGACCGTCCCGCGCGGGCAGGTGTACGGCTTCCTGGGCCCGAACGGGTCAGGCAAGTCGACCACCATCCGCATGCTGTGCGGCCTGCTGGAACCCAGTGCGGGGCAGATCGAGGTGCTGGGCCTGGCGGTTCCCGAGCAGGCCGAAGCACTGCGCCGGCGCATCGGCTACATGACCCAGCGCTTCTCGCTGTACGAAGACCTGTCGGTACGCGAGAACCTGGAATTCCTCGCCGCCATCCAGGACCTGCCACGCAACCAGGCCCGGCAACGGGTCGATGCGCTGCTGCAGCAGTACCGGTTGCAGGACCGGCAGCCGCAGCTGGCCGGTACGCTCAGCGGCGGGCAGAAGCAGCGCCTGGCCCTGGCCGGCGCCGTGGTGCATTCGCCCGAACTGCTGTTCCTGGACGAGCCGACCAGCGCGGTCGATCCCGAGTCGCGCCGCGATTTCTGGGAGGCCCTGTTCGAACTGGCCGACGCGGGAACCACGGTGCTGGTGTCGACCCATTACATGGACGAAGCCGAGCGCTGCCATCGCCTGGCGATCCTTGATCGCGGCGCACTGGTGGCCGATGGCACGCCGGCCGAGCTCTGTTCACGGCTGCAAGGACGCACGCTGCAGGTCACGTCATCGCAGCCACGCCAGGCCAGCCGCGTGCTGGCAAAGCTGCCCGGCGTGCTGAGCGTGGCGCAGATCGGCACCCATCTGCGCGTGCTGTGCAATGAGGGCGCAGCCGATGTCGCGGCGCTGCGGCGCGCGCTGGCCAGCGCCGACCCGCAGGCGCACGTCGAAACCGTGGCGCCGAACCTGGAGGACGTGTTCGTGGCCGCCACCCGCGGCCGTGGCAGGGAGCGGGCGGCATGAACCTGCGCAGGCTGTGGGCGATCATGCTCAAGGAGCTGCGGCAGCTGCGCCGCGACCGCATCACGCTGGCGATGATCGTCGGCATTCCGGTGATGCAGCTGCTGCTGTTCGGGTATGCGATCAACCTCAACCTGCGCCACCTCGATGCGGGTATCGCCGACCAGGCCAACAGCGCCGCCTCACGCGCGCTGGTGCAGGACATGGTCGCCACCGGGGTGATCACGCCGCGTACTGAAGCGTACAGCCCGGACCAGCTGATGCAGGCGCTGCGCCGCGGCGAGATCAGCGTCGGCATCGTGGTGCCGGCCGACTTTGAGCGTCGCCGCTTCGACGGTCGCGAAGCAGTGCAGGTGCTGGTCGATGGCAGCGACACCGTGGTGCAGAGCGCGGCGATCCAGCTGGCGCAGATGCCGTTGGACACGCGCCCGACCAGCAACACGCGGCCACTGCGCGAAGGCAGCATCGCCGGTGGTCCAATCAGCGTGACCAGCTTCTACAACCCGCAGCGGCGCTCGGCGGTGAACATCGTGCCCGGCCTGATCGGGGTGATCCTGACCATGACCCTGGTGATGTTCACGGCGGTGGCGGTGGTGCGCGAACGCGAGCGCGGCAACATGGAACTGCTGATCGCCACGCCGGTATCGCGCAGCGAACTGATGGTCGGCAAGGTGCTGCCCTATGCAGCGATCGGTCTGCTGCAGACCACGCTGGTGCTGGTGCTGGGCACCTGGCTGTTCCAGGTGCCGATCCGCGGCAGCCTGCTGGACATCTACCTGGCCGCGGTGCTGCTGGTGCTGGCCAACCTCGCGCTGGGCCTGCTGATCTCCACGCGAGCGCGTTCGCAGTTCCAGGCGATGCAGATGACGCTGTTCCTGTTTCTGCCGTCGATCCTGCTGTCGGGTTTCATGTTCCCGTTCGCCGGCATGCCGAGACCGGTGCAGTGGCTGGCCGAAGTGCTGCCGCTGACCCACTTCCTGCGCCTGGTGCGAGGCATCATGCTGCGCGGCGCCTCGCTGTGGGAGCTATGGCACGACGCACTGGCGCTGCTGGCCTTCATCGTGGTGATGATGGCGCTGGCGATCCTGCGCTTCCGCAAGCGCCTGGATTGAGGCCTGTCATTCGGTAGTGCCGGCCGCTGGCCGGCAACATTTCCGGTGGGCGCCGACCGTTGGTCGGCACACCCGGACCTTACTCCGCCACCACCCGTGCGCGCAGCGAATTGGTCAGCGCTTCGGTGATCACCACATCCACGAACTGGCCGATCAGGCGCGCAGGCGCCGGGAAATTCACCGACCGCATGTTCTCGGTCTTGCCGGTCAGCTCGTTCGGGTTCTTGCGCGACGGCCCTTCCACCAGCACGGTCTGCACGGTACCGACCATCTTCTCCGAGATGCTGGCGGCGTGCGCATTGATGCGCTCCTGCAGGCGCGACAGGCGAGCGTGCTTTTCGGCATCGCTGATCGTGTCCTCCAGATCGGCCGCCGGCGTACCCGGTCGACGCGAATAGATGAAGGAGAAACTGTGGTCGAAGCCGATGTCCTCGATCAGCTTCATGGTCTTCTCGAAGTCGGCATCGGTCTCGCCGGGGAAGCCGACGATGAAGTCCGAGCTGATTGAAATGTCCGGGCGCACCGCGCGCAGCTTGCGGATCTTCGACTTGAATTCCAGCGCGGTGTAGCCACGCTTCATCGCCGACAGCACGCGGTCGCTGCCGGCCTGCACCGGCAGGTGCAGGAAGTTGGCCAGCTGCGGAACGTCGCGGAACGCATCGATCAGCGAATCGCTGAACTCGAGCGGGTGCGAGGTGGTGAAGCGGATGCGGCCGACCCCATCGATCTCGGCGATGGTGCGGATCAGCAGGCCGAGGTCGGCAAACTCACCGTCTCCATACGGGCCGCGATAGGCGTTGACGTTCTGGCCGAGCAGGTTGATCTCGCGCACGCCCTGCGCGGCGAGCTGCGCCACTTCCACCACCACGTCCTCGAACGGGCGGCTGACTTCGGTGCCACGGGTGTAGGGCACCACGCAGAACGAGCAGTACTTGGAACAGCCTTCCATGATCGACACGAACGCCGAGGCACCTTCGGCGCGTGGCTCGGGCAGGCGGTCGAACTTCTCGATCTCGGGGAAGCTGATGTCCACCTGCGGGCGCTTCTGCTCGCGCCGCGCGCGGATCAGTTCCGGCAGGCGATGCAGGGTCTGCGGGCCGAACACAAGGTCCACGAACGGGGCGCGCTTGATGATCGCTTCGCCTTCCTGCGAGGCAACGCAGCCGCCCACGCCGATGATGACCTCGCGGCCCTTGTTCTTCAGGCCCTTCCACACGCCGAGTTGGCTGAACACCTTCTCCTGCGCCTTCTCGCGGATGGAGCAGGTGTTGACCAGGATGACGTCGGCATCGTCCGGGCTGTCGGTCAGTTCCAGGCCATCGCTGGCGGCAAGCACGTCGGCCATCTTGGCCGAGTCGTACTCGTTCATCTGGCAACCGTGGGTCTTGATGTACAGCTTGCCCTTGACCTGGTCGGGCTTGCGCGGACCAGCGGGCAGGGCAACGAGCGGGGTACCGCCCGGCGTGGCGGGCGGAAAGACGTCTGGCGTCCCGGTCATGGCGCTTAATCCATTCGGGTGGCGGGAAAGCGGGCAATTCTACCCGCATCCCGCGCCAGCCGCCGCGCCCTTGTAGAGCCGAGCCCACGCTCGGCTGGCTTCAGTAGAGCCAGGCCATGCCAGGCTGCTGCCCCATGGGAAGCGGGAAGAGCAGCCGAGCGTGGGCTCGGCTCTACAAGGGAAGCCAGCCGACGCTGCTTACGCCGCCGCCAGCTCCGCATCGATCTGCCGCGAACGGTCGAAGGCGGTCATCGCGCTCATCCGCGCAATGTAATCAGCCGTGGCCGGCGCAGGCTGCACCAGGCCGAAGGCCGTGGTCCAGGCCAGCGCATTGCCCCACAGCACATCGGCGGCACTCATCGTCTCGCCGAGCAGGTAGGGACCCTGTGCCAGCTGGGCCTCGACCACCTGCAGCACGGTCTCGGCATCGTTGTACGGCGACATCAGGCGCGGCGGCGGCTCGCGGTGCATCGCCTTGTCGATCATCGCCGGCTCGAAACAGGCACCGTAGAAGGCCATCCAGCGCAGGTAGGGTCCGCGCAGGGCGTCGCCGATCGGCGGGGCCAGCCCGGCCTCCGGATACAGGTCGGCCAGGTACAGATAAATGGCGACCTGCTCGGTCACCAGCGCGCCGTTGTGGACGATGGCCGGCACCTTGCCCATCGGGTTGATGGCCAGGTAGGCCGGGGCCAGGTTGGCGCCGGCCTTCAGGTCCAGCACCTGCATGCGGTAGTCGGCACCCAGCGCTTCGAGCAGGGCCACGGCGCCGCTCGAGCGGGATCGGGCGGCGTGGTACAGGGTGATCTGGCGTGAGGTCATGGCATTGCTCCTTGCGGTGGGTGGTGAACTGGAAGCCATCCTGGGGCACTATTGCGGACGACTTCTGTCCTCGATTCTTCATGCGCCATACCGCCCATCGACTGCTGCGCCTGATCGCCCTGCTGCAGGCCCGCCGCCAGTGGTCCGGGGCTGAGCTGGCCGAGCGCATGGGCGTGGACCGGCGCAGCATCCGCCGTGATATCGAACGCCTGCGCGAACTGGGCTATCCGGTGCGGGCCTCCTCGGGGGTCGGCGGCGGCTATCAGCTCGGGGCTGGGGCGCCGGTGCTGCCGATGCTGCTGGACGAGGAGGAGGCGACCACCCTGGCCATCGCCCTGCGTGCCGCGTCCGCGTCCGTCGCCGGCATCGACGACACCGCGCGGGGCCTGTTGTCCAAGCTCGACCCGCTGGTACCGACCCGCCGCCGCCAGCAGGCCGGCGAGGTGCATGCGGCGACGGCCACCCTGTCCGACCTTCCCTCCACCGACGCACGCCTGCTGGGACGGCTGGCCCAGCATTGCCGGCAGGCGTCACGGCTGGCCTTCGAGTACCGCAGTGCGCAGGAGGCGGTGACCCAGCGCGAGGTCGAGGCGCAGCACCTGGTCAACTACGGGCGGCGCTGGTACCTGCTGGCCTGGGACCTGGGCCGGCAGGACTGGCGCACCCTGCGCGTGGACCGGATGGGCGCGGTGCGCGAATGCGCCGCGCCGGGCATGCATCGGCGCACGCCCGCACCGCCGGATGTGATGGTGCGGCAGGCGGTCAGCCAGGCGCCGTTCGCGCTGCAGGCCATCGTCCGCCTGGCCGGCAGCCGCACCGAGCTGGAAGGGCGCATCCCACCGTGGTGTGGTGTGCTGGAGGCTGATGGTGCCGACCACTGCCTGTTGCGCATGGGCGCCGAGAGCCGCGGCATGATGCTGGCGCAGATCCTCAGCCTGGACCGGGTGCCGGTGGCGTTGTGGACCACACCGCCGGGCCTGCGCGATGAGCTGGCACAGCGCCTGGCCGGATTGGGGCAGGTGCTGGCTGTGCCGTCGGTCACAGGCTGAGCCGCGTCGCTTGGCAAGCCCCGGCGAAGCTGGGACACTCGCGGCATGAAGGGGATACTGGGGACAACGGCGATCATCATCGCTGCGCTGACCGCTGCGCCGGCCAGCGCCGGCACCCTGTTCAAGTGCCAGGGCGCCGACGGGGTCACCAGCTACGTGAGCAAGCGAGTGGCCGGCGCGCGCTGCAGCAGCATCAGCTACAGCCGCGATGCCCGACCGGCACCGCGCTCCGTGGTGGCCGCGCCGAAGCCTGCGCCGACCACCGTGGCCAGCATCGAACGCAATCCGGTCGCCGTGGCGGCCGGCGCCGCTGCGCCCACTGCGGTCGCGTCGACGCCTGCTGCACCCGCGCCTGCTGCGGCACCGACGGGCTCGCGGGCCGGGCGGATGGTCAGCGGCCAGGTCTATTCCTTCATGAAGGATGGCGTGCGCCACTACACCAGTGCGCGGCCGACCCAGGTGGCCAACCTCGGTCCGGTGCGCACCATCCGCTACAGTTTCATGGAGCGCTGCTACGCGTGCGGCGTCAACCCGCGCGTGGACTTCGGTTCGGTGCGCCTGAACACCACCGCGTTCCAGACCGAGATCACCTCGGCGGCACGCGAGTTCGGCGTCGAGGAGGCCGTGGTGCGTGCCATCATCCACGCCGAATCGGCCTACAACCCGACCGCGCTCAGCCGCGCCGGCGCGCAGGGGCTGATGCAGCTGATGCCGCCGACCGCGGCGCGCTTCGGGGTCAGCGATTCCTATGATGCGGGGCAGAACATCCGTGGTGGCGTGCAGTATCTTGCGTGGTTGCTGAAGCGCTTCAATGGCGACCTGACCCTGGCCGCGGCCGGCTACAACGCCGGCGAAGGCGCGGTCGACCGTCACGGTGGCGTGCCGCCGTACAGCGAGACCCAGTACTACGTGCGCCGGGTTGGGCAGCTGGCCGAGCGTTACCGCACCGCATTGACGCAGCAGTAGTGCCGGCCGCTGGCCGGCAACCCCTGGGCAACGGCGGGTACCAACCGGCCGCTGGCCGGCAACCCCGTAATCAATGTTGTTGCAATGCGTTGTGTGGCGCGCGACGGTTCCGCTACACTCGCCCATGATTCAATGCGGCTCTGGCCCCCACCGGATCCGCTGGCAGCCTTAAAGCTACCTAATCAATATCGGAGTGCCGGATGGCCAACGATGGGGTACACGATCCAGTCAACACCGGACGTCGGCGTTTTCTTTCTGCCACCACTGCTGTGGTTGGCGCCGTCGGCGTCGGATTCACCGCCGTTCCTTTCATCAAATCCTGGAACCCCAGTGCCCGCGCCAAGCTTGCCGGCGCACCGGTGGTGGCCGACATCAGCGCCCTGCAGGAAGGCCAGCGACTGATCGTGGAATGGCGTGGCCAGCCGATCTGGATCGTCAAGCGGTCCAAGGCGATCCTGGATGCGCTGCACGGGCTGGATGGCCGCCTCAAGGACCCCGAGTCCGGCGAGAAGGACCAGCAGCCGGACTACGTGTTGAAGCAGAATCCCGAGCTGCGCTCGATCAAGCCGGACATCTCCGTGCTGGTCGGCCTGTGCACGCACCTGGGCTGCTCGCCGGAAATGGTCGCCGAGATCCGGCCCGAGCCCTATGACCCGCAGTGGAAGGGGGGCTACTTCTGCCCCTGCCACAAGTCGCGCTTCGACATGTCCGGCCGCGTCTTCAAGGATGTGCCGGCGCCGATCAACCTGAAGGTGCCCGCGCACCACTACCAGGACGACAACACCATCATCATCGGTGTCGATCCGCAGGGGGCTGCCTGATGGCCAATATCCTCAGCCGTACCGCCAGCGGCGTCGCCGACTGGGTCAATGCCCGCGCGCCGGGCCTGATGCCGGTCTATCGCAAGCACGTCAGCGAGTACTACGCGCCGAAGAACTTCAACATCTGGTACTACTTCGGCTCGCTGGCACTGCTGGTGCTGGTCAACCAGATCGTCACCGGCATCTTCCTGACGATGCACTACAAGACCAGCGCCGCGGAGGCGTTCGGCTCCATCGAATACATCATGCGTGATGTGGAGTGGGGCTGGCTGATCCGCTACATGCATTCCACCGGTGCGTCGCTGTTCTTCATCGTGGTCTACCTGCACATGTTCCGCGGCCTGCTGTACGGCAGTTACCAGAAGCCGCGCGAGCTGGTGTGGATCCTGGGCATGCTGATCTACCTGGTGCTGATGGCCGAAGCCTTCATGGGCTACGTGCTGCCGTGGGGCCAGATGTCGTTCTGGGGCGCCAAGGTGATCATCTCGCTGTTCGGCGCGATACCGGTGATCGGCAACGGCCTGACCGAATGGATCATGGGCGACTACCTGCCCAGTGACGCCACGCTCAACCGCTTCTTCGCGCTGCACGTCATCGCATTGCCGCTGGTGCTGCTGCTGCTGGTGGTGCTGCACCTGGGCGCGCTGCACGAAGTGGGGTCGAACAACCCCGATGGCGTGGAGATCAAGAAGGGGCCCAAGGGCAACCGCTGGTCGCCGAATGCTCCGGCCGACGGAATTCCGTTCCACCCGTACTACACGCTCAAGGATGGTGTAGGCGCCGGCTTCCTGCTGATCATCGCTGCCTTCATCATCTTCTTCGCCCCGGGTTTCGGCGGCCTGTTCCTGGAGCACGACAACTTCACCGAGGCCAACCGCCTGGTGACCCCGGAACACATCAAGCCGGTCTGGTACTACACGCCGTACTACGCGATGTTGCGCGTGGTGCCGAACAAGCTGGGCGGCGTGCTGGTGATGTTCTCGGCCATCGCGATCCTGTTCCTGGTGCCGTGGCTGGACAAGGCGAAGGTGAAATCGGTGCGCTACCGCGGCTGGATCTCGAAGGTGATGCTGGGCGTGCTGGCCGTGTGCTTCGTGTGGCTGGGCGTGATTGGTTCCGGCCCGGGTACCGACGTGCACGAGACCTACATCGGGCGGGTGCTGACCTTCCTGTACTTCGCGTTCTTCATCACCATGCCGCTATGGACAAGGTTGGACAAGACCAAGCCGGTACCGGAGAGGGTGACCACGCATGACTGAGCGCTGGATGGTCCGGCTGGCCCTGACGGCCACCCTGATGCTGGGCAGTTTCCTGGCCTCCGCCGCCGAGGGTGGCACCAAACTGCTGCAGGCCGGCAACGACCTCGGTGACCGCGCCTCGCTGCAGCGGGGTGCGCAGCTGTACATGAACTACTGCTCCGGCTGCCATGCGCTGAAGTACCTGCGCTACTCGCGGATGGCGCAGGACCTGGGCCTGACCGAAGAAGAGGTGATGAACAACCTCAACTTCACCGGCTCGGCGATCGGCGACCCGATCCCGGTGGCGATGCCCAAGGAGAACGCGGAGAAGTGGTTCGGCAAGATGCCGCCCGATCTCAGCCTGATCGCGCGTGTGCGTGGCAGCGACTGGGTCTATACCTATCTCAAGTCGTTCTATCTGGACAGCAGCCGCCCGCTGGGCTGGAACAACGCGCTGTTCGCCAACGCCTCCATGCCCAACCCGCTGTGGGAGATGCAGGGGCTGCAGCATGCGGTGCACGGCAAGGCGGAAGCGCCCGGCATGGACCCGCCGGTGACCGGCCTGAAGATTGAAACGCCGGGATCGGTGGATGCCGGGCAGTACGACCAGGCCGTGCGGGACATCACCAACTTCCTCGAATACGCCGGCGAACCGGCCGCACTCAAGCGCCAGCAGCTGGGCGTGTGGGTGATCCTGTTCCTGGCCCTGCTGACCTTCCTGCTGTACCTGCTGAAGAAGGAATACTGGAAGGACGTTCACTGATTCTGCCGCCGGCCATCGCGTGGGCCTATTGGCTTTTGTGATGGTCGGTTGCACACTCGGGGAGGAGTCGACCGCTGGCACGGTGCCGGCGGCGCCGATGCGGCAGGCGGTCTCCTGTCGTGGGAGAGCCTTTGATGGCGGCGAGCGTACGCATGCGCAATACACTGACGCTGTTTTCCTCGAACGACGACGTACTGTGCCACCGTGTACGCCTGGTCCTGGCGGCCAAGGGCGTCACCTTCGACTTCGTTCCGGTCGATCCGCAGAACCCGCCTGAAGACCTGATCGACCTCAATCCGTACCACTCGGTGCCGACCCTGGTCGAACGCGAGCTGGTGCTGTACGCCGCGTCGGTGGTCAGCGAGTACCTGGACGAGCGCTACCCGCATCCGCCACTGATGCCGGTCGACCCGCTGTCGCGTGCGCGCATCCGCCTGGCCATGCTGCGCATCGAGCACGACTGGGTGCCGCAGGTGCAGGCCATCCAGCTGGGCAACAAGACCCAGGCCGAGGCCGGGCGCAAGCGCCTGAAGGAACTGCTGACCGCCTCGCTGCCGCTGTTCAAGGCCAGCAAGTTCTTCCTCAATCCGGAAATGAGCCTGGCCGACTGCGCGATGGCGCCGATCATCTGGCGCCTGCAGTCGCTGGATGTGCCGCTGCCGAAGGATGGCAAGGCGATCGAGGACTACGGCAACCGCATCTTCCGCCATCCGGGATTTGTCCGCAGCCTGACCGAGCAGGAAAAGAAACTGCGCGATCTGCCGGTCTGATCCGGCCCCGCGTTACCCGTCTGCAGGCCGACCGGCGTGCAGACGATCCGCCCCGGCGGGGCGCCGGGCGCGTACACTTCACGCATGACCGAAGACTTCTTCCACATGACCAGCCACCGCCCGTACCTGCTGCGGGCGCTGGTGGAATGGATCAACGACAACCAGCTGACCCCGCACATCCTGGTCGACGCCGGCGTCCCCGGCGTGCAGGTCCCGCCTTCGGCGGTCAAGGATGGCCGGGTCGTGCTCAACATCGCCGAACGTGCCGTGGTGCGGCTGATGATCGACAACGAAATGGTGAGCTTCTCGGCCCGCTTCTCCGGAACCAGCTACCCGGTGCAGGTGCCGATCAGCGCCGTGCTGGCGGTCTATGCCCGCGAGACCGGGCAGGGCATGGCATTGCCGGATGACATTCCGGGCAGCGAAACCGCACCGACCAGCGATGAGCTGCTGCACGAGGAAGGCACGCCGCCGGACGACACGCCGCCGGCCAGCCCGCCGCCGAAGGGCCGCCCGAACCTGCGCGTGGTCAAGTAACCATTCCGACGCCGCCCCGATGGGCGGCGTTTTTCTTGGCCCGTCTGGCGGTGGGTGCCGACCGTTGGTCGGCACATCTTCAAACCCTAGGCATCCTCGGCATCCTCCACATCCGGCCGGATCTGGCTGATCCGCGCGGCACCGGGGCCGGTGAACGAGATCAGCTGGTCGCCACGCAGCACCATGCGGCCCACGTGGCGATCGATGCCATCGTAGGAATACTCGAACTTGAAGGTGCGCTCGAAACCGAGCCGGCCATCCTCGCCACGCGACAGCCGCAGGCCGGTGGCGTGCACCGCCTGGTCCAGCCACTGCACGTCGGCGGCGCGGCAGGCATTGCGTCCCAGCTCGACCGCGCGCTCGGCGGCCGAGCGTGCGGCGTTCCAGAAGAAGTAGATGATTCCGCCGGCAATCAGCAACAGCAGCAGGGTAGGCATGGCGTCAGCCGTCAGAGGTCGATCCCGCAAAGATGGCGGCGAACGCGCGCTGGATCAAGCACGGGTATCACCGCCTCGGCGGCGGCTGGCCCGTCATCAGCGATGCGGTCGCGTTGGCCGGTACTGCCTGCATCGGCGCTGCGGAGGGTGATGGCATCACCAATGGCGCGGTCGCCGTCAACTGCAGCAGGGCCGCCCAGTCCTGGCGGTTGAAACTGCATTCGTCCTCGCGGCCTGGCGTGCAGCTGGGGTCGATGCCGGTGCTGTTGCGTTCGCGCGCCGGTGGCAGCTTGATCAATCCGGTACGGTCCAGCGGCAGCAGGCGCATCGCCACGGTGTTCATCACGTTGCCGCCCACCAGATACAGGGTCTGGTCGCCGCCGAGATTGGCGGCCACCACCACTTCGCAATGCGATTTCCAGTGGCCCACCGAACCGTTGCCCAGCGCCTGTACCAGTCCGCTGTAGCTGAGCGTGCTGCTGCGGTCGCGCAGGAAGCACAGCAGATCGCCCGGCGCGGGCTTGGCCGTGGCCGGGTCGACCAGCCGGTAGGGCACGCCCGAGGGACCGCCCTGGTACGCGGCACGGATGTAGTCGATGTGGCGTGGCGACGTGTTGAAGCCGGGAACGCCGGCCTGCACCATCACCCAGGAAATGAAAGCGGCCGACCACGGGTTGTCGATCAGGAACGCGCGGCAGTCGCTGTCGGTGTAGCGCGTACCCAGCGGTGCCACGCAGCTGCTGGCACCGGCGATGCTGCCCATTGCGTTGAGCGTGCCGCTGTTGCGCCAGTAGCCGGCCACGCGCTGCCAGGCGATCAGGCCGTTGTCGGCCAGGTGATCGCTTTCGGCTTCGGTGACGCTGAGGCTGGCGGCGCGGCCATCGCGATCGATGAAGGGACGAAACCACAACCGGTGCTCGTTGCAGGCGGTATTGCGGATGGCCACCGCCAAGGGGCTCAGGCCGAAGCGGGGAGGGACATCGCAGGCTTCAGCGGCTGCGGCGGACAAGGGGGCTGTCGCGAGCAGCAGGCAGGCAGGCAAGAGCATCCGGCGCATGCGCGGCTCCTGTGGGGGATGCCCGCAGCGTCGCAGAGGCTGGCGTAGCCGAGCCGTGAAGGCGCCCCAGGTCGTGTAGAGCCGAGCCTGCGCTCGGCTCATCGCGCAAGGCGGGTGCAAGGCGCGCCGCAGATCGAGAAGCCGCCAAGCGTGGGCTTGGCTCCACAAGGTCCCGTAGGCCTCAAGCCGGTGGCGGGCCCAGCTTCAACGACAGATCGATGGCCTGCACATGCTTGGTCAGTCCGCCGATGGAGATGCAGTCGACGCCATCCTCGGCGATTGAGCGCAGGCCGCCCAGGCCGACGCTGCCGGAGACTTCCAGCGGAATGCGCCCGGCCGTGATGCGCACCGCCTCGCGGCGCAGGTCGGGACTGAAGTCATCCAGCAGGATGCGCTCGCAACCGGCTTCGAGCGCCTGGCGCAGCTGTGCCAGGTCTTCGACCTCGACCACCAGTGGCAGCGCAGGCCACTGCCGGCGTGCGGCGGCTACCGCCGCGGCCAGCGAACCGGCGGCACGGATGTGGTTCTCCTTCAGCATCACCGTGTCGTACAGGCCGAAGCGGTGGTTCTCGCCGCCGCCGCAGCGCACCGCGTACTTCTGCGCCAGGCGCAGGCCGGGCAGGGTCTTGCGGGTGTCGAGGATACGGGTACCGGTACCGGCCACCGCGGCCACGTAGCGGGCAGTGGTGGTGGCGGTGCCGGACAGCGTCTGCAGGAAGTTCAGCGAAGTGCGCTCGGCACTGACCAGGCTGCGGCTGCGCCCGTGCAGCAGGGCCAGCACGGTGCCGGCGGTGACGGCATCGCCTTCGGCGATGCGCCATTCAATGCGCACGTCAGGGTCGAGCGCGCGGTGGGTGGCGTCGAACCAGGGGCGCCCGGCGATCACTGCATCCTGCTTGCACAGCAGGTAGGCGCTGTCGACCTGGTCGGGGAGCAGGGCGGCGGTGACGTCACCGCTGCCCAGGTCCTCGGCCAGCGCGCGCGCGACATCGGCGGCGACAACGGCCGCATCCGGCGTCGGCAGCGTGCTCATGCGGCCGGGAAGTCGGCGATCTGGGCGGTCGGAATGGCTTCCTCGGCCAGCAGCACCGGGATGCCGTCGTCGACGCGGAACACCTGCTTGCGGTCACGGGTGACCAGCGCCTCGCGCAGCGGCTGCGCCAGCGGGTTGCCATCGGCCTTGGTCACCGTGCCGGCGGAAATGGCCTTGTTGAGGGCTTCCAGGCCCTTGCCATCCAGCAGGGACAGGGGCTGGCGGGTGTCCGGCGACACCAGCAGGTCGAGCAGCTTGCGATCCATGGTTCTTCGTCTTGCGTGGAAGATGGCTAGAATACGTCTTTAAGGCAGGTGACGGCCAATGACCCCCAACCCGATCGCGCCGCTTGTCGGCATCGTCATGGGTTCCCGTTCCGACTGGGAAACCATGCAGCACGCCGCCCAGAAGCTTGAAGCCCTGGGTGTTCCGTTCGAAGTGAAGGTGGTGTCCGCGCATCGGACGCCGGATGTGTTGTTCAGTTACGCCGAGCAGGCGGGCCCGCGTGGCCTGCGCGCGATCATCGCCGGTGCCGGCGGGGCCGCGCACCTGCCGGGCATGATCGCGGCCAAGACCGCCGTGCCGGTGCTGGGCGTGCCGGTGCAGTCCAAGGCCCTCAACGGAATGGATTCACTGCTGTCGATCGTGCAGATGCCGGCCGGCATCCCGGTCGCCACCTTCGCCATCGGCAACGCCGGCGCCTCCAACGCCGCGCTGTTCGCGGCGGCGATGCTGGCCAGCGACCAGCCGGCGATCGGCCAGGCGCTGGACGCCTTCCGTGCACGCCAGACCGAAGACGTGATGGCTCACGACGATCCGCGCCAATGAGCCTGACCGTCGGCATCCTGGGCGGCGGCCAGCTCGCCCGCATGATGGTCCTGGCCGGTGCGCCGCTGGGGCTGCGCTTCGAACTGTATGACCCGGCGGCCGACGCGTGCAGCGGCCCGCTGGCGCCGCTTACCGTGGGCGCCTTCGATGACCGCCAGGCCCTGGCGGACTTCGCTGCCAAGGTCGATGTGGTCACCTTCGATTTCGAGAATGTGCCGGCCGACAGTGCACGGTTCCTGGCCGACCGCGTGCCGGTCTATCCGCCGCCGGCCGCGCTGGCGGTGGCCCAGGACCGGTTGAGCGAGAAGACCCTGTTCCAGCAGCTGGGTATTCCGCTGCCGGCCTTCGCCGACATCCGTAACCGCGACGAGCTGGCGGCGAAGGCGGCTGAGTTCGGCCTGCCGTGCATCCTCAAGACCCGCCGCCTCGGCTACGACGGCAAGGGTCAGTTCCGCCTGCGCAGCGAAGCCGACATCGACGCCGCATGGGATGCGCTGGGTGCCCAGGTGGAGCGCACCGGACTGATCCTGGAAGGCTTCGTGGCCTTCCAGCGCGAGGTCAGCGTGGTGGCCGCGCGTGGCCGCGATGGCAGCTTCGAAGCGTGGCCGGTCACCGGCAACTGGCATGTCGACGGCGTGCTGTCGGCCAGCGTGGCACCGGCGGTGTTGTCCGACGCCGAGCAGCAGGCAGCGATCGGCTATGCGCGCCGTGTCGCCGAACACCTGCAGTACGTCGGCGTGTTCGCGCTGGAACTGTTCTGCCGTGATGGTGAGCTGCTGGCCAACGAGATGGCGCCGCGCGTGCACAACTCCGGCCACTGGACCATCGAAGGCAGCGAGACCTCGCAGTTCGAGAACCATCTGCGTGCCGTGCTGGGCCTGCCACTGGGCAGCACCCGCATGCTCGGCCACGCCTGCATGCTGAACTGGCTGGGCGAGATGCCCGATCCGTTGCCGGTGCTGGCCCAGGCCGGCGGCCACTGGCACGACTACGGCAAGCTGCCGCGTGAGGGCCGCAAGGTCGGCCATGCCACCCTGCGCGACGACGAGGCCGATGCGCTGGCCGATGCGCTGGACCAGGTCGGGCTGGAGCTGGACCGCCAGGCCCAGGTGGCGCCGGCAGTGCACGCGCTGCGCAACCGCTGAGCCCGGGCGTGCCGGCCAATGGCCGGCACAACCCTGCATGCCTGCAACGGTGTGGCGCGCCGGTGCAGGCATCGGCGCACCATTGCCGGTGGTAGCGTGGAGCTCCTTTCACAGGAGTCACGACCATGCTGGACTGGAATGCCTACCGCAAGGAACTGAAGGGCCGCATCGGCGAGATCGGCAAGCTCTCGCCGGACACGGTCAAGGGCTACGCCACCCTGGCCAATGCCGGTGCCCAGACCAACCACCTGGATGCCAAGACCCGTGAGCTGATCGCACTGGCGGTGGCGGTGACCACCCGCTGCGACGGCTGCATCACCGTGCACGTGGACGCTGCGCTGAAGCATGGCGCCAGCCGCGAGGAAATCGCCGAAGCACTGGGCGTGGCGGTGTCGCTCAACGCCGGCGCGGCGCTGGTGTATTCGGCACGGGTGATGGACGCGGTGGCCGCGCACGAAAACGCGTGAAGCCACGCTCTGTTTCCCGGTAGTGCCGGCCGCTGGCCGGCAATTCCTGCATCTTTGTATGCCCAGTGGGATGCCGGCCAGCGACCGGCACTACCCCGGGGCCGAGCCGCTGCCTCAGCGCAGCTGGCTCTCGGCGAAATCCCAGTTGACCATCTGCCAGAAGGCATCCAGGTAACGCGCGCGATCATTCTGGTAGTCGGTGTAGTAGGCGTGCTCCCAGACATCGCAGCACAGCAGCGGGGTGCTTTCGCCGGTCAGTGGCGTGCCGGCGTTGCGGGTGGCCTGGATGCCCAGCTGGCCACCGGGGTGCTGCACCAGCCACACCCAGCCCGAGCCGAACAGGCCCAGCGCAGTGCGGTTGAATTCCTCGCGCAGGCGCTGCGCGTCACCGAACTGGCGCTTGACCAGCTCGCCCAGCCGGCCCTGCGGCTCGCCGCCGCCGCGCGGGCGCAGGCACTGCCAGTAGAACCCGTGGTTCCAGGCCTGGGCGGCCGCATCGAACAGCGTGCCCTGGGCATGGCGCACGATCTCTTCCAGTGACGCCTCCTCCCACTCGGTGCCGAGAGTGCCGGCGTTGACCGCGTCGACGTAGGCGCGGTGGTGGCGGCCGTGATGCAACTCAACGGTCTGCGCGGACAGGTGAGGCTGCAGGGAGCCGGGGAGGTAGGGCAGGGCAGGCAATTCGACGGGCATGGACAGGTTCGTGGCCAGGGGGACGGCGGCAGCCTGTTCCATCCGCTTACAATGGCGGCTACCGTGGGCAGTCTAGCCGACCATCACGGTCGGTTTGTCCGGCGAAGCAAGGAGTGTGGTTGTGGCGGTAATGCAGCAAATCCAGGCCGAGGTCGATCGTTACCCGCTCGTGCTGTTCATGAAGGGCACCCCGCAATACCCGATGTGCGGCTTTTCCAGTCGCGCCGTGCAGGCGTTGATGGCAGCCGGCGCCGTCACCCTGCGCACAGTCAACGTGCTCGAAGAGCCGGAGATCCGCGCCAACCTGCCGCGCTTTTCCAATCTGCCGACCTTCCCGCAGCTGTTCATCAACGGTGAGTTGATCGGCGGCTGCGACATCGTCATGGAACTGTTTGAATCCGGCGAGCTCAAGCGCATCGTCGAAGAGGCGACCCAGGGATGAGTGCCTGGCCGTCGACGTCACCGACTGACGGGGCGATTGATGGCCGTCCGTTGCAGGATCGCGTCGTACTGGTCGCCGGCGCCGGGGGCGGGCTGGGCAGTGCCGCGGCGGTCGCCGCAGCGGCAGCCGGGGCCACCGTGGTACTGCTGGGACGCAAGCCGCGCCGGCTGGACCGGGTCTATGCCCAGGTCCAGGCGGTCGGTCCGGAACCTCTTCTGTACCCGCTGGACCTGGAAGGCGCCGGCCCCGATGACTATGCCGAACTGGCCCAGGCCCTGCAGCGCGAGCTGGGGCGGCTGGATGGACTACTGGTCTGCGCCGCGCATTTCCCCGGGCTGACTCCGTTTGAACTGGCTGACCCGGCCAGTTTCGCCCGCGCGGTCCATGTCACCCTGACGGCCCCGGCCTGGCTGGCCCAGGCCTGCCTGCCGCTGCTGCGGCAGCGCGAGGATGCCGCCCTGGTGTTCGCGGTCGATGCCCCCGACCGGGTGGGGCAGGCCTATTGGGGCGGGTACGGCGTGGCCCAGCACGGCCTGCGTGGCCTGATCGCCAGCCTGCACGATGAACTGGGCCGCAGTCCCGTCCGGGTCAGCGGCCTGTACCCCGGCCCCCTGCGCACGGCGCTGCGGGCACGTGCCTATTCCATCGACCAGGACCCGGCTGCGCAAGGCCCGGAAGCCGCGGCGGCCGCGGCGGTGACCCTGCTGTCCGCCGCTGGGAGCACCTGGCGCGGGCAGATTCTCGACGCCAGTGGGATGCCCCGGGAAAAGTGAGTCCCGTGGAAAGGCGGAGTGAAGAACCCGTCACGATTGCGTTGCGAACCGGTGCCGTTTGTCGCACAACCGTCACATTGATGGCGTAGCGTGTTAATCTAGTGTTAACCGTTAGGGCTGCCTTCAGCCGAGCGGTAGGGAACCCCAGATAACTCTCCGATCAGCCACCCGCAGGGCTGCTTGGATGCGCTTTTTTTCCGCCATCGCCAACTCGCATCGAGGCTACCGAAAAATGACCCACCCACTCCGGATGTCCAAGCTCACCCTTGGTCTCGTGGCTGCACTTGCTGCCGCTCCCGCCTTCGCCCAGAGCACCTCTGCCGGTGTCGGCGGCCAGGTCGTGTCCCGCAGCGGCCAGCCCGTTGCCGGCGCTGAAGTCACCATCACCCACACCGAGTCGGGCACCGTTTCGCGCGCGACCACCGATGCGGCCGGCCGCTACAATGCGCGCGGCCTGCGCGTGGGCGGTCCGTACTCGATCACCATCACCAAGCCGGGTGAAGGTACCAAGACCGAAGATGGCGTCTACCTGGGCGTGAACCAGACCGGCACAATCAATGCCACCCTGGCCGGCGACCTTGCCGCGACCAACCTGGACACCGTGCAGGTCACCGCTGTCGGCGGTGGCTCGGAAGTGTTCAGCGCCACCAAGATGGGCTCGGGCACCAACATCAGCCAGCAGCAGATCGAAGTTGCGCCGTCCGTCGGCGGCAACATCCAGGATCTGATGCGCCTGGATCCGCGCGTCACCTTCATCGATCGCGCCTCGGGCTCGATCTCGGCCGGCGGCCAGAACCCGCGCTTCAACTCGATCAACATCGACGGCGTCTCGGCCAGCGACACCTTTGGCCTGGAAGGCAACAACATGCCGACCCGCCGCCAGCCGGTCGCGATGGAAGCCATTGAAGCCCTGGACATCAACCTGTCCAACTACGACGTCAGCATCGCTGCTGCCGCCGGTGCCACCGTCAACGCGGTGACCAAGTCGGGTACCAATGAATTCCACGGTTCGGTGTACGGCACCTACCGTGATGGCGACTGGTTCGGCGACAACCCGGAAGGCCAGCCGTTCAAGGGCTTCACCAAGGAAGAAACCTACGGCATGACCCTGGGCGGCCCGATCGTCAAGGACAAGCTGTTCTTCTTCGCCAACTACGAAAAGTTCAAGCAGGCCGCCCCGGGCGCCGACCTGAGCGGCACCGCGCTGGGCAAAGCCAATCCGCAGTTCACCCTGGCTGACGTGACCCGCGCGCAGCAGATCGCGCAGAGCTATGGCATCAACGCCGGTGGCCTGGAAAGCAACGGCGACACGGAGATGGAAGAGTACGCGCTGAAGCTGGACTGGAACATCAGCGAGAACCATCGCGCCAACATCCGTTACAGCAAGATCGACCAGAGCAAGCTGCGCATCAACGGCATGGCCACCAGCTCGGCCTCGTTGAGCTCGTACTGGTACCAGCATGACAAGACCAACGAGAGCTACGTCGCCCAGCTGTTCAGCGACTGGACCCCGAACTTCTCGACCGAATTGAAGGCGTCGTACCGCGAGTACTCGGCGATCCGCAACGTGTCCACCGACGCGCCGAGCATCCGCATCTTCTTCGGCGGCAACGAGGCTGCGCCGACGGGCGACTCGCTGTACCTGGGTACCGAAGTCAACTCCCAGGACAACATCCTCCAGACCAAGGCATGGAACTACTACGCCGCCGCCACCTGGACCCTGGGTGACCACGACGTCAAGTTCGGTGCGTCGTACGACACCAACGACATCTACAACTACTTCGGCGCCAACTCGTGGGGTGCCTACACCTTCTACGGCCTGGACAACTTCGCCGCTGGCCGCTGGAGCAGCTACAACTACAACCCGGAGCGCACCCCGGGCTCGATTCCGGCTGACTACAAGTACAGCAACCTGGCCCTGTTCGTGCAGGACACCTGGTATGTCAACAACAACCTGACCCTGACCCTGGGTGTGCGTGCCGACCGTGCCGACACCAGCCCGGCCCCGACCTACAACGCTGCAGCCTCGACCTTCTTCGGTCGCGACAACAGCGAGGTGCTGAGCAACAAGTTCCTGATCCAGCCGCGCGTCGGTTTCAACTACACCTTCGACAGCGAGCGTCAGACCCAGCTGCGCGGTGGCGTGGGCCTGTTCCAGGGTGATGCGCCGCAGGTGTGGCTGAGCAACAGCTACTCGGCCACCGGCTTCAACAATTCGGTGTACGCCTACACTGCCTACGATCCCACGCTGCGGTTCAGCCCGAACAAGGACGGCCAGCCGGTCCCGACCACCCCAGGCTCGAACCGTCAGAACGTCAACTTCGTCGGCAGCGACTTCAAGATGCCGTCGGTGTACAAGGCCAACCTGGCCTTCGACCATGAAACGCCGTGGTACGGCATCGTGGCTTCGGCCGAGCTGCTGGTCACCAAGGTCAAGGATGCCCTGTACTACAGGAACCTGAACCTGGGCCCGGTGCAGCAGTTGGGTCCGGACGGTCGTGAGCTCTATTACGCTGCGTCGCGCAACGGCAACCTGTGGACCAATAACGATGCCCGCTTCGGGCGGAACCGCAACTACGACGCCGTCTACGAAATCGCCAACACCGACAAGGGCCGCACCTCGCAGTTCACCGTGTCGCTGAGCAAGCCGTGGTCGGACGCCAGTGACTGGTCCTGGAACATCGGTTACACCTACACCGACGCTACCGAAGTGGGTTCGCTGACCAGCTCCACCGCAAGCTCGGGTTGGAACTACCAGTACGCCTTCAACGCCAACAGCGAAACCGAGAACACCTCGCGCTACCAGATCCGTGACCGCCTGTCGGGCTCGCTGAACTGGAAGCACAAGTTCTTCGGCGACTACGAAACCAAGGTCGGTCTGGTGTATGAGGGCCGCAGCGGCCGTCCGTACAGCTACGTGTACGTGAACGATGCCAACGGCGACGGCCGCTCCGCGAACGACCTGTTCTACGTGCCGAACCCGGGCGAGGTTCTGTTCGGCAATCTGGTGGGCAGCAACTTCACCCCGGATGCGGCAATGGAGAAGTCGTTCTACGAATGGCTGGCGGCCAACCCGCAGCTGGCCAAGTACGCAGGTGGCTACGCTCCGGCGAACCAGTTCCGTACCGGCTGGATCAACACCTTCGATATCCGTATCAGCCAGCAGCTGCCGGGCTTCATGAAGGGTCACAAGTCGGAAGTGTGGCTGGACATCCAGAACGTCGGCAACATGCTCAACAAGAAGTGGGGCAACATCTACGACTACGGCTTCTTCGCCGATGCGCGTGTGGCTACCCTGCAGGGCATGAAGGACGGCAAGTACGTGTACAACTTCCGCGGCGCTGACCTGCCGACGGTGGCCAACAACGACGCAGACGGCTTCGACGTCGGTGTCTCGCAGTGGTCGCTGCAGCTGGGCTTCCGCTACCAGTTCTGACGCACTGATGTAACGCTGTTGTAAAAGGAAACGGCCGGGGAAACCCGGCCGTTTTCCGTTCAGGCGAAAGTCCTTGCAGGTCGCCTGGCAACGGCGTAGCATCCAGAAATGTGCGCGGTGCCAACGCCGCCGATGCGGTCCCGGAAAGGCGGACGCGGGCAGCACTCATCCAACGGTCGGTCTTCCCGGCCGTTTTGCTTTTTAAGGGGGCGGCAGTACAGTCGGAAACCTTGAAGGAAGCGAAAAATTGGATATGACCACGAACGAAAAATCGGCCCGTGCACTGCCGGTGCAGGATGCGCGGATCTACCCGCGCGGTGGGCTGGATGTGCTGTCGCGGGCCGAGGTGGCCCGTCTGCGCGATGCCTCCGCCGGTGGCATGCACGAGCTGCTGCGCCGCTGCGCGCTGGCCGTGCTGACCAGCGGCAGCGCCTCTGACGATCCGCGCGCCGCGCGCGATCTCTACCCTGATTTCGACATCCAGGTGGCGCAGCAGGATCGCGGCGTGCGGATCGATCTGGTCAACGCGCCGGCGATGGCCTTCGTCGACGGCGAGATCATCCGCGGCGTCGCCGAACTGCTGTTCGCCGTGGTGCGTGACCTGGCCTACATGGCCATCGAGATGGGCCCGGCCTATGCGGCCGAGCTGGAGTCGTCCGAGGGCATCACCAATGCGGTGTTCGGCCTGCTGCGCAACGCGCGCATCCTCAATCCGGGCGACCCGAATCTGGTCGTCTGCTGGGGTGGCCATTCGATCTCGCGCGACGAATACCTGTACACCAAACAGGTAGGCTACGAGCTGGGTCTGCGCGGCCTGGACATCTGCACCGGTTGCGGCCCCGGTGCGATGAAGGGCCCGATGAAGGGTGCCACCATCGCCCATGCCAAGCAGCGCCGTACCGTGACGCGTTACATCGGCCTGACCGAGCCGGGCATCATCGCCGCCGAGTCGCCGAACCCGATCGTCAACCACCTGGTGATCATGCCGGACATCGAGAAGCGCCTTGAGGCCTTCGTCCGCATCGGCCACGGCATCATCGTGTTCGCCGGTGGCGTCGGCACCGCCGAAGAGATCCTGTACCTGCTCGGCATCCTGCTGCGCGAGGAGAACAGGGACCTGCCGTTCCCGCTGATCCTGACCGGCCCGACGGTAGCGGCACCGTATTTCGAGCAGATCGATCGCTTCATCCGCCTGACCCTGGGCGATGCGGCGGCCGAGCGCTACGAGATCATCATCGGCGACCCGGTCGCGGTTGCGAAGAAGATGGCCAGCGGCATCAAGCGCGTGCGCGAGCACCGCCTGGCGCAGAAGGACTCGTTCTTCTTCAACTGGTCGATCGAGATTCCGTGGGAGTACCAGCAGCCTTTCGTACCCACCCACGAAGCGATGGCAGCGCTGGACCTGCACCACGGGCGTGCCCCGCATGCGCTGGCGGCCGACCTGCGCCGCGCGTTCTCGGGCATCGTCGCCGGCAACGTGAAGGAAGACGGCATGCGCCGCATCGAGCAGTTCGGGCCGTTCCAGATCCACGGCGACCCGGACATGATGCAGGCGCTGGATGCGCTGCTGCGCGCCTTCGTCGAGCAGCGCCGGATGAAGATCTCCGGCGAATACCAGCCCTGCTACCAGGTGCTGGCCTGAACCCGGGCCGGCGCGATGGGGATCGCGCCGGCACTGGCAGGGGAGGGCGGGTCGTCAAGCCTTTGACGCCCGTCGCCCCGGATTGACCGTTCATCCTGCCGCCGCTTGCCGGTGGCGGGGCGATGGCCCATCGTGGCCACCAACACGCTGGGGAGCGTCCAATGTCTTTGCGCCGGCAAAACGGCTTCACGCTGGTTGAACTGATGGTCACCATCGCCGTGGTGGCGATCCTGGCTGCGATCGCCTTTCCAAGTTTCCAGAGCACGATCCGTTCGAGCCGGGTGAGCTCGACCAACAACGAGGTCCTGGGCCTGCTCAGTCTTGCCCGCAGCGAGGCGATCCGCAGCAACCGCGGTGGCGGCGTCTGTGGAAGCAGCGACGGTGCCAGCTGTGATGGTGGCTGGTCGGGCGGCATGCTGGCCTTTGCCGATGCCAATGGCGACGGTGCGCTGTCGGCAGGTGAAACCGTCCTGCGCTTCGTCAGTGGCAATCCCAAGCTGAAGATCACTGGGCCGGCCACGGAGATCGCCTTCGACGGGCGCGGCCGTCGCCGCGCCAGCGCCGAGCAGGATGTACGGCTGGAGCCGGACGTCTGCAGCAAGGGCGCACTGCACAAGCGCACACTGACGGTGAACGCCTCCGGGCAGATCCGCAGCACTAAGGAAGCCTGTCCATGACCACCCGTACCTTCCGCGCGCGCCAGGCCGGGGGCTTCACCCTGCTGGAAGTACTGATCGCCATCATCGTGTTGGCGTTCGGCCTGCTGGGTTTTGCTCTCTTGCAGACCATGAATGTCCGCTTCGTGCAGAGCGCCAATTATCGAACCCAGGCCACCAACCTTGCGTACGACCTGACCGAGCAGATGCGCAGCAACCGCTTCCAGGCGGCCTGGTACACCGGCGCGTCGTTCGCGGCAGGCAGCAAGACCGCCGCCACCGCGTGCACCAGCGATACCGGCGACGTCTCCATTGAAAAGAAGATCGCGCGCTGGCAATGCCAGGTGGTGAAGGCGCTGGGCGACGATGCAGGCGCCGATGTCACCTTCAATGGCGGCGTGGTCAATGTGGCCATCACCTGGGGCGACCAGCGCTGGGATCCGGATGACCCGGACAAGGCCACCACCTTTGCATTGGCTACGGAGCTGTGAGCATGCGCCTGAACCGACGTGCCACCATGGCCGGCCTGTCGCTGGTGGAACTGATGATCGCCCTGGTAATCAGCCTGGTGCTGATGCTGGGGGTGGTGCAGGTCTTCATGGCCTCGCAGGCTGCCTCGCGCCTGTCCGAGGGGGCCTCGCGCGTGCAGGAGAACGCCCGTTTCGCGCTGGATTTCCTTGAGCGCGACATCCGCATGGCCGGGCACATGGGCTGCGTGAACGACCAGGCCCACGTGGTGAAGAACCAGGGCGATCCGGTATCGCATCTGGGTGCATCCTCGGGCGATGGCAGCCCGCTTGATTTCAGCGTTTCCATCCAGGGCTTCGATGCACCGGGAACCGCACCGGGCGGGAGGCTCGCACTCGGGGCGACATGGTCCGCACCGTCAGCGCTGCCGGCAGCGATCACCCGGCTCAGCCCTGCGCCGGCAGGCGGAAGCGATGTGCTGGTGCTGCGCTACCTGGCCCCTGAGGGGGTGCCGGTGACCGGCATTTCGTCCAGTGGCGGCAATGCGCTGCTGGACATGGACAGCACCCGGGTGGCCAGGCTCACTTCGGGGGGCGTGGCGGCACCGACCTTGTTCGGCATCGCCGACTGTGCCCATGCGGACATCTTCGCCGGTACGTTGAGTGCGGCACGTGTGACCGCGCCCTCGCTGGACCTGTCGCGCTATGCCGCGCAGCCGACCGGGCAGACGATGCTCTATCGCGCCGAGTCGATGGTCTATTACGTCGGCATCAATCCGGAAACCGGTCAGCCGGGCCTGCGCCGTGCGCGCGCCAACAGTGCTGGCGCCTATGCGGTCAATGAAGAACTCGTGGAAGGCATCGAAAGCCTGCAGCTGCTGTATGGCCTGGACAGTACCGCCAACATCAGCCTGGGCACGCCGCCGGCCGGCAACATCACCCGCCTGGCCGCCGCGACTGGCGTCAGCAGCAACGCTAACGCTGCCGGTGCCGCGCAGTGGCTGCGGGTGGGGCAGGTGCAGGTGGGGCTGCTGGCACGCAGCCCGACGCCGTCGTCTTCGAGCACGCCGGCCAACCCGCTGTCGGTACTCGGCGTGGGCTTTGCCAGCAGTGACAGGCCTGACGGCCGCTACCGCTCTAGCTATGAAGTCTCGATTGCACTGCGCAATCGCCTGTTCGGGAACTGATCATGACGACCTTCTCACGTTCGTTCAGGCCCGCCTCCGCTCGCGCCCAGCGCGGCGCCGTGCTCTATGTCGCGTTGATCATGCTCATCCTGCTGGCGCTGCTCGGCATTGCGGGCATGCAGGTGGCCGGCATGCAGGAGAAAATGGCAGCGAACTACCGCGCCGCCAACCGGGCCTTCCAGAACTCGGAGGGCGTGGTGCGTGCGGCCGAACGCTCGGTGGAGAAAATCGCCAACCGTCAGGATGTGGGGAACGACAGCCTGGTGCAGTCCAGCACTCTGTCGCGGGTCTGCGATGACGGCTTCGATCCGGCCATCTGGGCTGAAAGCCACCGCAACCAGATGCGTCCTGCGGTCAATGTCCGCCAGATTGACAGCTGTGTGATGGGCGAATCGTCGCTCGACATGGGCCGTCCGCTGGAAGACGTCACGCCGATCTACCAGATCACCGGCTTCGCGACCGACGACGCCGATGCGAGCTCGTCGTCGGTTGTCATCGATACCGTATTCAAACTCTGAGGACGCAGGCCATGGCTTCGCGCAAATTCCGTTTCATGGCCGCAGGCGGCGCCGCACTGGCGCTCGGGGGGGGCTATGTCTTCTACAGCCTGATGGCGGCCCAGGCCCAGGGCACGCTGGCGCAGGCGCCGCTGAACATCCAGGTGCAGACGCCGCCGGCCTTCCTGATGGCGCTGGATGATTCCGGCTCGATGCTGTGGGAAACGTTGAACAACACGCGCGATGGCGTGTACCGCTGGGATGGCAGTGGCTTCTACAACCAGGGTGCCGTCAACGGCTACGATGGGTCTGGGCAGCGCTACCTGTACGTCTTCCCCAGCTATGGACGCGACGACCAGGTAGCCATCCCGCCGCTCGACAGCTTCGGTTTCGCCCGATCGCCGGACGTCAACCCGTCCTACTACGACCCGCGTGAGATCTATCCTGGCTGGAAGACCGGCTTGTCCGATACAGCCCTTGCCAACTATCTGGACATCAGGGCGTCCAGCGCGCCGCTGGACCCGCGTCCGGGCAATGCACCGAACAAGATCGCCGGCGCGCTGGACCTGACTGTGGACTCGCTGTTGACCAGCATGGACACCGGCGGGCGGACCGGCGCGAACTGGCGCTTCCGCTTCCGTTCCGGCATGACGCTGCCGGTCGGAACCCGTATTGAGCGTGGGCGATGCAACCTGAGCGGGGGGGCTGTCCGGCAGGAAGGCTCGTTCGACAACGTGACGCGCCAGACTACCATCAGCAGCTCAAGCTGCGATGCTGCCGTCGCCTTCTATCCGGCTACGTTCTTCCTGGCAGATCCGTCCACGCTGCCGGCGGAATATGGGTACACCGCGGCTCCTGTTGCCGTTGCAAATCCTCCGGGCGGCCGTCCGGGTACGTTATACAAGTACGAAATCAAGCTTGCGAACTTCGGCAACAATCAAGCGAAGTACAACGCTGCCATGCAGAGCTTCGCCAACTGGTTCAGCCTGTACCGGACGCGACGCGAAGCGCTGATCGGTGCGGCCACGAATGCGCTGTACGACACTACCAATCTGCGCGTGGGCTGGTTCCGTATCAATGGCCGCCGCGCGGTGACCATGTTCAACATGACCAACGAGCCGGAGAAGCAGCAGCTGCTCAGCCAGATCATCGGCGAAATGCGGGCCAGCAGCAGTACGCCCAATCGTTCCGCCGCACAGTACCTTGGCGAACAATTCCAGCGCACGGATCAGAACGCGCCGGTACTCCTGTCATGCCAGAAGAACGCGGGCATGCTGTTCACCGATGGCTATATCAATGAGTCCGGCAACACGACGCTGATGAAGGATCTCGTAGCGCCGTACTACAACAGTTCTCTCGTGCCGGGCAAGGAGACCAATTCCGTGCCGGTGCCGGCCGAGTGCAAGGGGCCGAATCCAAATCCGTCGCTGGATTGCAAGACCCACCTGCACATGAATTTCTACGGCGTGACGCTGGGCACGCAGGGCAAGGAGTTCGGCGTCCGGTACCTGCCGGATCCGCTGCGCCCGTGGGTGCTCAGCCCCGACCCGTACGTCGTCAAGCCCAACTTCCCGACGACGACGCAGGACCTCAAGCCTGAGGCCGTTGATGAGCTGTGGAACGCGGTCTATGACACCCGCGGTGAAATGGTCAACGCCACGCGCCCGGCCGAAATCACTGCAGCCATGCGCCGCATCATCAGCAACGTCGCCCAGGGCGCCACGCCGTCCGGCTCGCGTTCGCTGACCGGCGCACGCATCGGCGTCGGCTCGTTGTCGGTGGAGCCGTTCTACGAGGCCACCAACAACGGCACCGACTGGTACAGCAAGTTGCGCGCCTTCAAGCTGAGCGTCGAGCCGTCCACCCGCAAGATCGTTTCGGAAGAGGCCTGGGAAGCATCTGCGAAGATGCCGGCGCCTGCATCACGCCGCATCCGGTTCTGGCGCAACGGCGCGCTGGAAGACTTCACCGGCAGCAATGTCAGCCTGGCCAATCTGTGCACCAAGTCGTCGACGCTGTATCCGGGCATCCTGATCTGCAGCGCGTCCGAGCTGGCCGGCCTGACAACGGATTCCACCACGGCCGTGGCCTACCTGCGTGGTGAAACCTCCGGCGAGAAGCGCAACGGCGGCAAGCTGCGTGATCGCAGCACGGTACTGGGCGACATCATCACCTCCACCCCGGTGCTGAGTTCGCCTCTGGATGACTATGGGTTTGGCCGCCTCCCGGGCACGATGGGCAGCAGTTACGCCGCCTACATGACCACCAAGCGCAATGGTCGCCGCTACATGGTCTACGCCGGCGCCAACGACGGCATGTTGCATGCCTTCGATGGTGGCATGGGCGCCGACGGCCAGATGGACGCCGACGGTGGCAAGGAGCGGTTCGCCTACATTCCCTCGACCGCGTTGGGCCACATGGGCAACCTGTTGCTGCCCAACGACCCGACCAACCAGAACGCCCAGCGTTTCCAGCACCGTTACTACGTCGATGGCCCGGTGACGATCAGCGACACCTACGGCAGCAACGGGTGGACCACGTCACTGGTGGGCACGGCCGGTGCCGGCGGCCGCAGCGTGTTCGCGCTGGATGTGTCCGATCCGGGCAACTTCGGCGCCACCGGCTCCCTGCTGTGGGAGATCAGTGACCTCGATGCTTCGCTTGACGATGCTGTGCGCGCCAACATCGGCCATGTGCTGGGCAAGCCGGTGATCGTGCCGGTGAAGAATGCCGACGGTTCGGTGGGCTTCAAGGCGATCTTCGGCAACGGCTACGAGAGCAGGAGTGGCAAGGCGGTACTGTTCGTGGTTGACATGGTGGCAGGCCGCACGCCGACCATCCGCATGATCGAGGCGATCGAGTCGGGTACCAACCTGCCGTCGGGCAGCAACGGGCTGGGCAACATCGTGGTGGTTGATCGCTGGGGCGGAACCGGGCAGAACGCGCAGGTGCGCGATGGCCTGGCCGATACGGTCTATGGCGCCGACAAGCGTGGCGTTATCTGGAAGTTCGACCTGCGCGGGACCACCGCGCCAACCGTACCGTTGTTCACCACCGATACCCATGTCGATCCCGCCGACCGCCGGACCTACCGTCAGCCGATCACCGGTGGCATGACGGTGACCACCGGACCGTCCGGTGGCGTGATGCTGATCTTCGGCACCGGCAGCTTCTCCTACTACGGTGACGAGAGCGATACGGCGGTGCAGGCGTTGTACGGTATCAACGACACCGCAGCGGGCCAGCCGACGACGACGCTGACCTCGGCAAACCTGAGCTCGTATACGGCCGAGATCGGTTCCGGCGTGCGGACATTGCGTGGCGGGACCGTGCCTACGGTCAGCCGCGGCTGGACCGTGGTGCTGGCCAACAAGGAGCGTGCGGTCGGTAATCCGAGGATCGTGTCCGGCGTGGTGTTCTTCCCGACCTATATTCCGTCCGATGCTCAGGGTTGCTCGGTGGACGGTGCGAACTGGTTGCTCGGCCTGCAGGCCAGCACCGGCCAGGCCGCGATGTCGCAGGTGCGCTTCGGAGCCCCCGACGGCCGATCGCCGGGGGCGGGTACGGCCGGCGTTGCTCTCAACACGGGCGGCAACGCGCCGGTGAGGGACGTGACGACGTCGGTGGTGCCGCGCCTGGCGCCGCCGGACAGCACTCCCGGCAACCCGCCGCCGCAGCCGCCCGGCGAGGCGTGCCTGATGCAGATCTCGGTGGCCGGTGCTGATCCGATGTACCTGCCGTACCCCTGCGGCCGTCAGTCCTGGAGGCAGATCCAGTGACCGGCGTCCATTCTTCCCCGGCAGCAGGAGCCCGTGCAATGCGCCAATCTTTCGCGGCGGGTCGTCTGGCCCGCGGTTTCACCCTGATCGAGCTGATGATTGTGGTCGCGGTCGTGGCAATCCTCGCCGCGATCGCGTACCCGAGCTACAGCGAACATGTGCGCAAGTCGCGCCGGGCCCAGGCCAAGGCCGACCTGGTCGAATATGCACAGTTGGCCGAGCGCTTCCATACGGTCAACAACACCTATGTCGGTTTCAAGTTCCCGGGCAATGCCGATTCGATCAACTCCCCGCGCGAGGGCGGCACGGCGGCCTACACTTTGTCCATGCAGACCGCGCAGTCGACATTCACCTTCACCGCCACCGCGGTCAACGCGCAGGCGAAGGACAAGTGTGGAAACTTGACGCTCAACCAGGCCAACGTGAAGACCGCCAAGACCACGCTGTCCGAGTGCTGGTGACACTGCTGGAAACAGACGACGCAAGCATGTGAACGGGAGTGTTGCACTCCCTGTTCGACGTGATTACAATGCGCGTCCCCGCCCGAATAGCTCAGCCGGTTAGAGCACTTGACTGTTAATCAGGGGGTCGTTGGTTCGAGTCCAACTTCGGGCGCCAGATGTTACACATCAAAGGCTTGTGGACTTCCGCAAGCCTTTTTTGTTGTCTGCTTGAGGGCGCAGGGCAACGTTCAGCAGGCTTGCCCGGCCCGCAGGGTGGACGAACGCGCCCGCCCACTGTTGCTGACGATGACCCGCGCGTGCTCGCGTCCCCGCACGCAGACGCGCAGCGTCAGGTTGCTGCCGGGGCTGCGGCCATCCGGCTGGAAATAGAGTTGCGGTCGCCCGCTGCTGCTGGCCGCACTGATCGTGACATCCGGGCGGCCGCCCTGATGCAGGACAATGGCATCGGCCGTGGATGGGGGCTGCCACGCGCCTGCGGCCCGGTAGGCAATCCAGCCCTGGCTCCAGTCGTCCCCGCAGCGCTGGCCGTCCGCGCTGGCGCAGAGGCCGATCAGTTCGCGACGCATGATGGCCTGGCTGCGTGCCGTTGCCAGGGCGGCCTGCAGGCTGAACCGGGTGGCTTCCGCGCGCTGGTGCAGCAGCAGCGCCTGCAGCGAGGGCCAGCCGGCGGCCAGCAGCACGGCCAGTACCGCCGTGACGACCAGGATTTCGATCAGGTGCATGCCGCGCGACGCGGCGCAACCGGAAGAGCGGGGAGGGCGCATGCATCCAGCCTCCGCGCCCGGCTGTGCGGCCGCCATCGGGAAACCCCGTAGCGTCCTGCCCGGCAGCCCCTCAGCCGGCCGTCACTCCTCGCCCCGTATACTCACCCTTCCCGGGAACTGGCAACACCATGAGCGACAGTTTTGAACTTGTCTCGCCGTATTCGCCGGCGGGCGACCAGCCCGATGCCATCGCGAAGCTGACCAGCAACTTCGAGGCCGGCATCGCCAAGCAGACCCTGCTGGGCGTGACCGGCTCGGGCAAGACCTACACCATCGCCAACGTCATCCAGAACATTCAGAAGCCGACGCTGATCATGGCGCCGAACAAGACGCTGGCGGCGCAGCTGTATGGCGAATTCAAGGCGTTCTTCCCGCACAACGCGGTGGAGTATTTCGTCAGCTATTACGACTACTACCAGCCCGAAGCCTACGTGCCGTCGTCGGACACCTTCATCGAGAAGGACAGTTCGATCAACGAACACATCGAGCAGATGCGGTTGGCCGCGACCAAGACCCTGCTGTCGCGCCCGGACGCGATCGTGGTGGCGACGGTGTCGGCGATCTATGGCCTGGGCGCGCCGGAAGACTATCTGTCGCTGCGCCTGATCCTGTCCAAGGGCGAGCGCATCGACCAGCGCGACCTGATCAACCACCTGACCCAGCTGCAGTACACGCGCAATGAGTACGAGCTGCAGCGCGGTACCTTCCGCGTGCGCGGCGAAGTGATCGACGTGTTCCCGGCCGAGTCGGACAGCGAAGCACTGCGCCTCGAACTGTTCGATGGCGAGGTCGAGAAGATCACCCTGTTCGACCCGCTGACCGGCGAGACGCTGCGCAACATGCAGCGCTTCACGGTCTACCCGAAGACGCACTATGCGACCACGCGCGAGCGGGTGCTGGCGGCGATCGAGACGATCAAGGTGGAGCTGAAGGAGCGGCTGGAGCAGCTGTACGCACAGAACAAGCTGGTGGAGGCACAGCGCCTGGCCCAGCGCACCCAGTTCGACCTGGAGATGATGGCCGAGGTCGGTTACTGCAACGGCATCGAGAACTACTCCCGGCACCTGACCGGCAAGAATGCCGGCGAGCCGCCACCGACCCTGTTCGACTACCTGCCGCCGGATGCGCTGCTGGTGATCGACGAATCGCATGTGACCATTCCGCAGATCGGCGCCATGTTCAAGGGTGACCGCTCGCGCAAGGAAACCCTGGTTGAGTTCGGTTTCCGCCTGCCGTCGGCGCTGGACAACCGCCCGCTGCGCTTCGAGGAATGGGAGGAGCGCTGCCCGCGCAGCATCTACGTGTCGGCCACGCCCGGGCCCTATGAACTGCGTGAAGCCGGTGACGAGATCACCGAACTGGTGGTGCGCCCGACCGGCCTGATCGACCCGGTGGTGGAGATCCGGCCGGTCGGTACCCAGGTCGACGACCTGATGAGCGAGGCCAACGCGCGCATCAAGGCGGGCGACCGCGTGCTGGTCACCACGCTGACCAAGCGCATGGCTGAAAACCTCACCGAGTACCTTACCGAACACGGTATCCGCGTGCGCTACCTGCACTCGGACGTGGATACGGTCGAGCGCGTGGAGATCATCCGCGACCTGCGCCTGGGCAAGTTCGACGTGCTGGTCGGCATCAACCTGCTGCGCGAAGGCCTGGACATGCCCGAGGTATCGCTGGTGGCGATCCTCGATGCCGACAAGGAAGGCTTCCTGCGCTCCACCGGCTCGCTGATCCAGACCATCGGCCGCGCCGCACGCAACGTGCGCGGCAAGGCGATCCTGTACGCCGACAAGATCACCCGCTCGATGCAGGCGGCGATCGATGAGACCGACCGGCGCCGTGCCAAGCAGGTCGAGTACAACGAAGAACATGGCATCGTGCCGCGCTCGGTGGCGCGCCCGATCGTCGATGTCCTCGAAGGCGCGCGATCGGATGCCGCCGAAAAGGAAGCCAAGAAGGGTAAGGGCAAGGGCCGGGCGGGTGTGGCCGAAGAAGCGGCCGACTATCGTTCGCTGTCTCCGGCGCAGCTGGCGACCCGTCTCAAGGCGCTGGAACAGCAGATGTACCAGCACGCCAAGGACCTGGAATTCGAGGATGCCGCACGGGTGCGTGACCAGATCCGGCAGCTGAAGGAAGCCAGCCTGGGCTGAACGTGGCAGTGCAGCATCATCTTCACAAAAGTGTTGCGCTTCACGGCCCGCATCCGTAATATACGCGGCCTGCACCGACGCAATCGCGGAAATGCAGAAGCAAAACGGGCGGTTAGCTCAGCGGTAGAGCACTACCTTGACATGGTAGGGGTCACAGGTTCGAACCCTGTACCGCCCACCACGAAGTCCTCGGAAGAGGGCTGTCGTGAAATGCAAAGCCCGGCCCTGGCGCCGGGTTTTTACGTAACAAGGCCAGCCTTCGGGCGGCAAGAACACGATGGGCGGTTAGCTCAGCGGTAGAGCACTACCTTGACATGGTAGGGGTCACAGGTTCGAACCCTGTACCGCCCACCACCTGCTCCCGGCGTTGCCGGTGAAGTGGTGGAAACGATGAAAGCCGGCCCCGAGGCCGGCTTTTTTCGTTCCGGGGAGCCTGGCGTTCCCGCGAAGCTGCATCCGTGCCGGTTCAGTGGCATGAAATCAGTGGGTAATGCTGATCGAACGCTGGATGCGCCACTGGCCGTCGACGCGTTCCCACAGCTGCGCCACACCTACCCGGGCCAGCGCAGGATGAGGGCTGGCGCCAGTGTCGTCTGGCGATTGCTGGCTGCCCAGCCGCAGCACGCGGTCCTGGCGCAGGTGATAGAGCTGAAGGGGCTGCACTTCATGCATGGCCTGCCGATCCTCGGTGCGCAGGATCTGGCTGCGCAGGGCATCCTCGGTGGGCCCGCAGCCGTCGCCGAACAGGCTGGAGAACAGCAGGATCAGGGCAAGCATCGGCATGGCACGGTGCTCCAGCGGGAAAGTGCGTGCAGGCTGGCATGGTCGGCCGGGCACCGCAGCCGGCCTGCGACGAAGGCGGGGATTGGGCCGCCAAAGGCAGGCAGATGGCGATGAATCCGGGCCGCGCAGGCGTAGACTCGGCGCTGCTGCGCAACTGCGCCATTACTGCAAGGAACTGCCGCATGGGTGATCACGTCCCGGTGTCCAGGCCCAATCCGCTCCTGGAACACCTGTTCGGCGGCAACATGCTGGAAGGCACGTTCAAGGCAGTGATCTGGGTCGCAATCCTGAGCGCGCTGCTGGCGTGGACCACGCTGCGCTGAATGACGCTGCCGCGCCGGGCCTGCCGGGTTGCGGGTCCTGCTGACCCGATGACTCCCGCTGCCGCCGGTGCGGCGGCAGTGCCTGTGCGCGTGCCGTCAGGCGCTGAAGGCCTGGCGCAGGCTGCGCAGGGTGGCCTGGCGGTGTTCCCTGGCCGTTGGCTCGCCCATCTCCAGCTCCTGCAGGCGCAGTCCGACCAGGGTCATCGACAACGCATAGCCGTGTGCCGCGTCGGCAACGCGTGACAGGCCCACTGCACGGCGGGCCAGTGCATTCACATGTTCAAGGTCGGGCATCAGTCCCAGATAGGCGCGTTCTGCGCTGTCCAGGTCCGGTGCACGCAGGATCGCGTGGGCGTCTGCGGTGTGGGAGACGGAGGCCATGGGGGTCCTTGTCAGGGGCAGCGACAGCATCGTTCGGCCACGTTGCGGGTGATGGCTGCGCATGCTGAAGGGGCAACATTGTCAGAACATTGCGCCTGCAACCGCTGGCATGCATGGGCGCAAAACCATGGCCCCAGGCACTATGATCGGCAGCGTTTCCGGTAGACGAGTTCCTGATGCGCATCCTCCTGGTCGAAGACGATCCTGATCTGTCCCGCGCCCTGCAATCGGGCCTGGAGCGGCAGGGCGTGGTCGCCGACGTGGTCGGCAGCCTGGCCGAGGCCGCGCTCGCATTGCGCGAACCGGTGCACCAGCTCCTGCTGCTCGACCGCCAGCTGCCCGATGGCGATGGTGCTGGATTCGTCGCGTCGGCGCGTGCGCTGCGGCCGAATCTGGCGGTGATCATGCTGACCGCCAAGGGCACGCTGTCGGACAAGGTCGAAGGCCTGGACGTCGGTGCCGATGACTATCTGGTCAAGCCGGTGGCGATCGAGGAACTGATGGCACGCATCCGCGCGGTATCGCGCAGGCCTTCGGCGATGGTGACGCCGAGCCTGCGGCTGGGGCGGCTCGAGTTCGATTTCGAATCGCTGCAGGCACAGGTGGAGGGCCAGCCCCTGGCATTGCCGCGTCGGCAGGTGCTGGTGCTGCAGGCGTTGGCGATGCGGCAGGGCCGCACGGTTACCCGCAGTGCCCTGGAGGCTGCAGTGTACGGGTTCGATGATGAGATCCAGTCCAATGCGCTCGATGCGCATATCTCCAAGCTGCGCAAAGCGCTGCAGCAGGCCGGGGCGGGGGTGGAGATCCACGTGATCCGCGGCGTCGGCTACCTGCTGGCGGAGGCCTGAGATGGCCCGTCCGATCCGTTCGATCACCCTTGGCCTGGCTTGGCGCCTGTTCCTGGCGCAGGCCTTCACCGTACTGTTCGCGGTGGTCGCGTTGATCCTGACCTGGGGTGACAAGGACTCCTGGGGCATGGACATGTTCGTTGCCGAGGCGGTGGCCAAGGCGGTGCACAGCGAAGGCGGCCGCCTGGTGCTGGACCAGGCGCGCTGGGACAAGCTCGATGCCAACGCCGGGGGAAATCTCTGGTTCGCCGCGGTGGATGACAAGGGCATGTGGCTCGAGCGCGGCACCATCCCAGCGATCCACGCGCCGATGCTGGCGCGGCTGCCGACCGTGGGCGCCACGGAACTGGGCTCGCTGGTGCCCCCCTACCTGGACGTGGCGCGGGTGATGATCCGCAACGAGGACGGGCGCCGCATCACCGTGATGGTCGGTGGCGCGCCCAAGGGCGGGCTGCTGGATGGCGCGCTGATGGTGCTGCGCCTGATCGGCCTGTGGTTCTTCCTGCCACTGATCGTGGTCACCCTGCTGGTGATGCCGACCGTGATCCACCGTGCCATGCGCGGTGTGCGCCGTTCTGCGCAGCAGGCCAAGGAACTGGACATCGGCCAGCCCGGTGCGCGGCTGGATGCGCGGCTGGTGTCCACGGAAGTGGCGCCGCTGGTGGAAGCGTTCAACGATGCCATCGACAAGGTGCAGCAGGGCTACGCCGCGCGCGACAAGTTCCTCGCCGACGCGGCGCACGAGCTGCGCGTGCCGATCGCCGTGGTGCAGGCGCGCCTGGCGCAGTTGCCACAGGGTGAGCTGAAATCGCAGTTGCTGACCGACGTGGCGCGGCTGGGCAATGTTGCCGAGCACCTGCTCGATCTGCAGCGCCTTGACCGCAATGTCGGCGCATTGCAGCGGCTGGACCTGGCTCTGCTGGTGCGTGAGGCCGCCGCGGACCTGGCGCCGTTGGTGGTGGGCGCCGGCTATGGATTCGAAGTGGACGCGCCGGAATCGCCGGTGTGGATCCACGGCGACAGTCTGGCGCTGGGGCGGGTGATTGCCAACCTGGTGCACAACGCGATCGTGCATGGTGGTGGCCGTGGCACCATCTGCGTGCGGTTGGATACGCGTGGCTTGCTGGAAGTCAGCGATCAGGGCGCGGGCATTCCAGTGGGCGACCGCGAGGCGATCTTCGAGCCGTTCCATCGCCTGCGCGCGGCGGGCAGCGGCAGTGGCCTGGGCCTGCATCTGGTGAAGGAGATCGTGCAGCACCACGGTGGCTCGGTCAGTGTCGGTGAGGCTGCGGGAGGCGGCGCAAGCTTCCGGGTCAATTTCCATCGCGGTAGCGTCCGGCGCTGACGCGTTTGCGGGGCAAGTCCCGATAGGCAACCTGCCGCCGGTAGCGGCAGGCTGGACCCATGGCTGTCGAGCGTTCCCCGTCTCCCTTGCTGGGCAGTGGCGCCGCTGCGGCGCTGACACTGGGGGCGCTGGCCTGCGTGCAGCTGCCACAGCTGCCGCCGCTGTGGGGCTGCATGGTGATGATCGTGCTTGGCATGGCGGGGTGGGGCCTGCGTTGGCGGGGGCGCCTGCCCGCGGTCGTGCTGCTGGGCGCCGGATGGACGGCGATGCACGGGCACTGGGCAATGCAGGAACAGCTGCCGCCAGGCCAGCCAGCACGGGATGTGGTGGTCAGTGGACGGGTCATCGATCTGCCGGACCATGGGGCCGCGCATACCCGCTTCCTGCTGCAGGTCAGCGAGAGCAGCGAACTGCCATCGCTGCGCGGCAAGCGCCTGCAGGTCATCTGGAATGACGCCTGGCGTGCCATTGATGGCACCGACGCCGGGCGTGGGCGCCATCGGGTCCTGGCCGGCGCGCAGTGGCATCTGGCCCTGCGCGTGCGGGCGCCGCGTTCGCGGATCAATCCCGGTGGTTTCGACGGTGAACGCCATGCGCTGCTGCGCGGCGTGTCCGGCAACGGCACGGTGCGGGCGCCGGCCAGCGCGCGTGAGCTTCAGGCCGCACATGGCCTGCCGGCATGGCGTGAACGCACCAGCGCCGCCATCGCCGCGCAGGTGGCCCATCCAGCTGCGCGCTTCGTGCAGGCGCTCGCCCTGGGCGATACGCGTGGCCTGTCCGACGCCGATTGGGACCAGTTGCGGGCGCTGGGCCTGACCCATCTGGTGGCCATTTCCGGGTTCCATGTCGGGGTGGTGGCGGGGCTGGGGGCGTTGCTGTGCCAAGGGCTGTGGTGGCTGTGCCCGCTGCTGGGCCGGCATTGGCCACGCCCCCAGGCGGCGGCCTGCGCCGCGGCCCTGTCCGCAGCGGGCTATGCGGTGCTGGCCGGCGGTGAATTGCCGACCGTGCGCACCGCACTGATGATCGGGCTGGTGGCGCTGGCGCGTAGCGGGCGGCGCCCACTGGGTCCCGTGCAGGGGCTTGCACTGGCGGCGCTGGCGCTGCTGCTGCCGGCGCCCCTGTCAGTGCTGTCCGCGGGCTTCTGGCTCAGCTTCGGCGGCGTCCTGTGGCTGGTCTGGTGCCTGCCGCAGGGACGTCCGCGAGGCGTGGTCGCCAACCTGCGCGGATTCCTGGCCGCACAAGGGGTGGCCAGCGTCGGCCTGTTGCCGCTGGGCATCGCCTTGTTCGGTGGCACCGCCCGGCTGGGGCCGCTGGTGAACCTGCCGGTCATCCCGTGGTGGGCATTGCTGGTGGTGCCATTGTCGCTGCTGGGCACCGCCCTGCAGGTGCTGCATGACGGCGCCGGATGCTGGGCGTGGCGCGCAGCGGCGTGGTTGTTCGAAATCAGCTGGCAGGCCCTGCAGCCACTGGCGGCGCATCCACAGGCGATGTGGTGGTTGGCCGAGGCACCGGCCTGGGCAGTGCCGGCGGCGCTGTTGGGCGTGTTCTGGTGGCTGCTGCCACGCGGTGCCGGGGGCGGGCTGGCTGGCCTCCTGCTGTGCCTGCCGCTGCTGTGGCCGTTGCGCGAGCGGCCGGCCGAGGGAGAGCTGGAGCTGCTGGTGCACGACGTCGGGCAGGGCACGGCGGTATTGCTGCGTACCGCGCGGCATGCGCTCTGGTACGACGTGGGACCGCCGATCGGAGGGGAGGGCAGCGAGCGGGTCCTGGTTCCGTCATTGCGGGCGCTGGGGCAGGCACGGCCCGACCGCGTGCTGATCAGTCACGACGATCTCGATCATGCCGGCAACCTGCCGCGCCTGCGCCTTCAGTTGCCGGAGCTGCCCCTGTTGGCGCCGCCGGGCAGCACGATTGCCGGGGCCGGGCGCTGCCAGCGCGGCCTGCGCTGGCGCTGGGACGGCGTCGACTTCCAGGTGCTGCACCCGGATGCCGGCAGCCAGCGGGCTGAAAACGAGGACAGCTGCGTGCTGCGCGTGGCCAGCGCGCATGGTGGGGTCCTGTTGCCCGGGGACATCGGCCGTCCGGCCGAACAGGCGCTGCTGCGGGCGTCTCCGGCGGCGTTGAAGGCGGATGTGGTGCTGGTGCCGCACCATGGCAGCGGCGGCAGCTCCAGTGCGCCGTGGGTGGCCGCCGTGGCGCCACGGTTGGCGGTGGTTTCGGCCGGCCACCGCAACCGTTTCGGCCATCCACGCCAGGACGTGGTCCAACGCTGGCAGGCGCAGGGGGCGGAAGTGCTGGCCACGGCCGACTCCGGCGCGATCCGCGTATGGCTTGGTGCACAAGGGCTGCAGCTGCGTGAACAGCGTATCCACGCATCCCGGTGGTGGGATGCCGCTGGGCGGGCGCGGTCGGCTGCTATCCTATCGCCGAACGAACAAGCGGCCGTTGGGCCGGAGGGTTGAAACGTGTGGGAACTGGTCAAGGCCGGTGGCTGGCCGATGGTGCCGCTGCTGCTGTTGGGCGTACTGGCTTTGGCGATCATCCTGGAGCGTTTCTGGTCCCTGCGGCGAACGGAGGTGCTGCCGCCCGGCCTCGGCCAGGAAGTGCGCAACTGGGCCGCACGCGGCAAGCTTGACCCGGCGCACCTGCAGACCCTGCGTGCCAACTCGCCGCTGGGGGCATTGCTGGCGGCCGCGCTGGAAGCCCGCAATCGTCCGCGCGACCAGATCCGCGAGCGCATCGAGGACACCGGTCGCCACCTGGTGCACCGCATGGAACGTTTCCTCAACGCGCTGGGCACCATTGCCTCGGCCGGCCCGCTGCTGGGCCTGCTGGGCACGGTGATCGGCATGATCCAGATGTTCCTGGGCATCCTCGACCATGGGGTGGGCGACGTGAACCAGCTGGCCGGCGGTATCGGCAAGGCGCTGGTGTGCACCGCCACGGGCATGATCGTGGCCATTCCGGCACTGATGTTCCATCGCTACTTCAAGGGCCGCATCCACGGCTACGTGGTGGAAATGGAGCAGGAAGCCAGTGCCCTGCTGGACACGCTCGACGGTCGCCCCGGGGTGATGAACCCGGCCGCGCCGGCGCGACCGGCCAACGCCGCTGCGGCGAAGGCCTGATCGATGCGTATCGGCAATGACCGCTCACAGGATGAACCGCATATCGATCTGGTCCCGCTGATCGACGTCATCCTGGTGCTGATCATCTTCTTCGTGGTCACCACCACCTTCGATGCGCGCTCGACGCTGCAGGTGCAGCTGCCGACCGCCAGCCAGCAGCCCAGCAACGAGCCGCCGCGCTCGCTCAGCGTGCTGATCAACGCCGAAGGCCGCTATTTCATCAATGACCAGGAAGTGCTGCGCAGCGATGTCGAGTCGGTCAAGCAGACCATCGCATCGGTCGCCGGCAGCGACCGCAGCCAGCCCGTGCTGCTGCGCGCCGACGCACGCACTCCCTACCAGGCCGTGGTGACCGCGCAGGACGCGCTCGGTCAACTCGGTTTCCGTCGTATCGCCATTGCAACTGCGCCAGAGGTGCGTCCATGAGTTCCCATCACGCGCCGGTGTGGCCGATCTACAAACGTCTGCTGGGCTACACCCGCACCTACTGGGTGTTCATGGTGGGCGCGGTCATCGCCATGGTGGTCGAAGCCCTGGCCGGCTACCACTTCACCAAGCTGATGGAGCCGCTGGTCAACGAGGGTTTCGTCGATCCGCAGCCGCGCGCGGCCGTGGTGCTGCCGCTGACCATCCTCGGCCTGTTCCTGATGCGCAGCCTGGCCACCTGGGTCAGCGACTACACGCTGGCCAAGACCGGCCGCAGCGTGGTCCGCGACCTGCGTGAGCAGGTGCTGCAGAAGTACCTGCACCTGCCGTCGTCGCACTTCGATACCGAAGCGACGCCGGTGATGGTCAGCCGCCTGAACTTCGATACCGAGCAGGTCACCCAGGCCAGCGCCGACGCGCTGAAGACCGTGGTGGCCGATACCCTCACCATCGTCGCGATGCTGGCGGTGATGCTGCAGATGAGTGTCAAGGTCACCCTGGCGATGTTGCTGGTGGTGCCGCTGATCGGTGGCATCGTGTCCTACGTGGGCAAACGCTACCGCCGCATCAGCCGCGGCATCCAGGACGGCATGGGCACGATGGCGCAGACTGCCGAGCAGTCCTTGGCGGCGCAGCAGGAAGTGAAGGTGCACGGCACCCAGCAGCATGAGATCTCGCGCTACTCGCGCCTGGCCAACCGCATGCTGGCGCTGAACATGAAGGTCGAGGTCACCCGCGCCGCCGCCTCCAGCGTGGTGCAGTTCCTGGCCGCATTGGCGCTGGCGGTGATCGTCTGGGTGTCGACCCGCGAAGCCCTGGCCGGCCGGCTCAATGCCGGCCAGTTCATGGGCCTGATGACATCGATGATGGCCATCATTCCCTCACTGCGCCGCCTGACCAGCGTACAGACCTCGATTTCGCGCGGTGTCTCTGCTGCCGAGCGCCTGTTCGGCATTCTCGACATGCCAGTGGAGCGCGACCAGGGGCAGCGACGCGTGCAGCGCGTGCGGGGCGAACTGGCGTTCGACCACGTCATGCTGCGTTACCGCGAGGACAGCGGCATCGCCCTGGACGACATCAGCTTCGTTGCCAGGCCAGGCACGGTGACGGCCATTGTCGGCCGTTCCGGCAGTGGCAAGACCAGCCTGATCCGGCTGGTGCCACGCTTCTACGAGCCCAGCGGCGGTGTCATCACCCTCGACGGCGTGGCACTGGACGACTACCCGCTGGCCGACCTGCGCCGGCAGGTGGCAATGGTCGGGCAGAAGGTCATGCTGTTCGATGATACGATCGCCGCCAACATCGCCTATGGCATGGAAGCGACCGACGAGCAGATCCGCGCGGCGGCCGAAGCCGCCAACGCGTGGGAGTTCATCGCACGCATGCCGCAGCAGCTGCAGACCCCGGTGGGCGAGAACGGCGCGCTGCTGTCCGGTGGCCAGCGCCAGCGCCTGGCCATTGCCCGCGCGATCCTGCGCGACGCCCCGATCCTGATCCTCGACGAAGCCACTGCGGCGCTGGACAACGAATCCGAGCGCCTGGTGCAGGACGCCCTGCAGCGCCTGATGCCCGAACGCACCACGCTGGTCATCGCGCACCGGCTGTCGACCATCGAGCATGCCGACCAGGTACTGGTCATGGATCATGGCCGCATCGTTGAACGCGGCACGCACAAGGAGCTGCTCGAACTGGGCGGCCTGTACCAGCATCTGCACAGCATGCAGTTCCGCGAAAGGCAGGACTGATGGCCGGCAAGGGCACCCAGACCCCGCCGTACTGGTACGACGGCACCCCGGTTCCGTGGGCGATGCGCCTGCTGGCGCCGCTGTACGCAGGTGTCACCGCGCTGCGCCGGCGCGCATATCGCCGTGGCTGGCGCAAGCGCCATTCGCTGCCGGTGCCGGTCATCGTGGTCGGCAATATCACGGCCGGCGGTACCGGCAAGACGCCGCTGACCATTGCGCTGGTCGAACGCCTGCGTGCGGCCGGGTGGAAGCCGGGCGTGGCCAGCCGCGGCTATGGTCGCGAAGACGCCGACAAGCCGCTGTGGGTGCGGGCCGAGACGCCAACCGCCAAGGGCGGTGACGAGCCGGTGCTGATCGCCTGGAAGACCGGCGTGCCGGTGCGCGTGGACAGTGATCGGGTTGCTGCCGGCAAGGCGCTGATCGAGGCCGGCTGCGATGTGATCGTCTGCGACGACGGTTTGCAGCACTACCGGCTGGCGCGCGACATCGAGATCGAGGTGGTCGATGCCCAGCGTCGCTATGGCAATGGCCGGATGATTCCGGCCGGGCCGTTGCGCGAGCCGGTCAGCCGCGCCAGCGAATGCGATTTCCGCGTGGTCAATCTCGGCCAGGCCGATGAGGAGACCGCGGCACAGGCCTGTGGCTTCGGCCAATGGCCAATGGCCCTGCACATCGACAGTGCGCAGCCGCTGGCCGGTGGCCGCGCGCGCCCGCTGACGTACTTCAAGGGCCAGCGCGTGCACGCGGTGGCCGGCATCGCCCATCCACAGCGTTTCTTCGACATGCTGCGCGCGCGCGGGATCGGCGTGGTGCCGCATGCGTTCGCCGACCACCAGGCCTACCAGCCGCAGGACCTGTCCTTCGGCAGCCAGTTGCCGGTACTGATGACCGAAAAGGATGCGGTGAAATGCCGGGCGTTCGGCAACGACTGGCACTACGCGGTTCCGCTGCGCGCCGAGTTGCCCGCCGCGTTCTGGGTGGCGCTGACCGATCGCCTGGACAAGCTGCGACCGAACTGATTGGCGCGGCGGCGCTTGCATTCATGCGCCGCTGGCCGCATTCCCGTTGTAACGAGCCTGCCGAGAACCGCCCGCATGACCGAATTCGTCGTCGCCATTCCGGCCCGCTTTGCCGCCTCGCGGCTGCCGGGCAAGCCGTTGCGCCCGCTGGGCGGTGAGCCGCTGGTGCTGCATGTGGCGCGCCGCGCGCTGCAGGCCGGTGCCCGCGAGGTCTGGGTGGCGACCGACGACCAACGCATTTCCGATGCGCTGTCCGGGTTGGCCGAGGTGAAGGTGGCGATGACCGCGACCACGCATGCCTCGGGTACCGATCGCCTGGCCGAGTGCGCACGCATTGCCGGCTGGGCCGATGACACGGTGGTGGTCAACCTGCAGGGCGACGAACCGTTCGCACCGGCGGCCGGCATCCGCGCGGTGGCAGATGCGCTGGTCGCTGGCACTGCGCCGATGTCGACTCTCGCCACGACCGTCGAGGACGCGCACACCCTGTTCGACCCGAACGTCGTGAAGCTGGTGCGCAACGTGCGCAACGAGGCGATGTACTTCAGCCGCGCGCCGATCGCCTGGCACCGCGACGGCTTCGCACGCAGCCGCGACACGCTGCCGGACGGCCACCACTGGCTGCGCCACATCGGCATCTACGGCTACCGCGCCGGCTTCCTGCAGCAGTTCGCGGCGATGCCGCCGGGCCAGCTGGAGCAGGTCGAATCGCTGGAACAGCTGCGCGTGCTGGAAGCGGGCTTCCCGATCAGCGTGGCGATCTCGCCGGAGCCGTTCCCACCCGGCATCGACACCCCCGAGGACCTGGAGCGCGCCGAAGCGTTGCTGCAGGCGATGGCCGCGCGATGAAGTTGCTGGTCGTCTGCCTCGGCAACATCTGCCGTTCGCCGATGGCCGAAGGGGCGCTGCGCGCACGCCTGGATGCCTCGCCGCTGGCCGGGCGGGTGCAGGTCGATTCGGCCGGCACGGGCGACTGGCACGTGGGCGAGCCGCCGGACCGCCGCGCGATCGCCTGCGCGGCCGGGCACGGCGTGGACATCGGCGACCTGCGCGCACGTCAGCTGCAGGCCGAGGATTTCGAACGTTTCGACTGGATCCTGTGTGCCGACGAGGCCAACCTGCGTGATGCCGGTCGCCTGGCATCGGCGGCCCAGCGTGAACGGCTGGCATTGTACCTGCCCTGGTCGGGCGGGCAGGGGCGGTTAGCGATCCCTGATCCCTACACCGGCGGCAGCGATCATTTTGAACAGGTCTGGTCGCTGGTCGACGATGCTGCAAAACGTGCGGTGGCACGACTGTTGCATGACGCCGACTCCGGCATAATCAGGTCATGAACGTCCAGCCCGTCCCGGACCTGCCCGAATTCGCCACCTGGCTCAATGCCACCCCCTGCACCCTGACCGAACTGCGCGGCCGGCCGGTCGCGCTGCTGTTCGTCAATGCGGCCTCCGCCTGGAGTGCGCAACGCCTGGCCGAGTTCGGCCAATGGCTGTCGCGCCATCCCGGCAAGCTGCAGCCGCTGGTGCTGCAGGTGCCGCGTTTTGATTTCGAACGCGATCCCACGGCCGCACTGAAGCTGCTGCGCCGTCAGGGCCTGAGCATGCCCGTGCTGCTCGATGCCGACTGGGATGGTTGGCGCCGCTTCGGCGTCACCGCCTGGCCGACCATGGTGCTGCTGGACGCGCAGGGCCGCGAACAGCAACGGCTGGTCGGGCAGGGCGCGCCCGGTGAACTGGAGCGCGCCTTGAACGCGCTGTGCCAGGGCGCACCTTCGGCGCCGCCGCGTGGCGGCAGCGAACTGCATCCGGAACCGCGCCAGGCCCTGCGCTTCCCGCAGGGGCTGGCGGTCAGCACCGAACGCCTGTACATCGCCGACAGCGGCCATCACCGCATTCTCGAATGCAGCCATGGCGGCCGCATCCTGCGTCAGTTCGGCCTCGGCACCGCCGATTTCATGGACGGCAACCTCGCCGAAGCGGCATTCCACCGCCCGCAGGCGCTGGTACTGGAGCGCGATTCGCTGTACGTCGCCGACACCGGCAACCACGCGGTGCGCCGTATCAACCTGCTGACTGGCATCGTCGACACCCTGTGTGGCAACGGGCGACCCGGTGCGCCGGTGGAAGGGCCGGTCGCGCAGGCGCGGCAGGTCTCGCTGGACCATCCGGTCGGCCTGGCCATTGCCGACAACCAGCTGCACATCGCGATGGCCGGCGACAACCGCATCTGGAGCTACCACCTGGGCCAGCGCACCCTGCAATGGCGCGCCGGCAGTGGTTCCATTGACGAGCGTGATGGCAGTGGCCATCTGGCGGCCTTCGCCCAGCCCACCGCGCTGGCCGTGGTGCAGCAGGTGCTGTATGTGGCCGATGCACTGGGTTCCTCGATCCGCGCGCTTCAGCTGCGTGGCGACCTGGTGCAGACCCTGGTCGGGCAGGGGCCCTGGCGCTTCGGCAGTGAAGACGGTCCCCGCACCCAAGCCAGCCTGCAGTTCCCGCAGGCCATCGCGCTGGGCGCGGACGCCCCGCTGCTGTGGATCGCCGATACCGGCAACGGTCGCCTGCGCACGCTGCGCCTGGGCGGCGGTGAACTGACCACCCAGCCGCTGCCGCGCCGCCTGCATGGCCCGGCTGGACTGGCGGTGGGCGCAGGTGCGGTGTGGATCGCCGAGACCGACGCCCACGCCGTGCTGCGCTTCGATCCCGACAGCGGCGTGCTCAGCGAAGTCCCGATCAGCGAATGACCGACGTTCCCGCCCCGGCCTTCGACGGCAAGGCCTTCGCGGCCCAGCTCAGCACCGCGCCCGGCGTGTACCGCATGTACGCCGCCGACGACACCCTGCTGTATGTGGGCAAGGCCCGCGCACTGCGCAATCGCGTCGGCAGCTACTTCAACGGCAGCCCGAAGAACGCGCGGATCATGTCGATGATCTCGCAGATCGCGCACATGGACGTGACCGTCACGCGCTCGGAAGCCGAGGCGTTGCTGCTGGAAAACCAGCTGATCAAATCTCTATCGCCGCGCTACAACGTCTCGCTGCGCGACGACAAGACCTACCCGCACGTGCTGCTGACCCGCGAGGACTGGCCGCGCATCGCACTGCATCGTGGACCCCGCGCCATTCCCGGCCGCTATTTCGGGCCGTATCCGGGCGTGACCGCAGTGCGCGAAACGCTGAACCTGATGCACAAGCTGTTCAAGCTGCGCAGCTGCGAAGACAGCGTGTTCCGCAACCGCTCGCGGCCGTGCCTGCAGTACCAGATCGGGCGCTGCAGCGCGCCGTGCGTGGAGCTGGTGCCGGCAGCGGAGTACGCCGAGTCGGTACGCCGCGCCGCTCTGTTCCTTGAAGGCAAGAGCGACGAGCTCACCCGCGAGCTGGGCGAGCAGATGCAGGCCGCCAGCGAGGCGCTGGAGTTCGAGCAGGCCGCGCGCCTGCGCGATCTGATTTCCTCGCTGCGCAGCATGCAGACCCGCCAGTACGTGGACGGTCGCGCCGCGGACCTGGACGTGCTGGCGGTGGCCATGCAGGGGTCGCAGGCCTGCGTGCTGCTGCTGGCGTTCCGCGATGGCCGCAACCTCGGCACCCGCCCGTTCTTCCCGCGCACCAACGGCGAGGAAAGCCCGGAGGAAGTGCTGGCCGCGTTCGTCTCGCAGTACTACATCGAATTCGAGCCGCCGCGCGAGATCCTGCTGGACCGCGAGATTCCCGATGCCGACCTGCTGGTTGCCGCGCTGTCGGCCTCGGCCGAGCGCAAGGTGCAGCTGAAGTGGAACGTGCGCGGCGAGCGCGCCGGCTACGTGGAACTGGCCAGCCGCAACGCGCAGCTGACCCTGGCCACCGAACTCAACAGCCGCAACGCGCAGCAGGCGCGCAGCGACGCACTGCGCGAAATGCTGGGCCTGGCCGAGCCGGTCAAGCGGGTCGAATGTTTCGACATCAGTCACACCCTGGGCGAGGCCACCGTGGCCTCGTGCGTGGTGTTCGACGCCGCCGGTCCGGTGCGCGCGCAGTATCGCCGCTTCAACATCAGCGGCATCGAGCCGGGCGATGACTACGCCGCCATGCGCCAGGCCATCGACCGCCGCTTCCGCCGTGCGGTGGAAGAGCAGGGCGTGCTGCCGGACGTGCTGCTGATCGACGGCGGCGCAGGGCAGCTGGCGCAGGCGCAGGCCGCACTGGCCGACCTGGGCGTGGAAGGCGTGCTGCTGGTGGGCGTGGCCAAGGGCGTGGAGCGCCGCGCCGGCCACGAAGCGCTGGTGATGCCCGATGGCCGCGAGCTGCGCCCGGGCGCGGCCAACCCGGCGCTGCAGTTCATCCAGCAGGTTCGCGACGAGGCGCACCGCTTCGCCATCACCGGCCACCGTGGGCGCCGCCAGAAGGCACGGATGACCAGCAAGCTGGAGGATATCCCCGGCATCGGGCCGCGCCGCCGCGCCAGCCTGCTCAAGCATTTTGGTGGCCTCGTAGGCCTGAAAGCCGCTGGCGAAGCGGAAATCGCCAAGGTGGAAGGCATCAATGACGCCCTCGCGGCACGTATCTACGCTAACCTGCACGGGTTGGCCACGCCTGATGCGGCCGAGTAGAGAGAGAAGCACGCAAGCATGAAGTTGACCCTGCCCACCTGGCTGACGTTGTTGCGGATCGTGATGATCCCGGTGCTGGTGCTGGTGTTCTACCTGCCCTACACCTGGACCAACTTCGCTTCGGCGGCGATCTTCGGCCTGGCCGCGATCACCGACTGGCTCGATGGCTGGATTGCACGCCGTTACCAGCTGGAGTCGGCCTTCGGCGCGTTCCTCGATCCGGTCGCGGACAAGCTGATGGTGGCAGTGGCGCTGTTCCTGATCGTGCAGGGCCATCCGACGCCGTGGATGGCGTTCTGGGCGGCGGTGATCGTCGGCCGCGAGATCGCAGTGTCGGCGCTGCGCGAATGGATGGCCGAGCTGGGCCAGCGCGCCAAGGTGCGCGTGGCGATGATCGGCAAGGTCAAGACCACCGCGCAGATGGTCGCGCTGCTGTGCCTGCTGTATTCGGTGGCCCCGAACGTGCCGGTGGAAGACATCTGGATGGGCTGGCCGGTGTTCCGCATCGGCGACTGGACCCTGGCCATTGCCGCCGTGCTGACCCTGTGGTCGGGCCTGCAGTACCTGCACGCCGCCTGGCCGAGCCTGCGCGATGACGAGCGCGCGGCGCGCGAGCGTGCGCGGCAGAAGAAGCTGGGCAACTGAGCCCCGGGGTGTGAGCCCCGGGGTCGGATCCCTTTCCGAAGGAAAGGGCTCTGACCCCATCGATGCGCTATCCACGCATGGCGTGGATCTACTGGAAATGCTGCGTCCACGGATGGTGCGGATCCATCAGTTTGCGGGGATGCCGTGGTAGATCCACGCCATGCGTGGATACGCAATGCAAGGTGCCTCGCAGACCCTGAGAAAAAGCGCTTGACGCCATCCTTGGAACAGGTAAAATTTCGCCTCCCAAGCGGGAATAGCTCAGTTGGTAGAGCGCAACCTTGCCAAGGTTGAGGTCGCGAGTTCGAGTCTCGTTTCCCGCTCCAGATTCAAGAAGAACGCTCCCGCAAGGGGGCGTTTTTCGTTATGGGCCGTCAACGTGCCCCGAGGTGATTTCGAGCAGAGTCTGGGAGTGGCCTGATGTGGTGGGCATCACCATCTGCTTGCGAGGCTAGGTGCATTGCAGGAAGAGGGCCTAGAACGGCAACCCTCCGGAGACGATCGCCAGTTTTCCGTGCTTGTCGAATGTCATATGGATTCGATAGTTGCCGCATATCCAGCGCATGCGGCTGTTTTCCGGGTTCTTCCATTCTGGTTCGCCAAACATTGACAGGATTTCGTCCCTGCCTTGGCCGAACGTGAGGTCGCGGGGCAAGGCACCTTGGTAAATGGAAAAGTCCCCAATCTGCCGTCCGTAGTAGCGGAAGTTGGATAACACCAGCGCATTGGTCGGATAGTCGCGGGCAGGGGAGACCAAAGACTCAGAATCCGAGAGGGTCAGCTCGATACCTAGTGACTCATTCGACAGGTAGGCATCCGTCCATTCGGATTCCAACACGGGAACATCGACTATGCCTAGCTCCATCAGAAGGTGCTGGATTTCTTCTTCGCCGTAGTAGTAACCAAGATGGTCAAAGTGATCCATGTGCGTTCTCGAATATTCTGATCCGGGCTGGTCGCTCGTCCCCGATGTCCATTGGGAGAAGACGTTGCGTGGAGTGCTCAGTTCCCCGCCGGCCGATTGACAACGTTCGCTTCTGCAAATGCTCACCTGCAGCTTGCCGTTCTCATGTGACGGGTACCGGTTTGATTGGCAATGCCCAAGACTGGCTTGGTGGTTCACTGGCCGTGAAATATCGACGGTCGTCCTGACTCAGTCCATACAAGTTTTCTGAATTGCTGGCTGATCGGAGGAGATGGCTTCATCCGCACTTCACCCACACCCCATCGCCCTACCATCCGCGCTAGCGAAGCTGCATCTCCGACTCTCCACGGCGATGCCGAAATGCCCCAAACTCCTTCCGCCTACGACCACGATGTGGTCATCGTCGGCGCCAGTTTCGCTGGTGCCGCCTGCGCCTTGGCCGCCGCGCAGTACGGTCTGCGCGTCTGCGTGCTGGAACGCAAGGCCGACCCCGGCGAGCGCCTGCACACCACCGGCATCGTGGTGAAAGAGGCGATGGAGCAGACCTGGCTGGGGCGCATGCCCGAGCACCTCGTGCAGCGCGTTGCCAACGTGCGCCTGTATACGCCGAACCTGCGCAGCGTGTTGCTGGCCGCGCCGGGCTATTACTTCCTCACCACCGATACGCCGAACCTGATGCGCTGGCTGGCCAGCGAACTGCGCGCGAATGGCGTGGACCTGCGCCTGCAGCAGTCCTTCACCGACGCTCGTCGCTGCGGTGACGGCTGGCAGGTCGAAGGGGCAGGGCGGTGCGCCTATCTGGTCGGCGCTGACGGCGCACGCTCACGCGTGGCACAACGCACCGGGCTTGGCCAGGTGCGTGACAACCTCTACGGCGTCGAGCGTGAGTTCGCCGGCCTGCAGGTGTCGCAGGGCGATGCACTGCATTGCTTCGTCAGCAAGCGCTACGCACCGGGCTACATCGGCTGGGTCGCGCAGAATCCGACCGGGCTGCAGGTGGGATTGGCGCTGCGTCATGACCCGCAACAGGTACGGCCGCCGGATATCGATGGCTTCCTCGACCACGTGCGCGATGTGGTCGGCATTCCGCCTTCGGCGCGTCCCTCGGCCACCCGCGCCGGCTTGGTCCCGTGCGGCCGGCCGGATGGGCCGTTCACCGGCCAACGCGTGATCCTGACCGGCGACGCGGCAGGCATCGTCTCGCCGCTGTCCGCCGGGGGCATCCACTCTTCGTGGCGGCACGGCTGGGCGGTCGGCGAGGCGATTGCCCGCCATCTGCGTGGGCAAGGGCCGGAAGCGGAACGGGTGGCGCGACAGGTGGCGCCGGCATTCCATGGCAAGCGCCTGCTGCGCTGGGCGATGGACCATCTGCAGGCCGACTGGCCGCTCAACGCACTGCTGCACACGGCGGCCACGCGGCGCATCGCCGAGCAGGTCTACTTCCACCGCCGTGGCCTGCGAACCTGAGGTATCGGTCCTGGGGGCCTGAACGCCTCCCCACAATGCAGGCGAAAATTCCTGTTGACGCCGTGCAGCGATATCGACACAATAGCGCTCCTTCGACGCAGGTCGAACGAAATCTGCGGGAATAGCTCAGTTGGTAGAGCGCAACCTTGCCAAGGTTGAGGTCGCGAGTTCGAGTCTCGTTTCCCGCTCCAGATTCAAGAAAAACGCTCCCGGAAGGGGGCGTTTTTCGTTTGTCGGACCGGATGCGCCCATGGGTCGCCAGCGAGCGTCCGAGGCCCGCGGAGTGGTCAGCGCGACCACGATGCACCGACAGCCACCGCCGTGATCGAAGCGATTGGCTGCCAGCGGCGAGGATGTTCACGCGTGTGGCACGTCGAGCCGGGGAGACGTCCCAATGTGCAATGCGCCGTGAAAAGCATCCAGTGTTCTGTCCCGGGAACGCGTTGAAAGCGCAGTGAAAGACTGGGTCGGCGTTGCCTGAACCGCACGCGTGTGGTGACCGTTTTCGGACCAATTCTCCATGTTCGCTCCACAATCGCACGGTAGCCTTCATGCTCCTTCTACACGTTGGCGGGCTGGTGGTCAGGCGTATCACTTCAGTGGCAGTGCCCAGGACCGGGCGCGGACTCTCCCTGCAGGCAGTGCTGCGCCCGGGCGCGCTGCTGACCAGCCTGGCGCTGGCAGGTTGCATGTCGGTGCCGGCTCCGGACCTGCCTGATCGCACACCGAGCACCTGGACCCAGGTGCCGCAGGGCCAGGGCGTAGCGGTGGATGCCAGGCAGTGGTGGAAGGTGCTGGCCGACCCGGCGCTGGACGGCCTGGTCGACCAGGCCATCGCCGGCAACCTTGATCTGCAGCAGGCCACGTTGCGCCTGCAGGCGGTGCGCATCGTCGCCGGCGCCTCCAACGCGCGCTTTCTGCCGGAAATCACCGCCAGCGCCAAGCAGGTACAGGACGCCGCCGCGGTCGACACTTATTTCCATGCCGGTATCGAAGCGATCTGGGACCTGGGCCTGTTCGGTGCCGCCGAGAGCGCGCAGTTGAGCGCGCAGGCCTCCGCCGGCAATGCCGAGGCGCTGCGCAATGCCGCACAGGTGGCGGTGATCGCCGACGTAGTGCGCAGTTATCTGGACCTGACCGTGGCCCAGGCCCAGCAGGATCTGCTGGCCCGACAACAGGCCGTGGACGACCGCGGCGAACAGCTGGCGCTGGTCCGCCAGCGGCTGCGCCTGGATGAGCCGGGCGAGCTGGAACGCCTGCGTGCGCGCCAGGCGGCGACCCGAGCAGCGACGGCGCAGGCCCTCGAAAATGCGGACAACGCGGCCCGCGCGCTGGCGCTGCTGCTGGGGCGTGACGGGCCGGATCCCGCCTGGCGCGCATACCGCGCGCCGCCGAAGCTCGGTGCATTCTCACTGCAGCAGGTCCCTGCGGATCTGCTGCGCCACCGCCCGCAGATCCTGCTGGCCGAATCAGAGGTGATGCAGGCAGCGGCCAGCAAGGGTTCGGCGCGCGCAGCGATGTATCCGCGGGTCAGCCTTGGCGGCTCCATCCTGTACGCGTACAACCTCACCCAGAACGCCCGCTCCAATTCCGATTCGAGCCCGTCGATCGGCCCGTACATCGATATTCCGCTGTGGGACTGGGGCCAGCGTCGCGCGCGCTTCCATGCCGATGAAAAGCAGCTGGACGCCGCCTTGCTGGGTTACCGCAAGGCGGTGCTGGAAGGCGTGAGCGAAGTGGAAGGCGCGCTGGGCAGCCTGGCGCGGCAGGACAGCAGCATCCAGTCGCTGCGCGCGGCCAACGATGCCGCCGGGCAGCAGGTCAAGCGCCAGGCGCGGCAGCTGCAGCTGGGTCTGTCCAGCGAGTTCGACGGACTCGACACGCAACGCGCCGCACTCGCCTCGCAGGCCGACCTGATCGCTGCGCAGGGCGCGCGCGTGCTGGCCTTTGCGTCGCTGTACCGCGCCCTCGGCGGCGCCCCGCTGCCTGCCGAGGGTGAGGGCGAACCACAATGATCGCACTCGCCCGCAAGACCCTGGCCTATGAGTGGCGCCGGTTCCTGCCGGTGGTGCTGGCGATGTGTTTTGCCGGTGTGCTGTTGATCGTGCAGGCCGCACTGGTGCTGGGCATCTTCGGTACCGCTGCGATCTATGTGAAAGCGTCCTCGGCTGATATCTGGGCTGGTTTCCCCGGCACCCAGAGTGTGAATTACGGCCATGCAATCAGCGCGGATGTAGAAAGCCATCTGCGCATGGACCCGGATGTCACCCGCGTCGAGCCCTACGAGTGGGTCGATGGCGAATGGCGATCCGGCGCGCAGGGCACCGGCAATGTGTCGGTGTACCTGTCCGGTATCTCCACCCGGGACGATGCGATGATGTTCGCGCGCATCCTCCCTGCCAACCTGCGCGCGCAGCTGCGCGAGCCGGGTGCGGTGATCGTCGACAGCGCCGATCTGGATACGCTGGGCGTGGACCTGCAGAACAACCGTGCCTGGATCAATGGCAAGGCGGTGCGCGTGGTCGCTGCACAACCGGGCCTGCGGGGCCTTGGCGGTGTCAATGTACTGGCCTCGCTGGACACCGCGCGCGCCATCGCCGGCACCGACCCACACGAGGGAAGCACCTATTTCGTGGCGGGCCTGCGCTCGCCGCAACTGGCCGACCGCGTGCGTGACCGCCTGGCCGCGTCGATGGGCCAGGCCACACCGGTCGAGTTCTGGACCGCGCCGGCGTTCGCCAGCCGTTCGCAGCAGTATTGGCTGTTCGATACCGGCGCAGGTATCGCCGTGTTGTTCATGGCCGTCATCGTCTGCTTCGTCGGTGCGGTGATCACCAACCAGTCGTTCGCCTCGGTGGTGGCCGGCTCGGTACGCGAGTACGCCACGCTCAATGCACTCGGTGCAGGCCGCTATGCGCTGGCACGGGTGGTGTTCGAGCAGGCATTGCTGATCGGTGGCGTGGGCATGCTGCTGGCGGCGGCGTTCAGCACGGTGGTGCTGTTGATCGCGCAGACCCAGCGCGTGCCGGTGCAGCTGACGCCGATGGTGATCCTCGGCTGCGTGGCGCTGGTCGCGATGATGGCCATGCTCTCCAGCATCATGGCGGTGCGCAGTGTCGTCCGCTCCGATCCATCGTTGCTGCTGCGTTGAGGACCGGCCGATGACTTCCACACGCGCCATCGCCCCGACCCTGCAGGCCGAAGCATTGGAAAAAGGCTTCATGTCCGGTGATGTGCAGGTGCCGGTGCTGCGTGGCCTGTCGCTGGACATCTATCCCGGCGAGCTGACCCTGGTATCCGGCCCGTCCGGCTGCGGCAAGAGCACGCTGCTGTCGCTGCTGTCCGGCCTGTCCGCACCCGATGGCGGTCGCGTGCACGCGCTGGGCCAGGACGTGGGCCACATGACCCGCAGTGAAGTGGAGCGTTTCCGCCTGCACCATGTCGGCTTCGTGTTCCAGGGCTTCAACCTGTTCCCGGCACTGACCGCGCTGGAGCAGGTGCAGCTGCCACTGGGCTACCGCGGCATGCGCAATCGCGAAAGCGAGCCGCTGGCCCGCAAGGCGCTGGAAGAAGTCGGCCTCGGCCATCGAAGCCACATGCGCCCGGCGCAGCTGTCCGGTGGCGAGAAACAGCGCGTGGCGGTTGCCCGCGCGTTTGCCAAGTCGCCGACCCTGATCTTCGCAGACGAACCCACCAGCGCGCTGGATGCCGAGAACGGCCAGCGCGTGATCGACATCCTGCATCGCTACGCACGTGCGCATGGCGCCACCGTGCTGTGCGTGAGCCACGATCCGCGCCTGATCCGGCATGCCGATCGGGTGATCGCCATGGAAGACGGCATGGTCCGTGATGACCGCCGCCAGAACGAAACCGTAGAGTCCGCCCCATGACCAAGACGTCGCATCTGCTTCCCCTCAGCCTGGCCCTGTCCGCGGTACTGCTGCTCGGCGCCTGTTCCAGGGAAGCGCCCACCGTCGCATCGGCACCCTCAGGCAAGGCGGGTACTGCCGCCGCCGGCAAGGTCGCCGTGGCACGGGGCATCATTGACATCGAAGGTGGCTTGATCGCACTGGCACCGCCGATGGATGGCTCGATCACTGCAGCGCCGGTGAAGGAAGGCGCCACGGTGAAGAAGGGGCAGCTGCTGCTGTCGCTGGATGGTGCCCTGCTGCAGCAGGAGGTGGCGATGGCCACCGCCGATCTGGCCTTGGCCAATGACCGCCTGAAGGGCAGCCAGGCGCAGCTGCGCGAACTGGAGCGCAACGCCACCCGCCTGTCCACGGGCGCCAGCGAAGGTGTGTCCTCGAACCAGCAGGCCGATGCGGCCAAACAGCAGCTGGCCGGTGTGCGTGCCGATGTCGACGTGGCCGGTGCGCAGGTCGACATGGCGCAGCACAAGCTGGAGCACGCGAAGCTGAGACTGCAGCAGATGTCGTTGAGCGCGCCGGAAGCCGGCACCGTGGTCGGCCAGGTGCCGGGCGTCGGCGCCTTCGTGCAGGCCGGCAAGCCGGCGATCTCGTTGTTGCCGGCGCGCCCGCTGCAGGTGCGCGCCGAACTCAGCGCCGCCTACGCCGATGCCGTGCAGGTGGGCATGAAGGCTGCTGTCGTGCCGGACAGTGATGGTGCGGAGAACACGGGCACGCTGCCGCCCGCACGCGTGGTACGCATCAGCCCGGTGTTCGCGCAGGCACGCCTGCCTGAAGACGCAGGGCGCGGCGTGGCCAAGGTGGTGGAGTGCGTGCTGGAGTTTGACGGCGAGGCCAAGGCACGCTTCGGCCAGCATGTGCGGGTGGAGTTCCGGAAGTAAGCCTCTAGCGCTGCGGCGGGGGAGTCTGTGGTGACCCACGCCGCCAGAGCGCCCGCCATGCGCTCACCGCCGACACCCCGCACAGCGCCAGCAGCAGGCCCACGTCCAGCAGCAGCAACCACAGCAGGTGCATGCCTTGTACCGGCGGCTGGTGCATCGCCGACAGCATCCACGGTATCGACCACACCAGCAGCAGGGCGAAGGCGATCAGCAGGCGCAGCCACAGGCGTTTGAGTTTCCACGGGCGCACGATCAGCGCCGCCACCACCAGTTCAACCGTGCCCAGCAATGCGAACACGATGACGGTGCTGGTCGGATAGGGCAGCTGGGCGCCTTCCAGGCGATGCAGCAGCCAGTAGTCCGGAGTGAAGCCAGCATTGACCAGTGCGGTGATCAGCGCCAACCAGGTCAGCGCGACCAGCAACCAGAACAGGCGGACGTAGCGTCTCGGCATCGGCGGTGTCCGTGCTTGGGCAGGGCAGCGTAACCCAGTGCGGACGCCGGTGACCGCATGATGTGAAGACTGTTGACGGCGTGAAGGAATTTGGACACAATAGCGCTCCTTCGACGCAGGTCGAACGGAATCTGCGGGAATAGCTCAGTTGGTAGAGCGCAACCTTGCCAAGGTTGAGGTCGCGAGTTCGAGTCTCGTTTCCCGCTCCAGATTCTACAGGGCCCCGGTAGGGGCCTTGTTTTTCTCCCGCCACGGCAAGGCGGGGCGCGTTGGGCCACAAGCCTTTACGCGCAGTCAGAAAGGTGAAATCGCTGGTGTGTTTTCCGGATTTCCGGTAGCATGTCGGCTTACGCGGGAATAGCTCAGTTGGTAGAGCGCAACCTTGCCAAGGTTGAGGTCGCGAGTTCGAGTCTCGTTTCCCGCTCCATGTTCCGACAGGCCCCATCTTGGGGTTTTGTCTTGTCAGGGCTACGTTCCTGGCGCGCAGTACGTTGGCCTCATGGCAGAGTGGCTATGCACCGGATTGCAAATCCGTTTACAGCGGTTCGATTCCGCTTGAGGCCTCCAAATAAAGCCCTGATTTATCAGGGCTTTTTCTTTGCCTGGCGTTCGGCGGCGCAGCCAGAATTCCTTGATTTGCGCCTGGATATCATTGGCCTTCCACCCGTTTTCAGGTGGCAAGCTTGCGCTGACAACGTGCCAAGTGCGTTTACGTGAGTTTGAGAGGGGATGGCAACCAAGCGACGCCGGTGTGACTACTGGTAGTGCACGATCAAGCTGGCGCGGCTGCTGCTGCCCCGCCCGGTCTGGCGCTTGGTTCCATGACGGTAGCGCGCCGTCGGATGCTATCGGTGCGCCGGCCGAGGTAAGTGGCGACGACTGCTCCGGCTGCGGCGCGGCCGGCAGTGCCGTAAAGACAGGCCTTCTTCCTTGTAGACGCGATGCACACGCTTGTGGTTATCCCGCCAACCCTCCCGGCGCAGTATCACGTGCACGCGCTCACAGCCCTAGTGAATCCGCGTCTGAGTAATCTCATGCACCGCCGACGGATAGCACTACCGTCTCGCGCCTTGGGCGTGTAGGAAAATGCCGAGCGCGACATCGACACGATCTGCAGCGCACGCCGCTCACTGCTGCCAAATCGCTCCTGCAGCAGCTCCACTCAGGCACGCTTCTGGGCAGGCCTCAGAGCTTTTTTGTGACCACATCCTGCAGCGTGCTTTGTTTAGGCTGAGGCTGGCCACGAACTGCTTGAGCTTGCTGTTTTCCTCCTCCAGCAACCGCGGCCGCTTGAGTTCGGGCGGACCCAACCCGCCGCACTTCCTGCGCCACACGTAGAACGTCGCCTCCGCAATGCCCAGCTTGCGGCACACCTCACCGACCGCCACCCCGAGCTCGACCTGCTTGAGCGCGTAGGCAATCTGCTCCTCGGTAAAACAGGATTTCTTCATCGCCTGATTCCCCGTGATCCAAGGGGCCCATGCGGGGCGAAGTCTCTACTTTACGCTGGCCCGGTTTTTCGGGGTGGGTCACGCCGCAACACGGTTGATCTCAGCACCCGGAATTGGCTGTGGCCATGGCGCCCTCGCGATAGCGGCGGGATTAGCGGCCATTCTTTCTTTCGGCGCGATTCGGATAGTATCGATTGGGCTTTCGAGAGACCGAAGCCTCGATAGCTGATTGGTCTAACATGGAGAGAGACAATGCTGTTGAAGTACGCTCTTGCTGGGATGCTTGGATTCGTTGGGGTTGGCGTCCTTGTCGCCGATGTGAATGCTGCCGCTGTACGATGCGAAACCTGTCGAATTGATGGTGACTATCGCGCTGAGGCCGTTCGCCTGGGGCCCGGGACTCACCTGATATTCAATGTCACTGACAATCAGATTCAGCAGTACTACGTTGGTACAAGCTCTGGTGGCGGTGGCGGTATTGAGCCGAGATCCGCCGGACCTGTGGTTATGCGGCAGACGCCACCGGCGGGCGCAGTTGAAGAGGTGAATCGCGCTCATCGCGTGCAGGTCGTTGGTGGTGGCACACTGCGCCCCACGTTCATCGTGCCTATAGCGACCCTTGGCCTCAATCCGAGCGCGAGTGGGATGACGGCCTACGAGTACGTATCGGACTACAACCTCCGTGCAATGGTCGAAACTGCGACGGGGAGCACGGATGTTATTTCCAAAGTAGTCGGAACCGACGTTTTCACGGCAATGGCCGACCTGCTCCAGCACGTTACGAACTACACAGGTCTGCGCGACCAGGCGCGCATCATTATGAAGGTCGTGTTTAAGGACGGCTCCTCGGTTGTTGTTATCGTTAACCTCGAACATCAGAACGGACAGTCCGAAGTCGGTAGTGAGCGAACCGCTGCAGGGCAGTTGATTCCGACCGATATTCAGCAGGTCAATGGTACTTGGACCGATTACGGCGGCGAGAATCTCGCGCGTATGGTCACCCATCTCCAAGGCCTCGGTGCAACCATGTCAGCGTCTGGTCCGTCTTCAACGGGTACTGTCAAAGCGATTACCTGTAGCGGCGCCGGCGTCGCTAAGGTTTGCGCTGTTGAATACATGATCCGTTGATGGAGTGGTAGATCACCATCTACAGAAGGAGGGGTCGCAGTCGCGGCCCCTCCCTATTTGTGCTCGTGAATGACGGCTCACTTCTTGCGGCGACGCAGGATGCTGAGCACTACCGCAATGATGCCTACTGGAATCAGGATGACCGCCAGTAGGATGATCCAATGCCAGATGCTGAAACCACCCATGCTTTACATCCCTATGAAGTGACGTCTGGATGGTAGCATTTCGAAGTCCGCGCTTCTAAAGCGCGATTCGCATCGTATAAGGTCGATCAACTTCGAAGCGGTAGGCAGTAGGCAGCTCAAACGTAGCGCTTGAGCCGCGCCGTGCGAAAGAGTTGAGTCGGGCTACGCCCTGCGTCGCTCGAGTTGCACCAGCAGGTCCTTGCGGTTGTTCTGCGGGGTGTTCAGCGCGCGACTGGCCCGGTAAGCCTCCCTCGCCGGCGGCTCGCGGGTCAGCAGCACCGCCAAGGCGTCGGCGGGGCTGGCTGCCATCCACTCATCGATCTTGGCTGGCCTGCAGCCAGACGGGCGTGCGGTCGTGGATGTCGGCTGAGACGCTGCTGCTGTCGCCGGTGATGATGGTGAAGGTGCCCAGCTTGCCGTCGGGCAGCAGTGGAGGCGAGGCCTTGGATGGAAGCGATCAACAGCTGGCAAGTTGGTTTCGAATCCCCAAATTTTCGTTATCTACTATCGTTGGATTCGACTGATACGCGATGAAATCGGGAGACAGATTGGGTGTCGCTCAATGTCAAGTAATTGAAAATTAAGAACTGTTCTCGGATTGCAAATCCGTTTACAGCGGTTCGATTCCGCTTGAGGCCTCCAATTGAAAAGCCCTGACTCCGGTCAGGGCTTTTTGTTTGGCTGCGATCGATTCCCCGCTCGCGCGATCGTTGCGCGGCCTGGCAGTCACTCATGGCGGATGCGGTGGCGCTACACTGGTCCGATGAACCAGATTGATCACTTCCACGGCGCCTTGCTCGGCCTCGCGTGCGGCGATGCCGTTGGTACCACGCTGGAGTTCAAGCCTCGTGGCAGCTTCACCCCGATCACCGACATGGTGGGTGGTGGGCCGTTCCAGCTGCAGCCTGGGCAATGGACCGACGATACCTCCATGGCGATGTGCCTGGCCGAGAGCCTGGTGCGTTGTGACACCTTCGATGTGCACGATCAGATGAACCGCTACGCCAACTGGTACCGGCATGGGTACTGGAGTGCGACCGGCGAGTGCTTCGATATCGGTATGGCAACGCGGGCTGCGATCGACCGGTTCCTGCAGGATGGCCATCCGCTGGCGGGTAGTGACGACCCGCGCAGCGCTGGCAATGGCTCGATCATGCGTTTGGCGCCGGTGGCATTGCGCTACGCCGGGACCACCGACCTGCAGGCCATGGCCGCGCTGAGTTCGCGAACGACGCACGCTGCGCAGGAGTGCCTGGAGGCGTGCCGCTTGCTGGCGGTCGCGCTGGAGCGGGCGTTGGCAGGTGGCACCCGTGACGCGGTGCTGGATCTCAGCAATGTCCCCGTCGAGAGCGCGCGGCTGCAGCAGATCGCGGCGGGCGGCTACCGCGGTGCCGCGCGTGAGCAGATCCGTGGCAATGGCTATGTTGTCGACAGTCTGGAAGCTGCACTCTGGTGCTTTGATCGCCACGACACCTTTGAAGCCGTCGTACTCGAGGCGGCCAATCTTGGCGAGGACGCCGACACCACGGCCGCCATCGCGGGGCAGCTGGCGGGCGCATTCCATGGTGCGCGCGGAATCCCCGGGCGGTGGTTGCAGCGGCTGGCCCTGCGTGCCGAAATCCAGGCGCTGGCCGATGCGCTGCACGCCCTGAACCAAAGCATCGCCCGCACCGCATAAGGCGGATTCAGTTCCTGTGAACTGCGCCGGCAGGGCGCTCTCTGCCGTCGCCAGTTCCGAGGCCGCGCTGCATCACCTGCAGCAGTTCGCCACGCCCCGGTCGCCAGTCTCAGCCGGCCACGACATGGAAAGGCGCTATGGTCGAGTTCCACGTCTCAGGGAGCCGCAATGGCGAGCAAGGACATCACGCTTCGCTCCAGCCACGGAGCGAAACGGAAATGAGCAAAGTCACGGCAGATGTGCGCTGGTTGACCTTCCGCTTGAAGAACGGGCAATCCATTGGCCCGGATCGGCTTAAGGACGGATGGGTCATCGCCTCGGAAACCGCCCGCTGCGGGGTGCGCCGCGAGCATATCGAAGGGTCGGGCCTGGTGTATGCCCTGTATGCGCCGGCCAACCTGGCCTCACCACGGCGCGCGGAAATGCGCATGCGCGAATTCCTGATGAGCTCGGGCTATACGTTCACGATGGGCACGCTGGGCGGCTGAGCTGCGCGCGGGCCGCGATTGCTCAACGCTGCGCGGCCTTCAACGCCTCGATGATCTGCGCGCCGGAGAAGCCACAATGGCCTTCGCCAACGGGCGGCAGCACCTGTGGCAGCGGACGGGCGCCAGCCCGTGCGGCCGTCCGCGGATACACCGTTTGCATGCGCGGCACGATCGCCGGGTCGTTGTTGTTGAACTGGATCACCAGCGGTCGCCTCAACGCACCGCTCAATGCCAGCTCCCTGCGGACAGCGGCCTGCGCGGCAGGCACGGCATCGACACGTTGCACGCCGGCATTGAACGCCATGTCGTCACCGAAGCCGCTGTAAGCCACACCTCTGTTGCCCACCGGCATGCCGCCACTGCGCGTGGCCAGCTCGTGCAGGACCAGTGCATGCAGGCTGATCGTGCCGGCCAGTGCATCAGCGGACACCTGCAGCCGCTGTGCCAGCAACGCGGCATGTGACGGGCTGCGTTGCAGCGCATTGGAGATGCCTTGGTACAGTTCGCCCTGTGGCAGCGCCGCCGCTTCGCGTGAGAGCAGTCCCGCACCCGGCAGGCCTTCGGCCCCGGCAAAGAAGTAATCGAAAGCGACCAGCGTGGTCAGCAGATCACTCGCGATCTGTTCGCCACTGAGATTGGCGCCGCATAGCGACACACCACCGGCGTAGTGTTGCGGGAACCGCTCGAGGCTGGCGAGGGTCACGGCGCCGCCCATCGAAAATCCCAGCATCCAGACATGGCGCACATGCTTGAGTTCAGCCACTGCATGCCGGCGCAGGCGTTCCATGTCGGTGATCGCATCGGCCACCGCCCAGCCCTGGCTGGCATAGGCGCTCTGCGCGACGGCGTAGCCTGCAGCCAGCAGTGGCGCGGTGCCGTCATTGGCGGCCATCGGCGTAGCACGTGGCACGCCTACCGGCTCGTAGCCGTGCGCCAGCATCACCAGGTCACCGTTCCAGTCAGCCGGAACGTCCAGGCGCCACGGGGCCCTCTGCAGTTCGCCACTGAACGTGCGCGGTGATGCAGCGGGTGCGGCCATCACCTGTGTCGCTGGGAATAGCAGGGTGAGGGTGAGGGCACATCGTAGCAAGCGACACATCACGGGCATTCCATCCGGGAATGGCGTCAGCTTAGGCCCCGCCAGCAGCCTGCGCGCGCTGCACTGCCGCAGGAAGGACGGGCTGGGGGGAGGGGGGCCGCTGCCCGAGTCGATCACGTCCGATACGTGAGGATTCCGATACGATGTGTAGCCTTGATCTCTTTCTACTTTACCCAGGGTCCCGTCATGGTCGACCGGCTCGCCATTCTGCTTGAACGCTTTGCGGTCACCGCCTCGGTGTTCCATGCCGGCGCGCTGTGCGGCATCAACTCGCTGGCGGGCGAGGATGACGCCGGGCAGCTGCACCTGGTGCGACGTGGCCCGCTGCAGGTCAGCCATGGCCAGCAGACCGTCCAGGTCGAGGTGCCGAGCCTGCTGCTGTACCCGCGCCCGATGCCGCATCGGTTCAGCACCGATCCGCAGCACGGCGCCGACATGGCCTGCGCCAACCTGCATTTCGAGGGCGGGCGGCTCAACCCGATCAGCGCGGCGTTGCCCGATTTCATCTGCCTGCCGCTGGCCGATCTGTACGGCGGCAACGCAGCGCTGGAGCTGCTGTTCGAGGAAGCCTTCGAGCAGCGCTGCGGGCGTGCGGCGATGGTCAACCGGCTGTTCGAGGTGGTGATGATCCAGGTGCTGCGCCAGCTGATGGAAGGGGGTGAAATGCGTGGTGGCCTGTTTGCCGGGCTGGGTCATCCGCGGCTGCGGCTGGCGCTGGTGGCGATGCATGAAGCGCCCGCACAGTCCTGGACTCTGGAAGACCTGGCCGAGGTGGCCGGCATGTCACGCAGCGTGTTTGCTGCCAGTTTCCGTGAGGCGATGGGGACCACGCCCGGTCAATACCTGCAGGGCTGGCGGGTGGGCCTGGCGCAGCAGGCACTGCGCCAGGGCAGACCGCTCAAGCGGATTGCCGACGATGTGGGGTACGGCAGCGAAGCCGCGCTGTCGCGCGCATTCAAGGCGCACACCGGGCAGTCGCCGCGCGAGTGGCGTGGGCAGGCCCGCGCCGGCGCGGCCTGAACCTCAGCCCAGCAGCAGCCGGGCCAGTTTCATGCCACCGAACAGGCCGACCAGGCCTAGTGCCACCGAACCGCCGGCGTACAACGCTGCCAGGCCGTGCTGGCCGCGCTGCAGCAGCACACCGATTTCCAGCGCATAGGTGGAGAACGTGGTGTAGCCACCGAGAACGCCGGTGGCCAGCAGCAGGCGCAGCTGCGGCGAGGCGCCATTGCGCAGGGCGAAGGCTTCGACCAGCACGCCCATCAGCAGCGCGCCGCTGATGTTGATCAGGAAGGTCGACCATGGCCACGGGCTGCCGACTGATACCCGCGCACCGATCAGGTTGCAGGCATGGCGAAGGCAGGCGCCGAGCCCGCCGCCGATGAAGACCAGCAAGTAGTTGTTCAATGCGTGCATCACGTGCCTCGGGTACGGGTTCGCTGATTCGATGGCGAACGCCGAGGGCAGGCACGGCCTGCCATCGACGAACGCCGGTTCGTCCTGGCAGGAGCCATCAGCCCTTTCAGGCGGTTATCGGGGGAGCCCCATCCCCATCGGCGACCATGCTACCAGTGGTAGTGCATTCACGTCATCGAGGTCGTCAGCACCCGGATGACCTTGCTGCGGCTGAAGCCGTCCATCAGCAGTTCGAAGGCCAGCAGGTCCAGGGCCGCGTGGCGGCGATGGTCGATCTCCAGGCCCTTCTCTTCCACCAGATGGCTGACCAGTTCGTAGGCGTCCTGCCAGACATCCAGATGGGCCTGGCTGGGGATATAGGTATTGCCCCGCTCACCGACGCCAAGCCCGCTCACGCCATACAGCAGTTCACGCGCGTCCAGCTTGGCCGCATCGGCGATGCGGAACAGCTGTTCGGCCTTCACATGGGCGGGGCTGACATGGTCGTTGAGCCAGTTGCTGATGGTTGCCGTCGTCGAATCGGCGGCGCGGGCCAGATCGGCCGGGCGAGGGTGCCCGGCTTTCTTCATGGCAATGGCGAGTCGTTGGCCGAGAGTATTCATCTATGCAAGCCAGCTTAACGCGTGGATCGCAAAGATCCCTTGTTCCAAGAATAAGTCTGGTTAACAGAGGGACCGACCGTGACCGAATTCTGGAGCAAGGGGCAGGTGCGCACCCGGCTGGGTTTCCGGACCGATGCCGAACTGGCTCGCTTCTTTGGCATAAGCCGATCTGCAGTGTCGCAATGGCCCAAGGATTTCCCGATTCCTGCGTTACGCCAATACATCCTGCATCAGCGCTATCCCAACCTGTTCCCGGCAACTGAGGCTACGCAGGGCGAATAAGCCTCAACTGCGCCGCCGTTTGTCGCATATAGCACTCTAAACAGCATTTGCTAAGTATGCTTAGCAATATTGGAAACTTCGATGGAACGGGGCTGGCCCATCGATGGCGCCTACCAAAGCGGAGCCGGGGAAATCGGGCAGTGTGTCGGGTCCGACCCATCCGGGTACCCCGTCTCCCCGTATGTGGTTTCGTGAACGATTAATAATTTCAATCACGAAAGTCGCGGCATGTAATTGACCTGTCGTGAAATCTATGACTAATTGGGATCAACCGGACGTGAAGCCCGGGAGTCTTTCAGTAGCTCGCAAGTGAGTCGGTAGACCGTCAACGATGCAGAACAAGTCCAACGGAGGTCGTATGGAATACGGCATGCATGGCTTGGCTGAACGGGTACGCCGCGAACTGGAAGCCAGTTATCACAAACACGGATGCGGTCCGGCGTTCTGGGATACCTACCAGCAGGTGCTGGACCGCCTGGTCCCGCAGGGGACCGAGCGTACCGAAGTCACCAATGAAATGGCGCTGATCATCGAGCAGCTGGGCATCGTCCGACGTGCGCAGCTGGTGCCGCCGCACGCCAACGGGCCGCGTTGATCCGTTGATTCAAAGCAGGCGCCAGGCGCCGCAGGCCAACAGCGCCAGCAGCATCGACAGCAGTGCCAGGGTCCGTGGTCGCCACCATTGCCGCGGTTGCCCGGCCATGGCCTGCGGACTGCAGTAGCGCACCAGCCCCGGGCCGAAACCGGCCTGGTGCTGCTGCCGCGAGCAGGCTTCCAGGCAGGCGCCGCAGGCCAGGCAATCGGCCTGAGGTCCCTGGCGGATATCCAGTTGCATCGGGCAGGCGCTGACACAGGCAGCGCAATCGGTGCAGTCGCCCAGGCGGTCGGCGCTGAAGGTGGGCATCGGTCCGGCCAGCAGCGGATGTGCAGCGCGGAACACGTAGTCCTGTGCGGTGGTCGGATCGAGCAGGCCACGGCCGCGTCCGAGCACGCCCCCCAGCCCCGGCGGACGCATGCCGCGCGGTTCGCCGCGGCGCGCGTCGTACAACATGCGTGGTGTATGCGGATCGGTCAGCAGCGGCTGCAGGCGCGCGAACGGGCACAGCGAACGGCACACCTGCTCACGCAGGAAACCAGCATTGCCCCAGGTGGCGGCGGCATAGAACAGCACCCAGAACGTTTCCCAGCCGCTCCAGCCGGCATGCGGCGCGGCGGCCACCAATTCTTCGATCGGGCTGAACAGGCCGACGAACGTCATGCCGGTCCACAGCGACAGCAGCCCCCATGCCACCTGGGTGGCAGGCTGCACGGCGGGTGCTGGCAAGGCCCGGGCCATGGCGCGCGCAATCCAGTCGAAGGCGCGGCGCCATAGCGTCTGCGGGCAGGCGTGGCCGCACCAGATGCGGCCGGCGAGGTGGGTGAGCAGCGCCAGGCCCACCGCCAGCACCGCCAGCAACCCGATCAGCACGCCGACATCGCCGGGCCACAATGTCCAGCCAAACAGGTCAAAGCGCCGCGCGTTGATGTCCAGCAGCAGGGCCTGCCGCCCATTCCAGCGCAGCCATGGCAGGGCATAGAACAGGGCCAGCAAGAGCATGCTGAGCGTGCCGCGCCAATGCCAGCGGCGTGGGATTCCGGTGCAGGGCGTACTCATCCCAGCGGCAGCTCGTCGTCGTCGTCGCTTGGCATCGGTCGCTGCAGGTACCAGGTGACCGCGCTGGACAGTGCGGTCACCGACCAGAACATGAAGAATCCTGCCGTATAGCCCAGTTCGCGGCTGATCGCCGTACCCGGAAAGCTGATCGCCTGCAGACGCAGCGGGTCGACAAAGGCGAAGAACACCACGCTGGCCAGGCCTGCAGCGATGAAGCTGGGCCAGAGGATGGCGCCCCAGTGGTGGATCAGCTGCTGGCGGTGGCTGGGAGAGGGTCTGTTCATGCTGTCCCGGATCGGAATGAGGGCGGCGCGTATACTCCGCCGAGGCTGGCGCAGCATCCGCAGGGCATGCTTCCTGCAGGAATGCCAGACTAGGTGCAGCGGACTGCGCCGACATTGATCTGGATCAACGGCGGTGCCGGCCGGCTACGGCACACTGCCGGCAAGCTTTGGGTGCCCCGATGAACGCAATAGCCCCGCCTGTCCTGCCCGTCGCCTCGCCCGGGTTGTGTACTGAGCAGGAAGTAACCCGCCTGGTCCACGACTTCTATGCGCGCGTGCGCGAGGAAGAGCGGTTGGGGCCTGTGTTCGAGGCACACGTCCACGACTGGCCGGAACACCTGGCGCAGCTGGTCGATTTCTGGTCGGCAATGCTGCGCGGCACGCGCCGCTTCAAGGGCTCGCCTATGTCCAAGCACATGGCCATCGAGTTGGACAAGGACCTGTTCGACCGCTGGCTGGTGCTGTTCCGGATCACCACCGCCGAGTGCGGCAACCCGCCCATGCAGGCGCTGGCCAACGACGTCGCCGCGCGCATCGGTGACACCTTCTGGAAGCGCTACCAGATGCTGCGCTGGCCGCAGGTCGGCCTGCCGGTGCTGGGAATCCCCACCCGCGATTGATCTGGGTCAAGGCGGTCGGGTCCGCCCGGCGCGATGCTGGCGGCATGGACACGTTCTCTCCCGCCGCCGGCGGTCTTGCCTGGACCTTCGACCCCGACCTGCTGCGCCGGCATGACCGGCCGGGGCCGCGCTACACCTCGTATCCTACCGCGCCTCATTTCCACGATGGCTTCGATGCGCCGGCACTGCGCCAGGCAATCGCCGACAGCAACCAGCTGGCCCGCGCGCTGTCGCTGTACGTGCATGTGCCGTTCTGTTCCAGCCCCTGCTTCTACTGCGGCTGCAACCGGGTGATCACCCGCGACCGCGGCCGTGGCCACAGCTACGTCGCGCGCGTGCTGGCCGAGGCCGACCTGCTGGCGCCGCAGTTCGAGGACGGCCGTGAGGTCATCCAGCTGCACCTGGGCGGGGGCACGCCGAACTTCCTCGAGGCCGAGGCGATGACCACGCTGGTGGAAGGACTGCGCCGGCGCTTTGATTTCAGCGATTCGCCGCAGCGTGATTTCTCGATCGAACTCGACCCGCGCTTCATCGATACCCGCGATGTCGCCATGCTGGCGCGGCTGGGCTTCAACCGCGCCAGCCTGGGCGTGCAGGATTTCGACCCACAGGTACAGGAAGCGATCAACCGCGTGCAGGGCGTGCAGCAGACGCTGGACATCCTGCAGGCATGCCGCGACAGCGGCATGCGTTCGGTCAACGTCGACCTGATCTATGGGCTGCCGGGACAGAGCCTGGAAGGGTTTGGCCGCACCCTGGGACGGGTGCTGGCATTGCGCCCGGATCGCCTGGCGGTGTACGGCTACGCACACCTGCCGCATCTGTTCCGCGCACAGAAGCAGATCGACGAACGCCGCTTGCCTTCGCCGGAAGACAAGCTGGCGCTGCTGGGCCTGGCGGTGGAGAAGCTCTCTGCGGCCGGCTACCAGTACATCGGCATGGATCACTTCGCATTGCCGGAAGAAGATCTGTCACGTGCGCAGCGCGCCGGGCAGCTGCATCGCAATTTCATGGGCTATACCACCCACGCCGATACCGATCTGCTTGGCCTGGGCGTGAGTGCGATCAGCCACATCGGTGCCACCTACAGCCAGAATCCGCGCGACCTGCCTTCGTGGGAGGATGCCGTGGACCAGGGGCAGTTGCCGGTGTGGCGCGGCGTGGCGCTCAGCGCCGACGACCAGCTGCGCGCAGAACTGATCCAGCAGCTGATGTGCCAGGGCGAAGTGGATGGTGCGGTGCTGGGCCAGCGCCATGGCGTGGATTTCGAGCAGTACTTCGCCGAAGACCTGCGTTCGGTGCAGCGGCTGCAGGAAGATGGCCTGGCCGAGTACCGTGACGGTGTAGTGCGCGCCAGCGAGCCTGGACGGCCGTTGCTGCGGCTGCTGGCGATGTGCTTCGACCCGTACCTGCGTGCCGCCTGCGAGCAGCCGCGCTACTCGCGTGCGATCTGACGTTCGTCGTGAAAAGTGCGATGGTGCCCGGAGCCGGAATCGAACCGGCATGGGGTTGCCCCCGGCGGATTTTAAGTCCGATGCGTCTACCAGTTTCGCCATCCGGGCCTGCAGCGCGGCGCCGATTGTAGCCCAGCTGCGGCATCCCGACCGGATTGCAGTGGAGCGGCGGTGTGCTTAACTGTCGCTCCCATTCATGTCATAGTCCAAAGCATCGTTCCCAGGGGGGGAGCCACCCGATGTCGCTGCACGCGATTGCCTATGCCAGCGAGGCCCGCGCCGACCTGCAGACAACCGATCTTGACCGCCTGCTGGCCGATGCCACGGCATTCAACCGAGTAGCCGGTGTCACGGGTGTGCTGATGTTCGATGGCAGCCGTTTCCTGCAGTACCTGGAAGGCCCGGAGGATGGCATCGATTCGGTGTACCAGCGCATCGCCAATGCGCGCAGCCATGGACACCTGAAGGTGCTGTGCCGCGCGCCGGTGGCGCAGCGGGCATTCCCGCGCTGGTCGATGGGGACCCGGCGCATTGATGCGGACCTGCTGGTACAGATCGTCGACGCCTCATGGCCGGGCTTCGTGCTGGGCAGCGGTGGCTTCGAGCGCCTGCTGCAGGCCTGGACCGGCGCCGATGGTGAATTGGAGCCGGCCGCAGTCGCACTGGGCTCCTGACCCTCCTTGGCGGCCGGGCACCCGGGCCGTTAGGCTGTAGCCTTTCTGGCATGGATCTTCCCGGAGTGGCAAAGCGAATGAGTAGGTCGGCCATGCTCATGGCAGTACGCATGCGATTTCAGCCGTTGCATGGGATGCGGCGTTGAGCGCGCCGCTTGCGGCAGCAGCTTCGCCGCGCTTCGCGGTGATCGGGCTGGGCTACGTGGGCCTGCCGCTGGCGGTGGCCTTCGGTCGGCACTGGCCGACGCTGGGCTTCGACATCGATGCTGATCGCATCGCCGAGCTCCGCGACGGCCAGGACCATACGCTGGAAATGGAGGCCGATGAGCTGGCCAGTGCACAGCAGTTGCAGTACGGCAGCGATCCGGCATTGCTCGATGCCTGCAATGTCTACATCGTTACCGTGCCGACCCCGATCGACGCCTATGAGCAGCCTGATCTGGAGCCGCTGCGTTCGGCGACGCGACTGATCGCCAGCCACCTGCGTGCGGGTGACCTGGTGATCTACGAATCCACGGTGTACCCCGGCACCACCGAAGAGGTCTGCGTGCCGCTGCTGGAGCAGCTTTCCGGGCTGCGCTTCAACGAAGACTTCTACTGTGGTTACAGCCCGGAGCGGGTCAGCCCCGGCGACCGCCAGCGGCGCCTGGCCGATATCCGCAAGATCACCTCGGGGTCGACACCGGAAGTGGCTGCGGTGATTGATGGCCTGTACCAGCGCATCATCGCCGCCGGTACCTTCCCGGCGCCGTCGATGCGTGTGGCCGAAGCGGCCAAGGTGGTGGAGAACATCCAGCGTGACGTCAACATCGCGCTGGTCAATGAGCTGGCGCTGATCTTCGACCGGCTCGGCATCGACACCCAGGATGTGCTCGACGCGGCCGGCAGCAAATGGAACTTCCTGCCATTCCGGCCGGGCCTGGTCGGCGGCCACTGCATCGGCGTGGACCCGTACTACCTGCTGCACAAGTCAGAGAGCGTGGGTTACCACCCGGACCTGATCCACACCGCGCGGCAGGTCAACAACCGCGTCGGTGAGCATGTGGCGTCGCGTGTGCTGGCAATGCTGGCCGAACGCGGCCGCGCACCTGCGCAGTCGCGTATCCTGGTGCTGGGCGTGACCTTCAAGGAGGATTGTCCGGACCTGCGCAACAGCCGTGCGTTGGAACTGGCGCAGCGCCTGCGTGATGGCGGCGCACAGGTGGAGGTCAGCGACCCGTGGGTCGGCCCGGCGGCCTTGGCCGACGCGGGCGTGCACTGGCTGGCCGAGCCGGTGGCGGGGAGTTACGACGCCGTAGTTCTGGCGGTGGCCCATGCCCGATTCAAAGCCATGGATGACGCCGCAATCCAGGCGCTGCTGGCGCCCGGCGGCATCGTCTACGACGTGAAATCGGCCTGGCCGCGCAACGTGGTTGACGGTCGCCTGTAAACGCCGGTGATGGCCGGCGCGGTAGACTCGCAGGCAGTTGCAACCAAGGAACGCCATGCACCGGTATATCGTCTACCTGCTCGCCATCCTGATGTTTCCCATCTGCCTGTGGTTGGCCACGATCTGGCCGGCCTGGTACTGGGGCGTCGGCCTGACTGCCGCGATGGTGGCGCTGGGGACCTGGGATCTGCTGCAGAAGCGCAGCACGCTGCGCCGCAACTATCCGGTGATGGCGCATTTCCGCTATGGCCTGGAATCCATCGGCCCGGAAATCCGCCAGTACTTCGTGCAGAGCGACCTGGAGGACGTGCCGTTCTCGCGCCAGCAGCGTGCGCTGATCTACCAGCGCGCAAAGAACGAAATGGACACGGTGCCGTTCGGTACCCTGCGCAGTACCTATGCGGTGGATTACGAGTGGATCAACCATTCGCTGGCTCCCACCTCCATTGCCAAGCATGATTTCCGCGTCCTGATTGGCCCGAACTGCGCCAAGCCTTATTCGGCCAGCGTGTTCAACATCTCGGCGATGAGCTTCGGTTCGCTCTCGGCCAACGCGATCCGCGCATTGAACGAAGGTGCGCGGCGCGGTGGCTTCTACCACGACACCGGCGAAGGTTCGATTTCGCCCTACCACCGCGAGATGGGCGGCGATCTGGTCTGGGAAATCGGATCGGGCTACTTCGGCTGCCGTGACGAGAAGGGTGGTTTCAGCGAAGAGCGCTTCGTCGCCAACGCTACCCACGACCAGGTCAAGATGATCGAGATCAAGCTGTCGCAGGGTGCCAAGCCGGGCCACGGCGGCGTGCTGCCGGCACCAAAGGTGACCGCCGAAATATCGGTGACCCGTGGTGTTCCGATGGGCGTGGACTGCGTATCGCCGTCGCGTCACTCGGCATTCTCGACGCCGGTCGAACTGTTGCAGTTCGTGGCCCGGCTGCGCGAGCTGTCCGGTGGCAAGCCGGTCGGTTTCAAGCTGGCCATCGGCCACCCCTGGGAATGGTTCGGCATCGCCAAGGCGATGCAGGAAACCGGGCTGCTGCCGGACTTCATCGTGGTCGATGGTGCCGAGGGAGGCACCGGCGCGGCGCCGGCTGAATTCGTCGACCATGTCGGCGTACCGATGCATGAAGCACTGCTGCTGGTGCACAACACCCTGGTCGGCCTGGATCTGCGCGAGCGCATCCGCATCGGTGCCGCTGGCAAGATCACCAGTGCGTTCGACATCGCGCGCACCATCGCGCTGGGTGCCGACTGGTGCAATGCCGGCCGAGGCTTCATGTTCGCGCTGGGCTGCATCCAGTCGTTGAGCTGCCACACCGACAAGTGCCCGACCGGCATCGCGACCCAGGACCCGGCGCGCTGGAAGCATCTGGATGCACCGGACAAGGCCACCCGTGTGTACAGCTATCACGAGCACACGCTGCATGCCTTGAAGGAACTGTTGTGCGCGGCGGGCCTGAACGATCCTGCCGAGCTGGGGCCGGAGCACATCCTGCGTCGCGTGTCGCCGGTGGAAATCCGTTCGCTGGCGTCGCTTTACCGCTACCTGGAACCGGGCGAGCTGCTGCACACGGTGCCCGACCATGCGGTGTTCCATGCATTCTGGGCCGATGCGCGCAGCGACTCGTTCCAGCCGCCGCCGAAGATCCAGGCTCTGCGCGCCAGCAAGTCGCGGTAGCGTGACCTTGTAGAGCCGAGCCCATGCTCGGCTGCTTCTCTCATTGCGAGGTCGGAACAAAGAACAGCCGAGCCGAGCATGGGCTCGGCGCTACAAGGAGGCGCCATGCAGTTCAGGACCGGTACCATCGACGATGTCGCCACGCTGTGGGCGTTGCGCACGCGCTGTGTGCGCGAAACCTGCAGCAGCCATTACCCTCCCGAGGTCATTGCACCGTGGTCGGCCTCGCCGCCACCGTCGCAGTATGCGCGGTTGCTGGGGCAGGGCGGTTGCGTGGTGGCCGAGGACGGGCAGGGTAGTCTGCTTGGCTTCGGCGTGTTTGATGCCGATGCCAATGAAGTCGATGCGTTGTTCGTCGATCCGGATCATGGCGGCCAGGGCATTGGCCAGGCGCTGATGCAGCGCCTGTTGGCGATGGCCGATCGTGAGCGCGAGGTGGTGCTGTCGGCGTCGCTCAATGCTGTGCCGTTCTATCAACGGCAGGGCTTTGTCAGCGTGCGTGAGGAAGCCTATGCGCATCCCAGCGGTGTGGCGCTGGCCTCGGTGAGCATGCGCAGGCCGTGGTGATGTGCCGTCGAGCATGGGCTCGACGCTACACGGCAGGCGTCACCGCCCGGCCAGCCACCCGATCACGCCCTCGGCGGCGCGCAGGCCACTGGCATAGCACGCCGTCAGCAGGTAGCCGCCGGTGGGGGCTTCCCAGTCCAGCATTTCACCGGCGCAGAATACGCCAGCAACGGCCCGCAGCATCAGGCCGTCATCCAGCGCATCCAGGCGCACGCCACCGGCGGTGCTGATCACCTCGGCCATCGGCCTGGGGCGCAGCAGGCGCAGCGGCAGGCGCTTGAGCGTGGCGGCCACAGCTGGCAGGTCGTTGCCGGCCTCCCTGCCAAGAATCTCGAACACGAGTGCGGCCTTCACCGCATCCAGACCCGCCTGGCGGCGCAGGTGCTCGCCGAAGCTTCGGCCCTTGCGGGGACGTGACAGGTCGGCCAGCAGGCGTGCCTCGTCGCGACCGGGCACCAGGTCCAGCCACAGCATTGCGTGGCCATCGCGGTTGATGGTCTCGCGCAGGTCGGCGGCCAACGCGTAGACCAGACTGCCTTCAATGCCATATTCGCTGGCCACGCACTCGCCCTGCAGTGACCGCGGTTGTCCCGCTAGGTCGATCCAGTGCGCGACCACCGGCTTCAATGGTGCGCCGGCATTGCGCTGGGCAAAGAACGGCGTCCAGTCCACGTCGAAGCCACAGTTGGCCGACTGCAGCGGCGCGATGTCCACGCCACGCGCCCGCAGTGGCACGACCCAGGCGCCATCACTGCCCAGCTGCGGCCAGCTGCCGCCGCCCATCGCCAGCACGGTGGCATTGGCGCGGACATCGACTTCGCCCGCATCGGTGGCAAAGCGCAGGGCGCCGTCGTCGCTCCAGCCGATCCAACGGTGGTTGGCGTGCAGGCGCACGCCCTGTTCCTTCAATCGGCGCACCCAGCCGCGCAGCAGCGGCGCCGCCTTGCGGTCGACCGGGAACACGCGGCCGGAGCTGCCCACATAGGTTTCCACGCCCAGGCCAGCGGCCCAGTCACGCAGTGCCTGTGCGTCGAAGCCGTCCAGCCAGCTGCCGACCACAGCGGCCTGCTCGCGGTAGCGGCTGTCGAACAACGGCCGCGGATCGGAATGGGTGAGGTTGAGGCCGCCCTTGCCGGCGATCAGGAACTTGCGGCCAGGCGACCCCTTGGCCTCGTACAGGTCGACCTCCAGCCCAGCGGCACGCAGGCGTTCGGCGGCGAACAGGCCGGCCGGGCCGCCGCCAATGACGACGACCCGACGGGGCATGGCGGCATTACGGTTTGACATCGAGCAGCTCGACGTCGAACACCAGCGACGAGCCCGCTGGAATCGGGCCGACCTTGCGGTCCCCGTAGCCGTAGTCCGGCGGAATCATCAGCGTGCGCTTGCCGCCGACCTTCATGCCGGCCACGCCCTCATCCCAGCCGCGGATGACCTGGCCGGCGCCGAGCGCGAAGGTGAACGGCTCGCCGTGCTTGAAGGAGCTGTCAAAGGTCTTGCCGTGCCTGGTCTCGGTACGGTTGTCGTAGATCCAGCCGGTGTAGTGCACCGTGACCTTGCTGCCGGCGATGGCTTCGGCGCCGGTGCCGGGCACGGTATCGATCCGCTCGAAGGTGGTCAGCGTGCCGCCGGGCGGCGGGCCGGATGGCTCGGTCGAGCAGCCAGCGGCGGCGAGGGACAGCAGCAGGGGAAGCAGCAGGCGGCGCATCGGGCGTCTCCAGAAGGGCGCGGGGCGAGGGCGGCAAGGGTAGCGCATCGGCGCCGGGTATCATGGCGCCATGGCAAAACTCCTGCTCAATCTGCGCAATGTCGGCGACGACGAATATGCCGATGTCTGCACGCTGCTCGACCAGCACGGCATCGCCTGGTATCGCACCGAACCCAGCCCGTGGGGCATTTCCAATGGTGGCCTGTGGCTGCGCGACGACGCTGATCATCCGCGTGCGAAGGCGCTGATGGCGGAATACCAGGCCGAACGCGGGCCGCGCATCCGTGCCCAGCGTGAGCAGGCGTTGCGCGAGGGCACGGCGGAGACGTTCGGCAGCCTGTTCCGGCGGCGGCCGCTGTTCGTGGTGCTGGTGCTGCTGGCGATGGCCGGTGCGGCGGCGCTGGTGCTGCTGCCGTTCGTGTTGTTGCGGGGGTAAAGGGGGCTTCTGGCCGGGTTGCACCCCGCACCCGCAGACGCAACGGCAACGTCAAAAGCCGGGCTTCAGTGGGAGGGTGGGGCGGTGTGGGCAGGCGGGGGACGGCAAAAGCTGCTCCTGCGTGCCTCGTAGAGCGCCATCCATGGTGCTCTGCGCCCCCGCCTGCCCACACCGCCCCACCCCTGACAGATTCCGGGTGTCTGCCGGGCTTGGGGTCGGATCCCTCTGCTGCGCAGAGGGCACTGAACCCTGAATCTGTCTGTGCGGGCGGGAGGCGCTAAAATGGCGGCATGATCGCCAATACCGCTGCCTACCATTTCGCCGTCATCGACGCCCCCCAGGCCCTGTGCGACCAGTTGCTGGCGCGCGCCGAGGCGGCGGAGCTGCGGGGCACGATCCTGGTGGCGGGCGAGGGGCTGAACCTGTTCCTGGCGGGTGCCCCGGAGGCCGTCGAGGGCTTCTATGCAGCGCTGCATGCCGATGCGCGTTTCGCCGACATGCGGGTCAAGACCAGCCTGAGCGAGCACCAGCCGTTCGCGCGGCTGAAGGCCAAGGTCAAGGACGAGATCATCAGCTTCCGCCGCGATGACGGCCAGCCGCTGGGCTATCCGCGTGCACCGTCGGTCGATCCTGCCACCGTGCAGCGCTGGCTTCGGCAGGGGCATGACGATGCCGGCAAGCCGGTGGTGATGCTCGATACGCGAAATCTGCAGGAAGTGGAGTACGGCACCTTCAAGGATGCGCTGGTGTTGCCCATCCGCAAGTTCACCGACCTGCCCGAGGCGCTGGCGCCGCATCGCGATGCGCTGCGGGACAGCACCGTGGTCAGTTTCTGCACCGGCGGCATCCGCTGCGAGAAGGCCGCGCTGTGGATGGTCAATGACGGCATGGACAATGTCCTGCAGCTCGATGGCGGCATCCTCGGCTACTTCGAGGAGGTGGGCGGCGAAGGCTACGAAGGCCGCTGCTTCGTGTTCGATGAGCGCGTGGCGCTGGATGCCGAGCTGAAGCCGATGGTCGACCAGCCGCTGCCCGAACCGCGCCCCAGCGCGTTCTGACGCTTGCCCGGTAGAGCCGGCCGCTGGCCGGCTGCCAGGGCACGTTGCCCGCCGGCCAGCGGCCGGCTCTACCGGACCAAGCGCAGCGGGTCCTGAACCCGCCCTACGGGAATCAGCATCCCGCCACCGTCACTGGCCGCTGCGCCCGGCCGCCCCCATGCAGAGGTGATCCTGTGACGGAAAAGCGCCTGATGATCCCGTTGTCGATCCTTGACCTGGCCCCGGTCTGCGAGGGCAGTGACACCACCGCCGCCTTCGCCAACATGCTGGAACTGGCCCAGCACGCCGATGCACTGGGCTACCGCCGCTACTGGCTGGCCGAACACCACAACATGCCCGGCATCGCCAGTGCCGCCACCGCCGTGCTGATCGGCCATGTTGCCGGTGGCACCCGGCGCATCCGTGTCGGCGCGGGCGGCATCATGCTGCCCAATCATGCCCCGCTGCAGGTGGCCGAGCAGTTCGGAACGCTGGCCTCGCTGTATCCGGACCGCATCGACCTTGGCCTGGGCCGTGCGCCGGGTACCGATCAGCCGACCGCACGTGCACTGCGCCGCTATTTCGACAGTGCCGACCAGTTCCCGCAGGACGTGCGCGAGCTGCTGCACTACTTCGAGCCGGTCCAGCCTGGACAGGCGGTGCAGGCCGTTCCGGGGGGCGGCCTGCGAGTGCCGACCTGGATCCTCGGTTCGAGCCAGTTCGGCGCACGCATGGCTGCCTCGATGGGGCTGCCATATGCATTCGCCTCGCACTTCGCGCCGGACGTGATGGACGAAGCGCTGGCGGTGTACCGCCGCGAATTCCGCCCCTCGGCCACGTTGAAGCAGCCGCACGCGATGCTGGCCCTGAACGTTGTTGCCAGCGACAGCGAAGCCGAGTCGCGTCGCCTGTTCACCAGCCAACAGCAGAGTTTCGTCAACCTGCGCCGCGGCCGGCCCGGCAAAATCCCGCCGCCGATCGACGACATCGAGTCCTTCTGGGAGCCGCACGAAAAGCTCGGCGTGGAACGGGCCCTGGCCTGCACCGTACTGGGCGATCCGCAGCAGGTGGCCGAGGGCATCGCCGCTTTCGTTGAGCGGCACAAGCCTGACGAGCTGATGCTCACTGCCAACCTGTATGACCACCGTGCGCGCCTGCGTTCCTTCGAGCTGGCGATGAACGCCTGGCATGGCCGCCACGCGGGCTGAACAATCGCGTCACGGCCCGTTGCGGCCGATCCGCGTCTGATGGGAGCTCCCACTTCTGGAGTTCCCACCATGGCCGAGACCCGTGCCGAACACATTGCCCAGCTGGCTGAACTGATCAAGGACGTGGAGGTGGCGATGTTCACCACTACCGGCGTCGACGGGCGACTCTACAGCCGGCCGTTGGCCACCCAGCAGGTCGCCTTCGACGGTGACCTGTGGTTCGTGATCACCGCCGACAGCCCGAAGGTGGCCGAGATCGCGCTCGACCCGCGCGTCAATGTGGCCTATGCCTCGCCATCGAAGAACACCTATGTGTCTGTGGCGGGGCGGGCGCGGGTTGTCGATGATCGCGCGAAGATCGAAGAGCTGTGGTCGCCGGCGATGAAGCTGTTCTTCCCCGCCGGCAAGGAGGACCCCAACCTTCGCCTGATCCATGTGCGCGCCGATAGCGCCGAATACTGGGACGGCCCGGGCACCTTGCTGGGCAAGGCGTTGAGCTTCGTGCTGTCGGCGGTGCAGGATGATCCGGCACCGCTGGCGGACAACGGATTCGTCGACCTTCGGTGATTGCCGCATCCACGCGTGGCGTGGATCTAGCGGATGCGGGTAGTGCCGGCCGCTGGCCGGCAACCCTGGAAGCGTGGCAGCCGGCCAGCGGCCGGCTCTACCGGATGCCGCTTCAGAACCAGCGCTGGAACAGCTCCACTGTATAGCCCACCAGCTGCCCAGAACTGAAGCCGAAGAACGCGATCGCCACCAGTGCTGCGATCCAGTTGAACAGCATCAATGCACCATCGCGCTCCAGCAGCGCCAGCGAGAACAGCAGCAGCTGGAAGCCGAACAGGAAGTTGGTGAACGGAATCGGCAACGACAGCAGGATGCCCAGCAGCACCAGCAGCAGGCCGCTGAAGGCGTGCGCGGGCAGCGGTGTCAGCAACTGCGGCAGGCGAGGCTTCAGCATCCTGTCCAGCCGCCGCAACGGGTGATCGATACGGTCCAGGAAGCGGTGCATGGTGCCGCGCTTCGGCCCGCGTCGGGCAATGAAACCGGGTAGCCAGGGCCGGCGCAGGCAACACAGCATCTGCAGGCCGATCAGGACCACCAGTGGGCCGCTGACCGCCCCCCCCATGCCCGGGATCGGGATGAACGAGGGCAGGATCGCCACGAACAGGAACACGCCGAACGCGCTCTGCTGCAGGTTGCTGAGGATCTGGCCGAGTGGCATGTGCTCGGCGGGATCGCCCGAGGCGAACATCTCCAGCAGGGTGCGGATGCCCTCGTTGCGGTAGGTCGGGCGCTCCGCACCCTGGCCCTGGCCGGCCTCAGGCGGTGAGCTCATCGGCCTGCTCGTCGGACAACGTGCGCAGCAGCAGCTTGTCCACCCGCGCACCGTCCAGGTCGACCACCTCGAAGCGCCAGCCGGCCCAGTCGAAGTACTCGCCTGCGTGCGGGATGCGGCCGAAGTAGTGGATGCACATGCCGGCCAGCGTGTAGTAGTCGCCATCTTCGGCATCGGGCAGCTCGTTGCTGCCGATCAGCTCGCGCAGGTCTTCGATCGGCAGCGAGCCGTCCACCAGCAGCGAGCCGTCCTCGCGGGTCACCACCAGCGCATCCTCGTCGGCATTTTCCACTGCCTGCAGGCGGCCGACCACCGCGCCCATCAGGTCGCTGATGGTCACCAGGCCCTGGATCTCGCCGTACTCGTCCACCACCAGCGCCATCGACTGCTGTTCCTCGCGGAAGATCTCCAGCAGCTTCATCGCGTGGGTCGATTCGGAGACGTACAGCGGTTCGCGCAGGGTCTGGAACAGCGCGTTGTCGCCGCGCGCCATGCGCGTGGCCAGCGATTTCAGCTCCAGCACGCCGACCACGTCCATGTCGTTATCGCGGTACACCGGGTACCGCGAGAACTCGTGCTCGGCCATGATGTCCAGATTGCGCTCCAGCCCGGCCTGGGTGTCGAGCCAGGCAATCCGGTTGCGCGGGGTCATCAGGCTGTCGGCGGTGCGGTCGCCCAGGCGCATGACGCGGTTCATCATGTCGCGCTCGTGGGCGTCGATCACGCCAGCTTCGTGGCTCTCGGCCACCAGCATCCGGATCTCTTCTTCAGTCACCTGCGCGGCCTCGTCCTTGCCCAGGCCCAGCACCTTCAGTACCAGCTGGGTGGTCTTGGACAGGAGCCAGACGAAGGGCAGGGCCAGCCTGGCCAGCCAGCTCATCGGCATCGCGACCAGGCCGGCAATGGCCTCGGAGCGGGTCAAGGCCAGACGCTTGGGCACCAGTTCGCCGAAGATCAGCGTGATGAAGGTGATCAGCGAGACCGCCAGGGCGGTGCCCACCTCGCGCGCGTACGCAAAGCCGGGCATCAGGCCCTGCAGCCAGCCGGCGATCGCGTCGCCGATCGCATCACCACCGAGGTAGCCGGTCAGCACGCCGATCACGGTGATGCCGATCTGCACGGTGGACAGGAAGCTCTCCGGCTTCTCCGAAAGCTCCAGCGCCTTGGCGGCGCGCTTGGAGGTGGCGGCCATCTGCTTCAGGCGGCTCTTGCGCGAGGTCATGACCGACATCTCGGACATGGCGAAGAAGCCGTTCAGCAGAACAAGCGCGAAGACAATCAGGATCATTTCAAACACGGGCGTCGTCCCCGGTTGGTGGCAGGGAGGGCGGGTGCTTGCGATGGCGGCTGGCGCTCAGGAACGGGGTCCGGCGCGGCGCAGGGGGATTAGGGTCGTCGTCCATAAGGTGCGCCCGAAGGCGCGCTGGCATCTTAGCAAAGGGGCGTGGCAGGGTGGCAACCGCCTGTTCAGGTTGGGGCTCCAAGAGCCCGGAAAGGGTGCGGGGATACCCGTGATGGTCATCTAGCCGTCATAATTCGCTCTGGTGCCGTCCTTCCCGCGACGGCTGACAGGTTTCTCAATGTTCTCTCTGCAGACCATTTTCGGTTCCGGCAAACAGTTCTACACCCTGCTCGATGAGGCTGCCGTCGCGGCTTCCGATGCCGCCAAGGCGCTGCATTCCATGCTGCGCGAGGCCGACCGCCAGCCCGCGCTGGACGCCTTCAAGCTGGCCCGCCTGCGCGAACGCGCGGCCTCGGACAAGATCAGCCAGGCGCTGGTGGACAGCTTCATGACCCCGATCGAGCGCGAAGACATCGAAGCGCTGGGTTCGGCCCTGTACAAGATTCCGAAGCAGATCGAGAAGTTCGCCGATCGCTATTCGCTGGCCACGACCCACCTGGAGCACATCGACTTCGCGCCGCGCGCGGCGATGCTGGAACAGGCCGCCGGCGTAGTGGTGGAGATGGTGGCCGACCTGCGCCACATGAACCTGGACCGGATGACCGCGCTGAACGAGAAGCTGCGTTCGCTGGAGAACGAGGCCGATCGCCTGATGCTCGAGTTGTACCGCGACATCTACTCCGGTCGCCTGGACAACCTGCAGATGTTCCTGCTGAAGGAATTCTTCGAGATCCTGGAAAAGGCCATCGACCGTTGCCGCGAGGCCGGCGTGGTGGCGTACCAGATCGTGTTGAAGAACAGCTGACGGACGCCGCCGCATGTTGACCCTTGTCCTGGTGGTGATCCTGGCCGCGCTCGTCTTCGAGTTCATCAACGGCTTCCACGACACTGCCAACTCCATTGCCACCGTAGTGGCGACCAAGGTGCTCTCGCCCGGCTGGGCGGTGATGCTGGCCGCCTTCATGAACCTCATCGGTGCGCTGACCGGCACTGCGGTGGCGCTGACCATCGCCTCGGGCCTGCTCAACACCAACGTGGTCGAGGTCACTCCGCAGGTGATCCTGTGCGCCCTGCTGGGCGGCATCATCTGGAACCTGATCACCTGGTGGAAGGGCCTGCCGTCCTCGTCCTCGCACGCCCTGATCGGTGGTCTCTGCGGTGCCGGCCTGGCCGCGGCCCACAACAACTGGGACGCGCTGATCTGGTCGGAGCGCCTGGGCAGCTGGGCGCAGAACAAGGGCCTGCTGTGGAAGGTGTTCGTGCCGATGATCACCTCGCCGATCGCCGGCTTCCTGCTCGGCATCGTGGTGATGGTGCTGCTGTGGGCGCTGATCGCCGGCCTGGCCAAGGTCGGTGGCGCCATCGGCCGCCTGGCCCGTCCGCGCATCGTCAATGCCTTCTTCGGCAAGGCGCAGATCGCCTCGGCGGCCTACATGGGCTTCGCCCACGGCCACAACGACGCGCAGAAGACCATGGGCATCATCGCGATGACCCTGATTGGTGCCGAAGCCACCGGCGCACTGAACGATCTGCCGTCCTGGCTGGCCTTCATGCACCCGGACGCGCACGCCGGTGACGGCATCGCCATGTGGATCGTGCTGACCTGCGCGGTGGTGATGGCGGCCGGTACCGCTTCGGGTGGCTGGAAGATCATCAAGACCCTGGGCCACAAGATGGTCAAGCTGCACCCGATCCACGGCTTCGCCGCGGAGACCAGCTCGGCCACCATCCTGACCCTGGCGGCCCACTTCGGCATGCCGGTCTCGACCACGCACAGCATCTCCACCGCGATCATGGGCGTCGGCTTCGCCAAGAACCCGCGTTCGCTGAAGTTCGGCGTGATCGAGCGCATCGTCTGGGCCTGGATCCTGACCATTCCGGCCGCAGGCGGCTGTGCGTACCTGATCCTGAAGCTGTTCGAGCTGTTCGGCTGGACCTGATCGCCACGCCAAGGTTGCAAACGGAAAAGCCCGCCATATCAGGCGGGCTTTTTCATGGGCAAGAATTTTTCCGCACACATCGTGTCGACCAAGGTCGACACCTACCAGAGCAGAACCAGGGTCAGAGCCCGTTGCCGAGCAACGGGATCCGCCCCCGTGCCGACCAACGATCGGCACCCACCAGCAGCAGCGGGAAACTGTCCAAGGCGGGGTGGGGTGGGGTTGCAGGACCGTTGGCGCCATGGATGGCGCCATCGAGCCCCCAGGGGTGAGGGCGCTTTGCTTGCGAAGCACTGCTTCGCAAGCGCCCGAACGCACAGCCGCCAACGGCTGGGCCGGGCCGCGGAGCGGGGTTTACGGCGTGTCCTGCAACCCCACCTCACCTCGCCAGCCCACGGAAACCCTGCTTTTGCCGTTGCCGTTGATCCGGCGGGTGCCGGGCCGCAGGCCCGGCCGACCCTCCTCAATTCCGTTGGAACAGCGCCTGCACATCCCTGCGGAACGCCGCCTGGCTGTCGGCCCGGCTGTAGAACATGTGCCCGCCCGGATAACTGCGCACCTGCACCCGGTCCGGATTGCTGCCCATCGTCGGCATCTGGTCCACGGTCAGGATCGAACCCATGAACGGGCACGACAGGTCGTTCCAGCCATGCACGATCAGCACCTGCAGGTGCGGGTCGATCGCCACGGCCTGGCGCAGCTGGGTCACCGCGCCATCGCGCAGCTCGCCATTGCGGTCCCACAGCCGGTTCACGTCGTAGTTCAGCGCCTGGTACCGCGCGTCCACCTTCCAGCCGACCACGCGCGTCACGAAGTCGACCATCGCCGTGGTCGTCGGCGCGATGATGCTGTCCAGCAGCGGATCGTTGGCGCGCTGCTCCGGATCGTTCGGGAATGGATCGAACGCGGTCACGTTGGAATCGTAACGGCTGCCCAGCGTGCCCTTGTCGCGGAACACTTCCCGCAGGTAGGCCTGGGTTTCCAGCCGGCCACCGGCACGGCGCACGAACTGCGGGTCCAGTCCGGTCAGTTCGGTCACCCGGCGCAGCATCGCCTCGGTCGCCTGCGGATCGCTGCGGCCCTTCATCAATGCGGTGGCGTAGTCGCCACGGGTGTATTCCACTACTTCGCGCATGGCTGCATCGGTCAGCTTGCCCTGGCGCTCCAGGTGCGCGGCGGCGATCGACGGCAGGGTCTGCATCCACGCCATCGGCGAAACATCGGCGTTGTCTTCCAGGGTCGGGCTCAGGTACGGCGAGACCAGCACCAGGCCGTTCATCGCAACACCCAGCCGGGTCTGCAGGTAGTGGGTGATGCGCGGGCCGCGGTAGCCGCCGTAGCTCTCGCCGGTCAGGTACTTGCGCGACGCCATGCGCTGGTTGCGCAGCAGCCAGTCGTAGATCGAGCGTGACAGGTATTCGATGTCGGCGCTGGGGTTGTACAGCGCCTTCTTCGCTTCATCGTCGCCGATGCGAGCGCGGCTGAAGCCGGTGCCGACCGGATCGATGAACACCAGATCGGTGAAGTCCAGCCAGGTGCCGGGGTTGTCGTGCAGCGTGGCCGGCGCCGACGCGCTGTCACCCTCGGAGCCGAAGGTCACCACCTTGGGCCCGATCGCGCCCATGTTGAGGTAGACCGACGATGCCCCGGGGCCGCCATTGAGCGCGAAGGTCACCGGCCGGTCCTTGCCCGGCATCGTGTAGGCGGTGAACACCACGTCGGCGATCACCTTGCCCTTGGCATCGCGTACCGGCAGGGTGCCGACGGTGGCGGTGTAGTCCAGCGTGCGGCCGGCCAGGCGCATGCTCTGGCGGGCCGAGGCGTCTGCGGGCAACGCAGGTGCCTCGGTCTTGTCGTCTTTCGGATCGGGCTTGGCGTCGGCATCAGGCGCGGCCAGCACGCTGGCTGGGGCGATGAGCAGGCCGACGCAGAGCGCGGCAGTGTGCAACAGGGACTTCATGGCACCGGGTGGGCAGCGGAAGGGGATTCCGATGCTAGGGCGGTGGCCGCCCATGCCGTATGTGTCCAAAGGCATGGCCGGGCGTTGCGGCCGCTATTGGCCAGCTTGGGTCAAGCGGACAGGGCGGTTGCCGCTTTGTCATCGGCAAGCAGGCCGTAGACGGCCGAGTCGGCCAGTTCCCCCTGGATGCGCCAGCGCTGGCGCAGCACTCCCTCGCGGCGGAAGCCCAGGCGTTCGAGCACATGCGCGGAGGGTGCGTTGCGCGGGTCGATCTCGGCTTCCACGCGATGCAGGTGGAGGGTGCCGAACAGGTAGGCCAGTACCTGCCGCAGGGCCTCGTGCATGTAGCCCTGGCCCTGGCGGTCCGGTGCCAGCAGGTAGCCGATCTCGGCGCGGGCTGCAGTGCGGTCCACTGCAAACACCACGCAGATGCCCAGCAGTGGACCTTCCAGTGATTCGCGCACGGCCAGCTTCAGCTGGGTACCGATGGCATGGGCTGCGAGATCATCGTCGATCTGCTCGCGCGCCTCGGCCTGTCGCGTCCAGGCCGGATGATTCCACCAGCGCATCACATCGGGATCGGACTGCAGCGTGAACAGCGCGGCGGCGTCGTCACGGCGGATCGGGCTCAGGACCAGCCGTGCACTGTGCAGCGGCAGGTCGGGGAACAGCAGCGAGTGGCTGGCCAATACGGTGGTCCACGCGGATGGACGCGCATTATGGCGCCGCCGGGTTTGCCGATGGGGGCGGAATGCCCCGGGGCGGATGGGTCGGATCCCTTTCCCGGCGGGAAACGGATCCGACCCCGCGAGGGATCAGACTTCCAGCGAAGCCAGGTCGCCCTTCGACTCCAGCCAGCCCTTGCGGTCGGACGCGCGCTTCTTGGCCAGCAGCATGTCCATCAGCGAGCGGGTCTGCTCGCCATCGTCCACGGTCAGCTGGACCAGGCGGCGCGTATCCGGGTGGATGGTCGACTCGCGCAGCTGCGGCGGGTTCATCTCGCCCAGGCCCTTGAAGCGGGTGACGTTGATGGCGCCCTTGATCTTCTCGCGCTCGATCTTGTCCAGCATCGAGCGCTTTTCTTCCTCGTCCAGGGCATAGAACACCTGCTTGCCGACGTCGATGCGGAACAGCGGCGGCATCGCCACGAACACATGGCCGGCATCGACCAGTGCCGGGAAGTGCTTCAGGAACAACGCGGTCAGCAGCGTTGCGATGTGCAGGCCGTCGGAGTCGGCGTCGGCCAGGATGATCACCTTGCCGTAGCGCAGGCCGCTGATGTCGTCCTTGCCGGGATCGCAGCCGATGGCGATGGCCAGGTTGTGTACTTCCTCCGAGGCCAGCACGCTGTTGGACGAGACTTCCCAGGTGTTCAGGATCTTGCCGCGCAGCGGCATGATCGCCTGGAAATCCTTGTCGCGGGCCTGCTTGGCGCTGCCGCCTGCCGAATCACCTTCCACCAGGAACAGCTCGGTACGCGACAGATCCTGGCTGATGCAGTCGGCCAGCTTGCCGGGCAGGGCCGGGCCCTGGGTGACCTTCTTGCGGACGACCAGCTTTTCGGTCTTCAGGCGCGCGCTGGCGCGCTCGATGGCGATCTGCGCGATCTTCTCGCCCAGCTCCACGTTCTGGTTGAGCAGCAGGCTGAAGGCATCATGGGCGGCGCCTTCGATGAAGCCGGCGGCCTGGCGGGAGGACAGGCGTTCCTTGGTCTGGCCGCTGAACTGCGGGTCGGTCATCTTCAGCGACAGCACGAACGACACGCGGTCCCACACGTCTTCCGGGGCCAGCTTGACGCCACGCGGCAGCAGGTTGCGGAAGTCGCAGAACTCGCGCAGCGCCTCGGTCAGGCCGGTACGCAGGCCGTTGACGTGGGTGCCGTGCTGGGCGGTGGGGATCAGGTTGACATAGCTTTCCTGCACCAGCTCGCCTTCCGGCAGCCAGGCCACGGCCCAGTCCACGATCTCGGTGTCTTTCTTCAGGCTGCCGACGAACAGCTCGGCCGGCAGCATCTCGCGATCGCCCAGCTCCAGCTTCAGGTAATCGCGCAGGCCGTCCTCGTAGTACCAGGTATCGACTTCACCGGTGGCTTCATCGGTCAGCTTCACGGTCAGGCCCGGGCACAGCACTGCCTTGGCGCGCAGCAGGTGCTTCAGCGCGCGCACCGCGAATTTCGGCGTATCGAAGTACTTCGGGTCCGGCCAGAAGCGCACGCGGGTACCGGTGTTCTTCTTGCCGACGCTGCCGACCACTTCCAGCGGCGTGGCACGGTCGCCGTTGCGGAAGGTGATCCGGTGTTCGGCACCGTCGCGCTTGATGTGCACCTCCACCAGGGTCGACAGCGCATTGACCACGCTGACGCCGACGCCGTGCAGGCCGCCGGAGAAGGTGTAGTTGTTGTTGCTGAACTTGCCGCCTGCGTGCAGCCGCGTGAGGATCAGCTCGACGCCCGGGATCTTCTCCTCCGGATGAATGTCCACTGGCATGCCGCGGCCGTCATCGCTGACCTCCACGCTGCCGTCCTTGTACAGGGTGATCTCGATCGAACGGGCGTGGCCGGCGAGGGCCTCGTCCACCGAGTTGTCGATCACTTCCTGCGCCAGGTGGTTCGGGCGCGCGGTGTCGGTATACATGCCGGGACGGCGCTTGACCGGGTCAAGGCCGGACAGGACTTCAATATCGGCGGCGTTATAGCGGGCGTTCATCTGTCTTCGAAAGCTTGGAGCGACGGGCAAGTGTGGGGTCTGGCACGGGATTTTGCACGCCTGCGGTTCAGTCTCGGCGACGCAGAGGGGGTAAAATGGCAGCCGCTGGAATCTGAACGCCGGCGGCCCCGTTGGGTCTGAACGTCCAAGCCATACCGCGAGGAGGACCTCATGAAGAAGTTGCTGACCATTGCGATCCTGGCCGCTGCCGCCGTTGCAGTACCGCTGGTGGTGGCGCAGAACGCCGGCCAGCCGGCCCCGCAGCAGGGTGACCAGGCCGACAAGGCGCAGGCCGAGGCCGATGCCAAGGCCAAGCGTCGGGCCCAGGCCAATGCCCAGATGAAGGCGCAGGGCCAGCCGGCCCCGCAGCAGGAAGAGGAAGAGGAAGCGCGCAAGAAGCGCTGATCCCGCAGCCTGCCAAGCGCCCTTGCGACAAGGGTTGCGCTCCGGAACGCCCCGCTCAGCGGGGCGTTTCTTTTTAGGAACGTGGCGTCTGCCCCTTGGGTTGGCGGCCATCAATCTGTAAACTATGGCTTTCCGGGAGTAAGTGCGTGTCCACCCTTTGCGAATGGGCTGGAGCGGCCAAGCGTGGCTTCCAGCATGGCGGGTCGCAGGTGACGGTCGATTTGACCGGCACGGTCGCCCCGACCTCGCACGATGGTTCCCGTCCGGCGCCTGCCGACGCACGGATCCGCACCTCCCTCGCTGCCACAGCGAACCGGAAAACCCCCTCTGAGCACCATGCCCGCCCTCCGGGTGCGCGTGGTGCTGCCGTTTTCCATTTCCAGACAGGATGCTTGCAGCCATGACTCCCTTGATTTTCGTAACCGGCGGCGTGGTGTCCTCGCTCGGCAAAGGCATTGCCGCCGCGTCGCTGGCCGCCATTCTCGAAGCCCGTGGCCTGAAGGTCACGATGATGAAGCTCGATCCGTACATCAACGTCGACCCGGGCACCATGAGCCCGTTCCAGCACGGTGAGGTCTATGTCACCGACGACGGCGCGGAGACCGACCTCGATCTGGGCCACTACGAGCGCTTCGTGCGCACCCGCCTCAGCCGCAAGAACTCGGTCACCACCGGCCGCATCTACGAGAACGTGATCCGCAAGGAGCGCCGCGGCGACTACCTGGGCGCGACCGTGCAGGTCATTCCGCACATCACCGACGAGATCCGTCGCTGCATCGACGAAGCCACCGAAGGCTACGACGTGGCACTGGTCGAGATCGGCGGCACCGTGGGCGACATCGAGTCGCTGCCGTTCCTGGAGGCGATCCGCCAGGTGCGCACCGAACGTGGCCCGGAGAAGGCGCTGTTCATGCACCTCACCCTGGTGCCCTACATCGGCGCCGCCGGTGAGCTGAAGACCAAGCCGACCCAGCACTCGGTGAAGGAGCTGCGCTCGATCGGCATCCAGCCGGACGTGCTGCTGTGCCGCTCCGAGCAGGCGGTGCCGGATTCGGAGCGCCGCAAGATCGCCCAGTTCACCAACGTCTCCGAGCGCGCGGTGATCAGCGTGCCGGACGTCGACGTGCTGTACCGCATTCCGTCGGGCCTGCATGCACAGGGCCTGGACGAAATCGTGGTCAACCAGCTGAAGCTGGCCGACAAGGCCGGTCCGGTCGATCTTTCGATGTGGGAAGACGCGGTCGACGCGACCCTGCACCCGCTGGATGAAGTGACCATCGCCGTGGTCGGCAAGTACGTCGATCACCAGGATGCCTACAAGTCGGTCGGCGAAGCACTGAAGCACGGCGGCCTGCGCCAGCGCACCAAGGTCAACCTGAAGTGGCTGGAAGCACAGGACCTGGAAGGCACCGACATGGCTGCACTGGCCGATGTCGACGGCATCCTGGTACCGGGTGGTTTCGGTGACCGCGGCTTTGAAGGCAAGGTGCTGACCTCGAAGTTCGCCCGCGAGCAGCAGGTGCCGTACTTCGGCATCTGCTACGGCATGCAGGCGGCGGTGGTCGATTACGCGCGCAACGTGGTCGGCCTGGAAGGTGCCAACAGCACCGAGAACGATCGCCAGTCGCCGAACCCGGTGATCGGCCTGATCACCGAATGGCGCACCGCCAGCGGCGATGTCGAGAAGCGTGACGACAAGAGCGACCTCGGCGGCACCATGCGCCTGGGCCTGCAGGAGCAGCGCCTGAAGCCGGGCACGCTGGCCCGCGAGCTGTACGGCAAGGACGTGGTCGCCGAGCGCCACCGCCACCGCTACGAGTTCAACAACCGCTACCGCACCCAGCTGGAAGATGCGGGCCTGGTGATCGCCGGCAAGTCGATGGACGACACCCTGGTGGAAGTGGTCGAGCTGCCGCGCGATGCCCACCCGTGGTTCCTGGCCTGCCAGGCGCACCCGGAATTCCTGTCCACCCCGCGCGACGGCCATCCGCTGTTCATCGGTTTCATCCGTGCCGCGCGCGAGCGCAAGGCCGGTGGCAAGCTGCTTTCCGAAGCGCGCGCCTGACTTGTGAATGGGGGCTTCGGCCCCCATCCTGCATGCTTCAACCCCCAGCGCACCGGCCCGTCCGGTGCTGCGGACAACAAGGAAACGCCATGAAACTGTGTGGATTCGAGGTCGGGCTGGACCAGCCACTGTTCCTGATCGCCGGCCCCTGCGTGATCGAGTCGATGCAGCTGCAGCTCGATACCGCCGGCAAGCTGAAGGAGATCACCGACAAGCTCGGCGTCAACTTCATCTTCAAGTCCAGCTTCGACAAGGCCAACCGCACTTCGGGTACCGCATTCCGCGGCCCGGGCATGGAAGAGGGCCTGAAGGTCCTGGCCGAAGTGAAGAAGCAGATCGGCGTGCCGGTGCTGACCGACGTCCACGAGTACACCCCGATGGATGAGGTGGCCTCGGTGGTGGACGTGCTGCAGACCCCGGCGTTCCTGGTCCGCCAGACCGACTTCATCCGCAAGGTGTGCTCGGCCGGCAAGCCGGTCAACATCAAGAAGGGCCAGTTCCTGGCGCCGTGGGACATGAAGCCGGTCGTGGAGAAGGCCAAGGCCACCGGCAACGAGCAGATCATGGTCTGCGAGCGCGGTGCCAGCTTCGGCTACAACAACCTGGTCAGCGACATGCGCTCGCTGGCGGTGATGCGCGAGACCGGTTGCCCGGTGGTGTTCGACGCCACCCACTCGGTGCAGTTGCCGGGCGGGCAGGGCACCAGCTCCGGCGGCCAGCGCGAGCACGTGCCGGTGCTGGCCCGTGCCGCGGTGGCGGTGGGCATCTCCGGCCTGTTCGCCGAGACCCATCCGGATCCGTCAAAGGCCCTGTCCGATGGTCCCAATGCGTGGCCGCTGGACCAGATGGAGGCCCTGCTCGAGACTCTGATGGAACTCGACGCGGTGACCAAGAAGCACGGCTTTTCGCGCTTCGCGTGAGTCGTGACCCGTGGGTGGCGCTGGAAACCCAGCGTCACCGCCGGCACTGGAGACAATGGCCGTGGGGCCTGATCGCGCTGGGGCTGTCCGTGGTGTTCACCGTGGGCATGTTCTGCCTGGTACTGATCGGTGCTGCGTCGGTGCGGCCACCGGGTGATGGCAGCAGCGCGCTCGATCTTCGGGCGTATTTCATTGCGCTTGTGGTCGGAGAGCTGCTGGCCAGTGCAGGATGCGTCGCTTCGGCTGTGCTGGCCTGGCGATTGAACCGTGGCAAGGTGCCGGCAGGGCTGGCGATCATCCTGCTTTCTCTGTGGATCGGCACCCTGTTCTACGGATGGCTTTGATGAATGCGACCCCATCGGCGCGCGGCTGGCCCTGGGGCCTGATCGCGCTGGCGCTGTCCGCGTTGACCTGGATGGCCCTGGTGGTGGGCGTGCTGGCCTTCACCGCCGGCTCTGGTGATGCTGGTCTCGCTGGTCCTTATCGTGATCGGGTCCAGCTGGGGCTGATGCTGGCCACGCCATTTGGCAAGTGGCGGGCAGCCGGGGATAATCACGCGGCATTCGTTTTGTCGCCCCCTCTCCAGACAGGTAACCGGCCCGACCATGAGTACGATCCGCAGCATCCACGCCCGTGAAATCCTCGACAGCCGTGGCAACCCCACGCTGGAAGCCGAAGTCATCCTGGAGGACGGTTCGTTCGGTCGCGCCGCGGTTCCCTCCGGTGCCTCGACCGGCACCAAGGAAGCGGTCGAGCTGCGTGACGGCGACAAGACCCGTTACCTGGGCAAGGGCGTGCGCAAGGCCGTCGACAACGTCAACACCACGATTGCCGCCGCGCTGAAGGGCTTCGAGGCCACCGACCAGGCCGGCCTCGACCGTCGCCTGATCGACCTTGACGGCACCGAGAACAAGGGCCGCCTGGGTGCCAACGCGCTGCTGGGTGTTTCGATGGCCGCCGCGCACGCCGCCGCCGCATCGAACAAGCAGGCGCTGTGGCAGTACCTGGCCGCCAGGACCGGCGTGACCCCGTCGCTGCCGGTGCCGATGATGAACATCATCAACGGCGGCGCGCACGCCGACAACAACGTCGACTTCCAGGAGTTCATGGTGCTGCCGGTGGGCTTCACCTCGTTCTCCGAAGCACTGCGCGCTGGTACCGAAATCTTCCATTCGCTGAAGTCGGTACTGAAGGGCCATGGCCTGAGCACGGCGGTGGGCGACGAAGGCGGCTTCGCGCCGGACTTCCGCAGCAACGTCGAAGCGCTGGATACCATCCTCGAAGCCATCGGCAAGGCTGGCTACACCGCCGGTGAGGACGTGCTGCTGGGCCTGGACGTGGCCTCCAGTGAGTTCTTCGAGAACGGCAAGTACAACCTGGTCGGCGAGAACAAGCGCCTGACCTCCGAGCAGTTCGTCGACTTCCTCGCCGACTGGGCCGCGCAGTACCCGATCATCACGATTGAAGACGGCCTGGCCGAGAACGACTGGGCGGGTTGGAAGCTGCTGACCGACCGCATCGGCAAGAAGGTGCAGCTGGTCGGCGACGACCTGTTCGTGACCAACCCGAAGATCTTCCAGGAAGGCATCGACTCGGGCACCGCCAACGCGATCCTGATCAAGGTCAACCAGATCGGCACCCTCAGCGAAACCCTGGAAGCGATCGCCATGGCCGACCGCGCCGGTTATGCCGCCGTGGTCTCGCACCGCTCGGGTGAAACCGAAGACACCACCATCGCCGATATCGCGGTGGCCACCACCGCCACCCAGATCAAGACCGGCTCGCTGTGCCGCAGCGATCGCGTGGCCAAGTACAACCAGCTGCTGCGCATCGAGGAAGCCCTCGGCGCCGGCGCGCGTTACGCCGGTCGTGACGCGTTCGTTTCGCTGAAGCGCTGAGCCGATGCGCGACTGGCGCTGGATGCTGCTGGTGCTGGCCCTGTTGCTGGGCTGGCTGCAGTATCGCTTCTGGTTCGGTCCGGGCAATTCGGGCGAAGTGATGATGCTCGAAGCCCAGGTCGCCAACCAGGAGCGGGACAATGAGGGTCTGCAGCAGCGCAACGATGCGCTCGCTGCCGAAGTGAAGGACCTCAAGGAAGGCCAGTCCGCCATCGAGGAGCGCGCACGCAGCGAGCTGGGCATGATCAAGCCCGGCGAGAAGTTCTATCGTGTGGTCGAGGATGCGCCGGTGCACCCGGCGCAGCCTGCGGCAGGTGTCAGTGCGCAGGTTGGCGACCACCCGGCGGACGTGCCATGAGTGCGGCCATCTGGGTCGTGGTTCCGGCTGCGGGCCGTGGCACCCGCTTCGGCGCGCCGTTGCCCAAGCAATACTTGCAGGCAGGGGGACAGATCCTGCTTGCCCATACCCTGGACGCGCTGCTGGCGCACCCGGCCGTGGCCGGGGCGATGGTGGTGATTGGCCAGGACGACGCCGACTGGCCCGGCTGGAACGAGTGGGCGGGCAAGCCGGTGCTGACCTGCATCGGTGGCGCGACCCGTGCCGCTTCGGTGCTGGCCGGGCTGCAGGCGCTGCCGGAGACGGTGCGCGCTGATGAGTTCGTACTGGTCCACGATGCCGCGCGGCCGAACCTGTCGCCGGCCGATCTCGGCCGCCTGCTTGAAGTCGGTCGTACCGATCCGGTCGGGGCGATCCTGGCCGCACCGGTGCGCGACACCCTCAAGCGCGCGGGCGACGACGGTGGCATCGATGGCACTGAACCGCGCGAGCGGCTGTGGCGTGCACTGACACCGCAGCTGTTCCGCCGCCACCAGCTCAGCCGCGCGCTGTCCGACGCCGCTGCCGCCGGGGTCGAAGTCACCGACGAGGCCATGGCCATGGAGCGCCAGGGCCAGCGCCCGCTGCTGGTGGAAGGCAGCGAGGACAACTTCAAGGTCACCACCCCGGCCGATCTGGACCGGTTCGAATTCGTACTTTCCCGCCGCGCCGGCTGACCGTCCGCGTGGCCCTGTTGCAAGGGTTGCATCCATGAGCACCGCACCGTTCCCGCCCGTCCGCATCGGCCAGGGCTACGACGTCCATGCCTTCGGCGAAGGCGATCACATCATGCTTGGCGGGGTGAACGTGCCGCACAGCTGCGGCGTGCTGGCGCACAGCGACGGCGACGTGATCCTGCACGCCTTGTGCGATGCGATGCTCGGGGCGCTGGCGCTGGGCGATATCGGCCAGCATTTCCCGCCGAGCGATGATCGCTGGAAGGGCGCCGACAGCAGCGATTTCGTGCGCCATTGCGACAGCCTGCTGCGCGAGCGTGGCTGGCGCGTTGGCAACACCGACATCACCGTGATCTGCGAGCGGCCGAAGGTTGGCCCGCATGCGCTGGCGATGCGTGAGCGCATTGGTGGGTTGCTGCAGCTGCCGCTGGACGCGGTCAGCGTCAAGGCCACCACCTCGGAGAAGCTGGGCTTCACCGGCCGCGGTGAAGGCATCGCCGCGCAGGCGGTCGTGTTGCTGGTGGCGGCATGATCCCGCTGCCGTTGGCATTTGGTGCGCCGCTGTTGACGGCGCGCATCCGCACCACGCCAGACGATTTCCAGGTGGATGAACTGCCGGCCTTCGAGGCCACCGGTGAAGGCGAGCACCTGTTGCTGCACATCCGCAAGCGTGGCGCCAACACCGTGCATGTGGCCAAGCTGCTGGCCAAGTGGGCGGGCCTGCCGGAAATGGCGGTGAGTTACGCCGGCATGAAAGACCGCCACGCGGTCACCACCCAGCGTTTCAGCGTGCACCTGCCCAAGCGCATTGCGCCGGACCTGGCCGAGCTGGCCAGTGACGAGATCGAAGTGCTCGAAGCGACCTGGCACAACCGCAAGCTGCAGCGTGGTGCACTGGCCGGCAACCGCTTCAGGCTGGTGCTGCGCGAGGTGCAGGGCGACGCTGCGGCGATCAGCGAGCGCCTGCAGCAGATCGCCGGGCGCGGCCTGCCGAACTGGTTTGGCGAGCAGCGCTTCGGCCGCGACGGCGGCAATGTGCCTGCGGCATTGGCGATGTTCGGTGGCCGCCGCATGCGCAAGGACCAGCGTTCGCTGCTGCTCTCTGCAGCCCGTTCGGCGCTGTTCAACCGCGTGCTGGCCGCGCGCGTGGAGCAGGGTAACTGGGATCAGCCACTGGACGGCGAGGTGTGGATGCTGGACGGCAGTCGCAGCGTGTTCGGCCCGGAGCCGTACACCGACGTGCTGGCCGAGCGCCTCGCGCGGTTCGACATCCATCCCAGCGCACCGCTGTGGGGTGAAGGCGAGCTGCGCAGCGCCGATGCGGCACGCGAGCTGGAACTGGCCGCGCTGGACGACGAGGAGTCGAAGGCGCTGCGCGCTGGCCTGGAAGACGCGCGCCTGAAGCAGGAGCGCCGCGCGTTGCGCCTGCGTCCCGCGCTGCTGCAGCACCAGTGGCTGGCCGACGACGTGCTGGAACTGTCGTTCGCGTTGCCGCCAGGCTGCTACGCCACCGCCGTGCTGCACGAACTCGGCCCCCTCGAAGACGCCTCGCAGGCCTGACAGAAAAAGGGGACGGAGGGAATTAAGTCGTTTGTGGCACAAACGACTTAATTCCCTCCGTCCCTTATTTCAGCGCCGTGCCAGCAGCACCAGTACCGCGCCGGTCCCGCCTTGGCCGGTCGGCGCCGAATGGAACGCCAGCACGTCGTTGCGCAGCCGCAGCAGGCGGTCAACCAGGTTCTTCAGCACCGGCGCGCCGCCGTCGGACTGCAGTCCCTTCCCATGGATGATGCGCACGCACCCATACTCATGGGCATGCGCTTCCAGCAGGAACTGGCGCAGCAGGGCTTCGGCCTGCGCGGCGGTGGCACCGTGCAGGTCCAGCTCGTCCTGTACCGAATACTGGCCGCGCTTGAGGCGCTGGAACAGGCGCGGTGGCAGGTTGTCGCGGCGATAGCTGGCCACGTCGCCCGCTTCCAGCGGCGTACTGTCGCGCAGCAGCCGCGCAAACTCGCCCGCGGCGTCGGCCTCGTCGCGTTCGGCCATGCGTGCGCGCGGCTTCGGCCGGGGCGCAGCAGGCGCCGGTTCGGCATCCTTGCGCAGCGGCGTCACTTCACCGATGGCCGCACGGAACAGTGCGGCGGGATCTTCGTCTTCAGGGGGCGACATGCGCACAGGGTAAACCGCCGGCGCGGGTCTGCCTATGACGGTTCGATGTCGGTCGTGACCGCCGGCAGGGTAGGACCGGCGGCTCGCATGCGGCACAATAGACGATGCCCTTGCAGGGTCGACGGCTTCCGCAGGGGAGTACGACGGTCCCGCCCACACTGCACGGTGACGGAATCGAATTCTTGGAAAATCAAGCGGTTAAATCGAAGATGCGAATCCTGGTCAGTAATGACGATGGTGTCGACGCCGCAGGCATCCGGATGCTTGCTTCGGTCCTGCGCGAGGCCGGACACGAAGTCACGGTGGTCGCGCCTGACCGCGATCGCTCCGGTGCCAGCAACTCGCTGACCCTGGACCTGCCGATCCGGCTCAAGCGCATCGACCATTACACCGTCTCGGTGGCTGGCACGCCGACCGACTGCGTGCACCTGGCGCTGACCGGCCTGCTTGAATTCGAGCCGGACATCGTCGTGTCAGGCATCAACAACGCCGCCAACCTCGGTGACGACGTGATCTATTCCGGCACTGTCTCGGCGGCAATGGAAGGTCGCTTCCTCGGCCTGCCGGCCGTGGCGGTCTCGCTGGTTACCCGCAACCACGATCCGAAGCACTTCGACACTGCCGCGCGGGCCGCGGTGGAGATCGTCGCCCGGCTCAAGGCCGATCCGCTGCCTGCCGACACCATCCTCAACGTCAACGTGCCGGATCTGCCGTGGAGCGAGGTCAAGGGCTTCGAGGTCACCCGCCTCGGCAACCGCCATCGTGCCGAAGGCTGCATCGCGCAGAAGGATCCGCGCGGCAACGACGTGTACTGGATCGGCCCGGCCGGCCGTGAGCAGGACTCCGGCCCGGGCACCGACTTCCACGCGGTGCGCACCGGCCACATCTCGATCACGCCGATCCAGGTGGACCTGACCCGCTACCAGGCGCTGGAGAAAGTGGCCAGCTGGGTGGGCGGCCTCAGCGCCGCGCTGGACCGGCCGGCATGAGTCCACGCCTGCGACTGCAGCCGGAAGCTGTCGGCATCGGCATGACCTCGCAGCGCGTGCGTGACCGTCTGGTCGATCGCCTGCGCGAAGCGGGCATCGTCGACGAGTCCACCTTGAACGCAATCCGGGTAGTGCCGCGGCATCTGTTCATCGATGAAGCACTGGCCTCGCGTGCCTATGAGGACACCGCGCTGCCGATCGGCCATGGCCAGACCATCTCGCAGCCCTGGGTGGTCGCCCGGATGACCGAGGCAGTGCTCCAGGTCGCGCCGAAGCGCGTGCTGGAAGTCGGCACCGGCTCGGGCTACCAGGCCGCCATCCTGGGCGCGCTGGGCCTGGAGGTCTACACCGTGGAGCGTATCGGTGACCTGTTGCGGCAGGCACGCAAGCGCTTCCGCGCACTGGGCATGAACATCCGCACCAAGCATGACGACGGTCGTGCCGGATGGGCCGAGCACGGTCCGTTCGATGCCATCGTGGTCACCGCTGCCGCGCCTGCACTGGTCGATGAACTGGTCGGGCAGCTGGCTGAAGGAGGGCGCCTGGTGGCGCCGGTGGGTGGCCCGGGCGGACAGTCGCTGGTGCAGCTGGACCGCAAGCCCGATGGCGGCATCGAACAGCGCGTGCTGGCGCCGGTCACGTTCGTGCCGCTGCTGTCTGGCATGCTCGACTAATCCACGGAGCAGGGTTGCATGAAGATTTTCGGGCCGCTGTACGAGCGGGCGATGAAGTGGGCAGCGCACGAACGCGCGCCGACCTACCTGACGGTATTGAGTTTCTTTGAAGCGATCATCTTCCCGGTGATGCCGGAAGTGATGCTGGCACCGATGTGCGTGGCCCAGCCCAAGCGTGGCTGGTGGTTCGCCACCCTCAGCCTGGCTGGCTCGATGGTCGGCGCGCTGGTTGGTTACGCGCTGGGTCATTACGCTTTCGAGGCGATCAAGCCGGTGTTCGAGGCGCTGGGCATGCTTCCGGCGATTGAGCAGGGCATCACCACCGTGCAGGCGAAGATGGCCGAATCGCCGTGGGCGGTGTTCACCTTCCTGGTGCTGGGCGGCTTCATGCCGATCCCGATGAAGGTCTTCACGTGGGCATCGGGTATCGTCGGCGTACCGATGCCGCAGTACCTGTTGAGCATGTTGATCGGTCGTGGCAAGCGCGTGTTCGTGCTGGCCGCGGTCATCCGTATCGGTGGTGCGCGTGCCGAAGCGGCGCTGCGTCGCTGGATTGAACCGCTGGGCTGGATCGCCACCGTGCTGGTGGTGGTGCTGATCGCCTGGCTTGTATGGAGGTCGAAGTTCGCATGAATCCTGATCGTCTGAGCAAGGGAGTGCGCATCGGCGCGCTGGCGTTGCTGGTTTCCACACTGGCCGCCTGCGGTACCGCCACCGTGGTCCGCCCGGGCGGCGGCAACGCCGGCGGCGTGGCCACGCCGAAGACCTCGGTACCCAAGCCCGGGCAGACCGTGGTGGTGCGCAAGGGCGACACCATCTATGCGCTGGCCCGCATCCATGACATCACCCCGGCCGACCTGATTGCCTGGAATCGTCTGGACAACCCGTCGACCATCTATCCCGGCCAGGTGATCCGCCTGTATCCGCAGGGGGCCACCAGCGGCCGTGCGCCGACCACGGTGGTCACCCCGCCGCGTTCGGCTGGCAGCAGTGGCGGCAGCACCGCGCCGGCCCCGGCGCCGGTCGGGCCGGTGAAGAGCAACATCGCCTGGCGCTGGCCGGCCGATGGCGCAATCGTCGGCCGCTACGTGGCCGGTGACGCGACCAAGCAGGGCGTGGACATCGCCGGCACCAGCGGCCAGCCGGTCAAGGCAACCGCCAACGGTGTGGTGGTGTACTCCGGTGCCGGCCTGGTCGGCTACGGCGAACTGATCATCATCAAGCACAGCGACCAGTGGCTGTCCGCCTATGGCCACAACCGCAAGCGCCTGGTCAATGAAGGGCAGAGCGTGAAGGCTGGCGAGCAGATCGCCGAAATGGGCCGCACCGGTGCGAACCGCGACATGGTCCACTTCGAGATTCGCTACAACGGCAAGCCGGTCGATCCGCAGCAGTACCTGCCGGCACGTTGACGCGGTTGGAACAGGGAGCGCCGGGCCATGCCTGGCGTTCCTGACCTGTAGAGCCGAGTCATGCTCGGCTGCTTTTCGCTGGCAAACGACGACGCCCGAGCATGGGCTCGGGCGCTGCAGAATATGTGTGATCCAGGGGAGCCCCGGGCCATGCCCGGCGGCGCCACCTCAGCCTTCCAGAATGAAAGCAGCCGCGACCTTGCGGCCTTCGCCGGCCAGGATGTTGAAGGTGCGTGCGGCCGCTGGATTGTTCATCACTTCCAGGCCGATGCCGCGTGACAGGCAGGCGGCCATCATCACCGCCGGCGGGAACACCTGACGTTCACCCGTGCCGAGCACGATCAGCGCCGGGTTCAGCGCCAGGATCGGCTCCAGGTCAGCCAGCTGCAGCGCAGCGGCGCTCACCACCGGCCATTGCGTGACCAGCTGGTCCGGGGTCAGGAAGAAACTGCTGCCCAGCGCCTGGTCATTCACCTTGGCCGAGCGGCCATCGGCGGCACGGAGGCTATAGGCGTAATCCGGCGGTTCGTGGTTCAGCTGCATGACGGTAGGGCGATCAGCCGCGCGGCAGCACGATCTGGCGCTGTTCCCTGCTCGGGCGGTACAGCACGGCGACGTGGCCGATACGCTGCACCAGCGCGCTTTCGGTGGCTTCGACGATCTCGCCGATCATCACGTCACGGGCGTCGCGATCCTCGGCAGCGACCTTCACCTTGACCAGTTCGTGGCGCTCCAGCACTTCGTTCAGCTCAGCGATGAAGGCCGGGGTCACACCCTTGCCGCCGGTCTGCAGCAGGGCCTTCAGGTCGTGGGCTTGGCCGCGCAGGAAACGGGTCTGGGAAGCGGTCAGGGCGATGGACATGCAGGAAAACACGGTTGAATGGGGCGATCAGGGTATCATGAGGACCCCATCAGCCCCTATTTTCAATGGCTACCCGCAGCAAAAGCAGCCAGCGCTGGCTCAAGGAACACTTCTCCGACCCCTTCGTGAAGAAGGCGCAGGCCGAAGGCATGCGCTCGCGCGCCGCCTACAAGCTCGAAGAGCTGCTGGAACGTGACCGGTTGCTGAAACCCCACATGGTAGTGGTCGACCTCGGCGCGGCGCCGGGTGGCTGGTCTCAGCAGGTTCGGAGACAGATCGGCGACACCGGCCGCGTGCTGGCCCTGGACATCCTGGACATGCCGCCACTGGCCGGCGTGGAGTTCCTTCATGGTGACTTCAGGGAAGAAGCCGTCCTATCGCAGTTTGAAGCCATGCTCGGGGATCAGCCGGTAGACCTTGTGCTGTCGGACATGGCCCCCAATAAGAGTGGTGTGGGCGCGGTCGACCAGCCGCGGATGATGCACCTGGCGGAGCTGGCCCTGGATTTTGCCGACAACCACCTGAAGACCGGTGGGGCGTTCCTGATCAAGCTGTTCCAGGGCGAGGGCTTTGACGACTACGTGCGCGACATGCGCCGCCGGTACGACAAGGTCTCCATCCGCAAGCCGGAAGCCTCGCGAAAGCGCTCTCCCGAGGTATATGCCTTGGGTCAGGGAAAACGCGCCCACATGAAGTAAGCTCGCAATGTACGCAAGTTCGACCCCCACGCAACGCCAGCACTGAGAGGAACACCGGAGCCAATGAGGATGAACGACTTGACCAAGAACCTCCTGCTATGGGTGGTCGTCGCCGTCGTGCTGATGGTGGTCTTCCAGAGCTTCTCGCCGAAGTCCTCCGGAGCCGGCGCGCAGGGTGCGTCGTACTCGCAGTTCCTGGACCAGGTGGACAGCGGCAACGTGCAGAAGGTCGCCTTCGGCGGCGACATGCGCGGCGGCACCAGCCAGCTGACCTACACCACCCGCGGCGGGCAGACATCCACCATCACCGCACCGTTCGATCGCGACCTGATCAACGTGCTGCGCACCAAGAACGTGGAGATCGTGCAGGAGGAGCCGTCCAGCGGCATCTCCCTGGGCGCGATCCTGATGAATTTCCTGCCGGTCATCCTGATCATCGGCTTCTGGTTGTTCATCATGCGCCAGATGCAGGGCGGTGGCGGCGGTGCCAAGGGCGCGATGTCCTTCGGCAAGTCGCGCGCCAAGCTGCAGGGCGAAGACCAGATCAAGGTCACCTTCGCCGACGTCGCCGGCTGCGACGAGGCCAAGGAAGAAGTGGGCGAGCTGGTCGACTTCCTGCGCGACCCGTCCAAGTTCACCAAGCTCGGTGGCAAGATTCCGCGCGGTGTGCTGATGGTGGGCCCGCCGGGTACCGGCAAGACGCTGCTGGCGAAGGCCATCGCCGGCGAAGCCAAGGTGCCGTTCTTCTCGATCTCCGGTTCGGACTTCGTGGAAATGTTCGTCGGCGTCGGCGCCAGTCGCGTGCGTGACATGTTCGAGCAGGCCAAGAAGCACGCCCCGTGCATCATCTTCATCGACGAAATCGACGCCGTCGGTCGCCACCGTGGCGCCGGCCTGGGCGGCGGTCATGACGAGCGCGAGCAGACCCTGAACCAGCTGCTGGTCGAAATGGATGGCTTCGAAGGTGGCGAAGGCGTGATCGTGATCGCCGCGACCAACCGCCCCGACGTGCTGGACCCTGCGCTGCTGCGTCCGGGCCGTTTCGACCGCCAGGTCGTGGTCGGCCTGCCGGACGTGAAGGGCCGCGAGCACATCCTGAAGGTCCACATGCGCAAGCTGCCGCTGGCTGACGACGTCGAGCCGATGGTGATCGCGCGGGGTACCCCGGGCTTCTCCGGTGCGGACCTGGCCAACCTCTGCAACGAGGCGGCCCTGTTCGCCGCGCGTGGCAACGAGAAGGAAGTCCGCATGGACCACTTCGACCGTGCCCGCGACAAGATCCTGATGGGTGCCGAGCGCCGCTCGATGGCCATGAGCGAAGAAGAGAAGACCCTGACCGCCTACCACGAAGCCGGCCACGCCATCGTCGGCCGCCTGGTGCCCGAGCACGACCCGGTCTACAAGGTCACGATCATCCCGCGCGGCCGTGCGCTGGGCGTGACGATGTACCTGCCGGAAGGCGACAAGTACTCGATGAACCGCGTGGCGATCAAGTCGCAGCTGTGCTCGCTGTACGGTGGCCGTGTGGCCGAGGAGCTGATCTTCGGTGCCGACAAGGTCACCACGGGCGCTTCCAACGACATCGAACGCGCCACCAAGATGGCCCGCAACATGGTCACCAAGTGGGGCCTGTCCGACCAGCTCGGCCCGATCGCCTATGGCGAAGAGGATGACGAGGTGTTCCTGGGCCGTTCGGTCACCCAGCACAAGAGCGTGTCCAACGACACCGCGCGTCGCATCGATGAGGAAGTGCGCAAGATCCTCGACGAAGCCTACGCGCGCACCACCGAGTTGATGACGGCCAACCTGGACAAGCTGCACGCGATGTCCCAGTTGCTGCTGCAGTACGAGACGATCGACGCGCCGCAGATCGACGCCATCATGGAAGGCCGCGATCCGCCGCCGCCGGCCGGCTGGAGCAAGTCGAACAAGGATGGCGGCAACGACAAGGGCGGCGACGCCCGCCCGCTGCCGCCGATCGCAGGCCCGGCCGAATCGCACTGACGGCCCGCTGCGCGTGACACCAGACGAGGCCGGGGCAACCCGGCTTCGTCGTTTCCGGGCTACCGGCCCATTCCGAAGAACCGATCTGACGCTGGAGCCCGCATGTCCGCCCCGAAGCCCGAACCGATTTCCCACACCGCCGAAATGGTCATCGCCACCGTGGTCGGCGTGGGTGTGGGCCTGGGAGCCGACAATCTGCTGCTGGGCTGCGTGGTGGGTATTGGTGTCGGCATCGTGCTGAGCATCGCCAGGACCCTGTACGTGGACCGCAGGCGCAGGCGCCGTTGAGGGGTATCGGCAGGGCTGTGCCCTGCACCCGTGGCAGTGCCGGCCGCTGGCCGGCAACCTCAGCAGCAACAGCAACAGCAACATTCCGTGGGGTGGCGGGGCGGTGTCGGAGTGCGGGGACGCCGCAAGTACGTCCCTGTAGGCTTGGCAGCCGCATCCATGCGGCTGACACCCCGCAGTCCGACACCGCCCCACCTCTGACAGATTCCGGCCGCTGTCGGTAGGTGTCGACCTTGGTCGGCACGGTGGATTCACGCCATGCGTGGATGAATCTCTGTCAGATATCGAAATCAATATGGGGTCAGATCCGTTTTCCTCCGGAAAACGGATCTGACCCCGATATTCGTTCCAACAGATCGCGGAAATCTGTCGAAGGCGGGGTGGGTCCGGTTGCGGGGGCGTGAGCCGCATGGATGCGGCGACCGAGCTTACATGGACGTACTTGCAGCGGCCCCCGCAACCGGACCCATCCCGCCATTCTTCAGTGAACCCGCTGTTGCTCCGGCTGTTGCTGTAGCTCTGGCCTCTGCGGGTGCAGGGCGCCGCCCTGCCGAACTAAACTACCCGCCGTTGTCCCTGCAGGATTGCCCATGTTCGATACCTCGCCCCAGCTCGATTGCGCCGGCCGCATCCTGCGCCTCGACCGTGCCCGGGTCATGGGCATCGTCAACGTCACCCCGGACTCGTTTTCCGATGGTGGCGCGCACGACACCACCGAGGCCGCAGTCGCTCATGGGCTGAAGCTGGTCGAGGAGGGCGCGGACCTTCTCGATATCGGCGGCGAATCGACCCGCCCGGGCGCCACGCCGGTATCGGTCGAGGAGGAGCTGGGCCGGGTGATTCCGGTGATCGAGCAGCTGGCGGTCCGGACCCACGTGCCGATCAGTATCGACACCTTCAAGCCGGAAGTGATGCGTGCGGCCGTGGCCGCTGGCGCCGGCATGATCAACGACATCTTCGGCCTGCGTCAGGAGGGGGCGCTGGACGCCGCCGCGGAAACCGGCGTGCCGGTAGTGCTGATGCACATGCAGGGCGAACCGGGCCACATGCAGGCCGATCCGCACTACGACGATGTGGTCGCCGAGGTGCACGGCTTCCTGGTGCAGCGCCTGTTCGCTGCCGAGATGGCAGGCATCGCGAAGAAGAACCTGCTGATCGACCTCGGTTTCGGCTTCGGCAAGACCACCGGCCACAACATGACCCTGCTGGCGCGTTCGGAGCGCTTCCTGGAACTGGGCGTGCCGATGCTGGCCGGCCTCTCGCGCAAGCGCAGTCTCGGTGAACTGACCGGTCGCGATACGCCGTCCGAGCGGGTAGCGGCCTCGGTGGCCGCGCACCTGATCGCAGTCCAGCGTGGCGCGCGCATCGTGCGCGTGCATGACGTGGCGGCCACCGTTGATGCGCTGAAGATCTGGCAGGCGGTGGAAGCCGTACCGACGCCGCGCGCCGACGCTGCGCCGACGATCCGCTGGCCGGACGAAGACTGATGGCTATCGATCGGCGGCCACTGGCGATCGCCGTGATGGGGCCGACCGCCAGTGGCAAGACCGCCACTGCGATCGCCCTGGCACGGCAGCTGGGTGGGGAAATCGTCAGCGTCGACTCGGCGCTGGTATACCGCCACCTGGACATCGGTTCGGCCAAGCCCGATACGACGGAGCGCGCGCAGGCGCCGCACCATCTGCTGGACCTGCGCGATCCCTGGCAGACCTACTCGGCGGCCGAGTTCGCCGCCGATGCCGGGCGGGTCGTGGCCGACATCGTGGCGCGTGGCAGGACGCCGATCCTCGCCGGTGGCACTGGCCTGTACTTCCGGGCGCTGCTGCAGGGCCTGTCGCCGATGCCGGAGGCCGAGCCGGCAATGCGCGAAGCGCTCAGCGCCGAGGCGGCCGAGCGTGGCTGGGCGGCACTGCACGCCGAGCTGGCCAAGGTCGACCCGGCCGCCGCCGCACGCATCCATGCCACCGACCCGCAACGCATCCAGCGGGCGCTGGAGGTCTATCGCCTGACCGGTATCCCCATTACTGAATGGCAGCGCCGGCCGGGTGTGGCGCCATTGCCGGTGCGCACCCTCAAGCTGATCCTGGCCCCACGCGACCGGGCGGTTCTGCACCAGCGCATCGAGGCGCGCTTCGATGCCATGCTGGGGCAGGGCTTTCTCGACGAGGTGCGAGCATTGCGCGCGATGCCGGAAATGGCCGCCGTGGCGGCGCCCCTGGACCTGCCGGCCGTGCGCGCGGTCGGCTATCGCCAGGCCTGGGAGTATCTGGACGGGGAGGGGGATGCCGTCCGTTTCCGTGACAAGGCGATCTTCGCCACCCGGCAGCTGGCCAAGCGCCAACTGACCTGGCTGCGCGGCGAGCTTGATGCGCGCTGGTTCGACCCCCATATCGACCACGAGCGCCTGGCCGGCGCGGTGTCGACCTTCGTCGCACGCTGAATCCCCGCCAGCCGTGTAACATCCATCGGTCGGCGGGCGGCTCGGGGGCCGCGGCAACCGTCGGCAACCCAATAAGAACAATAATCAGGAGTGTGCAATGTCCAAGGGGCAATCGCTGCAGGATCCTTTCTTGAACGCACTGCGGCGCGAACGCGTGCCGGTTTCGGTGTACCTGGTGAACGGCATCAAGCTGCAGGGCACGATCGAGTCGTTCGACCAGTTCGTGGTCCTGCTGCGCAACACGGTCAGTCAGATGGTCTACAAGCACGCCATTTCCACCGTCGTTCCGGCACGCAACGTGAAGGTGGGTCCGGGCGGTGGGTACGTGCAGTCGGGTGAAGGTGGTCAGGCAGGTGATGAAGCAGACGAGTAATACCGGAGCGGTGAATGTTTGACCGCTCGAAAAAGGGCGAACACGCCCTGTTGATCCAGCCCCATTTCGGCAAGCTGGAAGACGATGTGCTGGAAGAATTCGGTGATCTGGCCCGCTCGGCCGGGGCCAGCATCGCCGCGACGATCACTGCGCGCCTGCACCGTCCGAATCCGTCGACCCTGATCGGCAGCGGCAAGCTGGACGAGATCAAGGCTGCGGCCGACGCCAGCGGTGCCGACCTGATCCTGGTCAACCATGCGTTGAGCCCGGGCCAGGAGCGCAACCTGGAACGTTTCCTCGAGCGCCGGGTGATCGACCGCACCGGCCTGATCCTGGACATCTTCGCCCAGCGTGCGCACAGCCACGAAGGCAAGCTGCAGGTCGAACTGGCACAGCTGCGGCATCTGGCCACGCGGCTGGTGCGCGGATGGACCCACCTGGAGCGCCAGCGCGGCGGTTCGATCGGCCTGCGCGGCCCGGGTGAAACCCAGCTGGAAACCGACCGCCGCCTGCTGCAGAAGCGGGTGGAGCAGCTGCAGAAGCGCCTGGAAAAGGTCGAAGTGCAGCGTACCCAGATGCGCCGTGCGCGTGTGCGCAGTGAGCTGCCGCGCGTGGCCCTGGTGGGCTACACCAACGCCGGCAAGTCGACCCTGTTCAACGCCATGACCGGCGCTGAGGCCTATGCCGCCGACCAGCTGTTCGCAACGCTGGATCCGACCGTGCGCCGCATCGCGGTTCCGGGCGGCAACGTAGTGCTGGCCGATACCGTCGGCTTCGTCCGCGATCTGCCGCATGATCTGGTCGCGGCGTTCCGCTCGACCCTGTCCGAGGCGCGCGAGGCCGACTTCCTGCTGCATGTGGTCGACGCCGCCGATCCGCACCGCGAGGAGCGCATCGCCCAGGTCGACGAGGTGCTGACCGCAGTCGGTGCCGGTGATCTGCCGCAGTTGCTGGTGTTCAACAAGATCGACCGCATTGAAGGCGCCGACGTGCGCCACGATGGCCAGGACGGTATCCCGGACGAGTCGCGTCGCGAGCGGGTGTGGATTTCCGCGCGTGACGGGCAGGGCTTGGACCTGCTGCAGGCGGTGCTGGGCAAGCGCCTGGGACTGCAGCACGTCACCGGCGAACTGCGCCTGCCGCCGGATGCGGGCCGCCTGCGCGCGCGCCTGCACCAGCTGGAAGTGATCCGTAGCGAGCAGGCCGATGAGGACGGTTGGCTGCTGCAGGTCGACCTGCCGATCGCCGAAGCCGAAAAGCTGGCCGCCAGTGCCGATGGCGCCCCGATCCGCGCGCTGCTGCCGGAAAAACTGCCGGAGTGGTGAGGTAGCGGCCGATGCCGGGTAGTGCCGGCCGCTGGCCGGCAACGCAACCGTGCCGGAGGGGCGCGACATCCGCCTGTCATCTGCGGTACAACGGGGTTCTTCACCCCACCGTCATGCCGATGTCCATCCCCACCGACGCCGATCTCAATGCCCAGTCCGCCGCGCTCGGGCAGCGCCTGCAGCAGGCCTCGCTGCAGCTGGTGACCGCTGAAAGCTGCAGTGGCGGCTGGATTGCAAAGTGCATGACCGACATCGCAGGTTCGTCGGCATTCTTCGACTGCGGCATGGTGGTCTACAGCTACGAAGCCAAGCAGCGCCTGCTCGGCGTGCGCGCACAGACGCTGGAGCAGTTTGGCGCAGTCAGCCGCGAAACCGTGCTGGAAATGGTTTCCGGCGCGCTGGTCAACTCGGGTGCCGGCATCGCGGTGGCAGTGACCGGCATCGCCGGTCCGGGCGGTGGCAGCCCCGGCAAGCCGGTCGGCAGCGTCTGGATCGGCTGGAAGCGGCGTGGCGGCTACGCCCGCGCCGAGCTGTTCCAGTTCGAGGGCGACCGCGAAGCCATCCGCCGGCAAACCGTGGCGGCGGCATTGCGCGGCATCGACGCCCAGCTGTGACATGCTGCTCCGGTAATCGTCCGGAGCACGCATGATGTGGGAAACGCTGGGCACGGTCCGTGACCTGGGCCGACTGCAGGAAATTGCGGTTGTCCTGATCCGCTATGGTTTCGGTGACGTGGTGCGGCGCATCGGCCTGGCCACCACGCTGGAGCGCGCTGGGCGCCTCCTGCACTGGAACGAGGATCGCCAGGAACTGCTGCGGATGACCGCGCCGGTGCGCGTGCGCAGCGCGATGCAGGATCTCGGCCCGACCTTCGTCAAGCTTGGCCAGGTGCTGGCAACGCGCGTCGACCTGTTGCCGCCGGAGTGGATTGCCGAGCTGTCCGAACTGCAGAACGCGGTGCCGGCCCTGCCGTACGCCGAGATCCGCGGGCAGCTGGAGGCCGACCTGGGCGCCTCGCCTGCAGACGTGTTCGCCTTCCTCGATGAAATCCCGATGGCCGCCGCCTCGCTGGCGCAGGCCCATCGCGCGCGCCTGCATGACGGCCGCGAGGTGGTGCTGAAGGTGCGGCGCCCCGGTATCCGCGACGTGGTCGAGGCCGACCTGCGGTTGCTGGCGCGCCTGGCCGAAATCGTCGAGGCGCGGCTGCCGGACCTGCGCCGCTATCGTCCAGCCGAGGTCGTGCAGCAGTTCACCGTGTCGCTGCGCCGCGAGCTGGATTTCGCCGCCGAATGCCGCAACGCCGAGCGCATCGCGCGCAACTTCAGTGGTCGTGACGACATCCTGATCCCCAGCGTGCACTGGCAGTGGACCTGCGAAAGCCTGAACGTCCAGGACTTCGTCGACGGCATTCCCGGGCGTGACCTGGCCGGCGTCGATGCGGCGGGCCTGGACCGGCGTGAACTGGCCCGGCGCGGTGCCGACATCGTGCTCAAGATGGTGCTGGAGGACGGCTGCTTCCACGCCGACCCGCACCCCGGCAACATCCTCTACCTGCGTGACGGCCGCATCGGCGTGATTGACTTCGGCATGGTCGGCGCGTTGTCCGAAGTGCGCCGCTTCCAGGTCGCGCAGCTGCTGCACGGGCTGGTCGAGCAGGACCCGCAGGGCGTGGCCGATGTGCTGCTGGACTGGGCCGGCGGCGTGGAAGTGGACGAGAACCGCCTGCAGCACGACATCAGCCAGTTCGTCGACCAGTATCGCGGCGTGCCGCTGAAGGACCTGCGCATCGGCCTGATGCTGGGTGACATTACCCAGCTGCTGCGCAGCTACAGCCTGACCCTGCCGGCCGATCTGGCGCTGATGATCAAGGCCTTCCTGACCCTGGAAGGCATGGGCCGCCAGCTGGACCCGGATTTCGACATGGCCAGTGCCGCACGCCCGTTCCTGGAGCGTGTGGTGCTGCAGCGCTATGCGCCCAGGGCGCTGCTCAAGCGTGGCCGGCGCAGCCTGCTGGGGCTGGTCGACTTCGCCGGGGAATTGCCGCGCGACCTGCGCAAGCTGGTCCAGGCCGCACGCCGCGGCCGCCTCCAGCTGAAGGTGGAAACCACTGCGCTGCAGGGCTTCGGCGAACAGGTGAATCGGGCAGCGAACCGGCTGGTGATGGGTATCGTCACTGCCGCGCTGATCATCGGGTCCTCGATCGTCATGCACAGCGTTGGCGGGGTCTCCAGTCGCTGGCTGCTGGCGCTGGGGGTGTGCGGTTTCATCGGCGCCGGCTTCTGTGGCGTGTGGATCCTGTTCTCGATCTGGAAGAGCGGCAAGCACACATAGCGTGCTTGCAGCAGCGGTTCCCCGCGGGAACCGCGGAATCGCTGCGCGATTCCTGTAGGGCCGACCGCTGGTCGGCTGCTTCTGCCGTTGCCGCCCGGCCATTCGCCCAACTGCCGAGCATGGCTCGGCACTACAGATCCCCATCACCTGTTTGTCGTACCCGGCACTTGCAGTTGTGTGCGTTAGTAGTAATACTACTAACCATGGACCTGACCGACACCCAGCAGGCGATCCTGCAGTTGATCGCCGAGCGTATCGAGAGTGAAGGCGCGCCGCCCTCGCAGACTGAAATCGCACGTGCGTTCGGCTTCAAGGGCGTGCGCGCGGCCCAGTACCACCTGGAAGCCCTGGAGCAGGCTGGTGCGATCCGTCGCATTCCGGGCCAGGCTCGCGGCATCCGCCTGGTGCAGGCACCGCCGGTCGAAAAGCTGGCCGAGCCGGGCCTTCCGGACAGCGTGCTGCGCTTGCCGGTGCTGGGCCGGGTCGCCGCCGGCCTGCCGATCGGTGCCGACATCGGCTCTGACGATTTCGTGGTGCTGGACCGGGTGTTCTTCTCGCCAGCGCCGGACTACCTGCTGAAGGTGCAGGGCGACTCGATGATCGACGAGGGCATCTTCGACGGCGACCTGATCGGCGTACACCGCACCCGCGACGCACATTCCGGGCAGATCGTGGTGGCCCGAATCGATGACGAGATCACCGTCAAGCTGCTGAAGATCGCCAAGGACCGCATCCGCCTGCTGCCGCGCAATCCCGATTACAAGCCGATCGAGGTGCTGCCGGACCAGGATTTTGCGATCGAAGGCCTCTATTGCGGCCTGCTTCGGCCCAATCGTTGACCCGCTCCATAGCGCATTACCCCGCGGTCTTTTGTGGCGATTCTCTGGTTCCACTGAGGTTGGTACGGATGTCCGATAATTCTTTTCAGAGCGCCAGGCAGAATCTCAGCCTGTGCGATACGTCCGACTTAAAGTGAACCCATGGCAAAGAAGACCCCCAAAGACAGCACCCCCAACGACATGACCTCTGCAAGGACCAATACGATGGACGAGAACAAGAAGCGCGCCTTGGCTGCTGCTCTGGGCCAGATCGAGAAGCAGTTCGGCAAGGGCTCGGTGATGCGCATGGGCGACCGCGTGGTCGAGCCCGTCGAAGCCATCCCGACCGGTTCGCTGATGCTCGACATCGCACTGGGCATTGGCGGTCTGCCGAAGGGCCGTGTCGTTGAGATCTACGGGCCGGAATCCTCGGGCAAGACCACCCTGACCCTGCAGGCCATCGCCGAATGCCAGAAGATGGGCGGCACTGCGGCCTTCATCGATGCCGAGCACGCGCTGGACCCGATCTACGCCGCCAAGCTGGGCGTGAACGTGGACGACCTGCTGCTGTCGCAGCCGGATACCGGTGAGCAGGCGCTGGAAATCGCCGACATGCTGGTCCGTTCGGGCTCGGTCGACATCCTGGTGGTCGACTCGGTCGCCGCGCTGACCCCGAAGGCCGAAATCGAAGGCGAAATGGGTGACCAGCTGCCGGGTCTGCAGGCCCGCCTGATGAGCCAGGCGCTGCGCAAGTTGACCGGCAACATCAAGCGTTCCAACACCCTGGTGATCTTCATCAACCAGCTGCGCATGAAGATCGGCGTGATGATGCCGGGCCAGAGCCCGGAAACCACCACCGGCGGCAACGCGCTCAAGTTCTATGCCTCGGTCCGGCTGGACATCCGCCGTATCGGTGCGATCAAGAAGGGCGATGAGATCATCGGCAACCAGACCAAGATCAAGGTCGTCAAGAACAAGCTGGCGCCTCCGTTCAAGCAGGTCATCACCGAGATCCTGTACGGCGAAGGCATCAGCCGCGAGGGCGAACTGATCGACATGGGCGTGGATGCCAAGCTGGTCGAGAAGGCCGGCGCCTGGTACAGCTACGGTGATGAGCGCATTGGCCAGGGCAAGGACAATGCCCGTGGCTACCTGCGCGACAACCCGACCGTCGCCGCCAAGCTCGAGGCCGAGCTGCGTGAGAAATTCCAGCCGGCCGAAGCGGCCCGCGAGGAAGGCGACGACGAAGGCGACGACGAGTAAGGCTTGCTGTGGGGCAGGGCGGCGCCGTCAGTGACGTCGCCCTGTCCCGCAGGTTCGAATCGCCCAGGGATGGGCAGGGCGCCAAGGACGGCGCCACCCTTGGAGCACCGATGTCCGACGCCGAAGACATTCCGACCGGCCGCAAGCGCCGGCCGCGTGAGCAGACCCCCGTGCAACGGGCGCTGGGCCTGTTGGTCCGCCGCGAACACTCGCGCAAGGAACTCACCCGCAAGCTGACCGCCCGTGGCATCGAAGACGAAGCCGCGCAGGCCGCTGTCGCCAGGCTGACCGAGGCGGGCTGGCAGGACGACACCCGTTTTGCCGAGAACCTGGTGCGGATGCGCGCCAATACGGGTTATGGCCCGATCCATGTCCGTGCCGAGCTGGGCACCCATGGCCTGGACAGTGCCGCGATTGCCGCGGCGATGGACAGTTACGATGGCGACTGGCAGGAAAATGCCCGTGATCTGGTCCGCCGGCGCTTTGGCGAGGCCGGTCCGCAGGATCTGACGCAGCGGCGCAAGGCCGCCGATCTGCTGGCCCGACGGGGCTTCGACGGCGACAGCATCCGCCGTGCGACCCGCTACGACCCGGATGACTGAGACTGGCGGCGCCGGGCCTGATACCCTTTAGGTTTTCGGCGGTCCCTCGCGACCCTGGCCAACACGGCCGGTGGTCCGGGTCCGCCGGCCCGCAGACTGCCAGCCCCCAATGAACGCATCCGCCAAATTCACGACATCCCAGATCCGCAGCGACTTCCTTGAATTCTTCAAGGGCAAAGGCCACACCATCGTGCCCTCGGCGCCGCTGGTGCCGGGCAATGATCCGACCCTGCTGTTTACCAACTCCGGCATGGTGCAGTTCAAGGACGTGTTCCTCGGCGCGGAGAAGCGTAGCTACGTGCGCGCGGCCGACGTGCAGCGCTGCCTGCGCGCGGGCGGCAAGCACAACGATCTCGACCAGGTCGGCTACACCGCACGCCACCACACCTTCTTCGAAATGCTCGGCAACTGGTCGTTCGGCGACTACTTCAAGAAGGACGCGATTGCCTGGGCCTGGGAGCTGCTGACCCAGGTATGGAAGCTGCCGGCCGAACGCCTGCTGGTCACCGTCTACCAGACCGACGACGAAGCCTATGCGCTGTGGCGCGACATGGTCGGCGTGCCGGAAGAGCGCATCGTGCGCATCGGCGACAACAAGGGCGCACCGTTCGCCTCGGACAACTTCTGGCAGATGGCCGACACCGGCCCGTGCGGCCCGTGCACCGAGATCTTCTACGACCACGGTGACCATATCGCCGGTGGCCCCCCAGGTTCGCCGGATGAAGACGGCGACCGTTTCATCGAAATCTGGAACCTGGTGTTCATGCAGTTCGACCGCCAGCCCGACGGCACCCTGGTGCCGCTGCCGGCGCCTTGCGTGGATACCGGCATGGGCCTGGAGCGCCTGGCTGCGATCCTGCAGCACGTGCACACCAACTACGAGATTGACCTGTTCCAGGCGCTGATCCGCAAGGCCTCCGAGCTGACCGGCACCGCCGACCTGGAGAACAAGTCACTGCGCGTGATTGCCGACCACATCCGCGCCTGCTCGTTCCTGATCGTCGACGGCGTGCTGCCCTCCAACGAAGGCCGGGGTTACGTGCTGCGCCGTATCATCCGCCGCGCCCTGCGCCATGGCTGGATGCTGGGCGTGCGCCAGCCGTTCTTCAGCAAGCTGGTGCCGACGCTGGTCGAGCAGATGGGCGAGGCCTATCCGGAACTGCCGGCGGCGGTGGACACCGTCACCCGTGCGCTGCAGGCCGAGGAAGAGCGTTTCGCCGAAACCCTCGACGCCGGCATGAAGATCTTCGAGGACGTGGCCGGCAAGGCCAGCAATGGCGTGATCCCGGGCGTTGACGCGTTCCGCCTGTACGACACTTATGGCTTCCCGCTCGACCTGACCCAGGACATTGCCCGCGAGCGCGACCTGACCGTCGACATCGCCGGCTTCGATGCCGCGATGGAACAGCAGCGCGAAACCGCACGGGCAGCCGGCAAGTTCGGCGGCGGCGTGACCCTGCCTGCCGAGCTGGTGGCAACGCTGAGCCCGACCCTGTTCCTGGGCTACGACCGCCTGCAGGCTGACGGCCTGAGCGTGCTGGCCCTGCTCAAGGACGGCCGTCCGGTGCAGTCGGCCGATGCCGGTGACGCAGTCATCGTCATCACCAACCAGACCCCGTTCTACGCCGAGTCCGGCGGCCAGGTCGGTGATACCGGCGTGCTGACCGGCAACGGCGTGCGCCTGGCGGTGGACGACACCCAGAAGTTCGCCGGCCAGTTCCATGGCCATGTCGGCACCCTGTCCGAAGGCCGCCTGAAGGTCGGCGACGTGCTCTCCGGCCAGGTCGATGGCGAGCGCCGTGGCGCCACCATCCTCAACCACTCGGCCACCCACCTGCTGCACGCCGCCCTGCGCGAAGTGCTGGGCACCCACGTGCAGCAGAAGGGCTCGCTGGTCGCTCCGGACCGCCTGCGTTTCGACTTCTCGCACTTCCAGCCGATCAGCGCGGAAGAGCTTGCCGTGATCGAGCGCAAGGTCAACCAGCAGGTGCGGGCCAACAACGCCGCCGAAGTGCACACCATGGGCATGCAGGAGGCGCTGGATTTCGGCGCGATGGCCCTGTTCGGCGAGAAGTACGGCGAGCACGTGCGCGTGCTGAAGATGGGGGACTACTCCACCGAGCTGTGCGGTGGTACCCACGTCAACCGTACCGGCGACATCGGCCTGTTCAAGATCACCTCCGAGGGCGGCGTCTCTGCGGGCGTGCGCCGCATCGAGGCCGTTACCGGCCAGGGCGCCCTGGATTACGTGGACGCCGAAGAGGCCCGCCTGGCCGAGGCCGCCGAACTGCTCGGCGGCAGCGCCACCGACGTGGTCGAGAAGATCCGAGCCCTTGGCCAGCGCCAGAAGCAGCTGGAGCGTGAACTGGAAGCCGTGAAGGCCAAGGTCGCCGCCGGTGCCACGGCCGACCTGTCCGGCCAGGCCGTCGAGGTTGCTGGCGTGAAGGTACTGGCTGCCCGCCTGGAGGGCTTCGACGCCAAGGCCCTGCGTGACGCCGTGGACCGCCTGAAGCAGCAGCTGGGCGACGCGGTCATCGTGCTGGCCGGCGCCCAGGATGGCAAGGCGGCCCTGGTCGCAGGCGTGAACGGCAGCGCAATGGGCAAGGTCAAGGCCGGGGAACTGTTGTCCCATATCGCCGGTCAGATCGGGGGCAAGGGCGGCGGACGCCCGGACCTCGCCCAGGGTGGTGGCGAGGACGGGCCCGCCCTTGCCACTGCGCTGGCTGCAGTCGTCGAATGGGTCAGCCCCCGCCTGTGATGAACCTGGCCGTCCCCCTCCTTGTAGGAGCGGGACGGCTGACGGTACCATTGCGAATCTTTTCCCTTTGTCGTGGTAGCGCTTCTTGACGGAGCGTCAAGCCGGTGGGGGATACCCTTCCACACGGTTCCATGGAGACTTACAAAAATGTTGATCCTGACTCGCCGCGTCGGCGAAACCCTGATGATCGGTGACTCGGTGAGCGTCACCGTGCTTGGCGTCAAGGGTAACCAGGTGCGTATCGGCATCACTGCGCCGAAGGACGTCGCTGTGCATCGCGAAGAGATCTATCAGCGCATCCAGCGTGGTGATGAAGCCGGTGGCACCGGTAGCGAAAATTCTGCCGAATAACGCTTTACCTTCGCACTCGATTAACGTTATGATTCACGCCCCGCTGAGGTGCAACGCACCAGACGCGGAGAACACCCCGGAGTGATGCCCGAGTGGCCGAAGGGGCTCCCCTGCTAAGGGAGTATAGGGTCAAAAGCTCTATCGAGGGTTCGAATCCCTCTCACTCCGCCAGATACAAAGAAGCGCCTGCAGATCCTCGATCTGCAGGCGTTTTTCTTTGCGCGGACGCAGGGTCCCGGCGTGCCATCCAGCGATCATTGATCGCTGGATGGCGACCGAATCAGGCTCTCCTCAGAGCTTTAGCGTCACACCCACCTGGAAACCACGCCCCGGCAACGGCGCGATGTATTTCAGCGGCGAGTTGTGTGGACGCGCTTCTTGATTCAGCAGGTTGCTGCCGTTGACGAACACTTCCATGCCGGCGATGTAGCTGTTGCGCACCGGCAGTTCGCGGCTGACCTGCAGGTCGACCAGGTTGAACGCATCCAGCGGGATTTCCTCGCTGACGTTGCGGCCGAGGTACTTCTGCGTGCCGTAGTAGGTGCTCGACAGCTGCGCCTTCCAGCCTTCGCGCTGCCACTGCAGGCTGGCACCGTAGCGGTTGGTCGGCATGTTCGGCAGGTACTCGCCATCGTTGTGGGCGCGCAATGAATCGGGGCTATCGGCCTTGTTCTTCACCAGGTCGGCGAAGGCGGACACGTTCAACGTGCCGTAGCGGCCCAGGTCCAATGCCTGCGAGGCATCGATCTCGAAGCCCTTCACCGTGGTGTCGGTCTGCTTCCAGTACTTCAGCGGCAGGCGGTTGGCCGTCTGCACGCCGGAGTGACCCAGGTACAGATAGTTCTCGTACTTCATCCGGTAAGCGGTGGCCGACAGCTCGAAACCGCCGATGTGGAACAGGCCGGTCAGCTCCAGGTTCTTCGCGTGCTCAGGCTTGAGGTTCTGGTTGCCTTCTTCCTGGGTCATCACCGAATAGTGTGCGTTGCTGGCATACAGCTCGTTGATCTCCGGTGCGCGCTGCGAGGACGAGTAGCGCACCTTGGCGGCGAACAACGGACCGAGCTCGACATACGATCCGAGGCTGTAGCTGTTGAGCCGGTAGTCGCGATCATCCAGTTTCGTGTTGGCGGCATTGCGCGCGGTCCTGAAGCGGCTGGGCTGCAGCTCGTGGTCGACGCGCTCGTGGCGCACACCCGCATCGAAGGTGGCCCAGCCGACGTCCAGTGTCTCTTTCAGGAACACCGCGTTGCTGCGAGTGTCGACGTCGGGCAGGTAGCGCAGTGAACCGCTGCCGGTGACCTCCCGCGACTGGTGGCTGAAGCCGAGCAGGCCGCTGAGCGGCCCGAGCTGCAGGTGACTGAGCAGGAGCTCGGCCTGGCTGCTCTCGAAGTCGTAGTCATTGGCCCGGGTGCTGCCCAGGCGCTCGCCCGAAGTGTTGTCCAGCTTCGATGCACGCAGCTCCGCGCGCTGGAACCACGGCAGCGGATCGCGCAGCAGGGCTTCCAGTGCGTAGCGTTCCTGTTTGATCACCACGCCCACCGGCAGGCCATCGGCATAATTGGAACCGAACGCCAGGTTCTGCATCGAGAAGCCCGGTACGCCGTATTCGCTGTCCTTGGCATCGATACTGACACCCACGTAGCCGCGGTCGAAGAACAGCGTCGACCCGAAGGCCACCTGCGAGTTGCGTGCGTAGCTGTTGCCCAGCCGGTGATGGTAGTCGGGCGTGACATCGTTGTTGATCTGCTTCTGCACGTACGACGGCGTGCCGGGCACGTAGGCCGGGTTGGCCGGATTGATGTAGGTGCGGCGCTGCCAGACCGAGGTCGGATGGTTGGTGTAGAACGAGAAGTCACCATCGGCCCAGTCCGGATTTTCGGTCATGAACTGGTCGATGTACGGCTGCGAGGCCTTGTTGTAGATCTGCTGTACGCGTGCTTCCTTCTGGCAGCTGTCGGCCAGCGCCGAGTTGACGCCGCCGGTCGGCGGGAACAGGCGGGTGTTGCAGACGGCGGCCTTGCTGTTGCCCGGGATGTCGTAGTGCGAGATGCGCTGACGGGAGACCTGCAGGTTGGTCGAGAGGTTGCGCCGGTTGTTGAAGTTCATGCGGAAGCCCTGCGCGTCGGCGGCATTGAAGCCCTTGCGCAGGACCAGTTCCATCGACTGGTCCTTGTCTTCCATGCTGCGCGGGATCAGGCCCGAATCGATCTCAACACTGCCGCCGATCGCATTGCCGCCATAGCGCACCGTGTCCGAGGACTTGTTGACGGTGACGCTGCGCACGAACAGCGGATCGAACGGGATGTTGATGTCGCCGCTGATCGCGTTCATGCCCAGAATCGACTGGCCGTCCTGCAGGATCTGCACGCGGTTGCCGGTGAGGCTGCGGATGACCGGGGCGCCCGCGTTCGGCCCGAAGGCGGTGCTCTGCACACCGGAGACGCGCTCGAGCAGGCCGCCGAGGGTGCGGTTCTGCGCCTGCGGATTGTCGACGGTGACCCGGCTGTCGATGCGCGAGGGTTGCGAGGCCTGGACCTGGAGGGTGGGGAGGGTGGGCTCGTCCGCGGCCTGGGCGGTGTGGACGGCGAGCAGGATGGCAGCAGCAAGCAGGTGGCGACGCATGGCAGGACTCGTGAAGGCGGAGTGAAATGTTATAACGTAACTATTTGTATCGGCAAGGACGGATGAGACCTTGCCGCCAGACCGAAATCGCGGGGGGCGCGAATGAGGTTGCCGCGTGTTCAGCGCCCTGCTTGTGCCGGGCGACGATGCCGGGCACGATCCGAGGCGCTGCGCCCCACAACGCGTCACGCAGAATCTTCTTCACTGGAACGGAGCAACGTATGAAGCTGTTGTCCGCTGTGTTGTTGTCTGCGCTTTCACTCCCCGCCGTTCCGGCGCTGGCAGTGGAGACTTCGCCTTCCCCACTGCTGGGGCGCTGGTCGCTGGATATCGCCACGTCTGCGCTACCCGAAGCGCAGCGCCCGAAGCACGTGGTGCTCGAGTTCAAGGATGCCGGTGGTGGCCGCTGGAGCTCGCACGTGGACATCGTCCTGCACGACGGCAAGACCATGAAATCCGACGGCACGCTGGCGCTGGACGGTACGCCGGGCCCTTTGTCCGGCACCTATGGCGCGGACAAGGCCAACCTGAAACTGCCGGCGCCGAACACGCTGGTGATGCAGCTGGTGGACCACGGCACGCCGGCCTCCACCCGTATCTACACCGTCGCCGATGACCAGGCAACGATGACCGAGACCAAGGCGTTCTACGGTCATGACGGTACGCCGATCCTGCAGACCAACCTGTTCAAGCGCATGCCGTAGCGATGCTGCATTCACCACGCCCGCAGGGCAGGCGTGGTGAATGCAACGGCCTTACACGGCGGCGGCCGGATCGCGCTTGCCGGTGTCGATGCCGTACTTGTCGATCGCCTCCTGCATCCGCGAGCGCTCGATGCGGCCTTCGTCGGCCAGCGACTTCAGGGCCGCCAGTACGATGAAGTGGCGATCCACTTCGAAGAACGTGCGCAGCGACTCACGCGTGTCGGAACGGCCGAAGCCATCGGTACCGAGTGCGATGAAGCGGCGGTCGTTGATGAAGGGACGGATCTGGTCGCCGACGATCTTCATGTAGTCGGTGGCCACCACCACCGGGCCTTCATGGCCCTGCAGGCACTGCTGCACGTAGGGCACGCGCGGTTTTTCGGCCGGATGCAGCAGGTTCCAGCGCTCGGCGGACAGCCCGTCGCGGCGCAGTTCGGTCAGGCTGGTCGCGCTCCACACATCGCTGGCGATGCCGAAGTCCTGCTGCAGCAGTTCTGCTGCGGCTTCCACCTCGCGCAGGATCGAGCCGCTGCCCATCAGCTGCACGCGTGGCTGCAAGGCGTTGTCGGCGGCTGCCGGATGCAGCAGGTAGAGGCCCTTCAGGATGCCGGCCTCGGCGCCTTCGGGCAGTGCCGGCTGCGGGTAGTTCTCGTTGAGTACGGTGATGTAGTAGTAGATGTCTTCCTGGTCGACATACATGCGGCGCAGGCCGTCATGGATGATCACCGCCAGCTCGTAGTTGTAGGTCGGGTCGTAGGACAAGCAGCTCGGAATCACCGACGACAGCACGTGGCTGTGGCCGTCATCGTGCTGAAGGCCTTCGCCCATCAGCGTGGTGCGGCCGGAGGTGGCACCGAGCAGGAAGCCGCGGGTCCGCGCATCGGCAGCGGCCCAGGCCAGGTCACCGACGCGCTGCAGGCCGAACATCGAATAGAAGATGTAGAACGGAATCGTCGCCAGGCCGTGGTTGCTGTAGGCGGTGCCGGCGGCGATCCACGAACAGATCGCACCGGATTCATTGATGCCTTCCTGCAGGATCTGGCCGTCCTTGGCTTCCTTGTAATAGCTCAGCTGGCCGGCGTCCTGCGGGGTGTACAGCTGGCCCAGGTAGGAGTGGATGCCGATCTGGCGGAACAGGCCTTCCATGCCGAAGGTGCGCGATTCATCGGGCACGATCGGAATCACCAGCTTGCCCAGTTCCGGGTCCTTCAGCAGGCTGGTGAGGATGCGTACGAAGCCCATGGTGGTGGACTGGCCGCGATCGCCGCTGCCCTGCAGCTGGGTGTTGAAGATCGACAGCGGCGGCAGCGGCAGCGGATCGACCTTGGCCAGGCGCGCCGGCAGCTGCCCACCCTGGATGCGGCGGCGCTCGGCGAAGTAGGCGGCCTCGGCGCTGCCCGGTTCCGGGCGCAGATAGGGCATCTCCTCCAGCTGCTCGTCGCTGACCGGCAGCTTGAAGCGGTCACGGAAGGCGCGCACCGCGTCGGCGCTCATCTTCTTCAGCTGGTGGTTGATGTTCTGGCCTTCACCGGCTTCGCCCATGCCGAAGCCCTTGACCGTCTTGGCCAGGATCACCGTCGGCCGGCCGCGGGTGTTCACCGCCTGCTGGTAGGCGGCGTACACCTTCTGCGGATCGTGGCCACCACGTGCCAGGGCCCAGATTTCGTCGTCGCTCATGTGCGCGACCAGCTCCAGCAGCTCGGGGTAACGGCCGAAGAAATGCTCGCGCACGTAGGCGCCGCTCTGCGACTTGAAGGTCTGGTAGTCGCCGTCCACGCATTCCATCATGCGCTGGCGCAGCAGGCCGCTGTGGTCGCGGGCCAGCAGGTCGTCCCAGCCACTGCCCCAGATCAGCTTGATCACGTTCCAGCCGGCTGCGCGGAAGGTGCCTTCCAGTTCCTGGATGACCTTGGCGTTGCCGCGCACCGGACCGTCCAGGCGCTGCAGGTTGCAGTTGACCACGAACACGATGTTGTCCAGCCGTTCGCGGCCGGCCAGCGAAATCGCCGCCAGCGATTCGGGCTGGTCCATCTCGCCGTCGCCGAGGAAGGCCCAGACCTTGCGGCCCTGGTGTTCTTTCAGTCCACGGTATTCCAGGTAACGCATGTAGCGCGCCTGGTAGGCCGCGGTCAGCGGGCCCAACCCCATCGACACGGTCGGGAACTGCCAGAACTCCGGCATCAGGCGTGGGTGTGGATACGAGGACAGGCCTTCGCGACCGGCTTCGCGGCGGAAGTTGTCCATCCGTTCCTGATCGATGCGGCCCTCCACGTAGGCGCGGCCGTAGATGCCCGGCGCGGAGTGGCCCTGGATGTAGATCATGTCGCCGTCGAAGGTGTCGGTGCGGCCACGGAAGAAGTGGTCGAAGCCCACGTCGTACAGCACCGCTGCCGACTGGTAGGTGGCGATGTGGCCGCCGACGTTGGAGTGCTTGCCGGCACGCAGCACCATCACCATCGCGTTCCAGCGGATCATCGCGTTCAGGCGGCGCTCGATGGCCAGGTCGCCCGGATAGGCCGGCTGGCGTTCGGGCGGGATGGTATTGACGTAGGCCGTCCATGCGCGGGTATGCAGGTCGCCGTGCTGCTGGGCGTCCAGCTCGCTCAGCTGGTCGATCAGGTAGTGCGCGCGTGGCCGGCCACCGGCCTGCGTCACCGCCTGCAGCGATTCACGCCACTCCTGGGTTTCCAGCGGATCGGTATCGAAGGGGATCAGGGATTGGTTCATGACTGTCTCCAGAGGGCGCCGGCTCTGCCTGGGCGACAACACCGGCAGGGCGCACAGCACTGGAGCGGGGTCGCAACGGCAAAGCCGTGACGCGAAGGGCGGCCGTGGCGGCCACCGAGGAGGCAAGCGTAGGTCCGGCCTCGCGCCTTCGATAGGCGGGCCCGGCTTGGGTCTCTGGCAAGCAAGGCTTGGCGTGGCACGCCGTATCATGCGCCGATGTGCCGGGCGGGGAATGCCTGGTACGTTCGTCTGCTGCAACGCCCCTGTCATCAATGGCCGTCACCCTGCTGGGCTTTCCAGCCTCGGGGTGGTTGGCCGGCCGTGAACAGCGTGAGGATCTGGGAGAAGAGCTACGAACTGCGGCGCCGGCTGCTGCGTGGCTTCTTCCTGCGCCGCGGTTCAGCCAGCGAAGATGCCGAAGACCTGGCGCAGGAGGTCTACCTGCGGCTGCTGCGCAGCACCGGCGAGGATGCCGACGCGGTCGACAATCCCGAAGCCTACCTGTTCACCGTGGCGGCCAACCTGGCGCGCGAGCATGCGCGCGCGCGGTCGTCGCTGCCGCCTCTGGAAGACGTCGACCTGCTGGCCGAAGTGCTGAAAAGCGAAGAAGACATCGAAGGTGAATTCGAGCGTGCGCAGCGCTGGAACGATATCCGCAGCACCATCGCACGACTGCCGGCGACCACGCGCCGGGTGATGGAGCTGCACTACCGCGACGGGCTGGACTGCCCGGGAATCAGCCAGCAGCTGCAGGTATCGGTGCACATGGTGCGCAAGCATATCGGCAAGGGGCTGGACGCCTGCAGGAAGGCGCTGGGCGCCAGGGAGCTCACATGAACCGGTATCCATCACGCAGGCCTGACGACGAGGTCGCACGTGAGGCGGAGCACTGGTTCCTGTGCAATCGCGAGGGGGTGCTGGACAAGGCCGGGCGTGTCGCGTTCCTGGACTGGATGAAGCGCTCGCCCGAGCATGTTCGCGCCTACATGCGCGCGCTCGCGTTGCACCGGCAGGTGGGCGAAGCGCTGCAATCGCCATTGGCTGACGAGGCGCTGGTGCCACCGCGGCAGGTTGCCGCCAAGGTGGTGCCGCTGTTCGGTCGTGCGCAGGCGCCGCCCCGCGCTGTGTTGCGTCCCGGTCGCGTGCGCTGGTGGACGGCCGCTGCCGCGGCCTGTGTTGCCCTGATCGGCGTGGGCCTGGTTTCGCAGGTGATGCCCACCCAGCAGCTCCACAGTGCCGGGCATGGTGAACTCCGCGACCTGGTGCTGCCCGACCAGACCCAGGTGCGGCTCAACGCGGACAGCCGACTGCGGGTACGCATGGGCTGGTTCAGCCGGAGGGTGGAACTGCTGCAGGGGGAGGCCACGTTCGACATCGCCCGCGACCGCCGTCCGTTCGAGGTGGAAGTGAACGGCCTGGAGATCCGGGATATCGGCACGGTATTCGATGTATCGCGACGGCTGCAGAGCACGCGCATCGGCGTGGTCTCCGGCGAGGTCGAGGTCTGGAGCCAGGGAGCGGGTGCCCGCCGCCTGGCCCAGTTGGAGCAGGGCCGGGTGGTGCAGGTCGATGCGCGAAGCCATGCCGTCGAGGCAGTGGACATGCCGCTGTCGATGCTGCTGGATTGGCAGCAGCGCAAGGTGTCCTTCCTCGATGAGCGGCTGGACGAGGTAGCAGCTGCGTTCAACCGGCACAACCTGGTGCAGGTGCGCGTGCTGGACGAAGGCGCGGCATCGGCACGGTTGTCCGGCAGCCTGGATGCGCATCGCATCGGTGCGCTGCAGGCCTTCCTCGAACGCGACCCACGCTTCGTGGTGAGGCGCGAAGGCGACACAGTGCGGGTTGGCAGTCGCTGACGCCTGCGTGGTCGTGGGCTGTCAGAAAAAATTCATCGAATCCGTGTTCTCCACTTCGGTGGAAGCGGGCTCTTACTTGGAAGAAGCCGCTGCCAAGTCACGCGGCGACCCCGCAGCCTTTTCTCTTCCAAGGACCCGTGATGCGCAACACGCTCTACCTGTCGATCATCCTCGCCCTGTCTCCCTGCAGCGTGCCAATGGCGGCCGCGGCCGCTGCCGATGGCCTTGAAGCCCGCGTGTCGGCGGCGATCCCGGCGCAACCGCTGGCACGTGCACTTGAGCAGTTGTCGCGCGGTTCCGGCGTGCAGTTCCTGTACTCGGGCAGCGGTGAAGCGCACATGGCCGGGGCTGTGCCGCGTGGCGCCACCGTCAAGCAGGCGCTGGATGCACTGCTGGCGGGTACCGGTCTGGGCTACACCGTGGTGGATGGCAATGTCATCGCCATCGATCCGGCACCCGCACGCAATGCGCCGAAGCCAGCCGCGCCGATGCCGCGCGAGGCCGGGGCGGTGCTGGCGCCGACCCTGGGCACGGTGAAGGTGATTGCCGCACATGAGGTCATTGACCAGAAGAAGTTGTCGCCGGTGATCAAGGATTCGGTGGTCTACGACGAGATGGACAGCTACGGCGACGAGACCCTGGCCGAGAGCCTGATGGCCGCTCCAGGCCTGAGTGCGGTGGAGGATGCCGGTGAGCCACGCTATGTGACGGTACGCGGCGTGCAGGCCAACCTCAACTACACCACCATCGATGGCATCGCGATTGCCAGCGTGGGTGGCAGTGGCTCCGGAGAGCGCATGAACAACCTGCAGCTGATTCCCAGCGACATCGGCACCCGCACCGACATCTACAAGAGCTTCAGCGCGGAGCAGGCACCGGATGCGATCGGCGGTGTGATCGACATCATCAGCCGCAGTGCCTTCGACCGGTCGGGCAAGTACGTCTTTGCCGATGTGGCAGGCATCTATTCCACTGCCGAAACCAACGTCGAGCGCAGCGCTGGCGGCAACCACGAGACCCTGGGCCATTTCGGCAAGAGCGCCAAGATGGTGTTCTCCAACCAGTTCGGCGCCGACCAGGGATTCGGCATCGTTGCGGTGGCACGCTATGAGCAGCGTTCACGCAACAGCGTCAAGCGCTGGGTGGAGTCGAACTACTACTACAACGACGCTGGAAAATACCTCACCGACGGCACCACGGGTCCGGACGAGGCCAAGGGCTGGAACGGCCTGCGTGCGCCTGGCAACTTCAGTACCGGCACCTACACCAACTTCATCACCAACTTCGGTGGCTCCGCCAAGCTTGAGTGGAAGCCCTCGGATGATCCGTTCTACGCATCGCTGCTGCTGTACTCGTACCGGTTCTACGAGAACTCGACGATGAACAAGACGGATCTGTATGGCAACGCCAGGTTTCCGATCCGCAACCAGACCGAGGACAGCGGTACCACCCAGATCAACAGCATCTACATCAAGAACCGCCACGACCGCTGGGACCGCAGCAACCGTGGCGCCATCGCCAGCTTCAACTGGGACATCGGCGACCGTTCGCGCCTGACCCTGCGTGGTGGCCACACCGAAGAGACCTTCCACAACAACCAGGTCTACTGGGGAGTGCGCGCCTACCCAAGCAATCTGTTCGTCGACTACGAGAATGACAGCCACGGGTTCCCAAACGCGGTAGCGGTTTCTGATTCCAGCCTGCTGACCAGCTCCGCGTTCAAGCTCAATCCGGCGCAGGCCTATGTCTCCCCGCGCGATGCCAAGGAGAGCATCGACAACCTGCGCGCGGACTTCAGCTACAACATCGACGCCGATGCGCGTGGCTTCGGCCTGGCCACCGGCGCCGAGTACCGCCACCTGAAGATCTGGCAGGACATCGACTTCGACTACTTCAAGAGTAGTGCCACGCTCAACGATTACCTGTATCCGGGTTCGACGCTGCTGGGCAGCGTGCCGGGCTTCCCGCTGATCGACAACCGCAAGTGGAACGAGGAACTGCTGCCGAAGCTGGGCAACAACAATGCGGCGTATCCGAATGCCAACTTCACCAGCGACTACAAGTACGTGGAGAACATCGCCAATGCCTATGTATCCGCGCACTACGCCTGGGACCGGCTGCTGCTGATCGGTGGCCTGCGCTACGACCACACCCGCTTCGATGCCTACAGCCCGTTCAGCGATGATGGGGGCACTACGTATACCTCCGCCTTCCGCAACACGAGCGGCGGCTACAACAACCTGCTGCCTTCGTTGAATGCGACGTTCAAGCTGAGCGAGGACCAGCGCCTGCGCTTCTCTGCCAGCCGTACGCTGGGCCGGCCGACGCCGAGCAACATCGCCCAGGCCACCAGCACCAGCTGTGGCGATGACGAGGAGGGCAGGGGCTTCTGCACCATCAAGCAGGGCAACGCCAACCTGCAGCCGCGCCGTTCCACCAACATCGACCTGGCGTGGGACCTGTACTTCAGCGGCAACAACGGCCTGATCTCGGTGGCGCTGTTCGACAAGGTGATCAAGGACGATATCTACACCCTGACCACGTTCGAGAACGTGGGGGACACCCGCTACCGGGTCACCCAGCCGATGAACACCGATGAGTCCACGCTGCGTGGCATCGAGTTCGCGGTCGCCAATCGCAATCTGCAGTGGGGCCGCCAGCGCTTCGACATGTACTTCAACGCGACGCGTCTGGAAGGCCAGACCCACTACCGCATCAGCGATGGCACCGCGCGCCGCCTGGATCGCCTGCTGTACCAGCCGGACTGGTCGCTCAATGGTTCGGTGATCTGGCGCATGCCGTGGAGGAGCGCGCAGCTGCGCCTGTCCGGAACCTACCGCAGCCGGATGCTGGTCGACTTCGGTGACACCGAATGGCTGGATTCGTACTACGACCCATACATGACGTTCAACATGGCATTCAGCCACAAGGTCGGCAAGCACGTGACCCTGAAGTACGAGGCCAAGAACCTGTTCAACACCCAGCCAACCTACAGCACCGGTCCGAACGGGCGTTTCCGAACCGAGATCGACGACTACGGCCGCTTCTTCTACTTCCACATCATCTACAACTGAGGGCAGCGCCGTGGATACGATCAATCGCAGGCGATTCCTGGCCTTGGCCGGCCTGTCTGCTGCCGGCGCCTGGATGGGCACGGCGTGCGCACTGGCCGCGCAGTCCGACGCCACTGCACTGAACCCACGCAACCTGCTGGCCTCGCCGCGCTTTGCCAGCACGCCCTTCACCCTGGGCGTGGCCTCGGGTGATCCCTCGGCCGATGGCATGGTGCTGTGGACACGGCTGGCGACCGAGCCGCTGGTGTTCGGCGGTGGCATTCCGGCCCGGCCGATGGTGGTCGAGTGGCAGCTGGCAGCAGACGAAGGCATGCGCAGGGTGGTACGCCAGGGTTCGGCAATGGCGCATCCCGAACTCGGCCACGCGGTGCACGTGGAGCTGGACGGGCTGGCGCCCGGACGGCCCTACTGGTACCGCTTCACCGTAGGCGGCCACGCCAGCGCAGTGGGTTGTACGCGCACGCTGCCGGCAGCCACGGCAGCGGTGGATCGCGTGCGCTTCGTGGTGGCCGGTTGCCAGCACTACGAAGAAGGCCACTACACCGCGTGGCGACGCATCGCCGAGGAACCGCTCGATTTCGTCTTCCACTACGGTGACTACATCTACGAAGGCGAAAGCCAGCCGGGCCTGCGGAAGATGAACGGCCAGCCGTTCACCAACCTGCGCAACCACGTCGGCCCGCAGATCTATACGCTGGACGATTACCGCCGCCGGTACGCCCAGTACAAGAGCGATGCCGACCTGCAGGCCGCCCATGCGTCGGCACCGTGGTTCGTCACCTTCGATGACCACGAAGTGGACAACAACTGGGCCGGCGCCGAAGACCAGGACGATACGCCCAGCGAAGTGTTCCTGCTGCGCCGCGCGCAGGCGTTCCAGGCCTACTACGAGAACATGCCGCTGCGCCGTTCGGCGTTCCCGCGCGACGGCCGCATGCAGATGTACCGGCGCGCACGCTACGGCACGCTGATGGACCTGCACCTGCTCGACACCCGCCAGTACCGCAGCAAGCAGGTGAACATGGCGCTGCGCGAGGAGGTGGAATCGCCGGAGCGCAGCATTGTGGGGGCGAAGCAGGAGCGCTGGCTGTTCGACGGCCTGGCCGATGCGGCGCCGCGCTGGCATACCATCGCCCACCAGGTGGCGCTGGGCAATTACATGCGCGAGAAGGACGGGGTAGTGCAGTCGTCCGACGACCAGTGGTCGGGCTATCTGGACAGCCGCCGGCGCCTGCTCGATCACATCCAGAAGATGGGCTTCGGCAACGTGGTGACCGCCTGCGGCGACGCGCATCGCCACTACGCCAGCGATCTGGTGCAGGACCACCGTGACTCGGGCGTGGTCTCCAGCGAGTTCCTCGCCACCTCGATCACTTCCGGTGCTGACGGCCAGGGCGTGGACGCGTATGCCAGGAACCAGCTTGCGCACAGCCCCTATCTGAAGGCGACTACCGACAAGCGTGGCTACGTGCTGTGTGATGTCACCCGCGATGCGTGGATCGGCGACATGAAGACGCTGGATACCGTGATGCAGCCCAATGGCGCGCTGCAGAGCTGGAAGCGCTATGCGGTGGAGCATGGCCGGCCGGGGCTGCAGGAGGCCTGAGTCTACCGGTCTGCGCTGTAGAGCCGAGCCCACGCTCGGCTGCTTTTTTCGGGGCAATGCGACCGGGGCGAAAGCAGCCGAGCATGGGCTCGGCTCTACAGGGATTCTTCAATCGTGCTCGAACCGAAGCGGCTCGGTGCCCATCGCCGGGTCACTGGTGCCGGGGCGACCATCCTCGGCGCGGCCGGCCAAACGCAGCACACTCCCACCCGCGCTGGCGCGCAGGTCATACCAGCCGGCGGTAGGCGTTGCATCCCACGCCAATGAAGTCTGCGCATGCGCGGGCAGCGCCAATGTCTGTTCGGGCATGTGTCCTGCATAGGCGCCGCCATGCACGCGCACCTGCTGTGCACTGTCACCCAGATTGCGCAGGTGCAGCCGCAGCTGGCCGTCCGCGCGCTCGATCGAAGCCTGCACGGCGGGAGCCTTGGCCGCACCCTGGAAGTGGCGGTGGAAGCCGTTCGGGCCAAGCAGCCACAGGTCATAGCGGCCCTGGGCGTCCAGCGGCCAGCGCGCGCGCAGCGGCGCACCTGGCAGCAGCGTGTAGCGGCGTGGTACCGCATCCAGGCGCAGCCGATCGTAGACATGCAGCACTGCCGCCGCGCCTTCGCAGGACAGCGTGAGATCCACACCCGTGGCATCGACTGCGGCAATCGATGCGTGCGGTCGATAGGGTAGGGCGCGCGCCGGGCGTACACCGCTTTCCTGTTTCGCTGGCTTCAGCCCCTCTGGCAGCGTGGGCACGGTGCGCCCCGGCAAGGCAGCGGCGCGTGCGGCAACCGCGCTCACGTCGGGCAGGCCACGGACGAACGGGCGGGTATCGCGCTGGGCAAAGTCGAACGCATTGCTGAGGTCGCCGCAGACTGCGCGGCGCCACGGCGAGATGTCCGGTGCGGGCACACCAAAGCGGCGTTCGATCAGCCGAATGACCGAGGTGTGGTCGTACACCTGCGAATCGACCCAGCCACCGCGACTCCACGGCGAGATCACGTACAGGGGCACGCGCGGTCCCAGACCGTACGGGCGACCACGCAGTTCGGCGAGATCGTACTTCTCGTCACCCGGTGCCGGGTGACGGTGGTACTCGCCTTCGGTGCTGACCGAGGACGCACCTGCCCAGCCACCGTCAACCGGCGAAGGCGGGGCAGGTGGCGGCATGTGGTCGAAGAAGCCATCGTTCTCATCGAACATCAGCAGCAGGGCGGTGCGGCTCCACACTTCCGGATCGGCGGTCAGCGCATCCAGCACGCGTGCGGTATAGGCCGCGCCCTGTGCCGGGCTGGAAGGACCAGGATGTTCGCTGCCGGCCGCGTCGGCGATGATGAAGCTGACCTGCGGCAGGCGCCCGTCAATGACGTCCTGGCGCAGCTGCGCCAGGCCCCGCGTGCTGACGCCGCGCGCGCGCAGCTGCGGGTCATGCCCTGGCGCCGCGCGGTGGGCCTGGCGGAAGGCCTCGAAGCCCGCCAGCGGGTTGTCGGTGAAGTTGTCGGCCATGTCCTGGTAGATCTGCCAGGAAACACCGGCCCTGTGCAGACGCTCGACATAGCTGGTCCAGCGGTACGACACCGGGTGCCCACCCTGTTCAGGAAAATTGTCGTGCGAGTTGGCGATCACCGGGCCGCCGGCGCGCGCATGCGCATCATTGTGGCCGGTCCACAGGAACACCCGGTTCGGGTTGGTCCCGGCCTGCATTGCGCAGTGGTAGGCATCGCAGATCGTGAAGGCATCGGCCAGCGCGAACTGGAACGGCAGGTCGCTGCGCTGGAAGTAGCCCATCGAGTGGTTCTGCTTGGCCTTCGGCCATTGCCCCATGCGACCCTGGTCCCAGGCGCGCTGCGCATCGGGCCAGGTATGCGGCGTGCCTTCCACGCGCATGTAGCCGAAGTGCGCGGCGGTATCCAGCGGGAACGGCGCGATCGCGCGCTTGCCGCTGGCATCGGGCTGCAGCCACAGGCTGCGGACGCGGCCACCTGCTTGCAGCGCGGCGGCCGGGGCGACGAACCGATCACCGAAGCCACGTACGCCCGGCAGCGTGCCGAAGTAGTGGTCGAACGAACGGTTCTCCTGCATGAACACCACGATGTGCTGCAGGTCTTCCAGGCTGCGCGCCTGCGCGGCGGGGGCGATCGCTGCGGCCCGGGCGATGCTGGGCAGCAGCGGAGAAAGGCCGCCGGCAACGCCGGCCTGCAACAACCGGCGTCGGCCGATATCGGTCACGGGCTCACTCACAGGTCCACGCGGAAAGAGATGCCGACGGTGCGCGGAGCGCCGATGAAGGCGTTGTCGCGCCCGTCCACCCCTGCAAGATACCGCTTATCGGTGAGGTTGCTCACCACCAGGTTGGCACCCATGCCCTTCAGGCGCGGCGACAGCCCCTGCAGGTCGAAGCCGATGTTGGCGTTGAACACGGTGGCCGACGGCAGCTTGTTGACGTTGGCGGCGTCGAGATAGCGCGTGCCCAGGTAACGGCCCGACAGGCCGAAGTTCCAGTTCTCGCCCTGCCAGTCCGCCGACAGGACGAGGGTCTGTTCGGGTTGGCCGATCACCTTGGCGCCGTCGACGATGCCCAGCTGGGTATCACGCGCGGCATCGCCACTGCCCAGGTACTTGGAGCGGTTGTAGGTATAGGCGGCGTTGAGGCGCCAGCCGTTGTCCCAGCCATAGCCGAACGCCGCTTCCAGGCCGTTGCTTTCCACGCCGCCGAAGTTCTCGTACACACCGTCGGTCTCGCCCAGGTAGTCAATGCCGCTGACGAAGCCGGCCGGCAGGTAGACGATGCGGTTGTCGAACTTGATGTTGTACAGCGTGACCGAGGCGGTCAGCGGCCAGCGGCTGATGCGCATGCCCACTTCAATGTTGTCGGCGGTCTCCGGCTCGACATTGCGGAAGCGCTGCGGGTCGGTCTCGCCGAGCACGCCGGAAGGAATCGCGGCGAAGTTCTGCGAGAAGCCGGCGAACAGCTCCATGCCTTGCACGCCCGGCGCCCAGGTCAAGCCGGTGGACAGCAGCGGGTCGGACCTGGAATCGGATGTGACGTGCTCGCTGGCACCGATCACGCGGCGGCGCGACTGGTCGACGAAGAACTGCTTCACGCCCAGGCGTGCGCTGAACGGCCCGAACCGCGCCACGTCCTCGACGTAGTACATCTGTTCGTCGACCTTGTACTTGTCCTCGAACTGCACCCAGTACGGCTGGTGGTCGAAGGCGATGTCCTGGCCGACGTTGAGCAGGCGGTGCCAGTCGCGGCGTGCCGAACGGTCCAGCTTCTCCACCCACAGGCCGCCACGGATGGTGTTGTCGACTGCGCCGAAGGTCCGGCGCCACTCGACGTCGGCCGTCACGCCCATGCGGTCGTTGTCGTAGTGGGTGTGGCGATACGACTGCGCGCCCAGCACGTTGCCGGCGTAGCAGTTTGGATCGTACTCGGCGGTGAAGCCCAGACGCGGAGTGCAGCTGGCCAGGCGCTGGGCGGCACTGCCATCGGGATTGACGAAGAAGATCTGGCCGCGGTTGCTGCCGCCGTACACCGTCTTGCCGCCGGTGTATTCCGACTCCGGGCGACCGGCTCCGTCATCGCTGACCTGCGCCAGGTACGGCGGCAGCCAGTCACCGCGGCCCTGCATGCGGTGCCCGTAGGCGGCCATCGAGGCCTTGAAACCGTTGCCGCCATCGAAGGCGGCGCGCAGGTAGCCGAAGGTGTTCTCGCGCAGCGCACGCGAGCCGGAACGGTAGTTCTGGTCCAGGTAGGGAATGCCGGTGAGGGTACCGACCAGGTTGTCGCGATCCGGATTGGTCGCGAAGCCCTTCGGTGAGACGCTGGTGTATTCCGGCTCGTCCGCATCGTTGTAGGACAGGTAGCCGGTCAGGGTCCAGCGATCCAGTTCGGTGATGAACTTGCCGGCGATGTGGTCATTGCTGGTCTTGCCGCTGCCATCGATCCAGTCATGCACGCGCGCCGACGAGGCACTGACCCAGGCGCGGGTGTGGCCGCCGAGCAGGCCGGTGTCATAGCGCACGTAGTACTTGCGCGCCTCGTTGTCACCGGCGCCGACCACGAAGCGCAGGCGGCTGTCCTGCAGCGGATCGCTGGTGAGGAAGTTGAGGGTGCCGCCCAGGGCCTCGTTCGAGCGCGAGGAGATATCGGCGGTGCCCTGGCTGACTTCCACCGTTTCCAGGTCGAGGGTGTCGATGTAGCGGTTGGCCAGCGAGCCGCCGCCGTAACCCGAACCGCCGTTGGGCAGGCCGTCGATGGTAGTGCCGATCTGCTGTGTGTCGCGGTTGGTGACGAAGCCACGCATGCTGATCTGCGTTCCCCACACCGACGAGCCGGTGGCATCGGCTTCGCTGACCACCACGCCGGGCACCTCGTTGAGTGCATCGTTGACGCTGCTCATCACGGTCTGCCGGTTCAGCGTTTCCGCGCGCACCGACGTCTTGGCGTAGCTGGTGGCCTGGCCGATCACCTGCACCTGGTCGAGGGTGCGGGCATCGCTGCTGCGCGCTTCGGCCGTCCCGCCCTGCGGTGCTTTGGCCAGGGCGTCCAGTGCGGGAGCGATCAGCAGGGCAAGCAGCGAGATACGGGGAAAGCGCGCAGACGTTCGCATCGAGACCGGACCTTCAGAAGAGGGAAGTCCCGGAGTGTCGGTAGCGCCAATGACATCGGCATGACGCGGCGATGCAGGAATCGTGTTGTGCGACGGCCGGCAGCTGCCGCCTGCATCAGTAACGCGCGTCCTTGGGTTTCGGATCGCGCGGCCAGTCCTTGCCCTTGTTGGCGAAGTCCGGCCGTGGCTGGTTGATGAAATAGCTGGCGATGTCCACCGCATCCTGGTCGGGCATCACCTGCTGGCCCAGTGGCGGTTCACGGGTCACTGCCGGTGGCATGTTGTGCTTGACGAAACCGGCCGCCTTGTACAGGCGCGCCATGCCGGCGCCGATGTTGAAACTGTGGTCGCCCCACAGCGGCGGGAAGGCGATGTCACCACTGGCGTCGCGCCGGCCTTCGCCGTTGTCGCCGTGGCAGGCGGCACACTGTACGGCGTACAGTGCCTGGCCACGGTTCGGATCCGGGGTCAGCGTGCTGTCGATGGGCCCCTCACTGGGGGCAGCCACCTTTGCACCCGCTGGCACAGGGCTGCTCAGCCACGCCATGTAGTCGAGCATCGCGCGCATCTGCGGCGAATCTTTCGGCAGCGGCCTGCCGTTCATCGAACGCTGCAGGCAGCCATTGATGCGTTCGGTCAGGCCGATCACCTTGCCAGGCCGCGGCATGTAACGCGGATAGGCGCCGCCACCGGTGTTGAAGTAGTGGTTGCCGAAGGGACGCTTGCCCTCGGCCATGTGGCACGAATTGCAGTTCAGATCGTTGCCGACGTTGTCCGGCAGCAGTCGTGCGGTTTCGTTGAGGAGGCGGCGGCCGAGCATCACCGACTCGGCATTGCCGAGCCCGGCGATTTCTTCGGCGCTGGGCGCATGGTAGGCGCCGACCACCTTGACCTGTGCATCGAGGATATCGATCGTGCCGGTCACGGCGGCATCCAGATCCGGGTACAGATGACGGTAAGCGAGGGTACCGGCGCCGGCCAGCAGCACCAGGGTGATCGCACTGCCGATCAGCAGGCGGGAACGCGTGCGCGAACGCTTCATTGTGCGGCCTCCTGCGGAACGTAGTGCACCGGCTTGTCGCGCACCACCCGGCGCATGCGCGCCACGTCGACCTCGCTCACTGCGCTGGCCTGATTGCCCCAGCTGCTGCGGATGAAGGTCAGGATCTGTGCCAGCTGCGCGTTCGGCAGCTGCTCGAAGCCTGGCATGGTGAAGGCCATGCGGTCGTGCGGGGTATGTGGTGTGCGGCCGCCGATCAGGGTCACCTGCACCAGCGAGCTGGGATCGTCGGCGAACACGATCGAGTTGCCGGCCAGGGCCGGATAGACGCGCGGCATGCCGCGGCCGTCGGCGCGGTGGCAGGCCTGGCAGTGCTCGGCATAGGCCAGCGAACCGGCCACGCGGTAGTCACCGCTGCGCAGTGCGGCGGTGGTGGTGTCGGTACCGGGCGACCACTGTGCGCTGCGTCCTTCGCGGGCGGGCAGCTGCTTCAGGTAGCGGGCCATCGCCAGCAGGTCCGCGTCGGACAGGTACTGCGTGCTGTGCTCGACCACGTCGGCCATGCCACCGAAGGCCGCCGATCGATCGGTGCGCCCGGTGCGCAGGAAGTCCACGATCTCACCCTCGCGCCAGCTGGCCAGGCCGGTCGATTCGCTGCGCAGGTTCTTCGCGTACCAGCCTTCCAGCACCGAACCGGACAGGAACTGGCGGCTGCCATCATCGGCCATCGCCTTTTCCTGGAACGCCAGCCCGCGTGGCGTGTGGCAGGCACCGCAATGCGCCAGGCCTTCCACCAGTTCGGCACCACGCTGCTGGCCGGCGTCCAGCGACGGATCAGGGCTGAAGCTGCGTGGGCGTGCGAACAGCAGTTGCCACCATGCCAGAGGCCAGCGCATGTTGGCTGGCCATGGAATCGTGCTGTCGGCGTTGTCCTGCTTCACCGGCTGCACCGAGCCCATGAAATAGGCGTACAGCGCCTTGATCTCGGCGTCGCGGGCAATCACATAGGAGGCGTACGGCATTGCCGGGTACAACGGCTGGCCATCGTGACGGATGCCGCGACGTACCGCGCGTTCAAAGTCGGCGTAGTCGTAGGCGCCGATGCCGGTTTCCGGATCGGGGGTGATGTTGGTCGAGTAGATCGTTCCCATCGGCGTCTGCATGCCGAGGCCACCGGCGAACGGCTTGCCGCCCGGCGCAGTGTGGCAGGCCGCACAGTCGGCGGCGCGCGACAGGTACTGCCCCTGTGCGATCAGCGCCGGGTCGTGGATGTCGACCTGCGCGGCCTGCCGAGGTGCGAACCAGTAGGGCGTGCTGCGGGCGATGCCATAGGCGGCGGCCAGCGTGGCGGCCAGGGCAATGGCGAGCTTGAACGAGGTGCGCATGGGGGCACTGTGGGCAAGCATGCCGGCGTATTCATTGATCCGGATCAATGTCGAGGTCGATCGCGCCATTGTGACAACCTGAATCGATCCCGCATTGTCATCAAGCCGTCATCCACGCGCGATAGATGGCCCACGCCCGCGTCGTTAACCTGCCACGCTGTCGCATCCTTTCCCGATTGCCCATGAAGCGCCTGCTGCTGTTGTTGCTGGCGTGCGCCGGCCTGTGGCTGGCTGCATGCTCATCCTCGATCAACGCCTCGTCCACCTCGCTTGCCGACCGGCTGATCGCACCGGGCGGCGTGTCGACCCTGCTCGATCGCCCGCGCATCGCCGCGGCCATTGCCGGGCTGCCCAACCGCCATGGCTTCGCAGCGGGTCGCGATGGCGTGCCGATCTTCTGGCGCGTGTTCGACCCCGGCGACTACGGCGCGCGGTACCACTACCTTCCGCAGCGTCATGAGAACGGCCTTCCTCTTGATACCGGCCTGAGTCTGGCCGTGCCGCAGCCGTTCCGCGCGCAGGCGCCACGCGGCACCGTGGTGCTGCTGCATGGGTGGATGATGAACGGTGATTCGATGCTGCCATGGTCGCTGCAGCTGGCCGAGTCCGGCTACCGCGTGGTCACGCTCGACCTGCGCAACCATGGCCAGTCCGGTGCAGGTCCGTCCGGCTATGGCACCTATGAATCGGATGACGTCGTCGATGTCATCGGCGAGCTGCGCGCGCGCGGCGAAGTGACCGGCCCGCTGTACCTGTTCGGTGTGTCCTATGGTGCGGCCACGGCGGTGTTCACCGCCGACAAGCTGGGTGACCAGGTGGCCGGCGTGGTGGCGATGGAATCGTTCGCCAATGCCGGTGCGGCGATCCGCACGATGATCCCGCACCTGATGGGACTGCAGCCGGAGGGCCTGAAGGCGCAGGCGATGGCGTCGTACGCACGCTGGCGCTATGGGGGCCAGGACATCAACCAGGTGATCGCCGCCGCCAGCCGCCGCATCGACGTCGATCTGGACCGCGTCGACGTCGCGCGTGCGCTGGCCGATACCCGCGCCTGCGTGCTGCTGCTGCACGGGCAGGGTGACCAGCATATTCCGGTCAGCCAGGGCCGGCAGCTCGCCCTGGCCAACCCGCGCGCGCACTACATCGAGATGCGCGGCGAAGACCACATTACCCTGCCGCTGCGGCTGGACCTGCTGGCCGGCGTGGTCGATGACTGGATGGCGCGCGACGAGCACCACCCGCAGAGCGCGTGCCCAGCCCCACAGCTGCCGGCCCAGGCCGAATGGCTGGCACACGGCTGAAAAAAGGGGACGGAGGGGATTAAGTCGTTTGCAGCACACTCGGGGCAGATGCGACTTAATCCCCTCCGTCCCCTTTTTCTGTCAGGTCACGCGTCGTGCCAGTGAGCGGGCGGAGGCGGCTACCCCCAGCAGCAGTATGGCGACGCACAGGAAGGCAAAGCCGAGGCTGGTCGCATGTGCCACTGCGCCGATCGCCGCCGGGCCAGCGAGGATGCCGGCATAACCCAGTGTGGTCACTGCAGTGATGGCGATGCTTTCCGGCATCACCCGCTGCTGGCCTGCCATCGAGAACAGCGCCGGCACGATGTTGGCGCAGCCCAGCCCGACCAGTACGTAGCCGGCCAGCGCCACCGGAAACGAGGGCACCAGCGTGGCCAGGGTGAAGCCCGCCGCGGCCGTGATACCGCCGAAGACCAAGGTGCAGGTGCGGCCGAGGTGCTCGACGATGCCGTCACCGAACAGGCGCATTGCCGTCATCGCCAGGGTGAACAACGCGAAGCCGGCCCCGGCCTGGTCACGCGGCACCTGCCGCACTTCGGCCAGGAACACGGCGCTCCAGTCCAGCATCGAGCCCTCGGCGAGGAACACCACGAAGGCCAGTACGCCGATGAACAGCACCACGCCGTGCGGCAGCGCCAGCAGAGGTCCTTCGTGCAGGATGCGTTGCGGACGCCAGTGCGGCGCCGACAGCACCGCAACCAGCAGCAGTGCCACCACCGAAAGCAGCGCGGCCAGCCACAGCGGCGTGCCGAGGATCAGCAGCCCGGTCATGCAGCCAGCACCGACGAATCCACCGATGCTGTAGAAGGCGTGGAAGCCGGACATCATCGCGCGCCCGGCATCGCGCTCGACCGCCACCGCCTGCATGTTCATCGCACAATCCAGTGCACCGACGCCGGCACCGAACACGAACAGCGCCGCGCCCAGCGACACCGGCGAGGGTGCAAGCACCAGCAAGGGCAGGGCGCACAGCATCATCGCGCAGGTGATCACCATCACCCGGCGGCAACCCAGCCGCCCCGTCAGTGCACCTGCCAGCGGCATCGCCAGCAGCGAGCCGAGCCCGAGGCACAGCAGCACGGCGCCGAGGCTGGCGTCGGACAGCCCGGCCTTGGCCTTGGCGTAAGGCACCATCGGCGCCCACGCGGCGGTAGCGAATCCAGGAATGAAGAAGGCGGCACGGGTGGCGTGCTGCTGGGCACGCGGGGATGAAGGCGTCATGCGAGGGCGGGTCCGGATAAACGCTGCCATGAAAGCGTTTCCAGTCGTGTCGGGCAAGGGGCATTCGGGTCACCGAAGGCCGAATACGATTGCGGCCCATGCGCAGCGGGCCCGGCGATGCCTTTCCGCATCGCCGGGCCACGTCTTCAGGACAGGGCGTGTTTACAGCGGCAGGTCGAACACCAGCACTTCAGCGTCGTTGCCGTTTTCCAGGGTCAGCTGGGCTTCGTCGCTGACCTGCAGCGCATCACCGGCTTCCAGGGTGATGCCGTTGACCTGCAGCTGGCCACGCGCCACCTGCACATAGGCGCCACGCCCGTTGCCGAGCGAATGGTGCAGCTTCTGGCCGCCATCGAGGATGGTGGCGAAGATGCGCGCGTCCTGGTGGATGCGCAGCGAGCCGTCGGCACCGTCAGGCGAAGCGATCAGTCGCAGTTGTCCACGCTTGCTGTCCGGCGAGAAGTGGGTCTCCTCGTACGACGGGGTGATGTTCTCGCTGTCCGGGAAGATCCAGATCTGCAGGAAATGCACGGTCTCGTCGGCGGAGTGGTTGAACTCGCTGTGGGTGACGCCGCTGCCGGCGCTCATGCGCTGCACGTCGCCGTAGCGCAGCACCGAACCGGTGCCCATCGAGTCCTTGTGTTCCAGTGCACCGCCCAGCACGTAGGAGATGATTTCCATGTTGCTGTGGCCGTGGGTGCCGAAGCCCTGGCCGCCGATCACCTTGTCTTCGTTGATCACCCGCAACGGGCCGAAGCTGACGTAACGGGGGTCGTAGTAGTTGGCGAAGGAGAAGGTATGGCGCGAGGACAGCCAGCCATGCTCGGCCAGGCCACGGGTAGCGCTCTTGCGGATCTGCAGCATGATGGAATCTCCTTGTTCGATGGTTTCGATGGGGCGGGGTGGTCGGTTACCGCTGTGTTTCCCCGTTGGAGAGAAGTATCCGCTTGCGCCCGGGGTTTGAAAAACGGATAGTTTTGACAGTCATCATCGAAAAATTCGAATGCTAAAGCTCAGCCTCGATGCCCTGCAGATCCTGGATGCCATCGACCGCCGTGGCTCCTTTGCCGGCGCCGGCAAGGCCCTGCACAAGGTGCCCTCGACGATTTCCTATACCGTGGCCAAGCTGGAGGAGGATCTGGGCGTCCAGCTGTTCGACCGCGTTGGCCCGCGCGCCGAGCCGACCGAGGCCGGGCGCGCGCTGCTGGACGAAGGCCGGCACCTGCTGCGCGCGGCCCGCGAGCTGGAGCTGCGGGTGCGCCGGGTGGCGTCGGGTTGGGAGACCGAACTGACCCTGGCGGTGGATTCGGTGTTCCCGACCTGGCTGCTTGGGCCGGATATCGCCGCATTTCGACGAGCCGAGGCGCCGACCCGGTTGCGACTGATCGGCGAGGCGCTGTCCGGCACCTGGGAGGCCCTGCTGGACCGGCGTGCCGACCTGCTGGTCGGTGCGCCGGGCGAGGGACCCAGTGGCGGCGGTTACGTGGTGGAGCCGCTGGGCACGGTGGCGTTCGTGTTCGCGGTGGCACCCGAGCATCCGTTGGCCGCGGTGCCCGGCGTGCTCGGTCGCGAACAGCTGGCCGAGCACTGTGCGATCGCCGTTTCCGATTCCGCGCGCAGGCTGCTGCCGCGCACGGTGGGCCTGTTGATGGGGCAGGAGATGCTGACGGTGCCGGACATGGCCAGTAAATTGAAGCTGCAGTGCGAAGGCGTGGGCTTCGGTTTCCTGCCCGAGCCCTGTGCACGCGCCGCGGTGGCGCGTGGCCAGCTGGTGATCCGCGAGGTGGAGGAACACAAGCCGGAGGAGACGTTCTGGTTGGCCTGGCGCACCGGTGAGGAGGGCGCTGCCCTGCGCTGGTGGCGGGAGCGCCTGCGCAGGCCGGAGCTGCTGTCGGAGTGGTGGCAGGCGATGGCCAGGGGGTAGGGGTTTGGCAGGGCTGCGCCCTGCACCCGCTACGATCCAGAGCAACAGCAACAGCAACAGCAACAGCTGGTTTCCTGAGGGATGGCGGGGTGGGTCCGGTTGCGGGGGACGCCGTGAATCCGCCCATGGAGTCTCGGTCGCCGCATCCATGCGGCTCACGCCCCCGCAACCGGACCCACCCCGCCTTCGACAGTTTCCGGCGATCTGTCGGTGCTGGTGCGGTCGGTGGGTGTCGACCTTGGTCGACACGGTAGATCCACGCCATGCGTGGATGCTCTTCGATCAATTGTCGAAATGTTCGAACTCGATGGAGATCCATCCACGCATGGCGTGGATCCATCAGATCGCGGAAATCTGTCAGAGGTGGGGCGGTGTCGGAGTGCGGGGTGTCAGCCGCATGGATGCGGCTGCCAAGCCTGCATGGACATACTTGCGGCGTCCCCGCACTCCGACACCGCCCCGCCATCCCACGGAATGCGCGCTGTTGCTGTTGCTCCGGCTCTGGCTGTGGCCTCTGCAGGTGCAGGGCGCAGCCCTGCCGAAAAACACACATAAAAAAACAGCAGGCCGAGGCCTGCTGTTTCGGTGTAATGGTGCGCCCGGAGAGATTCGAACTCCCGACCGCCTGGTTCGTAGCCAGGTACTCTATCCAACTGAGCTACGGGCGCCAATTACATAAACTTGTTGTGTTGACTGTGTATGGTGCGCCCGGAGAGATTCGAACTCCCGACCGCCTGGTTCGTAGCCAGGTACTCTATCCAACTGAGCTACGGGCGCGCGGTACACAATCAAATTTTAAAGCATTTCCAGCGGCGGATGCTGAAAACCTGTCGAGTGGTGCGCCCGGAGAGATTCGAACTCCCGACCGCCTGGTTCGTAGCCAGGTACTCTATCCAACTGAGCTACGGGCGCCCTGCGACAGGAGCGGAATTATGCGGATGTCGGCGCGGATCGTCAACAGTTTTGTGAAAATTTTCATCCAACTGAATGAAAAATCGGTCAGCCACAGCGTCCGGGGCCTTCAGCCAGGCGAAATGATCGGCGCGCGTGCCCAGCTCCTGCGCCGACAGCACGCACAGCTGTGCGTCCACGTTCGGCAGCTTCGCCAGCAACGCCTGCATCGATCCGGTCGGCGCCAGCCAGTCGTGTTCCATCAACACCGCCTGCGCGCTGCCGTGCACGCGCGCCATCTGCGCATCGAGATCCTCATCCATGCCGACCGCGGCGTAGTGGTTGTTCAGGCCCACGCGCGCCCAGTCGGCGATCAGTCCGCGTGCTTCGGTGCCACCAAAGCCAAGTCGGCGCCCGTGCAGCACGCCCTGGCGCTGTGCGATCCACGGCAGGAAGCGGTAGACCAGCGGCAGCAGCCAGCCGCGTGGTGGTGGAAAACCGCGCCAGAACGGCGAGCCGCTGGCCGCCAGCCACAGCCGGTTGAAGTGCTTCGGATTGCGCCCGGCGTGCACGCAGGCCAGCTGACCGCCGAGGCTGTGGCCGCCGATGATCCATGGCAGGGCGCCGCCTTCGTGATCGGCGGCGGCCAGGATCGCCTGGCTGCCCGGCAGATCATGCTCGAGTACCTCGCGATAGCCCCAGTCCTGCGCGCGCGACGGGCGTAGTGAGCTGCTGCCGTTGCCGCGCCACTCATGCAGGTAGACCGCCACACCCTTCGCTGCCAGCGCCTGTGCCAGCGGCAGGTAGTGGCGCGCGGCCACACCCAGCGCTGGCAGCCACAACAGGCGGGCGATGGGCTGCGCGGGCATGCAGGCAATCACTTCGTAGCGATGCCCGTCGTTGCACTGCACAGGAAGGAGGGCCGGCGTCACGTTCATGCGTGCGGTGCCGCGCCGAAGTGGTCGAGCACCAGCACCTCGCTGCGGCCGGGGGCATAGCCCTGCTGCAGGCCGCGCGCAACGTAGTCGATGCCGGCTTCGCAGGCGTTGGCGAGGCTCAGGCCGTTGCACAGCTGCGCGGCGATGGCCGAGGCCAGCGTGCAGCCAGTGCCGTGCGCATCCAGCGGCAGGCGGGCGTGGATGAATTCTTCGCTGCTGACGCCGTCGAAGTAGCGGTCGATTACGCGGTTGCCTTCTTGCAGGTGGCCACCTTTCAGCAGCACCGCACCGGCACCCAGGTCGAGCAGGGCGGAGGCCACCTGTTCGGCGTCATCGCCGTTCCCGATCTTCCGCCCGGCCAGCAGCTCCGCTTCCGGCGTGTTCGGGGTGATCAGCGTGGCCAGCGGGATCAGCCGCTCACGCATTGCCTGCAGAGCGTTGTCTTCCAGCAGGCGCGCGCCGCTGGTCGCGACCATCACTGGGTCCAGCACCACGTGTGGTGGACGATGGCGCTCCAACGCATCTGCGACGGCATTGATCACCTCGGTGTTGGCCAGCATGCCGAGCTTCACCGCATGGATATCGAAGTCATCGAAGCAGGCATCCAGTTGTGCACGCAGGAAATCGATCGGCGGCACATGCACGGCGATGACGCCACGGGTGTTCTGTGCGGTCAGTGCGGCGATCGCGGAGAGTCCGTGCACGCGATGTGCTGCAAAGGCCTTCAGGTCGGCCTGGATGCCTGCGCCACCGCCGGAGTCGGAGCCGGCGATGGTGAGGGCGGATACGGGAGTGGTCGGGCTCATCAGGCGATTGTGCCGTGGTCACCGCAAAGGCGGTAGCGTCGCTGCCGGTAGATGGGGTCAGATCCCTTTTCCGCAGGAAAAGGGATCTGACCCCCCAGAGCGCGGCCCTCAATGCCGCCAGCGCGCCCACTGCTGGTACAGCACATAGCCCAGGCCGGTCAGGCCGGTCAGCAGGGCAGGGGCGAGCAGCGCGTCATATTGCCAACGCATGAACAGCCAGGCGCCGAGGATGCCGCCGGCCAGGAAGCCACTGATGATCAGGCCGCTGAGGGTCAGTCGTCGCACCTGCAACGGCAGCCCGCGCAGCAGGTGGCCGAGGCCGATGCCGAGGTCGGTGAACATGCCGCTGAGATGGGTGGTGCGTACCACCGCGCCGCTGAAGGTGGTGGCCATCGCGTTCTGCAGGCCGCAGGCCATGGCGGCGGCCAGAGCGCCCCAGATCTGGTGGCGCTCGAACAGCGGAATGGCCACCAGCAGCAGCGCGGACTCCAAGGCCAGCGCCACGCCGTAGCGTCGGCCCAGTTGCAGGGTACTGTCCTGGATCAGCAGGCCGCTGAGCATCGCACCCAGCGAGAACGCGATCAGCAGCCCCCACAGGTGGCCGACCGCGCGCCAGTCACCCTGCGCCAGCGCCATGCCGAGCTGGCTGGTGCTGCCGGTCATGTGGCTGACTGCCTGATGCTCGAAGCCGAGGAAGCCGACCACGTTGACCATGCCGGCCACGCACGACAGCGCGACCGCGCCGATCCAGACCCAGGTGGGCAGGCGTATTCCCATCGGCGGGGCCCCTCAGGGCCCGCCGAAGCCGCCGTTGAACTGCAGCTCGCTGAAGGTGTTGCTGGCGGGGTCGAACACGGCGCCCCAGAACTGCGTGCCGCCGTCGCAGACGCGGATCGCTTCCCGTGCCGGATTGATGCCGCTGTCATCGGGCAGGTGGAAGGCGTTGACGTAGATCAGCCGCTTGCCGGCGCTTTCGATGCCGACGTACTGGCGGTCGAAGTCCAGCACCTTCGGGACCTGCGCTTCCAGCGACGACAGCTTCGCCTCCAGCTGGTCGACCTGCTGCCGGCTGGGCGCCCAGTAACCCGACACCCGCCCGGCCTCGCGGCCGGGGCTGGGCCGCGAGCAGGTGTCGAGCACCTGTGCGGCGATGATCGGGCGGGTGACCACCCAGGACTGTCCGGTACGTTCGGCCGTCGGCACGCTGGCCGGGCCGCGCGTGGTGGTGCAGGCGCCCAGGACGGCGGCGAGGGCGATCGCCGCCGTGGGCAGCAGCAGGCGGGTGCAGCGGTTCACAACACCTCCGAAGCGTAATCGGCCAGGCGCGAACGCTCGCCACGGCGCAGGGTGATGTGCGCGCTGTGCGGCCAGTTCTTGAAGCGGTCCACCGCGTAGGTCAGGCCCGAGGTGGTCTCGGTCAGGTACGGGGTGTCGATCTGCTCGACATTGCCCAGGCAGACGATCTTGGTGCCGGGGCCGGCGCGGGTGATCAGCGTCTTCATCTGCTTGGGGGTGAGGTTCTGTGCTTCGTCCAGGATCAGGTAGCGTGACAGGAAGGTGCGGCCGCGCATGAAGTTCATCGAGCGGATCTTGATGCGGCTGGCCAGCAGGTCGTTGGTGGCCTGGCGGCCCCAGGTGCCGCCTTCCTGGTTGTGCGTGAGCACTTCCAGGTTGTCGGTCAGCGCGCCCATCCACGGCGTCATCTTCTCTTCCTCGGTGCCCGGCAGGAAGCCGATGTCTTCGCCGACGCTGACCGTGGCGCGGGTCATGATGATCTCGCGGTAGCGCTGCTGGTCCATCGTCTGCGCCAGGCCGGCGGCCAGTGCCAGCAGGGTCTTGCCGGTGCCGGCGGTGCCCAGCAGGGTGACGAAGTCGATCTCCGGGTCCATCAGTGCGTTGAGGGCGAAATTCTGCTCGCGGTTGCGTGCGCTGATGCCCCACACGGCGTGGCTGCCGTGGCGGAAATCATCGACCAGCGACAGCACCACCTTGCCATCGCCGACCACGCGGCTGACGCGCAGCTCGACTTCATCCTCGCCCGGCAGGTAGACGTACTGGTTCGGATACCACTCCTCGCCGTCCTGCGCCTGGATTTCGTAATGGCTGCGGCCCTTGTCGCTCCAGCTGCGCAGGTCGTCGCCGTGGCGTTTCCAGAAGTCTTCCGGCAGCTCGGTAGCGCCGGTGTAGAGCAGGCTGAAATCGTCCAGCGCGCGGTCGTTCTCGTAGTCCTCGGACACGATGCCGGCGATCGCGGCCTTGATCCGCAGGTTGATGTCCTTGGAAACGAACACCACCGGCAGGTCGGGGGTTTCTTCCTTCAGAGCCAGGATCGCGCCGAGGATGGCGTTGTCCGGGATCACCTTGCCGAAGCTCTTGCCAGCATCGAAATGACTGGTCTGGAAGCGCAGCTTGCCGGCGCTCTGCTTGCCGCGCAGCTGCAGGCCGTTGGGGCGCTGCAGCGGAATGCCGTCGGCCAGGTTGTCCAGGCCGGATTCCTGCACCAGCTCGTTGAGGAAGCGGCTCACCTGGCGGGCGTTGCGGCTCGCTTCGGAGGTGCCCTTCTTGCCGTTGTCCAGCTCCTCGATCACCTGCATGGGCAGGTAGATGTCGTGCTCCTCGAATTTGAACAGCGCGGTCGGATCGTGCATCAGCACGTTGGTATCCAGCACGTAGATGCGCTTGCCTCGGGTCATCGTCGATTCCTGGTTACGGACAGGGAAAAACCACCACGGCCTGCTGCGGGGCAGGGTGATGGCAGACACAGTAGGCAGTGGGACTCACTTGGACTGGGAGGCCTTCAGTTCGGCGAGAACGGCATCGGCGTGGCCGGCAACCTTGACCTTGCGCCAGGACTGCACGATGCGGCTGTCGGGGGAAATCAGGAAGGTGCTGCGTTCGATGCCACGTACCTGCTTGCCGTACATGTTCTTCATCCTGATCACGTCGAAGGCGCTGCACAGCGCTTCGTCGCCATCGCTGACCAGCGGGAAGTTGAAGCCCTGCTTGGCACAGAAGTTGTCGTGCGACTTCACCGAGTCGCGCGAGACGCCCAGTACCACCGCGCCTGCCTTCCTGAACTTCGGCAGCAGGGCGTTGAAGTCGATGCCTTCGGTGGTGCAGCCCGGGGTGCTGTCCTTGGGATAGAAGTACAGCACCAGCCATTGGCCGGCATAGTCGCCGAGGGTGGCCTGGTCGCCGCCGGACAGTGCCAGCGGCAGGGAAAGGGTGGTGCTGTCCAGGGTGTCGCCGTTGTTCATGAGGTCCTTCTGTCGAGCCTGGGTTCTTGCCATTACAGCTACATGAAACGCCACGCGCCCGTGAGAGACGCGCGAAGAATCAGAACTTCATCGGATCCATGATCGCGTCAAGGTTCAGGTGGTCGCAGAACTCGAGGAAATCGTCGCGCAGCGCGGCGATATGCATGTTGGCCGGCACGCCGATGGTGACCTGTGCGCTGAACATTTCCGCGCCGGTCTGCATGGCGCGGTAACGGGTGCTCTGCAGGTTCTCGATGGTGATGCCCTGGCGATCGAAGAAATCGGCCAGCTGGAACAGGATGCCCGGCTTGTCGGCGGCGATCACTTCGACGATGTAAGGCAGCAGGTTGGACTGCGCCTGCTTGGCGGCGGTGCGGTACCAGACCAGCTTCAGGCCCTCCTCGCGCTCCAGCCGGGTGAGCATCGCCTCGAGCTTGGCCACCGAGTCCCACGAGCCGGTGGCCAGGGCGGTAACCGAGACATCGCGGCCGACCGTGGCCAGGCGTGCATCCACCAGATTGCAGCCGCTGTCGGCGATGCGGCGGGTGACGGACAGCAGGGGGGACTCCGGATGCGTCGTATAGGCGTTGATCAGGAGGTGGTTTTCGCTCGGCGCGGGGCGCGGGGTGGTGTCGGTCAAGGCGATTCCGGGTAATGCATGCGTTAGTCTGAATGCCCGCCAGAGGCGGGGATCCACCGGTGTCCAGCATACTTGCCCGTGCTTTCGCGCCGCAAGTAACATTCAAGTCGCCCCCGGCCTTTCGTGGCGGGCGTTTTCCCTTCCCAGCCAAGAGCAGCACGTCCTTGTCCCTTTCCGGCCTCATCACCGCGCTGGCGACCCCGTTCCGGGCCGACGGCGCCCTCGATCCCGACGGTTGGCAGCGCCTGCTGCACCTGCAACTGGAAGGTGGCGTCCATGGCGTTGTCGTAGCCGGCTCTACCGGCGAAGCGGCAACCCTCACCGACGCCGAGTACGACCTGCTGCTGGCCAGCGCGGTCGAGCGCATCGGCGGCCGCATTCCGGTCATGGCCGGTACCGGCCTTTCGGGCACTGCCAAGACCATCGAACAGACCCGTCGTGCCGCCGCCCTCGGCGCCAGCCACGCGCTGGTGGTCACGCCGCCGTACGTGCGGCCTACCCAGGCAGGCCTGATCGCGCACTACCGTGCGGTGGCCGACCAGGGCGGGCTGCCGGTCGTGCTGTACAACGTGCCCGGCCGTACCGGTTGCGACATGCAGCCTGAGACCGTGGCCGAGCTGGCCAGCCACCCCAACATCGTCGGCATCAAGGAGGCGGTGGGCGACACCGGCCGGGTGCAGGCGCTGCTCGCTCTGCGCAGCCCACAGTTCTGCGTGCTCAGCGGTGACGACGGTACGGCCGCGCGTTCGATCCAGGCCGGTATCGACGGCCTGATCTCAGTGGGTTCCAACGTGCTTCCCGGCGCCTACCGCCGGATGTGCGAGCTGGCCGCCGCACACGACCACGAAGCCACCGCGTCGTGGGATGCGCGCCTGCATCCCTTCCATGATTTCTGCGGCGTCGAACCGAACCCGATCCCGGTCAAGGCGCTGCTGCGCCGCATCGGCATCGGTCACGACCTGCGCCTGCCACTGCTGCCGTTGTCGGCAGCGCATCATCCGGCTGCCGACCATCTTGCCGGCGACATCGCCGCCCTCGAAGCCCTTTCCAGCCACTGACCTTCCGTCTTGGTCTGACCCAGGAGATTCACATGCGTCAATCCGTTTCCACCGTCCGCGTGCTGTCCTATGCCCTGCTTGCTGTGGCGGTCGCTGCCGGCACCACCGGCTGCTTCAAGCGCGGCGCCAAGGGCGACTACGCCCTGGCCCCGGAAATGCGTCCGCTGGAAGTGCCGCCGGACCTGAACCTGCCCAATGCCACCGCCGACAACAAGGTGCCGACGCTGGCCTCGGCCACCAAGCCGGCGGCGCCGGTCGCTGCAGCTCCGGCAGCGGGCAGCACCGGTTTCACCATTGCCGGTGGCAAGGATGAAGCCTTCGCCAAGGTCGGTACCGCACTGGAAGGCGTGGAGGGCGTGACCATCGCCAGCCGCGCGCAGCTGCTGGGTTCGTACGACGTGGCCTATGAAGGCAGCAACTTCCTGGTCCGCGTGGTCGCCGTCGATGCCGGCGCCTACATCTCCGCGGTTGACCCGCGTGGCCTGCCGGCCACCGCCGAAGCGCCGGTGAAGCTGATCGCCGCGCTGAAGGCGAAGCTCGCCCAGTAAGGGCTGGTCGGGTGGCTGCGGGCCTTGGTCCGCACCCGCTCTGGTAGCGGCCAGCCTTGGTCGGCGCTTTTGTGCCAACCAGGGTTGGCACCTACCGGATAGCGCGGTTGATGGATTCCAGATCGCGCGGTTGGCAGATGCCGGATCCTGCGGTTGGCACCTGCCGAAGAACAGAAAAGGGCGCCCATGAGCGCCCTTTTCGTTACCGCCGTGGGCGCTTCTCAGCGCTCCAGCAGCTTCAGCTTGTCCGGCTTGCCATCCCATTCGCCGGCGTCGGCGGGCGGGTCCTTGCGCACGGTCAGCACCGGCCACGCCTTCGCCAGCTCGGCGTTGAGGGCAACGAAGCCTTCCTGTCCGGCAGGAACATCGTCCTCCGGGAAGATCGCATTGACCGGGCACTCCGGCTCGCAGAGGGTGCAGTCGATGCACTCATCCGGGTCGATCACCAGGAAGTTCGGGCCTTCGTGGAAGCAATCCACGGGGCACACTTCCACGCAATCGGTGTGTTTGCACTTGATGCAGTTTTCGGTGACGACAAAGGGCATGGGCTTGGGGGTGGATCGATTCCTGAACCCGCCAATTCTAGAACAGGTTGGCCCCCGGTGTCGGCGCGGGGCGCAAAACGGGCGTCTGGCAGGCGCGACCGTGGGAGTCATTGGCGGCACGGTGGGGCCTGTGCGACGCTGCGGGGCACTCGGTCGCCCACCGTGGCCGGACTCCCTTCCCAGCAGGATCGTCCATGTCCCAAACCCAGCCCAGCACCGCGCCCCATGGCGGTGAGAACACTGCATTCATCGTCCTGATCAGCTGCGTGGCCACCCTTGGTGGATTCCTGTTCGGTTTCGACAGTGGTGTCATCAATGGCACGGTCGATGGCCTCCGCCAGGCCTTCAACTCCAGTGAGGCGGCGCTCGGTTTCGAAGTCGCCTCGATGCTGCTGGGCTGCGCGATCGGCGCCTTCCTGGCCGGGTGGCTGGGTGATCGCCTGGGGCGCCGCGGTGTCCTGATCGTGTCCGCGCTGATGTTCCTTGTCTCGGCGCTCGGTGCCGGCGCGGCCCACGCGTCCTGGCTGTTCATCGCCGCCCGCGTGCTGGGCGGTTTCGCGGTGGGCGCGGCCAGCGTGATGTCACCGGCCTACATCGCCGAAGTCGCCTCGGCGCGTTACCGCGGCCGGCTGGCCACGGTGCAGCAGATGGCGATCATCTGCGGCTTGTTTGCGGCCTTCCTCAGCAATTACCTGCTGGCGCGTGCCGCAGGCGCCTCGACCGAGCCCCTGTGGCTGGGCCATGAGGCCTGGCGCTGGATGTTCTGGATGCAGGTGCTGCCATCGGGGCTGTTCCTGCTGTTGTTGCTGGTGATCCCGGAAAGTCCGCGTTTCCTGGCGTTGAAGGGGCGGCAGGGGCAGGCGAGGGCGGTGTTGACGCGGCTGTACGGCGAGGCTGCGGCCACCGCAAAGCAGGCCGAGATCGAGGCCAGCCTGACCGAGGATCTGCACAAGCCGCGCTTCGGCGACCTGCGCAACAAGGCCACCGGCAAGCTGCGGCCGATCCTCTGGGTGGGTATCGGCCTGGCCATGTTCCAGCAGCTGGTCGGCATCAATGTGGTGTTCTACTACGGCGCGGTGCTGTGGCAGGCGGTGGGCTTCTCGGAAAGCGACGCGCTGCTGATCAATGTGTTGTCCGGCGCGCTGAGCATCGGTGCCTGCCTGCTGACGGTGCTGCTGATCGACCGCATCGGGCGCAGGCCGCTGCTGTGGGTCGGCTCGGTCGGCATGTCGGTGGCGCTGGTGCTGATGGTGGTGGCGTTCGCCAGCGGCAGCCTGGCCGGCGGGCGCCTGCAGCTGTCCGATGGCATGGGGCGGCTGGCGCTGGTGGCAGCCAACGTCTACGTGGTGTTCTTCAACATGTCCTGGGGCCCGGTGATGTGGGTGATGCTGGGCGAGATGTTCCCCAACCAGATCCGTGGCCCGGCGCTGGCGGTGGCGGGTGCGGCGCAATGGACCTCGAACTTCGCGATCACCGTGACGTTCCCGATGCTGCTGGCCGCCATCGGCCTGGCCGGCGCCTATGGCATGTACGCCGTCGCGGCGATCCTCTCGATCGTCTTCGTGGTCCGCTACGTGCGCGAGACCAAGGGCAAGGAGCTGGAGCAGATGGAAGGCTGACGGCCGGCCTGTGTTTCAGCGCCTCCCTGTTCTGCGGGGAGACGGCAGGTCCGCCGATCCAGGACACGCCGTAAACCCATCCATGGCGCCATCGAGCACCATGGATGGGCTTTTGCGTGTCCAGAAAAGGGTGGCCCGCCCCCTCCTGCGCAGGAACAGGGAGGCGCACAAGCGGCCAATCCGACCGCAATCACTGCAACCCCGGAAAACAGAAAAGCCCGCACATGGCGGGCTTTTTCGGTTCCTGCTGCGGCGACTGGCGCTCCCTAGGGGACTCGAACCCCTGTTTTAGCCTTGAGAGGGCCACGTCCTAACCACTAGACGAAGGGAGCGTAACTGTGTCGCTGCCGAGGCAGGAGCGCTAGTATATGCACCTCGATGCCATTGGGCAATCCCGAAACTTCAACCGGAAGCGCCAACATCATTTCCCCTGCTACATCACCGTTCAGCCTGCGCGTCATCCCGCGCGACCAGCACACGATCTCCCGCAAGGACATCAGCCCGAACGCCCTGCGCGTGCTTTATCGCCTGCGCGATGCCGGCTTCGGCGCCTACCTTGTCGGCGGCGCGGTGCGCGATCTGCTGGTCAATGGCCAACCCAAGGATTTCGACGTGGCCACCGATGCCACGCCCGAACAGGTCAAGCAGCTGTTCCGCAACTGCCGCCTGATCGGTCGTCGGTTCCGCCTCGCCCACGTTGTGTTCGGCCGCGAAATCATCGAAGTCGCCACCTTCCGCGCCAACAGCGATGACGGCAGCGGCGACCGCGAGATGGAAAACGGCATGCTCGTGCGCGACAACGTGTACGGCACCATCGAAGACGACGCCGTCCGCCGCGACTTCACCTGCAACGCCCTGTATTACGCCATCGAGGACTTCTCGGTGCGCGACTACACCGGCGGCTTCGAAGACGTCCAGGCGCGCCTGATGAAGCTGATCGGCGATCCCGAGCAGCGTTATCGGGAAGACCCGGTGCGCATGCTGCGTGCGGTGCGCCTGGCGGCCAAGCTCGGCTTCCAGATCGAAGAGGGCACCGCCGCACCGATCCCGCATCTGGCCGGCCTGCTCAACGAAGCCGCGCCCGCGCGGCTGTTCGAGGAAGTGCTCAAGCTGTTCCTGTCCGGGCACGGCGTGGCCAGCTTCGAAGGCCTTGAGCGTTACGGCCTGCTGGACGTGCTGTTCCCGGAGAGCGCCAAGGCGCTGAAGTCCAACCGCACCGGTGCGCTGCGCCGCATGCTGGTCGAGGGCCTGGCCAACACCGATGCCCGCGTGGCCAACGACGAACCGGTTTCGCCGGCGTTCCTGTTCGCGCTGCTGCTGTGGCCCGCCTTCTGCCGTGCACAGGCAACCCTGCTCAAGCAGGGGGTGGCACCGGAAGAGGCGCAGCGCCGCGCCGCCGACCGGGTCACCGTGCAGCAGCTGAGCACCATCGCACTGCCGCGCCGCTTCTCGCTGCCGATGCAGGAGATCTGGCTGCTGCAGTCGCGCTTCAGCTCGCGCCAGCGCAAGCGCGTGTTCCGTACCCTGACCCACCCGCGCTTCCGTGCCGCATTCGATTTCCTCAGCCTGCGCCAGGTCGCTTCGTCCGAGCATGCAGTGGATGTCGAGTTCTGGCGCGAAGCACAGGCGCAGTCCGGTCGCGAGCTGGAGTCGTCGCTGGATGCGATGCACAGTGAAGACGGCGATGACGAGAGCGGGGCACCGCGCAAGCGCCGCCGTCGCCGTCGACGTCCCGGTGCTGCTGCGGCGGGCGAGTAAGCGATGACCCTCGCCTGGATCGGCCTCGGCGCCAACCTTGGCGACGCGGCCGCGACCGTGGGCGCGGCGATTGCCGCGCTGGACGGCCTGCCGGGAACGCGCCTGCGACAGGCCTCGCGGCTCTATGCAACGCCGGCCTGGGGCAATGAAGACCAGCCGCCGTTCGTCAATGCCGTGGCTGCGGTCGAAACCACCTTGCCGGCCGATGAGTTGCTGCAGGCGATGCTGGCGCTGGAGCGGGGCTTTGGCCGCGTGCGCGATCCGGCAGTGCACTGGGGGCCGCGCGCGCTGGACCTGGACCTGCTGCTGTATGGCGCGCAGGTACTCGATCAGTCCGGTCTGCAGGTACCCCATCCCTACCTGCACGAGCGCGCCTTCGTGTTGGTGCCGCTGGCCGAAATCGCGCCTGATCTGGCCATTCCCGGTCATGGCAGCGTGCGGGATGCAGTGGTGCGGGTGGATGCCTGCGGGATTGCGCCGATAGGGTGATAATGACCGGGTTATCTCCCCCGGTTATCAGCACATGAGCACCCACGCAGACAGCAAGCCCTGGACCGTTCCCGCCCTGGCCGAGGCCAAGCGCAATGGCCAGAAGCTGGTCATGTTGACCGCCTACGACGCTGGCTTTGCCCGCACCTTTGATGCCAATGGCGTCGACCTGATCCTGATCGGCGATTCGCTGGGCATGGTCGTGCAGGGCCATGATTCGACCTTGCCTGTGACCGTGGCCGACATGGTCTACCACACCCGCGCCGTGGCCCGCGTGTTGCAGCGTGCGCTGCTGGTGGCCGACCTGCCGTTCGGCGCCGACGCCACCCCGGAACGCGCGCTGGATGCATCGCTGCAGCTGCTGCAGGCCGGTGCCGAGATGGTCAAGATCGAAGGTGCCGGCTTCAAGGTCGACATCATCCGCTACCTGGTCGAGCGCGAGATTCCGGTCTGCGCGCATCTGGGCCTGACCCCGCAATCGGTGCTGCGCCTGGGCGGCTTCAAGATCCAGGGCCGCGGCGATGCTGCGCGCCAGCTGGTGGAGGATGCCAAGGCCGTGGCCGCCGCAGGCGCCAGCATCATGGTGCTCGAATGCGTGCCGACCCCCGTCGCCGCCGAAGTGACCGCTGCGGTGGATGTGCCGACCATCGGTATCGGTGCTGGCCCGCAGTGCGATGGCCAGGTGCTGGTGCTGCACGATTTCCTCGGCCTGGACAGTGGCCATCGCCGTCCCAAGTTCGTCAAGGATTTCCTTGCCGAAGGCGGCTCGGTGGCCGGTGCCACCCGCGCGTTTGCCGACGCCGTGCGCGACGGCAGCTTCCCCGACGAACAGCACGCCTACGCCCAATGATCCAGACCTTCAACGAGCTCGGCGCGCTGCGCGGGCAGATCGCCCAGTGGAAGCGCGAGGGCCTGCGCGTGGCGCTGGTGCCGACCATGGGCAACCTGCATGGGGGCCACCATTCGCTGGTGGCCCTGGCCCGCCAGTACGCCGACAAGGTGGTGGCGAGCATCTTCGTCAACCCGACCCAATTCGGGCCGAATGAAGACTTCAGCCGCTACCCGCGCACGCCCGAGGCCGACGTGGCCGGGCTGGAGCAGGCAGGCTGCGATGCGGTGTGGCTGCCCAGCGTCGAGGCGATGTACCCGCTGGGCGTGGACAAGACCACGCGCATGCACGCGCCGGGCGTGAGTGAAGTGCTGGAAGGTGCCAGCCGTCCGGGCCACTTTGACGGCGTGTGCACGGTGGTGGCGCGCCTGTTCCTGCAGGTGCAGCCGGACGTGGCCGTGTTCGGTCGCAAGGACTACCAGCAGCTGGCCGTGATCAAGCAGATGGTGGCCGAGCTGTCGTTCCCGGTCCAGATCGTCGGCGCCGAGATCGTGCGTGACGAGGACGGCCTGGCCAAGAGCTCGCGCAACCAGTACCTGAGCGCCGAACAGCGTCCGGTCGCGACCACCATCCACCGGACCCTGCTGGGCATGCGCGAAGGCTACGTGGCCGGGCAGGCACGTGATCGCATCGAGGCCGAGGCCACTGCTGCATTGCAGGCGGCCGGTTTCCAGGTCGACTACGCGGTGCTGCGCACTCCGGAGCTGGCCGAGCCGACGTTCGACGGCGGCGGCCGGGTGGCGCTGATCGCCGCACGGCTCGGTACCACCCGGCTGATCGACAACCTGGAGTTCTGAGCCGCATGTGGCTCCGGGGCGCCCGCAACGGGCGCCTCCAACCTTCCCATGGACGGGAGACCGGAAATGAACGGCGCCACCACTGATTCCTGCGGTGTTGCCCAGGCCTCGATCCTGGCAGTACTGGCCGCAGGCATGCTGCCCGCGCAGCTGTTCGGCGGCCTGCTGTTCGCAGTGGACCTGGGGCGTACGCCGGTGCCGGCCCTGACCGGTGGCGGCCTGATGTTCGTACTGGCGGTCTGCAATGCCATTGCCGTGCTGCTGCCGATGGCACTGATCCTGCAGTCTCAGCAACGTCTGCGCCGGATCGGTTTCGTGCTGGTCGGCTTCGGGCTTGGCGCCCTGGCCATGGCCAGGGCGCCAAGCCGGGCGAGGACAGCGGCCCGTTGCTGCGGCGCCTGCGCTACGTCGATACGTTCGATGTGATCAGCTATGCCCTGCAGGTGCTGGCCGCCGGCGGCTTCGGCGTGGTCGCCGGATTGGCCTTCCATGCGGTGTTCCGGCTGTCACTGGAAGGCCATCCCTGCGCGGTCCCCGGCGGGGCAGGCGGGCGAGGGCGCCTGAACGGCCTTCAGCGTCCTGCCGCAGCCCCCTGACGATGGCCGGGCGGGTGCTAGAATCCGCTCTTTCCTTTGCCGTTGCAGCGCCCCCATGCACCTGTCCCTGCTCAAGACCAAGATCCACCGCGCCACCGTCACCCATTCCGAGCTGAACTACGAAGGCTCGATTGCCATCGATGACAACCTGCTGGCTGCCACTGGCATCCGCGAGTTCGAACAGGTGCATATCTGGGACGTGACCAACGGTGCGCGCTTCTCGACCTATGCCATCCGCGCCGAAGCCGGCAGCGGCGTTGTCTCGCTCAACGGTGGCGCCGCGCGCCACGTGCAGGTCGGTGACATCATCATCATCGCCGCGTTCGCCAGCATGACCGAGCAGGAAGCTGACAGCTTCAAGCCGAAGCTGGTGTACGTTGATGGCAAGAACCAGATCACCCACACCAACGACACGATCCCGACCCAGGCCGCATGACAACGAACAACGGATTCGACTCGCTGCATTCCCACGCCCAGCGCCTGAAGGGCGCAAGCATTCCCAGCCTGCTCGCCGCCGAACCCGGCCGCGTGCAGGACCTTGCGCTGCGGGTCGGTCCGTTGTACGTCAACTTCGCCCGTCAGAAGTACGATGCCGCGGCGCTGCAGGCGTTGCTGGCGCTGGCTGCCGACCGTGATGTCGGCGGCGCCATCACCCGCCTGTTCCGCGGCGAGCAGGTCAATCTGACCGAAGGCCGCGCCGCGCTGCATACCGCGCTGCGTGGCGACGTGGTCGATGCGCCGGTGGCGGCCGAGGCCTATGCCACCGCGCGTGGCATCCGCCAGCGCATGGGCGTGCTGGTGCGCGCGCTGGAAGACAGCGGCGTGACCGATGTGGTCAGTGTCGGCATCGGGGGTTCCGACCTCGGCCCGCGCCTGGTCGCCGATGCGCTGCGCCCGGTCACCGGTGCGCGCCTGCGCGTGCATTTCGTGTCGAACGTGGACGGCGCCGCCATGCAGCGCACGCTGGCCGCGCTGGATCCGGCGAAGACTGCCGGCATCCTGATCTCCAAGACCTTCGGTACCCAGGAAACCCTGCTCAACGGCCAGATCCTGCACGACTGGCTGGGCGGCAGCGAGCGCCTGTATGCGGTCAGCGCCAATCCGGAGCGCGCCGCCAAGGCCTTCGCGATCGCCGCCGATCGCGTGCTGCCGATGTGGGACTGGGTCGGTGGCCGCTATTCGCTGTGGTCGGCGGTTGGTTTCCCGATCGCGCTGGCAATCGGCTTCGAGCGTTTTGAACAGTTGCTGGAAGGCGCGGCGCAGATCGATGCGCATGCGCTGGATGCACCGCTGGAGCGCAACCTGCCGGTGCTGCACGGCCTCACCGACGTCTGGAATCGCAACCTGCTGGGCCATGCCACGCACGCGGTGATGACCTACGACCAGCGCCTGGCGCTGCTGCCGGCTTACCTGCAGCAGCTGGTGATGGAAAGCCTGGGCAAGCGCGTGCAGCGCGACGGCCAGCCGGTCACCGTCGACACCGTGCCGGTGTGGTGGGGTGGGGCAGGTACCGACGTGCAGCACAGCTTCTTCCAGGCGCTGCACCAGGGCACCAGCGTCGTTCCGGCCGACTTCATCGGCTGCGTGCACAACGATGATCCGTACACGATCAATCACCAGGCCCTGCTGGCCAACCTGCTGGCGCAGACCGAAGCGCTGGCCAATGGCCAGGGCAGCGAAGATCCGCACCGCGACTACCCGGGAGGCCGGCCGAGTACGCTGATCCTGCTCGACGCGCTGACCCCGCAGGCGCTGGGTGCACTGATCGCCATGTACGAGCACGCCGTGTACGTGCAGTCGGTGATCTGGAACATCAACGCCTTCGACCAGTTCGGTGTCGAGCTCGGCAAGCAGCTGGCCAGTGGCCTGCTGCCGGCGCTGCAGGGCGAGGATGTGGCGGTTGCCGATCCGATGACCCGCGAGATCCTGGCGCAGTTGAAGGGCTGATGCCCTGGTAGTGCCGGCCGCTGGCCGGCATCCAGGTGATGCTTCAATCGTTCATGAGGTTGCCGGCCAGCGGCCGGCACTACCGCAGCGGATGGGTTGCCGGCCAGCGGCCGGCACTACCGCGTCAGCGGCTCGGGTCGCGTTCCGGGCTCGGCCGCTTGGCCAGCTTGCGCTGCAGCGAGCGCCGGTGCATGCCGAGCAGGCGTGCGGCCGCGGACACGTTGCCGCCGGTCTCGTGCATCGCCTGCTGGATATGTTCCCACTGCAGGCGGCTGATCGGCGTCATCGCGTCCGGCACTTCCATTTCGCCGTCGTCGGCCGGGCCGTCGTCCTCCTCACCGAGGGCGCGCAGGATCATCGGCACCGTGGCCGGCTTCGGCAGGTAATCATCCGCGCCCAGCTTGATCGCCTCCACTGCGGTGGCGATGCTGGCATAGCCGGTCACCAGCAGGATGCGCATGTCCGCGCGCAGTGCGCGCAGCGGCTGGATCAGCGCCAGGCCGGAATCGCTGCCCAGCTTCAGGTCGATCAGCGCGAACGCCGGCGGATGCTGGCGGGCCAGTGCCAAGGCACTGGCGGCATCCTGTGCGGTCTGTGTTTCCAGGCCCTTGCGGGCCAGGCTGCGCTGCAGGGTGCGCAGGTACAGCTCGTCGTCGTCGACAAGTAGACCAAGGGTTGAGGCGCTCATGGGGTTTCCTCGCGTGGGGCCAGCGGCAGGCGGAAGCCGACGCGGCTGCCGGCCCCCTGGGCCGGGCGCATCCACATCTCGCCGTCGAGGCGTTCGATGGTGGCATGGGACAGGGCCAGGCCGACGCCCATGCCCTCGCTCTTGCTGCTGCCGAACAGCTTGCCCGGCAGCACGGCGGCACGGGCGTCGAAACCATGGCCGTAGTCGCGTACTTCGCCGATCAGGTCGTCGCCCTCGATGCGCAGGTCCAGGTCCACGCGCGGCCGGCCGGCCTTCTCGCCGGCATCGGCGGCATTGTTGAGCAGGACCATCAGCAGATGGCCTACGCCCGGGTCGAGTGGCAGCCGCAGCGGCGCATCGTCGTTGCGATGCAGGTCGATGGTCGGTCGCACCAGGCGCCATTGCTCCAGAACCTGCTGGGCGCTGGAGTGGCTGCGACCCGGTGCATCGGCCGACGCCGGGGCGGCCAGTGCCAGCACGCGCTCGCGGCACTGCACCAGCAGCTCGCGCAGGGTTTCCATGTCCTCGCGCACTTCCGGCTCTTCGCTGCGCTCGGCGACGTCATCGGCGAGCAGGGTCATGGTCGCCAGTGGTGTGTTCAGTTCATGTGCCACCGAGGCGGCATGGGTGGCCAGGGCGACGATGCCCTCGTTGCGGGCGAAGCGTTCACGCAGCGCCGACAGTTCCAGTTCGCGCTCCCGCAGGGCCAGCGCCAGGCGGGTGGAGAAGGCCAGCACCACGGTGGCGGAAATCAGGAAGTTGGCGACCACGCCCCAGCGATTGAGGTCCTGTGCGCGGAAGTAGCCGTCCGGCAGCGCCTGCCCGAAGATGCCGCTGGCGGCGTAGCCGAGCAGGCAGGCCAGCGCGACCGCCAGTGCCCAGCGCAGGGGCAGGGCGAACGCGGCCAGCGCGATCAGGATCAGGAACAGTGAACTGAACGGGTTGGCCATGCCGCCGCTCCAGCCCACCATCCAGGTCAGGATGATCACGTCCACCAGGATGTGGCCGAATGCGGTCAGCGGCGCAGTGTCGGCCGCCTCCGGGCGCAGCTGGGTATAGACGTTGAACAGGGCCAGCACCGCCACGCCGGCCCACAGCGGCAGCTGCGGCAACGGCAGGCCCAGCACCCAGGTCGCGACCAGGATGGTGGCGGCCTGGCCGCCTACGGCAAGCCAGCGCAGGCTGCACAGGGTACGGAGAAACGGGGCGTCGGGACCGGTCATTCACGCTCATCGTATGCGTTCATGCGTGTACATGCCTGCGACAATCGGCCGCAGCCGTGACGCAGGCTGAATGCGAGTCACCCCGAATGCGGGAGTGGGCGGTAGAATGCGCCCATGCACGACGCCGTCACCCGCCCGACTCCCCCCTCCGATGCCACCGCCTGGCCCCGTCGCCAGACCCATGCCGTCCAGATCGGTGGGGTCACCGTAGGCGGAGGCAAGCCGGTGGTGGTGCAGTCGATGACCAACACCGATACGTCCGACGTGGCCTCCAGCGTGAAGCAGGTGGCCGAGTTGTGGCGTGCGGGTTCGGAGATGGTGCGGTTGACCGTCAACACCGTGGAAGCCGCTGCGGCCATTCCGCGCATCGTCGACAAGCTGGCGATGATGGGTATCGATGTACCGCTGATCGGTGACTTCCACTACAACGGCCACCAGCTGCTCACCGCCGAGCCGGCGTGTGCGGAAGCGTTGGCCAAGTACCGCATCAACCCGGGCAATGTCGGCTTCGGCAAGAAGAAGGACCTGCAGTTCGCCCAGTTGATCGAGTTCGCGATCCGCTACAACAAGCCGGTGCGCATCGGTGCCAACTGGGGCTCGCTGGACCAGGCACTGGCGGCCAGGCTGATGGACGAGAACAGCCTGCGCGAGCAGCCCTGGGACGCCGGCCGCGTGCTGCGCGAGGCGCTGATCCGTTCGGCGCTGGATTCGGCCGAGCAGGCGGTGGAACTCGGCCTGCCGCGCGATCGCATCGTGCTGTCGGCCAAGGTCAGTGGCGTGCAGGAACTGATCGCGGTGTACCGCGACCTGGCCCAGCGCTCGGACTTCGCCCTGCACCTGGGCCTGACCGAAGCCGGTATCGGTAGCAAGGGCATCGTCGCCTCGTCGGCAGCGCTGAGCGTGCTGCTGCAGGAAGGCATCGGTGACACCATCCGCATCTCGCTGACCCCGGAACCGGGCCAGTCGCGCACGCAGGAAGTGATCGTCGCCCAGGAACTGCTGCAGACCACCGGCCAGCGCGCCTTCACGCCGCTGGTCACGGCCTGCCCGGGCTGCGGCCGCACCACCTCCGAGTTCTTCCAGGAACTGGCCAAAGTGGTGCAGAACCACGTGCGCGAGAAGATGCCGCTGTGGAAAATCCACCACCCAGGTGCGGAGAACATGACCCTGGCGGTGATGGGCTGCATCGTCAACGGGCCGGGTGAGTCGCGCCATGCCAACATCGGCATCTCCCTGCCGGGTACGGGCGAGACGCCGGCAGCACCGGTATTCGTCGATGGCGAGAAGAAGGTGACCCTGCGTGGCGACAACATCGCCCAGGCGTTCGTCGCCCTGATCGACGATTACGTCGAACACAAATATGTCCGAAGCGCCGGATAAGCCCGCGATCCTCGCCGCTCCGGAGTCGGCCTCCGGTTTCCGCCACTGGATGGCGCGCAACGCCTGGCGCCTGGTCCTGCTGTTCGGTGGCGTACTGCTGCCGTTGGCGGGCTTCGTCGCCCTGGCTGACGAAGTGCACGAATTTGAATCGTTCCATTTCGATGCGCCGCTGCTGTGGCAGATGCATGGCCTGCATTCGCCATGGCTGGACCGCTTCTTCGTGCTCATCTCGAAACTGGGCTACGAGTGGTTCCTGATCCCTGCTGACGTGCTGATCATCGGTGCGCTGCTGGGCTACCGGCGCTGGCGCGAGGCGACCTTCGTCGCGGTCAGTTTCGTGGGATCGGCGTTGCTGAACATGGGCAGCAAGCACTTCTTCCAGCGCCAGCGCCCCAGCCTGTGGGAGTCGATTGCGCCGGAATCGACGTTCAGCTTCCCCAGCGGGCACGCCATGGGCTCGATGACCCTTGCCGCGACCCTGGTGCTGCTGGCCTGGAATACCCGCTGGCGCTGGCCGGTATTGCTGCTGGCGCCCCCGTTCAGCCTGCTGGTGAGCGTCTCACGGGTCTATCTGGGCGTGCATTATCCCTCGGACATCCTGGCCGGATGGTGTGCCGCGCTGGTTTGGGTGGTAGGGTGCTATCTGGTCATGTTCAGTCGCCGGCATCCTTGGCGACGTCGGGATTCGCCGCCAGCGACGGCCAGCGAAGCATCATCACAGGGGGGTGACGTGGATGACCCTTCCGGGGCGTCTACGTAATAGATCAGTTGTTTCGTTGCAGCAGGTTCTGCAAGACAGGGGGCAAGCACAACGCGCGTTACTGTGATGCGCAAGGCAGAACGCGTGGACCGCGTCCCGAACGCGCTTGCAGGGATATCGGCGCCCTGCCTAGCTTGACCTGCAATGGCCGCATTCGAAGAGGTACGTGAATGACGATTCGAGTCTACCTGGTGGATGACCATGCGCTGGTCCGCACCGGGATGAAGATGATCCTGTCGGGGGAGACCGACATCGAGGTGGTGGGCGAAGCCGAGACGGGTGAAGACGCACTGCGCGACGTCCGCCAGCTGCTGCCGGACGTGGTGCTGTGCGACCTGCACCTGCCCGGTGTGAGTGGCATGGAAGTGACCGAGCGCATCGTCCGCAGCCACCGCAACACCCGCGTGGTGATCGTGTCGGTGCTGGAAGACGGGCCGCTGCCGAAGCGCTTGCTGGAGGCGGGGGCCGCGGGCTACATCGGCAAGGGCTGCGATGCACAGGAGCTGCTGCGCGCGGTGCGCGATGTGGCCATGGGCCGTCGCTACCTGGGCACCAGCATCGCGCAGAACCTGGCCTTGTCGACGGTGGAGGGCAATGGTTCGCCGTTCGACAGCCTGTCGCCGCGAGAACTGGAAGTGGCATTGCTGCTGACCCAGGGCCTGCGCCAGGAAGACATCGCGCGGCGCCTGAGCCTGAGTGCGAAGACGGTGAACACGCACAAGGCGCGGTTGTTCGAGAAGATGGGGATCCACGACAACATCGCGCTGGCGCGCATGGCCAGCCAGTACGGGCTGGTGGATCCGGCGCGGCCGTTGTAAGGGTTTTGGCCAACGGTTGAGCCTTCCGCAGGGCCATCGACAGGTTCCGTGCGCCGTCACTGCCGACAGAGGAAATGTAGAGCCGAGCCCATGCTCGGCTGCTTTCCGGCCTGCGGGCGCGGAGCCGAGCATGGGCTCGGCTCTGCAGCTGCGTCGGGCTCAGTGGCCGCGCACGCGCTTGATGATCTTCGCCGCGTCAGCGGCGCTGGTGCGCACCTTGTCCCATTCGCCGTTGGCGATCCAGTTGCCCGGCACCATCCACGAACCGCCGATGCAGACCACGTTCTTCTGCTCGAGGTACTCGGCGGCGGTGTTTTCGGTGATGCCGCCGGTCGGGCATAGCTTGAGGTCGGCGACCGGGCCGGCCAGACCCTTGATCATCGCCAGCCCGCCCACGGCTGTGGCCGGGAACAGCTTGCACACGCGGAAGCCGCGCGCATACAGCGACAGCAGTTCGGTCGGCGTGGCCGCACCCGGCACTACCGGCAGCGGTGCCGCCGCCAGCGCATCGGCCAGCGCCGGTGGCGTACCCGGGGTCACCAGGAAGTCCGCGCCCGCATCGATCGACTGCTGCATCTGCTCCACGGTCAGCACCGTACCGGCACCCACCACCACGTCCGGCAGCTCACGCTTGAGCGTTGCCAGCGCTTCCATCGCCACCGGCGTGCGCAGCGTCAGCTCGATCGCCGGCAGGCCACCTTCCAGCAACGCCGCACTGACCGCACGCGCCTGGTCCAGCGTATGAATCGTCACCACCGGCAGGATGCCCGCCGCACGCAACAGCTCCGCCGCCTTCACCTGATGTTGTTCGATACCCATAGCTCTGCTTCTGCCTTTGCTGTCGAATTTGATTTTCAGTGATCACTTCGCGGCATTGATGCGCCGGAGAGTGTCAGAAGGGCGCGGTCAGCCCCAGCCGGGACCGTGAGCGGCATGGATGCCGCGACCGAGCCCCCATGGGTGAGGGCGCTTTGCTTGCGAAGCACCGCTTTGCAAGCGCCCGAACGCCCAACCGCCAGCGGTTGGGCCGGCCCCGTAGGGGGTTTACGGCGTGTCCCGGCCAGGGCGCTCTACTGCCCAGGTCGGGAAGCCTGCCGCGGCTTTTCGCTTCAGGCGTCTTTTGCCTCATGCGGCGCCGCCGCCGCTGCGGCATCGTGCCCCAGCTCATACTCCGCGTCGTAGTCCCACGGCCCGCCATCGGCCGCCGCCGGCCCGCACGAAATCGAAATCGCGCCCTGGTCGGCCGGGCCCACCACGCGACGGTTGATCGCGAACAGGTTGCGGCCCAGGTCATGCGCGGCCGGCGCGGTGTTCGGCGCCAGCGGACGTGCTGCCCATTCCGCCGCGTCCACCAGCACTTCCAGCGTGCCGGCCTCGCCGTCGAGTCGGATCATGTCGCCCTCGCGGACCTTGGCCAGCGGGCCACCGCGCGCCGCTTCCGGGGTCACATGGATGGCCGCCGGGATCTTGCCCGAGGCACCGGACAGGCGGCCGTCGGTGACCAGCGCCACGCGCCGGCCCTGGTTCTGCAGCAGGCCCAGCAGCGGTGCCAGCGAATGCAGTTCGGGCATGCCGTTGGCACGCGGGCCCTGGTAACGCACCACCGCCACGAAGTCCTGCGGCAGCAGGCCACCGGCGTGCAGCTTGTTCAATACCTGCGGTGCATCGACCACCACCGCCGGTGCTTCGATCGTTCGGTACTGCGGTTTCACCGCCGACAGCTTGATCAGCGACTTGCCGAGGTTGCCGCGCAGCAGGCGCAGGCCACCTTGGTGCTCGAACGGATTGTCGACGCCACGCACCACTTCGTCATCGGCACTGTGTTCCAGGCCCGGCAGGTAGACCAGCCGGCCGTCACGCAGCTGCGGCTCGCGCGCATAGTCGGCCATGCCGCCACGCGCGACGCTGACCAGGTCGCCGTGCATCAGGCCCGCCTTGATCAGCTCGCCGAACACGAAGGCCGGGCCGCCAGCGGCCGCGAAACGGTTCACGTCGGCCTCGCCGTTCGGATAGACACGGGCCAGCAGCGGAATCAGCTGCGACAGTTCGTCGAAGTCGTCCCAGGTCAGCACGATGCCGGCCGCACGCGCCACCGCGATCCAGTGGATGGTGTGGTTGGTCGAACCGCCAGTGGCCATCAGCGCGATGACCGCGTTGATGATCGCGCGCTCGTCAATGATCCGGCCCAGCGGGCGGAAGTCGTCGCCCAGTGCGGTGATGTCCAGCGCTCGTTCGGTTGCCTCGCGGGTCAGGGCGTCACGCAGCGGCGTGCCTGGATTGACGAACGAGGCGCCCGGCAACTGCACGCCCATGGCTTCCAGCAGCACCTGGTTGGAGTTGGCCGTGCCGTAGAAGGTGCAGGTGCCCGCACCGTGGTACGACGCGGACTCGGCTTCCAGCAGCTCTTCGCGGGTGGCCTCACCGGCGGCGTAGCGCTCGCGCACTTCGGCCTTCTGCTTGTTCGGGATGCCCGGGGTCATCGGGCCGGCCGGTACGAACACTGCCGGCAGATGGCCGAAGGCCAGCGCACCGATCAGCAGGCCCGGCACGATCTTGTCGCACACGCCGAGGTAGACGGTGGTATCGAACATGTCATGGCTGAGGCCGATGGCCGTGGCCTGGGCAATGACATCGCGCGAGAACAGTGACAGCTCCATGCCACCACGGCCCTGGGTGACACCGTCGCACATCGCAGGCACGCCGCCGGCGACCTGTGCGGTGGCGCCCAGCTCGCGGGCGATGCCGCGGATCTGTTCGGGATAGGTCTCGAACGGCTGGTGCGCCGACAGCATGTCGTTGTAGGCGGTGATGATGCCCAGGTTCGGCGTCACGCCGCCGCGCAGGCGGCTCTTGTCGGTGCCGCCGCAGGCGGCGAACCCGTGGGCGAGGTTGCCGCAACTCAGGCGGCTGCGGAACGGGCCCTCGCGCAGGGAGGCATCGATCGCGGCCAGATAGGCGGCGCGCGAGGCGGCGCTGCGGCGGATGACGCGCTCAGTGATGGCTTGCAGTTGAGGATGGAGGCTCATTGGCTACCGGCATTCGTGGTGGCGAGAGGCAAGCGGCGGCACGGCGCCGCCGCCGACATCAATCAGCCCAGTGGACGCGCAGGCGCGCGCCTTCCAGGTTGATCGCATTGAGGATCGGATACTGCTGGGCATCGTTGCTGTCCAGCGCCTGGCGCAGTACCTGCAGCTTCTGCTTGCCGCGCAGCAGCAACAGGCGCTGGCGGCACTGGCGCAGGCCGTGCGGGGTCAGCGTGATGCGCAGCGGCCACTGGTTCGCGCCTGGGCAGCCGGTGGCATCCAGCGCGGCATAGGGCAGGGTGCTTTCCAGTGCGCGTGCGAGGTCTTTCGAGCCAGGGAACAGCGAGGCGGTGTGCCCGTCGTTGCCCATGCCCAGCGCTACCAGGCTCGGCGGCTGGCTGTGCTGCGCCTGCAGGTTGGCGGTATACACGCATTCGGGCAGTGGCTTGCCGATCCGTACCAGCGGATCGAAGTGGGCGCCCTCGGTACGCTTGAGCAGGTGCTCGCGCACCAGCCAGGCGTTGCTGTCGCGATCCTGCGGCGACAGCCAGCGCTCGTCGGCCAGGCTCACTTCAACCCGGTCCCAGTGCACGTCCAGCTCGGCCAGTGCCTGGTAGACCGGAGCCGGCGTGGTGCCGCCGGACAACAGGATGCGGGCGCGGCCCACTTCATTGATGTCGTGGTTGAGGGTGCGTGCCATCTCAGCGGCCACCGCTTCGATCCAGCCGTCGGCGTCGCCGTGCTGGATGAACTCGATGCGATCGTCGTGGAAGCTGGGGTTCATTCGGCAACTCCTGGTGCGTCACGTTCGGCGTCGGTGGCATAGGCGGCGGCGCCCAGCAATCCGGCGTGGGGATGCATCACCGCCAATGAGGGTACGCGCGCCATGATCGAGGAGAAGCGGCCCTTGTGTTCGAAGCGCTGGCGGAAACCGGAGTGCTGCAGCGAATCGAGCATCTTCGGGGTCAGGCCACCGGTCAGGAACACGCCATCCCAGGCGCCCTGGGTGAGCACCAGGTCACCGGCGATGGCGCCGAACACGGCGCAGAACACGTCCACGGTGCGCATTGCCTGCGGATCACCGTGCAGGGCACGGGCGGTCACGTCCACCGGCTGCAGCTGGCCCGGGTCGATACCGGCCATCTCGCACACGGCGCGGTGGATGTTGACCAGGCCGGGGCCACAGATCAGGCGCTCGTTGGAGACACGGCCGAACTGTTCGGACAGGATCTCCAGGATGCGGATCTCTTCCGGGGTTCCCGGCGGGAAGCTGACATGGCCGCCTTCGGTTTCCAGCGGGTAGCAGCGGCCGTGGCGCATGATCAGGCCGCCCACGCCGAGGCCGGTACCCGGCCCGATCACTGCGTAGTTGCGCGGCTGGCCCGGCTTGCCCGGTACCCAGGCGGCACCGCCGACCTGGACCACGTCCTCGGGCTGCAGCAGCGAGATCGCCATCGCCTGTGCGGCGAAGTCGTTGATCAGGTGCAGCTCGTCGAAACCGAGCATCGCTGCGGTGCGGCTGCGCGAGATCACCCACGGATGGTTGGTGATGCGTGCTTCGTCACCATCAACGCGACCGGCCACTGCGAACACGCCGCGGCTTGCGGTGGCGCCGATCTGTTCCAGATGGTGGCGCGCGGCATCACCCAGCGAAGGGAACTCCGCCACCGCGTACTCGCGGATGCTGTCCTTCTGCAGAGGTGCGTCCTGCGAGGTGTCTGCCAGGGCGAAGCGGGCATTGGTGCCACCGATGTCGGCCACCAGCACCGGCTGCGAGCTGGCACTCATGCCGACGCTCCGCTGTCCGGTGCGTCCACGCCCTGCGGCAGGAACTCGCCGGCATTGCTCGGGCCCCATTGGCCGGCGGGGTAGGGCTCCAGCGGGAGCTTGGCGTCCTTCCACGCGTCGGCGACGCTGTCGATCCAGGCCCACGCGGCGCGCACTTCGTCGTCGCGCACGAATAGCGTGTGGTTGCCATTGAAGGCGTCCAGGAACAGGCGTTCGTAAGCGATGCGGCGATGCAGGCCGGTTGGCACCGACAGTTCCAGTTCCAGCGGATGCAGTTCCAGCGCGCCCCATTCCGGGCCGGCCAGGCTGCTCATCAGGCCCAGTTCGATGTTCTCCTGCGGCTGCAGCTGGAACACCAGGCGGTTCGGTGCGGCCTGCGCGCGCTGCGGGCGCTCGAACAGCCAGTGGGTGACCGGCTTCAGCGTGACCACCACGCGGGTGGTGCGCTCGGGCAGGCGCTTGCCGGTGACCAGGTGGAACGGCACGCCGCTCCAGCGCCAGTTGTCGATATGCGCGGTGACACCGGCGAAGGTTTCCACGTCGCTGCCTTCCGGCGGCTGGTAGGCCTGCGCCGGCTGGCCGTTGATGGTGCCGGCGGTGTAGCGGCCGCGGATGCTGTCGCGCGCGGCGTGCTTCGCGTCGAGCGGGCGAAGGGCGCGCAGCACCTTGACCTTCTCGTCGCGGATGCGGTCGGCTTCCAGCGACGCCGGCGGCTCCATCGCCACCATGCACAGCAGCTGCAGGATGTGGCTCTGCACCATGTCGCGCAGCGCGCCGGAGCGGGCGTAGTAGGCATCACGGCCATCCACGCCTTCGCTCTCGGCCACCAGGATATGCACCGATTCGATGTAGTTGCGGTTCCACACCGCTTCCAGCAGCGTATTGCCGAAGCGCAGCGCGATCAGGTTCTGCACTGCCGCCTTGCCCAGGTAATGGTCGAGGCGGAACACGCGGTCCTCGTCGATCCACTGGCCGATGGTGCTGATGATTTCCTCGGCGCTCTCGCTGTCGCTGCCGATCGGCTTCTCCAGCATCAGGCGTGCCGGCGCGGCGAGGGCGCCGCCCCTGGCCAGGCCTTCGCAGGTGGAAATGTACAGGCCCGGCGGAATGGCGAGGTAGCTGACGCACTTGCGGTGCACCAGATCGGAGACCGCAGCGGCAACCGAGTCGACGTCGCGCAGGTCCACCGAACGGTAGTCGATGCGGCGCAGCAGGGCAGCGATGTCGTCCTGCGTGGCCATCGGCATGGCCTGCTGCAGGCGCGGCCGCAGGATGTCATGGAAGGCTTCGGTGTCATGCCCGGACAGGGCCAGTGCGCGGACGCGGAAGTCCTCCGGCAGCAGGCCGTCGCCGAGCAGGCGAAGCAGCGAAGGGAACAGGTAGCGCTGGGCCAGATCACCTGTGGCACCGAACAGGAAGAGGGTGTCGTGCATCGCTCGAGTTTCAGATCCGGGTGACATCGTTGTCAATCGCTTCATGGCTGGGTTCGGGGGACATCCGCGCAACTGCCTGTCCGAGGATCGTCAGGGGCGATCTCCAAGGTTGCGGAAGACCGTTCCATTCGAAACCACTACCTCGGCGGAACCTTCGTTCAACCGCCGACGCAGATCGGTGCGCACCGATCATCGGATAGTGCCACGTGAAAACGTTTACATGGCAGAATGGGCAACTGTATTCGATTGCAGTGCTCGCCGTCATGCGGCAGGCGCGCAATCATCACTGCCATCGGGAGGGCCGAGGCAGTCCCAAAAGACAGCCCGGCTTCGGGCGGACCGGATAGGTGATATGGCAAAAGTGCAGTTGCAGGGTGTGCGCAAGGTCTACGACAACGGCCAGGTCGCGGTGAAGGACGCCAGCTTCGAGGTCGCCGATGGCGAGCTGATGGTGCTGGTCGGTCCGTCCGGCTGTGGCAAGTCGACCCTGTTGCGGATGGTGGCGGGCCTGGAAGAGATCAGCGGCGGCACGCTGACCATCGGCGATCGCGTGGTCAACGACGTGGCGCCGAAGGATCGCGACATCGCCATGGTGTTCCAGAGCTACGCGTTGTACCCGCACATGACCGTGGCCGAGAACCTGGCCTTCGGCCTGAAGCTGCGCGGGCATGACAAGGCGACCATCGACAAGCGCATTGCCGAGGCGGCGCAGACGCTGGGCCTGACCGAGATGATGGACAAGCTGCCCAAGGCGATGTCCGGTGGCCAGCGTCAGCGCGTGGCACTGGGCCGGGCGCTGGTGCGCGAGCCGGCGGTGTTCCTGCTCGACGAGCCGCTGTCCAACCTCGACGCCAAGCTGCGCCACAGCGTGCGTACCGAGATCGCACAGCTGCACCGCAAGCTGGGCACCACCATGATCTACGTGACGCACGACCAGGTTGAAGCGATGACGCTGGGCCAGCGCATCGTGGTGCTGAAGGACGGCATCATCCAGCAGATCGATACGCCGATGGCGCTGTACGACCGCCCGGCCAACCTGTTCGTGGCCGGTTTCCTCGGCAGCCCGGCGATGAACGTGCTGCGTGGCACGCTGCAGGGCGATGCCGGCGGCGTGAGCGTGGTCGACGGCGAATGGCGCGCGCCACTGGGACAGGCCACGATCAATCCAGCGTGGCTGCAGAAGCCGATCGCGGTCGGCGTGCGGCCGGAGCACCTGCAGCCTGCTGCTGCCGATGACGCGCATGCGTTCATCGCGCGCATTGAAGGCATCGAGCCGGTCGGCAACGAGATCTTCGTCAATCTGAGCAGTGGCCAGCATGCGCTGACCATGCGCGTGGCACCGCAGGCGCTGCCAGCAGTGGGCGAGCAGATCCGCGTGGCGATTCACTCGCAGGGCCTGCACTTCTTCAACGCAGAGAGCGGCGAGCGCCTGTAACCGGTAGTGCCGGCCGCTGGCCGGCAACCTCCATCATGCGTGGTTGCCGGCCAGCGGCCGGCACTACCACTCATTCAGCGCGCCAGCCCGTCCAGCAACGGCACGCGCTGGGCGGTGGCGCTGCCCACCTGCAGGTCGGCGTCACTGGCTTCCAGCGGCAGCACCGCCAGCGCCAGGTCACCGGCCACGCTGGCGATCGTGCCCAGCGTCGCGCCGTCCTGCAGCACGCCATCGCCGGCCTGTGCCGGTGCCGCGGTGTGCAGCAGCTGCACCGCGCGCTTCGCCTTGCCGAGGAAGTGGGTGCGGGCGACGATTTCCTGGCCCGGGTAGCAGCCTTTCTTCACGCTGTAGCCATTCAGGCGGTCCAGGCCCAGCTGCTGCGGGGTCCACACTTCGCGCTGGCTCTCGTCCAAGCGCGGCAATCCGTAGCGCAGGTCGGCCTGGCGCCAGGCGAGGGCGAAGGCGGCCTCATCGGTTTCGCTGCCGGATGCAACGGCGTCCGCCGCCCCAATGCGCAGCGTGCGCGGCAGGACGTCGCTGCCGAGGTCCAGCTCCCAGCCGTCACCTGCAGCGCGCGCGATCGCGGCGCCGCTGGCAGCCTCGGGCGCAGTGAACGCACCGGCCACGGCCAGATCGCTGCGCACCCGTACCTTCACCTTGCGACGGAACACGAAGCGCTGCAGTTGCGACGCAATCGCATCGGCATCGCCATCTGCCAGCACCAGCATCACCTGGTCATCAGCCAATCGCAGCAGCTGGAACACCGCCAGGGTGCGGCCCTTGGCGCTCAGCCAGGCGCTCCACTGCCAGTGCAGCAGGGGCAGGGCGGTGACGTCGCTGCTGAACTGGGCGTGGGCGAAGACGGCCGCATCCGGGCCCTGCAGGCTCAGCAGCTGGTGGCCGGGCAGGCGCGGATATCCGACGAAAGCAGGGGGCAGGTTGTCAGGCACGTGAACGAGGTCTAAAATTTGTGCGTTGCGAGACCGAACATGATAGGCCAAACAACCCCCACTCCCGACGACGAATCTGAAGCCCCGCTGGTCCCCGTGGCACCCGTGCCCGTGGAACAGGAAAAAGCAGAGGAATTCGGCGGCCGCGGCGGACTTGATCCGGTGCGGTATGGCGATTGGGAGAAAAACGGACGCTGCATCGATTTCTGATCAGCATTGAGCCAACGCGGCCGCGTGCCGCCCAGCCGAGACAACGAGCCCAGCGAATGGCGACCAGACAACGCCCACTTTCCCCGCACCTTCAGGTGTATCGCTGGCAGATCCAGATGGCCACCTCGATCCTGCATCGAGCCACCGGCATCTTTCTGTCTGTTGGTGCCCTCATCATCGCTGCCGGCCTGCTGGCCCTGATGATGGGGCCCGAGTCCTGGAACTGCTTCACCGGCCATGCCGGGGCCTGGTATGGCCGCGTGTTCCTGTTCGCGTGGACATGGTCGTTCGCCTATCACCTGTGCAATGGCATCCGCCATGTGGTGCAGGACTTCGCCATCGGCTTCAGCATCCCCGCCTTCATCCGCAGCAGCTGGCTGTCGGTCATCGGCAGCCTGGTGATCACCCTGCTGGTGTGGGCCTATGTGATGTTCGGAGGTGCCGCGTGAGCAAGTTCCGTACCCCGCTGAAGAACGTGCGCGGCCTGGGCTCGGCCAAGACCGGCACCGAGCACTTCGTGCACCAGCGCCTGACCGCCGCCGCGCTGGTGGTGCTGGGCATCTGGTTCCTGGTCTTCGTGCTGGGCCTGCTGGGCTCGGATTACGCGACCGCCGCCGCCGCCGTGGCCAAGCCGTGGAACGCAGTGCCGCTGATCGGCCTGCTGATCGCCATGTTCTGGCACGCGCAGCTCGGCATGCAGGTCGTGTTGGAAGACTATATCCACGAATCGCTGCTGGCCCTGGTGCTGCAGACCGCGGTGAAGTTCGTCGCCGTGCTCGGCATGATCGTCAGTGTGTTTGCGGTGGGCCGCATCGCCCTCGGCGTTGCCTGAGCCCAGGCACCTACACAGGAATCCAGATTAGATGTCCGCTTACAAGATCACCGAACACAAGTACGACATGGTCGTGGTCGGCGCCGGCGGTGCCGGCCTGCGCGCCACGTTCGGCCTGGCCGCCAAGGGCCTGCAGACCGTGTGCCTGACCAAGGTCTTCCCGACCCGTTCGCACACCGTTGCCGCCCAGGGCGGTATTTCGGCCGCACTCGGCAACATGGGCGAGGACGACTGGCGCTACCACTTCTTCGACACCATCAAGGGGTCGGACTGGCTGGGTGACCAGGACGCCATCGAGTACATGTGCCGTGAGGCCATCCCGGCCATCATCGAACTGGAACACTACGGCGTGCCGTTCTCGCGCACCGCCGAAGGCAAGATCTACCAGCGCCCGTTCGGTGGCATGACCACCAAGTACGGCGAAGGCCCGGCGGCGCAGCGTACCTGCGCGGCGGCCGACCGTACCGGCCACGCGATGCTGCACACCCTGTACCAGCAGTCGCTGAAGCACGATGCGCGCTTCATGATCGAGTACTTCGCGCTTGACCTGATCTTCGACGACGAAGGCGCCTGCCGCGGCGTGCTGGCCCTGGACATGTCCGATGGCACGCTGCACCTGTTCCGCGCCCAGGGCGTGGTACTGGCCACCGGCGGCTACGGCCGTGCCTACTTCAGCGCCACCTCGGCGCACACCTGCACCGGCGACGGTGGCGGCCTGGCCATGCGTGCCGGCATCGCCATGCAGGACATGGAGTTCGTGCAGTTCCACCCGACCGGCATCTACGGCGCCGGCTGCCTGATCACCGAGGGTGTCCGCGGTGAAGGCGGCATCCTGCGCAACAGCAGCGGCGAGCGCTTCATGGAGCGCTATGCACCGCACTACAAGGACCTGGCCTCGCGCGACGTGGTCAGCCGTTCGATGACCATCGAGATCCGCGAAGGCCGCGGCGTCGGCGAGCACAAGGACCACATCCTGCTCGACCTGACCCACCTCGGCCCGGGCGTGATCGACGACAAGCTGCCGGGCATCGCCGAGAGCGCCCGCATCTTCGCCGGCGTCGACGTGCACAAGCAGCCGATCCCGGTCATTCCGACCGTGCACTACAACATGGGCGGCATCCCGACCAACTACCACGGTGAAGTGGTGCAGAAGGTCGGCGACAACGACAATGCCGTGGTGCCGGGCCTGTACGCCATCGGCGAAGCGGCCTGCGTGTCCGTGCACGGCGCCAACCGCCTGGGCTCGAACTCGCTGCTGGACCTGGTGGTGTTCGGCCGTGCGGTGGCCAACCGCTGCGCCGAGACCATCAAGCCGGGTGCCGCGCACAAGCCGCTGCCGGCCGATGCCTGCGACAAGGCGCTGGGCCTGCTGGACAAGCTGCGCCACGCCAACGGCGATACCCCGACCTCGGTCATCCGCGATCGCATGCAGCGCACCATGCAGGCCGACGCGGCGGTCTTCCGTACCAGCCAGACGCTGAAGGAAGGCTGCGAGAAGATGGACAAGATCTTCGACTCGTTCCAGGACGTGAAGGTCTCCGACCGTTCGCTGGTCTGGAACTCGGACCTGATCGAGACCTACGAGCTGAACAACCTGCTGCTCAACGCGGTGGCGACGATCAACTCGGCCGAACAGCGCAAGGAAAGCCGTGGTGCGCATGCGCACGAGGACTATCCGGACCGCGACGACGTCAACTGGCAGAAGCACACCCTGGTCAGCGTCGACGAGAAGGGCAAGTGCAGCTTCGACTACCGTCCGGTGCACATGTACACGTTGACCGACGACGTGTCCGTGGTGCCGCCGAAGCCGCGCGTGTACTGATCCGACCCCGCCTACCATGCAATCCGCGCCCACGGGCGCGGGCCGCCTGAGCCAACGAGAGCAGCCATGGCCGAGTTTTCACTCCCCAAGAATTCCAAGATCACGAAGGGCAAGCACTTCCCCGTCAAGAACGGCGGCAAGAACGTGCGCACCTTCAAGATCTACCGCTGGAGTCCGGACGACGACAGCAACCCGCGCACCGATACCTATGAAGTCGATCTGGATGCCTGTGGCCCAATGGTCCTGGACGCCCTGATCAAGATCAAGAACGAGATCGACCCGACCCTGACCTTCCGCCGCTCGTGCCGCGAAGGCATCTGTGGTTCGTGCGCGATGAACATCGACGGCACCAATACCCTGGCCTGCACCCGAGCCATCTCGGACTGCGGCAAGAAGGAAGTGCCGATCTACCCGCTGCCGCACATGAACGTGGTCAAGGATCTGGTTCCGGACCTGACCCACTTCTACGCGCAGTACGCCTCGATCAAGCCGTGGATCCGCACCCAGACCCCGGCACCGCCGGACCGTGAGCGCCTGCAGTCGCCGGAAGACCGCAAGAAGCTGGACGGCCTGTATGAGTGCATCCTGTGCGCCTGCTGCTCGACCAGCTGCCCGAGCTACTGGTGGAACGGCGAGCGTTACCTGGGCCCGGCAATCCTGCTGCAGGCTTACCGCTGGATCATCGACTCGCGCGATGAGGACACCGGTGCGCGCCTGGACGATCTGGAAGATCCGTTCAAGCTGTATCGCTGCCACACCATCATGAACTGCGCCCGCACCTGCCCGAAGGGCCTGAACCCGGCGCTGGCGATCGCCGAGATCAAGAAGCTGATGATGGAACGCCGCGCCTGATCAGGCCTGGCTGTACCCGGTGGAGCCGCGCTACGCGTGGCTGCACCACCTCAGTAGAGCCACGCCATGCGTGGCTTTGCTGTATCTGGAGAAGCACGATGGAAGACGATGTTCTGCTGAAGAAGCTGCGCTGGCGCTGCCGCCGCGGCATGCGCGAACTGGACCAGCTGTTCGGCCGCTACCTGGACCGTGAGTGGAGCACTGCACCGACCGGAGAGCGCGAGGTTTTCCTGTTCCTGCTCGATTGCGAGGACGATAAATTGTGGCGCTGGTTCATGGGCTATGAGGCTTGCCCGCATGCGCACGCGATCCCCCTCATGCAGAAGATCCTCGCCCTCAAGCCTTGAGTGGCGCCCCTCGCGGCTGCAGGCCGCCGCCCAGTTGGCGGTGCTGCTGGCCTCTCCCTGGTTGTTGCGCGCCTCGGATCTGCCTGCGCGGCTGCTGATGCCCGCGCTGCTGCTGGCCTGGGGCGTCGGCTTGGCCGAACTGGCCTGGCGCCAGCGCAGGCCACGCGTGCAGGTGCGTCTTCCGCCGCTTCCCGGGCCATTGCAGGTGGCCGGGCGGGACGTCGATACGCCACGGCTGGTGGTGCGTGGCCCATGGTTGTTGTTGCTGTGGCGTGAGGATCGGCGCCGCCGGCGCCTGCTGTTCTGGCCGGATGTGCTCGATTCCGGGCAGCGACGTGAACTGCGACTGGCCGTGGCCGCACGCAGCGTTTCCCGTCAGCCCCGGTCGATGGCACCATAAGCTGAATTGACCGGCGTGCCTGCATGTTCAAACCCATTCCCGTGGCCATCGGCCTGCGCTACCTGCGCGCCAAGCGCCGCAACGGCTTCATCTCCTTCATCTCGATGGCATCGATCCTGGGCATCGCGCTCGGCGTTACGGTGCTGATCACCACCCTGGCGGTGATGAGCGGTTTCCAGAAGGAAATCCGCAGCCGCCTGCTGCAGATGACCGCCCATACCACCATCAGCCGCGACGGCGAACCGATGCCGGACTGGATGCGGGTGGTCGACGTGGCCAAGAAGGACCCGCGGGTGGCCGGCGCCGCGCCGTACATCGAGATCCAGTCGATGATCAGCGGCCCGCGCGTGCAGGGCGCGGTCATCCAGGGCATCGATCCGGCGCTGGAGCCGAACGTCTCGGTGATCGACAAGAAGGTCACCAAGGGCAGCTATGACAGCCTCAAGCCGGGCAGCTTCAACCTGCTGCTGGGCAAGGAGCTGGCGATCTGGCTGGGCGTGGACGTTGGCGACCAGGTGCTGGTGACCTTTGCCGAAGTGCAGGGCACGCCGGCCGGCGCGGTGCCGCGGATGAAACGCTTCACCGTCAGCGGCCTCTTCGAGGCCGGGTACAACGAGGTCGATCGCGGCGTCGGCTTCGCCAACATGCAGGACCTGGAGCGTGTTCTGCGCAGTGACGGCGCCACCGGCGTGCGGCTGAAGCTGCACGACATGGACCGCTCGCTGGAAGTGGGCGTGGACCTGGCGCAGAGCCTCGGTGGCGCCTACCGCGTGAGTGACTGGACGCAGCAGAACGCCAACCTCTACCACTCGCTGCGCATGGAGAAGGTGGTGATGGGCATCCTGCTGTCGCTGATCATCGCCATGGGTGCCTTCAACCTGGTGTCCTCGCAGGTGATGCTGGTGACCGACAAGCAGGCCGACATTGCCATCCTGCGCACGCTGGGCCTGACCCCGGGCGGGGTGATGCAGGTGTTCATGGTGCAGGGCTCGTTGATCGGTATCTTCGGCACGCTGGCCGGCCTGATCGGCGGCATCACCCTGACCCTCAACCTGGAACGCATCCTCGGCGCCATCGAAAGCGTGTTCAACGTCAAGCTTCTGCCGGAGGACGTCTATTACATCACCGGCCTGCCGACCGACATGCAGACCGGCGACGTGGTGGCGATCACCGTGGTCGCGCTGCTGATGAGCTTCCTGGCAACCCTGTATCCCGCCTGGCGGGCGGCACGCACCCAGCCGGCGGAGGCCCTGCGTTATGAATAAGGTCGTCAACCGCGGCGATGAAGTGATCCGCGCCGAAGCGCTGGGCAAGACCTATGCCGAAGGGCGCATGCAGACCCCGGTGTTCGATGGGCTGGACCTGACCGTGACTGCTGGCGAGACGGTGGCGATCATCGGCGCCTCCGGTGCCGGCAAGAGCACGCTGCTGCACCTGCTGGGCGGCCTGGACATTCCGACTGCCGGCGAAGTGTATGTGACCGGCCAGCGCATGTCGGCGCTGTCGGATACCGCGCGCGGCGTGCTGCGCAACCAGGCGCTGGGCTTCGTCTACCAGTTCCATCACCTGCTACCGGAGTTCACCGCGCTGGAAAACGTGATGATGCCGGTGCTGCTGGCCGGCACCGCCGTGGCCGAGGCGAGCAGCCGGGCCAACACGCTGCTGGAAGCGGTCGGCCTCGGCCATCGCCTGGACCACAAGCCGGGCGAGCTGTCCGGTGGCGAACGCCAACGTGCTGCAGTGGCGCGCGCGCTGGTCAATCATCCGGCCTGCGTGCTCGGCGACGAGCCGACCGGCAACCTGGATGACCGCACCGCCGGCACCGTGTTCGAGCTGATGCTGGAACTCAACCGCGCGCGCCATACCAGCCTGGTGCTGGTGACCCACGACCGCAGCCTGGCGCGGCGCCTGGACCGGGTGCTGGAGCTGCGCGAAGGGCGCCTGCACGCACTGGCCCACGCCGACGTCTGAGCGCTGGGACCGCTTTGGTGGAAGCCGACCTTGGTCGGCTGCTCCTGCAGGGCAAGCGCCAACCAGGGTTGGCGTCTACCGTGGTCCGGCCAGTAGCCGCCGACCGGCGGCTGAATGGGGCGCGAGCCGTCGCGCCGGCGTTGCCAGCCCAGGCGCATGATGGCGACAGTTCCCCGAGGAGATCGCCATGAAGACCCCGATGCTGATGGCCGGACTCTGCCTGGCACTGGCCGCCTGTGCGACCACCGGCCGGCTCAGCAGTACCGAGAAACTGGATCTGTACCGTGCCCACGCCGGCGCGCCGCAGAACGACATGCAGTTCTTTGGCAGCCTCAATGGCTGGACCGAGCTGGGCGACAGTGCGCTGGCGGTGTGGACCCGTCCCAGCGAAGCCTATCTGCTGGAGTTGAATGGTCCCTGCCAGGACCTGCCATATGCGACCGCCATCGGCCTGACCAGCCAGATGAACCGTGTCTCGGCGCGCTTTGACAAGGTGCTGGTGCGCGACCCCACCGGCGGCCCGCGCCTGCCGTGCTTCATCAACAGCATCCGCAAGCTGGACGTGAAGGCCCTGCGCGCGTCCGAGCAGGAGCTGCGACAGGCGCAGGTGCAGGAGCGCGAGGAAAATACGAAATAGCGCGGTAGTGCCGGCCGCTGGCCGGCAACCTGGCATCTGCGCGATGCCGGCCAGCGGCCGGCACTACCTGTGGGTCAGGCTTCCGGGGTGAAGCCGGCGGGCTTTTCCGCGTCCTTCTCGAACAGGAACTTGACCAGTTCGCCTTCAAGGAACGCACGATGTTCCGGCGTGCGCGGCGACAGCCGGTTCTCGTTGATCAGCATGGTCTGATGGGCCAGCCACGCCGCCCAGGCCTGCTTGCCGATGTTGTTGAAGATGCGCTGGCCCAGCTCGCCAGGGTAGGGCACGAAGTCCAGGCCCTCGGCATCGCGTTGTTCGTACTGGCAGAAGACGGTTCGGGGCATGGGATTCACTCGTGGTTGCGGGGTTTGCTGGAATTTCGTTTCGGCGTCTTGATCGTGGCGCCGTCGAGCAGTTTGCGGATCGGTGCCGGCAGGCCCAATGCGGGCAGCTCGTCGCTGGCGACCCAGCGCAGCGTGGGTTCTTCCACGCGCAGGCCGCGTACCTTCCGTGACAATACCTGCAGGTGCAGCCTGTAGTGGCTGAAGGTGTGCTGCAGCACCGGCAGTTCCTCTGCATCTTCGAGCGAGCCGTCGACATGTGCGTCAAACCAGTCCTGCAGGTCGCTGCCGGCCTCGGCCTGCGGCAGCGTCCACAGCTGCGCCCAGATGCCGGTGTCCGGCCGCTTCTGCAGCAGCACGCGCTGCTGGGCGTCGCGCAGCAGCAGTGCAACTGCTTCGCGTTCGGGCAGGGTCTTGCTGGGCTTGGGCGTGGGCAGTTCAGCGGTGCGGCCTTCGCGCCGCGCCACGCATGCGTCCTGCAGCGGGCAGATCACGCAGGCCGGCTTGGCCCGGCTGCATACCGTCGCGCCCAGGTCCATCTGCGCCTGCGTGTAATCGGCCATGCGCCCGGCCGGCACCTGCGCGACGTGCGCCTCGGCAATCGCCCACAGTTGTTTCTCGATGGCTGGCAGGCCGGGAAAACCGTCGATGCCGTGATAGCGGCTGAGTACGCGCTTGACGTTGCCGTCAAGGATCGCGAACGGGTCGTTCCAGGCTTGGCTGAGGATCGCGGCAGCGGTGCTGCGGCCGATGCCGGGCAGGGCATGCAATGCATCGAAATCGCGCGGCAGGTCGCCGTCGTGCAGTTCCACGCAGCGCTTTGCCGCGGCATGCAGGTTGCGTGCACGGGCGTAGTAGCCGAGCCCGGCCCACTGCGCCATCACCGCGTCATTGCTGGCGGCGGCGAGCTCGGGCAGGGTCGGGAAGTGCTGCAGGAAACGCTGGAAATACGGGATGACCGTGGCCACCTGGGTCTGCTGCAGCATGATCTCCGACAACCAGACCCGGTAGGGGCTGCGCGGGTGCTGCCAGGGCAGGTCATGGCGACCGTGGTCGTCGAACCAGTGCAGCAGGCGGGCGACGAAGTCGTCTTCCTGGGCAGTGTCGGCGCTGGCGTGCGGCTGGCGGGGCATGAGTGTTCCGGAAGGAGGCGGCCACCCATGGGGTGGCTCTGCTTCGCCCTGGTAGAGCCACCCCATGGAGGGCTGCACCAGATTGCGGTGGCTGCGCGATCTATCAGGCGCCCAATGCTTCGGGCAGCAGGGCGTCGACGAAGGCTTCCGGATCGAACACACGCAGGTCTTCCGGACGCTCGCCGATACCGGCGAAGCGGATCGGAATACCGAACTCGCGGGCCAGCGCGAACACCACGCCGCCCTTGGCAGTGCCGTCCAGCTTGGTCACCACCAGGCCGGTCACGTTCACTGCGGCATTGAACTGGCGCAGCTGCGACAGCGCGTTCTGGCCGGTGGTGCCGTCGATCACCATCAGCACTTCGTGCGGGGCGGTGGGGTCGATCTTGCCGAGCACGCGGCGGATCTTGCCCAGCTCGTTCATCAGCCCGGACTGGGTGTGCAGGCGGCCGGCGGTATCGGCGATCAGCACCGAGGTGCCGCGGGCCTTGCCGGCCTGCAGCGCGTCGAATGCCACCGAAGCGGCATCGGCGTTCTGCCCCTGTGCGACCACGGCCACGCCGTTGCGCTCGCCCCAGGCCTGCAGCTGGGCCACGGCGGCGGCGCGGAAGGTATCGCCGGCAGCCAGCATCAGGCTGTGGCCGTCATCCTTGAAGCGCTTGGCCAGCTTGCCGATGGTGGTGGTCTTGCCGACGCCGTTGACGCCGACGGTGAGCACCACGAAGGGCTTGGCGTTGCGGTCGATCACCAGCGGCTTGGCCACCGGCTGCAGGATCGCGATCAGCTCGGCGCGCAGCGCGGCCAGCAGCGCATTGGCGTCGGCGAACTCGCGCGACTTCATGCGCTTGCGCAGGCCCTCGACCAGATCGGTGGTGGCGCCCACGCCGACGTCGGCGGTGATCAGGGCGGTTTCCAGCTCGTCCAGCAGATCGTCGTCGAGCTTGGGGTTGCGCGAGAACAGGCCGCCGAAGCTGCGCGCGATGACGCTGTTGCGCAGGCGTTCGCGCCAGCCGGGCTTGCCAGCGGGCGCCGGCGGGGCATCCACCAGCGCCGGCAGGTCGGTGGCCGGGGCGGTTGGTTCCTCGACCGGAATGACCGGAGCCAGAGGGGCCAGCACAGCGGCCGCAGCGAGCGCTTCAGCCTGGACGTCCTCGGACGCGGTGGCCGGCTGCGCAGCTGGCACGGCAGGCACTTCGGCGACGGGGGCCTGTACGGCGACGGGGGCCGGTTCCGGTGCAGGCGCCGGTGCCTTGGCTTCGACCACCGAGGCGGTGGGTGCGTCCTCGGCCGGGGCGGCCGACGGGAACGCCGCCGCCAGCTCTTCAGCCGAGTAGTGCTGGGTCTTGGGTGCCTCCGTGGTGGGGGCATCCTGGGGCTTCTTGCGGCGGAAAAAACTGAGCATTGGCAAAAGGCGCTGAAATCAGGGGGATATGCTACCACTCGGGCCTGTCGGGCCGATGTGGACTCAAGGTCGCGGCCGGCCGGCCGTTAACCGGTCCGGAGGGTTGCGCGGAGCGGCCCGGAGACCGCCATGAACAACGTGATGGGAATCGCCCTAGGCGGGATGCGTGCGGCCCAGCAAGGCGTGCAGGTGGCCGCGCACAACGTGGCCAACCTGGCGACTCCCGATGCCCAGCGCGTGCAACAGCTGCGAAGTGAGGCGGAGCAGGGCGGGGTGCAGGCCGCGGTGACCCCGGCCGGCGCCGATGCCGGCGCGCCATTGGGGGACCTGCTGGCGGCGAAAGCCGAGGTGGTGGCCTTCGCCGCCAATGCCTCGGTGATACGCCGCCAGGACCAGTTGCTGGGTTCGCTGCTGGATCGGAAAGCCTGAGCAACACCGCATTGGCAGGTGCCAACCGCTGCCCCTGGTGGGTGCCAACCTTGGTTGGCACGCAGACCCCCCTGGTAGGTGCCAACCTTGGTTGGCACTCATGGAGCAGTCGAGCATGGCTCGCCCCTACAAACGCGCGTGAACCAGGGTTGGCCTCCATCAGGACGCTGCCCGGCACCCGATCTGTCGATCAGGCCGACAACTCCAGCAGCAGCTTGTTCAGGCGCGCCACATAGGCACCCGGGTCCTTCAGGCTGTCACCGGCGGCCAGCGCGGCCTGGTCGAACAGCACCCGGCCGAGGTCGTCGAAGCGCGCGCCATCGGCTTCGGCGTCGAGCTTGGCGATCAGCGGATGGCCCGGGTTGATCTCCAGCACCGGCTTGCTGTCCGGCACCTTCTGCCCGCTGGCTTCCAGGATCTGGCGCATCTGCAGGCCCAGGTCCTGCTCGCCGATGGCCAGCACCGCCGGCGAATCGGTCAGGCGGTGCGACACGCGCACCTCGGCCACTTCGTCACCCAGGACCGTCTTGAGCCGCTCGACCAGGCCCTGCTTGTCCTTCGCTGCCGCTTCCTGTGCCTGCTTGTCCGCATCGGTTTCCAGTGCGCCCAGGTCGAGATCGCCACGGGCGATGTCGACGAAGCCCTTGCCGTCGAAATCGGTCAGGTAGCCCATCAGCCACTCGTCGATGCGGTCGGTCAGCAGCAGCACTTCCACGCCCTTCTTGCGGAACACTTCCAGGTGCGGACTGTTGCGCACCTGGCTGTAGCTCTCGCCGGTCAGGTAATAGATCTTGTCCTGGCCTTCGGTCATGCGGCCGATGTAGTCGGCCAGCGACACGGTCTGCGCATCACCGTCGCCACGGGTGGAGGCGAAGCGCAGCAGCCCGGCCACCTTCTCGCGGTTGTTATAGTCCTCGGCCGGGCCTTCCTTCAGCACCTGGCCGAATTCCTTCCAGAATGTGGCGTACTGCTCGGGCTTGTCGGTGGCCAGCTTCTCCAGCATGTCCAGCGAGCGCTTGGTCAGCGCCGATTTCATCGAGTCGATGACCGGGCCGGACTGCAGGATCTCGCGCGAGACGTTCAGCGACAGGTCGTTGGAATCGACCACGCCCTTGATGAAACGCAGGTACAGCGGCAGGAACTGCTCGGCCTGGTCCATCACGAACACGCGCTGCACGTACAGCTTCAGGCCCTTGGGCGCATCGCGGTGGTACAGGTCGAACGGCGCGCGGCCGGGCACGTACAGCAGCGAGGTGTATTCCAGCTTGCCTTCGACCTTGTTGTGGCTCCATGCCAGCGGGTCGCTGTGGTCGTGCGCCACGTGCTTGTAGAACTCGGTGTACTCGGCGTCGCTGATCTCGGTGCGCGGGCGGGTCCACAGCGCGCTGGCGCGGTTGACGGTCTCCCACTCGACGGCGGCGCCTTCTTCGCCTTCCTTCGGCATCTGGATCGGCAGGCCGATGTGGTCGGAGTACTTCTTGAGGATGCTGCGCAGGCGCCAGCCATCGGCGAAGTCGTGCTCGCCGTCCTTCAGGTGCAGCACGATGCGGGTACCGCGCTCGGCCTTGTCCACGGTGGCCACTTCGAAATCGCCTTCGCCACGCGAGGTCCAGCGCACGCCTTCGGCTGCAGCCAGGCCGGCGCGGCGCGAGGTCACTTCCACTTCGTCGGCGACGATGAAGGCGCTGTAGAAGCCGACGCCGAACTGGCCGATCAGCTGCGAATCCTTCTTCTGGTCGCCGGACAGCTGCCGCAGGAAGTCGCCGGTGCCGGACTTGGCGATGGTGCCGAGGTGGGCGATGGCTTCGGCGCGGCTCATGCCAATGCCGTTGTCTTCGATGGTGATGGTGTGGGCGGCGGCGTCGAAGCTGACGCGCACGCGCAGTTCGCTGTCGCCTTCCAGCAGCGCCGGCTGGGTCAGGGCCTCGAAGCGCAGCTTGTCGGCGGCGTCGGCGGCGTTGGAGACCAGCTCGCGCAGGAAGATTTCCTTGTTGGAGTACAGCGAGTGGATCATCAGCTGCAGCAGCTGCTTGACTTCGGTCTGGAAGCCAAGGGTTTCGGTCTGGGTGGTCTCGGTCATCGATAGGGCTCCATGTGCAATGCCGCGCCAGCGCGTGCGGCCTCGCCAAGGGGTATGGCTGATTGTCCCGAAATCAAGGGGTTGGTCGGCAGGGCTTGCAGCCCTGCACCCGCCGGGGCCGAAGCAACAGCAACAGCAATAGCAACAGCGGGCTATCCTTGGGATGGCGGGGTGGTGTGGATTGGCAGGACACGCCGTAAACCTGTCCATGGGGGCTCGATGGCGCCATCCATGGCGCCAACGGTCCTGCCAACCCACACCGCCCCGCCTCTGACAGGTTCACTCGGCTGTTGGTAGGTGCCGACCGTTGGTCGGCACATCTGTCAGATATCGAATGAATTCATTCGTGCCGACCAACGGTCGGCACCCACGAGAGCAGAAAGCCGTTCCGACAGATCGCAGGAAACTGTCGAAGGCGGGGTGGGTCCGGTTGCGGGGGCGTGAGCGCCATGGATGGCGCGACCGAGCCTCCATGGACGGATTCACGGCGTCCCCCGCAACTGGACCCACCCCGCCAACCCACAGGAATCCAGCTTTTGCCGTTGCTTCGGCCGTTGCCGTGGCTTCGACGGGTGCCGGGCAAAGCCCAGCCGAACTACAATCCCGCTCATGCTGAAATTCTCGAATGAACCCCGCCGGGGGCGCCGGTGAGCGGCCGCGGGGGCAATGACGGCCAGGTCCGCATCATCGGCGGTCGCTGGCGCAATACCCGCCTGCCGGTGCCGACCCTGCCGGGGTTGCGACCCAGCAGCGACCGCGTGCGCGAAACCCTGTTCAACTGGCTGATGCCCAAGCTGGGCGGGGCGCGGGTGCTGGACCTGTTCGCCGGCAGCGGCGCATTGGGCCTGGAAGCGGTCTCGCGCGGTGCCGCCCACGCCACCCTGGTCGAGCGCGATGCGCAGCTGGGACGCAACCTGACCACCGCCGTCGCCAAGCTGCAGGCCGTGGACCAGATCACCGTCGTGCAGGCCGATGCCCTGCGCTGGCTGCAGGGCGCGCCCGCGCAGCAGGCCGATCTGGTGTTCATCGACCCGCCTTTCGCCGATGGCCTGTGGCAGGACGTGCTGGCCCAGCTGCCGCGGCACCTGGCAGCCGACGCCTGGCTGTACCTGGAATCGCCGGCCGGCCACGTGCCGGTGCTGCCGCCAGACTGGCTGCTGCACCGCGAGGGCGGCACCCGCGAGGTGCGCTTTGCCCTGTACCGCCGTGCCACTGCTACACTTTGACCTCATCTGAACATCTGCTACCGCCCATGACCGTGGCCAACCGCCGCATCGCCGTCTATCCCGGCACGTTCGACCCGATCACCAACGGTCACATCGACCTTGTGAGCCGGGCCGCGCCGCTGTTCGAAAAGGTCGTGGTCGGCGTGGCGCAGAGCCCGTCGAAGGGCCCGGCGCTGCCGCTGGAGCAGCGCGTGCAGCTGGCGCGGGGCGCGCTGGGCCACCATGGCAACGTCGAGGTCATCGGCTTCGATACCCTGCTGGCCCATTTCGTACGCTCGGTCCAGGGCGGGGTGCTGCTGCGCGGCCTGCGCGCGGTGTCCGACTTCGAGTACGAATTCCAGATGGCCAGCATGAACCGCCACCTGATCCCCGAGGTCGAGACCCTGTTCCTGACCCCGGCCGAGCAGCACAGCTTCATTTCGTCCTCGCTGGTCCGCGAGATCGCGCGCCTGGGCGGCGACGTGTCCGGTTTCGTGCCGGCCGCGGTGCTCGAAGCCCTGCGCAAGGTCCGCGAAGCGAAGGCGGCACAGCAGTAAGTCCGCAGTACCGGCACCCCATTACGTACACCACCACGCACCATTCCGGGAGGAAACCCATGAACACCACCATGCGCGCGATGCTGATCGCTTCGTTGGCCCTGGCCTTCACCGCCTGCAAGAAGGAAGAGGCCGCTCCGGTCGACGAAGCCAAGCAGGCCCTGGTCGCTCCGGCCAAGGATGACGATGCCGGCTGGAAGAAGTACCTGCAGGAAGTGGCGATCCAGAACATGGGCAACATCACCAACAGCCCGTTCCTGTATTACCTCTCGCCGGAATCGGACCCGGACTTCCAGGCCAAGTACGAGCGCCAGACCGAGAGCGCGACCCAGGCCGTGGCCCGTGGCGTGCAGCCGGGCAACATGCTGGCCTTCGGTTCGTCGGCCTCGGGCAAGATGGCTGACATGATCCAGGCCGTGTTCAAGGACGTGTCGCCGGATTCGATGAAGGGCGTGCGCGTCGTCTTCATCGGCCAGTCGGCCGACAACGCCCGCGTGCAGGCGGCGATCCAGCCGACCGGCGCCGAGTACATTTTCGTCGAAGCCAAGTAATACCGAGCCATGGCGGCCATGCCCCGGCATGGCCCGGGCGGCGTCCCGCAAGGGTGCCGCTGATGACCTGACCGGCCCGCGCGCCCGCGCTGGCCGGTCCTTTGTCCCAAGGCGCGGGCGAGGAGTATCGCCATGTCGCTGAAAATCAACGAGCTCTGCGTCAACTGCGACGTCTGCGAGCCGGCCTGCCCGAACCAGGCCATTGCGATGGGTGAAACCATCTACGTGATCGACCCTGCCCGCTGCACCGAGTGCGTGGGCCATTTCGACGAACCACAGTGCGTGGTCGTCTGCCCGGTCGAGTGTATCGACCCGGATCCGGAGATCGTGGAAACGGAAGACCAGCTGCTGGCCAAGCTGCGCCAACTGCAGCACGATCACCCCGAACTCTACGCGGAGCCCCCATCCGAATGAAGACGCTGATCGTCCGCCGCTTGTTGCTGCTCGGCCTGCTGCTGAGCCCGGTTGCCTGGGCCGACGGCCCGGCCCGTGCCGAACGCCCCGATGGCGCGGCAATTGCCAGCGGCCACGCGCTGGCCACCCAGGCCGGCATCGATATCCTGGCGCAGGGCGGCAACGCCTTCGACGCGGCGGTGGCGGTATCGTCCACGCTGGCGGTGGTCGAGCCGATCAGCTCCGGGCTGGGCGGTGGCGGCTTCTTCCTGCTGCATGACGCGGCTACCGGCAAGGACGTGATGCTGGACGCGCGCGAGACCGCGCCGGCGGCGGCCACGCCGCAGGCCTTCCTCGACAAGCAGGGCAACCTCGACCGCGACCGCTCGGTCAACGGTGCGTGGTCGGCCGGCATCCCGGGCCTGCCCGCAGCGCTGGTCGAACTGTCGGCCAGGCACGGCAAGCTGCCGTTGTCGGCCTCGCTGCAGCCGGCCATCCGCATCGCACGCGAAGGTTTTCCGGTGTACGAGCGCATGGCCAAGGGCTACGCGTCGCGCCGTGAAGTGATGGAGCGCTATCCCGGCACGCGTGAAGTCTATCTGCGCAACGGCAAGCCGATCGCCAGCGGTGACCTGTTCAAGCAGCCGGAGCTGGCGCAGACGCTGGAGCGCCTGGCCGCTGGAGGTTTCGACGGCTTCTACAAGGGCCAGACCGGAAAGCTGTTGCTGGCGGGCGTCAGGCAGGCCGGCGGCAGGTGGACCGCCGAAGAGCTGGCCGGCTATCGCGTGAAGCAGCGCGAGCCGATCGTGTTCAACTACAACGGCTGGAAGATCACCACCGCGCCGCCGCCGTCGTCCGGTGGCATCGCGCTGGCCAGCATGCTGCAGATCCTGGAAGGCTGGGACATCAGGAAGATGGATCCGGCGCACCGTACCCACCTGGTGGTGGAGTCAATGCGCCGCGCCTACCGCGACCGTACGTTCTTCCTCGGCGATCCGGACTTCGTGCAGATCCCGCAGAAGGTGCTGACCAGCAAGGACTACGCACAGGGCCTGCGCGCGACCATCCATCCGGAGAAGGCCACGCCCAGCGACCTGCTGTCGGGCAACCCGACGCCGCTGGAGGACGACGAGACCACGCACTTCTCGATCATCGACCGCGACGGCAACCGCGTCGGCGCCACCCAGACCGTCAACCTGCTGTACGGCTCGGGGCTCATTCCCAAGGGCACCGGCGTGCTGCTGAACAACGAAATGGACGATTTCGCGCTGAAGCCGGGTACGCCCAATGCCTTCGGCGTGATGGGCTACGAGGCCAATGCGCCGAAGCCGGGCAAGCGCATGCTCAGCTCGATGACGCCGACCTTCATGGAAAACAGCGACAAGGTGATCGTGCTGGGCACTCCGGGTGGCAGCCGCATCATCACCATGGTGCTGCTGGGCATCCTCGGCTACGACGCCGGCCTGGACGCGCAGCAGGTTGCCGCGCTGCCGCGCTACCACCACCAGTGGCTGCCGGACCTGATCGAAGCCGAGGACGATGCGTTCGACGCGGCGACGGTGAAGCAGCTGCAGGCGATGGGCCACAGGATCGACCTGCCGGGCAATGTCGCCGCCGGCGGTCGCGGTTCCAGCCACGTGTGGGGCAACCTGCAGACCGTGGAATGGGACCGCAAGGCGAACAAGCTGTTCGGCGGCAGCGACCCGCGCAATCCGGTGGGCAGTGCCCAGGTCGTGCCGGCCCACTGATGTGGTGGTGCCGGCCACTGGCCGGCAATCTGGCAGATCACCAGGACCCCGCCCACCAGCGGGGTTTCCTGTTTCCTTTCTAGCGATTATTTAACGGTCCGGCGCCGATAATCGACGCATGAAACTCTGGTCTATTCGTGGAAACTCGCAGCGCCTGGACGGCGGCGCGATGTTCGGCAACGCGCCGCGCGCGTTGTGGGAAAAATGGGCGGCTCCGGACGAGCTCAATCGCATCGAGCTGGCCTGCCGTGCGCTGCTTGCCAGTCCGCTGGAAGGCAAGACAGTACTGTTTGAAACCGGTATCGGTGCGTTCTTCGACCCGCGCATGCGCGAGCGCTACGGCGTGCAGGAAAGCCAGCACGTGCTGATCGATTCACTGCGCGAAGCGGGTTTCGAGCACGAGGACATCGACGTGGTGGTGCTCAGCCACCTGCACTTCGATCATGCCGGTGGCCTGCTTGCCGCATGGAGCGAAGGGCGCGAGCCCGAGCTGCTGTTCCCCAACGCAACCTATGTGGTTGGTGCGCAGCATTGGCAGCGCGCCGTGCAGCCACACCCGCGCGATCGGGCCAGTTTCATTCCTGAGCTGCCCGGCCTGCTGCAGGCCAGTGGCCGCTTGGAAGTGGTGGAGGGGGAGTACTCGAAGGCGCTCGGCCGCAGCGTGCGCTTCAGCTACAGCGATGGGCATACGCCGGGGCTGATGCTGGCCGAGATCGTTGGTCATGCGCATGCCGGTGAAGATGCGCACGGTGGCGTGGTGTTCTGTGCCGACCTCATCCCAGGTCGTTCATGGGTGCACGTGCCGATCACCATGGGCTATGACCGCAATGCCGAATTGCTGATCGACGAGAAGCGGCAGTTCCTTGAAGACAAGCTGGCGCGCAACGTGCGGCTGTTCTTCACCCACGACCCGCAGGTGGCGCTGGCGCAGCTGGGCCGTGATGACAAGGGACGTTTCGTGACCCTGCACGAACAGGGCGAACTGAAGGCGCGCGCGCTGGGCTAATGGCAGAGCCGAGCGTGGGCTCGGCTCTACATCACTCGTCGTTACGACGCCTTCAGGCAGCTGCTCATGAAGGTCTTGCGCGCATCGCCTGCCAGCTTCTTCGCGCCGGCGTCAGCGTTGCACTTGCGCATGCGTTCCTGCTGCGTATTGACCGGCTTGGTTTCGGCGGCCTGGCCACTGAGGCAGGAGCTCTGCGCGGTCTTGTAGGCATCCCCCTTCAAGCCCTTGTTCTTGGCCGAGCATTCGGCCATGCGTTGCTGCTGCGGGGTGGTGGCGTTGGCAGCCAGGGGGAGGCCGGCCAGCAGGACGGCGGCCAGCAGGAAAGAGGCCTTCATCGCGAGCTCCAAGGGGGCGGGTGCGCGGAGCATTCGCCTCCGGCCGGCAAGGCCACGTGAAGAATCACGCATTGGCCACGCCACGTGGTCTGGCGTCCGCACGCAGGGGTGATGCGCACCCGCGAACGCTGGATGTAGGTGGATAACCCCCCTGGGGGATGGATCCGGCCCTGTCGTCGTGGCCAGAGTCCTTCTGCGAAGAAAGGGCTCTGGCCCCCGGTTCCGCCGGATCAGCCGACGCGGGTGCCGAAGATGCGGTCACCCGCGTCGCCCAGTCCGGGCAGGATGTAGCCCTTGTCGTTGAGCTGGGCATCGATGGCCGCCGTGTAGATTTCCACGTCCGGATGCACGGCCTTCACTGCTTCGATGCCTTCGGGCGCGGCCACCAGGAAGATGCCCTTGATGCGACGGGCGCCGGCGCGCTTGAGCATGTCAATGGTGGCGATCAGCGTGCCGCCGGTGGCCAGCATCGGGTCGAGGATCAGTGCGTCGCGCTCTTCCAGGCGGCCGGTCAGGCGCTCGAAGTAGGGCACCGGCTGCAGGGTTTCTTCATCGCGCTGCAGGCCGACCACGCTGACACGGGCCGCCGGGATCAGCGACAGCACGCCGCTGAGCATGCCCAGGCCGGCACGCAGGATCGGCACCACGGTGATCTTGGCGCCGGCAATGCGCTGCACCGTCACCGGGCCGGCCCAGCCGGCCAGGGTGTGCGGCTCGGTATCCAGGTCGGCGGTGGCCTCGTAGGCCAGCAGCGTACCCAGCTCGTTGGCCAGTTCGCGGAAATCCTTGGTGCTGAGCGCAGCGTTGCGCATCAGGCCGATCTTGTGCTGCACCAGCGGGTGGCGCACTTCGACGATCTTCATGGTCGGGAAGGGGAATAGGGAGAGAGGCCGCCATTTTGCCGGATTGGCGGGGCGAAGCCCAAACCGGGCCCGCAGCCGCCGTACATGAAATGTGCAGACGCATGTCACGGCCATGCAACCTTGCGGACATACCGTGCAGACCCATTCTTAACAGGAATGGGGATTCCCAGTGCATATCAAGACTCCGTTGGCCGTTGCCATCACCCTGACCCTGGCAATGGGGGCCGCGGCACCGCTGCAGGCCGCCGGGCAGCAGGCGGTAGCCGCCACCGGCGCCGTGGCGGCCGACGCGGTCGACCTTGATCGAATCGAGGTGCGCGCCCAGCTCGAATCGCAGATCCGCGCGGTCGACCTCAAGCGCGGCAGCGACGCCATCGAAGACGCGGTGTCCTCCGATGCCCTGGGCCAGTACCCGGACAAGAACGTGGCCGAATCACTGCAGCGCCTGCCGGGCATCAGCGTGACCCGTGACCAGGGCGAGGGCCGTTTCGTGGTCATCCGTGGCCTGGACGCCAATCTCAACAGCGTCAGCGTGGATGGCATTGCCGTGGGCACGCCGGAGGATTCCAGCCGTGCCGCGCCGCTGGACGTGATTCCCTCCGATTCCACCGAACGCCTGCGCGTGGTGAAGTCGCCGACCCCGGACATGCCCGGCGATGCCATCGGCGGTGCTGTGCTGGTGGAATCGGCCTCGGCCTTCGACCGCGACGGTCGCAGCCTGCGTGGCAAGATCGAGGGCAGTCATCAGCAGCTGTCCGGCGAGACCAGCCCGAAGGCGGCCTTCAACTACAGCGAAGTGTTCAACGACACCTTCGGCGTGGCGCTGGGCGTGAACTACCAGAAGCGCAGGTTCGAGTCGGACAACACCGAAGTGGAGTACGACGGCGAGGACGATGCCGCCGCCGGTGACGTGACCGCGATCAACCTGCAGCACCGCAAGTACGAGATCGAGCGCAAGCGCATCGGCGCCAACCTCAACCTCGACTGGCGGCCGGACGAAGACAGCAGGTACTACCTGCGCACGCTGTACAGCCAGTTCGACGATGCGGAGACCCGCCAGCGCGTGATCTTCAACTTCGACGACGCGACGATGGTCAAGACCGGCACCGACCAGTACCGCCTGGATGGCATGCCGAAGGATTCGATCGACAAGCGCATGCGCTACCGCACCAAGAAGGAAAACACCTTCGCGGCCAGCCTGGGCGGCGAGAACAAGTTGACCAACGCCGTGGTCGATTACCGGATCGGCTACACCCGTACCGAAGAGCGCGTGAACGACGAGATGGAGGCGCGCTTCAAGCTCAACGGCAAGGCGTTCAACGGCAGCCTGGACCAGAGCAGCCGGCTGCCCAGCTACAGCTTCGACAACCCGCAGTGGCTGGACAACAGCAACTACGCGTTCGACCGCTTCGTGCTTTCGCCCAAGCAGGTGAACGACAAGGAGCACAGCGCGCAGGTCAACGTGCGCTTCGACGGCGACAGCAGCAGCATCAAGTTCGGTCTGCTGGGCCGCTGGCGCGACCGCGACGTGAATGTGGATGAGCGCGAACTGCGCGTCGGCCCGAAGGTGGCGCTGTCGGGCTGGACCACTTCCTCGCCCGAACATCGCCACGGCAACTTCGGCGATGGCATGGATTCGGCTGCGATGCGTGCCTTCTGGGCGGCCAATGGCAGCCAGTACAGCGCCCGCCCGCAGGACGTCGGCGGCAATGCGATGACGTCGCTGGAAGAGGATTACGTGGCCAGCGAGGACATCTTCGCCAGCTACGCCATGGGAACCTGGGACGTGGGCGCGCTGCGCATCATCGGCGGCGTGCGCGTGGAGAACACCCGCTTCAAGGCGGTCGGCAACCAGGTGGACGTGGCGGCGAACGGCCGCAGCTTCACTGTTGCCCCGCGCGTGGCCAACAGTAGCTACACCAACGTGCTGCCGGGCCTGCACCTGCGCTATGACGCGGCCGATGACTGGGTGCTGCGCGCCTCGGCCAACAAGACCGTATCGCGCCCGTCCTTCGGCGACGTCTCGCCGCGCGTGGGTTACAGCCGCGGTGACGAGGAAGTGCGCCTGGGCAACCCGGAACTGGATCCGTACGAGTCGAAGAACATCGACCTGTCGGTGGAGAAGTACATCGGCAGCAGCGGCATCGTTTCGCTGGGCCTGTTCCACAAGTCGATCGATGGCTACATCGTCGAAACCGTGCGCACCAATGATCCGGCCTACGGTGGATTCGATGTGACGCAGCCGATCAACGGTCGCAAGGCCACCGTGCGTGGTGCGGAGTTCAACTGGCAGCAGCAGCTGGCCTTCCTGCCGGACGGCCTGGATGGCCTGCTGGTCGGCGCCAGTGGCACCTGGCTGGATACGAAGTTCGATGCCGGCATCGAGGACCGTGCGGGCGAGGACTTCACCCTGCCACGCGCCTCCAGGCACGTCTACAGCGCACACATCGGCTACGAGAAGTACGGCTTGAGCACGCGCCTGGCGGCCGTGTACCGCAGCGAGTACCTGGACAGCATCGGCAAGGGGCGCGCATTCGACATCTACGTGGCACCCAACACCCAGCTCGATTTCTCGCTTGACTACAAGTTCACTCCGCGCGTGAGCGTGTACTTCGAAGCGCAGAACCTGCTGGACAAGCCATTGGAGCTTTACCAGGGCACCCGTTCGCGCACCCTGCAGATGGAAGAGTACGGCCGCACCTATGCGCTGGGCCTGAAGGTGGCGCTGTGAGGGGGCGGGGCGTCACCGTCCTGGCCGCCGCGCTGGCAGCTGCGCTGGTCGCCGGCTGCACGCCGGCCACCGGCACCGATCCGGTTGCGGGAGCGGCCGCGCCGGCCGCCGGGGGCGAGCGCGTGGTCACCACCATCGCCGAGGCCTTCCTGTCACCGATGACCCCGGCCGACAACATCGATTCCCCCGCGGCCTGGCGCGCGCCGGACGGCGCGCTGTGGCTGATCGCCACCGCCAAGGCCACCGACAAGCTGGTGGTCTACGACGGCAGCACCGGACAGCACCTGCGTGACGTCGGCAGCAGCGGCACCGCACCGGGGCAGTTCGACCGCCCAAACGGTATCGCGGTGATCGACGACCTGCTGTGGATCGTGGAGCGCGACAATCACCGCGTGCAGGTACTGCGCCTGCCGGACTTCACGCCGCTGGCGACGTTCGCTGCGGACGACCTGCGCAAGCCTTACGGACTGTGGGTCGACCGTCGTGCCGATGGCTACAGCGTCTACGTCACCGACTCCTGGGACAACGGCGAGGATGCACAGGGGCATGACATCCTGCCGCCGCTGGCCGAGCTGGACAAGCGCGTGCGCCAGTATCACGTGACCCGCGATGGCGAGAAGGTCGACGCGAAGCGGGTGGCCAGCATCGGCGATACCACCGAGGCGGGAGCGCTGCGCGTGGTCGAGTCGATCTGGGGCGATCCCGAGAACGACCGCCTGCTGATCGCCGAAGAGGACGAGAGCTACGCCAGCGAGTTCAAGGTCTACACCCTGGCGGGCCGCTTCACCGGCACCACCTTCGGCCGCGACGTGTTCAAGGCGCAGGCCGAAGGCGTGACCCTGCGCACCTGCGGCAAGGATGGCTGGTGGATCACCACCGAACAGGGCAAGCAGCGCAGCGTGTTCCATCTGTTCGACCGGCACACGCTGAAGCCGGTTGGCGCGTTCCAGGGCAATACCGTGGCCAACACCGACGGCATCTGGATGATGCAGCAAGCCAGCACGCGCTTCCCGCACGGTGCGCTGTATGCCGTGCATGACGACCAGGGCGTGGTGGCGTTCGACTGGGAGAGCATCGCCAAGCAGCTGGCGCTGCCGCTGGAGTGTGGCGCATGAGTCGGCAGTGCGTGATGCGCACGCTGGCCCTGGGTCTGCTGCTGGCGCTGCCGTCGCTGTCGTTCGCGGCGGCCGAACCGAATACCCAGGTGCCGGCGGGCAGCCGCCACTACGCAGCGACGACGGTGCCGGACCGCATCGTCGTCTCGCCGGCGGCCGATTCCAGCCAAGGCTTCGCGGTGGCCTGGCGCACCGACGGCAGCGTGCAGGCGCCGTTGATGGAGATCGCGCTGGCCGCAGATTCGCCGGCCATCGAAGGCATCCGCCAGGTCCGTGCGACGACCCGCGCGCTGCAGACCGAGAACGGCCTGTCGCACCACCATCGTGCAGATATCGATGGCCTGCAGCCGGATACCCAGTACGTCTACCGTGTGCAGGGCAACGGCAGTTGGAGTGCATGGAACCAGCTGCGCACGCTGGCCGCCGCCGACCAGCCGCTGACCCTGCTGTACTTCGGTGATACCCAGAACAAGAACGTCAGCCATGTCAGCCGCGTGGTGCGTGCCGCACAGAAGGCCGCACCGCAGGCACGCATGAGCCTGTTTGCCGGCGACCTGGTCAGCGGCGGCGACAACATGGATGACAGCGAGTGGGGAGAATGGTTTGCCGCCGTCGGCTGGCTGGCGCAGGAAACGCTGGTGGCGCCGGCCATCGGCAACCACGAGTACTTCGAGGAATTCGAGGACACCCCGCAGGAGCGCCGCGTGCTGGGCCGCCACTGGCCGGTCACGTTCGCGTTGCCGGGCAATGGTGCCAGCGCTGCGCAGCAGACCAGCTACTGGTTCGATGCGCAGGGCGTGCGCGTGGCTGTGGTAGACGGCACATCGGCACTCGACCTCGGCACCGCCACGGCACAGGCACAATGGCTGGACAAGGTGCTGACCGGCAATCCCCAGCCGTGGACCATCGTGTTGCTGCACCAGCCGTTCTACTCGCCGCGCGAAGGGCGCGAGAACGCCGCGTTGCGTGACGTGCTGCTGCCGGTGGTACGCCGCCACAACGTCGATCTGGTGCTGCAGGGCCACGACCACACCTATGGCCGCCGTGGCGAAGGGCAGGCCGCAACGCCGCAGTACGTGGTGACTGTAGCGGGACCGAAGCAGTACCGCCTGTCCGATGAAGCGCGCAGGACGATGAACCCAGTGGCCGAAGACACCCAGTTGTTCCAGGTGTTGAACATCGACCCGCAGCGCCTGCGCTATGAAGCGCGCACCGTGACCGGCCGTCTCTACGATGCCTTCGAACTGCGCCGCGATGCCAAGGGGGGAAAGCAGCGCATGGAGCTGACCGAAGGCCGCATCGCACCGCGCGACTGCCCGCGTGCGCAGACCGCCAAGGGTCGCGCCGATCGCTGCTGGGAATGAGGAGAGGCCGATGATCACGCCCCGTCGCATCCTTCCTCTCGCTGCCATCGGCGCCGCACTGCTGTTGCTGACCAGTGTGGTGACCGCTGCCGATACCGTGCTGCATCCATTCCTGGTGGCCCAGCCAAGGGAAGCCCCGCGGGAAGTGAATCTGGCGGTGGAGATTCCGGCCGGCAGCGTCACCAAGTACGAGATCAAGGAAGACGGCCTGGTGCATGTGGACCGCTTCCAGTCCATGCCGGTCGCCTATCCGGCCAATTACGGCTCGATCCCACGCACCCTGGCCGGTGACAATGATCCGCTGGATGCGCTGGTGCTGACCCGCGAGCCCCTGTATCCGGGCGTGATCGTGCGTTTCCGGCCCGTCGGTTACCTGAAGATGATCGACGGCGGCGAGCACGATGAGAAAATCATCGGCGTACCGACCGACAGGGTTGACCCGACCTACGCGGCTGTCCGCGATCTGGAGGATCTGCCGGAGGTCGAGCGTCAGCGCATCGAGGCCTTCTTCCGGGTCTACAAGGAGCTGCCGGCGGGGCGCAATCCGGTGCAGCTCAATGGCTGGGGCAACGCGGCCGAAGCGCGTGCGCTGATCAGCGAGGCGATGCAGCGCTTCGGCAAGTAGATCCATGCCACGCGTGGATGGTCTGGCGCGCGCATCTCCTTCACTGCCCCTGGCTATCATGTCCGCCTTCAACAACGGGGGCGGTGTCTGTGTCGGTAGCATTGGTATGGTTCCGCCGTGATCTGCGGCTGCAGGACAATCCGGCCCTGCAGGCCGCGCTGGACGCGGGCCACGATGTGGTGCCGGTCTACGTCCACGCGCCGCACGAGGAGGGCGGGTGGGTGCCGGGTGCGGCCTCCGATGCGTGGCGCCACCGTTCACTGGGCGCCTTGGATGCCGACCTGCGCACGCGCGGCTCGTCGTTGGTGCTGCGCAGCGGTGACAGCCTGCCGGCCCTCCAATTGCTGGTCGAGCAGACCGGCGCCGAGGCGGTGTACTGGAACCGCAAGTACGAGCCGGCCACCCAGCCTCGCGACGCCACCATCAAGCGCACGCTGCGCGAGCAGGGCGTCGACGCGCAGAGCTGCAATGGCAGCCTGTTGTTCGAGCCCTGGGACATTGCGACCCAGCAGGGACAGCCGTACAAGGTGTTCACGCCGTACTGGCGCAACGTGCTCAGTCATTGGCGCCTGCCGGCACTGCAGGCCGCACCGGAGGCACTGACGACGCACGCGGTCGACAGCCTCGCACTTGATGATCTCCAGCTTGCACCGACGCTGGATTGGGATACCGGCTTCTGGGAGTACTGGCAGCCGGGCGAAGCCGGTGCGCTGGAGGCGCTGTCGGTGTTCGAGGACGGTGCCTTGCGCGGTTACCGCGAGCAGCGAGACCTGCCCGACCGTGTGGGCACCTCGCGGATGTCTCCGCACCTGCATTTCGGTGAGATCGCACCGTGGCGCATCGCGCATGCGCTGGAAACACTGCGCAGTGCCGGCACCGATGCCGACATCGACGGCTATCTGCGGCAGCTGGGCTGGCGTGATTTCGCCTACCACCTGTTGCATCACTTTCCGAAGACGCCCACGGACAACCTCAATCCGCGTTTCGACCGCTTCCCTTGGGCGGCGCCGACTGCAGCGCAACTGCACGACTGGCAGCGCGGCAACACCGGCGTGCCGATCGTTGATGCCGGACTGCGCGAGCTGTGGCACACCGGCTACATGCATAACCGGGTGCGGATGATCGTCGCCAGTTACCTGTGCAAGCACCTTCGCGCGCACTGGCTGCATGGCGCGCGCTGGTTCTGGGACACCCTGGTCGATGCCGATCTGGCGAACAACACGATGGGCTGGCAATGGGTGGCCGGGACCGGCGCCGATGCCGCGCCGTACTTCCGGGTGTTCAACCCGGTCACCCAGGCCGAGAAGTTCGATCCGCAGGCCCGCTACATCAGCCGCTGGGTGCCCGAGCTGGCGGCACTGCCGGTGAAGGCGCGGTTTGCGCCGTGGCAGCATCCTCTGCTCCTGGCCGCACACGCACCTGGCTATCCACGCACGCCGATGGTGGGCCTGGCTGAGGGCCGCGATGCTGCGCTGGCGGCATACCGCCAGTCGGGGGCGGGGTAAAGGGGGACCCGAGCGATCCGGTCAGTTAGCTGAACGCGGCCCTGTCGGCGCACCGGATCATCATCCCGACATCGCATTCGGCTGTTTATCCTCTCTGCGCCCGCAAGCCGCCGGCCGACCGGAAACAAAGGAGAACCTCATGATCCGCAACACCACCCGCAACGTCGCACTGGCCCTGATGAGTGCGGCCGTCCTGTCGGCCTGCGCCACCGGCGGCTCCTATGTGCAGAGTGACCAGTACGGTAACCCGACCGAACAGCAGAACCGGACCGGCCGCAACGCGCTGATCGGTACCGCCATCGGCGTGGCGGCCGGCCTGCTGACCGGCGACAGTGCTACCGAGCGGCGCCAGCACGCGCTGATCGGTGCCGGTATCGGCGCACTCAGCGGTGCCGCCGTCGGCCAGTACCAGGATCGCCAGGAACGCGCACTGCGCGAGCGCACCGCCAACACCGGCATCGATGTGCAGCGCCAGGGCGACAACATCATGCTGAACCTTCCGGACGGCATCACCTTTGACTTCGGCAAGGCGACCCTGAAGCCGCAGTTCTATGGTTCGCTCAACGGCGTGGCCGGTACGCTGCGGGAGTATAACCAGACCATGATCGAAGTGGTTGGCCACACCGACAGCATCGGCAGCGACGCGGTCAACAACCGCCTGTCGAAGGAACGCGCCGACTCGGTCGCGCAGTACCTGATCGGCCAGGGCGTGCAGAGCGTGCGTATCGAAACCCTGGGCGCCGGCAAGGCTTACCCGATTGCCGACAACAGCACCGATGCCGGCCGCGCCAAGAACCGCCGCGTCGAGATTCGGGTGATTCCGCTCAAGCAGTAACGCGTAGCGTTACTGCTTGAGCCGGTCCGGCCATCGGCCGGAACGAAAATGCCGCCCTTGCAGGCGGCATTTTTGTGGGTGCCGAGCGTTGCTCGGCACGCCGACAGCGCATGCAGAGTCGAGCCGCGCTCGACTTCCTCTGTAAGCCATGCCGACCAAGGTCGGCATCTACCAGGAGATGGATAGGCGCTCTTGTTGCAGGTTACGCCGCCGAAGCCGCCACCTTCTCCAGGATCCGCTTGCCACTGCTTTCCAGCGCGGCATCTTCCTGTGCCTTCTGCTGCTGTGCCAGCTTCGCGCCCGGGCACTGCGCCAGCATGTAATTGGCATCGAAGTTGAGCTTCTCGACCAGGAAGTCGACAAACGCACGCACCTTCGGCGAGACCAGGCGGCCGCCGGCGAACACGGCATTGAAGTCCACTTCCGGGCCGGTCCAGCCGGCCAGCACGCGGCGCACCATGCCCGATTCGACGAACGGCTTGGCCATCACATCACCGGTCAGCAGCAGGCCTTCGCCACAGACCAATGCACCATTCAACGCAGACATGTCGTTGGCGGTCATCAGCGGGGTGACCGGGAAGTCGCGCAGTTCGCCGCCGTTCTCGCCCAGCTGCCAGGTGAAGCGCGGCGAGTTGCCGGTATGGTACGGCTTGCGCATCGCCAGGATGCGATGGAACTGCAGCTCTTCCGGATGCAGCGGTTCGCCATAGCGCTCAATGTAGGCCGGACTGGCGAACACCTGCGTGCGCAGGCTGCCCAGCTTGCGCGCGACCAGGTTGGAATCGGGCAGGGCACCCACGCGCAGCGCCAGGTCCGCTTCACCGGCAATCAGGTCCAGCTTCTCGTTGCCCATGTGCATGTCCAGGCGGATCTCTGGATACTGCGCATGGAACTGGCCCAGCAGCGGGGCGATCCAGGTGATGCCGATCGAGTAGGGCACGGTGAAGCGCAGCCAGCCGCGCGGGCCGGACTGCAGCTGGCTCACCGCGCTTTCGGCCTCTTCAAGCTCGCGTGCGATGCGCTGGCAGTGTTCGTGGTAGATCGAACCGGCTTCGGTCAGGCCGAGGCGGCGCGTGGTCCGGTGCAGCAGGCGCGCACCCAGGCGCGTTTCCAGCTCCTGCACTTTGCGGCTGACCGTGGTCTTGGGCAGGCCGAGCGATTTGGCAGCGGCAATGAAGCTGCCTTGCTCGACCACTTTGACGAAGATCAGCGTCTCGTTGAGATCGTGGGACATGGTCGGGGATCCTGGACGTCGGGGATGGGACAATCGTGACAGAACGATTGGACCGGGAGCGGGATGATTATTCCCCTTAATCAGGACTAATCAAGTAAAGGTTTGAGGTCTATCGTGGCGCCATTCGTTAATTGGAGCCCGTCCGCCATGAGCCTGCGCAACATTCTTGCCCGACTCCGGAACGCCGGCCAGAACACCCTGGACCTGGCGATGACCGTCGAAGCCCGTCCGAGTTCCTTGGTACACAAGGACTTTCGTGAGTTTACCGCGCCCATGCGTCAGCAGCGTGGCGGTGCCATCCGCCTGGTCCCGCACAAGGGCGATCGCCTGCGTCGGATCGGGACTATCCCGGATTTGGGAGGAAATGTCCCGTGAATGGGATACTGACGCCCGAAGTCCTGGTCCTTGGCGGTACCGGTGCCGTCGGCCAGGGCGTGGTCGGCGCTTTGCTGGAAGCCGGCAGCCCGGTGCTGGTGGTTGGCCGCGATCCGGGCCGGCTGGCCGCGCTGCGTGAGCAGTTCGCGGATGAGCCCGGACTGGAGACGCTGCTGGGTTCGCTCAGCGATGACGACTCGGCACGCGCGCTGGCCGAACGCATCGCGCAGCGCCCGCGCCCGCTGGCGGCAGTGATCGCTGCGATGGGTGGCCCCTACCGTCGCGGCCGGGTGACCGACCGCAACGGCGATGAACTGCTGGGCGCGATGCAGGCCGATCTGATGCCGCACGTGCACGCCGTGCGCCACCTGTTGCCGCTGCTGCAGGACAACGTGCACGCGCGTCGCTACGTGATGATCGGCAGCCCGGCCAACGCCAAGCCCTGGGCGGGCTACGGCGAGACCTCGATCACCACCGCCGCACTGCGCATGTATGCGCAGGTGGTGCACCAGGAAGCGCAGGCGCTGGGCGTGCGCGCGCAGATGCTGGAAGTGTGCAGCCCGGTGTGTACCCCGGCCAACGCGGCCAATGCCTGCATCGAGTGGCCCAGCTCGCTGCTGGTCGGTCGTCGTGTGGTCTCCCTGCTTGATGGGTGCCGCGACAACCGCGCCATCGTCCGCTGCGACAGCAGCGATGCCGAATTGCCGCGTGGCCTGCTGCACCTGGAAGTTCCTCCGCTGTGGCGCGACACCGCAGGCATCGCTTGACCTCAACCATGGTTGAGGTCGCAGTATTCGCCGCCGATTTTTGCAACACGTTCTCATATAGCTGTACCACCCCTCCGTACGGATGCATGCCATGACTTCCCCCAATACCACCCCACATCGTTTCGGCCATCGCATTGCGATGGCCGGCGTGTCGATCCTCGCCGCGGCCGTGCTTGCGGCCTGCAGCGGCGGCCATGCCGAAGAAGGCGGTGCACCGCCGCCGCCGCAGGTCAGCGCCGCGCCGGTGCTGGTCAAGCAGGTCAGCCAATGGGACGAGTTCAGCGGCCGCGTCGAAGCGGTACAGAGCGTTGAGCTGCGTCCGCGCGTGTCCGGCTACATCGACAAGGTCAACTATGTCGAAGGCCAGGAAGTGAAGAAGGGCGAAGTGCTCTTCACCATCGACGCGCGCAGCTACCAGGCCGAGTACGATCGGGCGGCCGCCGAACTGGCCCGCGCCCGTACCCAGGCCACGCTGGCCCGCAGCGAGTCCGAGCGCGCCAAGCGGCTGTCCGAGCAGCAGGCGATCTCCACCGAGACCGCCGAGCAGCGCCGTGCCGCTGCCGACCAGTCCGGCGCCGCCGTGCAGGCCGCGCAGGCAGCATTGGATGCAGCCCGCCTCAATCTTGAGTTCACCAAGGTGCGGGCACCGATCGACGGCCGTGCCGGCCGCGCGATGGTCACCGCCGGCAACCTTGTCACCGCCGGCGACAGCGCCAGCGTGCTGACCACGCTGGTCTCGCTGGACACCGTGTTCGTCTACTTCGATGCCGACGAAAGCACCTTCCTGCGCTACGCCCAGATGGCACGCAAGGGCGAGCGCCCGAGCGAGCGTGACAGCGCGCTGCCGGTGAAGGTCGGCCTGTCCGGTGAAGAAGGCTACCCGCACACGGGCAAGGTCGACTTCCTCGACAACCAGGTGGCCCGCAGCACCGGCACCATCCGCGTCCGTGCGCTGCTGGACAACGCCGACCGCCAGTTCACGCCGGGCCTGTTCGCCCGCGTGCAGCTGCTCGGCAGCGGCCAGTTCCAGGCCATGCTGATCGATGACAAGGCCGTGCTGACCGACCAGGACCGCAAGTACGTCTACGTGGTCGACAAGGATGGCAAGGCCCAGCGCCGCGACATCCAGCTCGGCCGCACCGCCGACGGCCTGCGTATCGTCGAGCACGGCCTGGCCGCCGGTGACAAGGTGATCATCGACGGCGTGCAGAAGGTCTTCATGCCGGGCATGCCGGTGCAGGCCAAGGCGGTGGCGATGCAGCCACAGCCGGCGCCGGCACCGGGCCGCGATGCCACCGCTGCCCTGAAGCACTGATCCGCCGGCTCCTGATCCGCGTCCCCGCTTAGCTGCCGGCGCCAGCGGCAGCCTCCCCTGCCTTCGTCATCCCGGCGAGGGGCAGGGTGGCTGTTGCCCGCCGAACGCCTTTCCCAGGAATTCCTCCATGGACTTTTCCCGTTTCTTCATTGACAGGCCGATCTTCGCGGCGGTGCTGTCGATCGTGATCTTCGCCGCAGGCCTGATCACGATTCCGATCCTGCCGATCAGTGAGTACCCCGAAGTGGTGCCGCCGTCGGTGGTCGTGCGCACGGTCTATCCGGGCGCCAATCCCAAGGTCATTGCCGAGACCGTCGCCACGCCGCTTGAAGAGGCGATCAACGGCGTCGAAGGCATGATGTACCTGAAGTCGGTTGCCGGCTCGGACGGCGTGCTGCAGATGACCGTCACCTTCCGCCCGGGCACGGACCCGGACGCGGCGGCGGTGAAGGTGCAGAACCGTGTGGCCCAGGCCCAGGCACGCCTGCCCGAGGACGTGCGCCGGCAGGGCGTGACCACGCAGAAGCAGTCGCCCACCTTCCTGATGGTGGTGCACCTGACCTCGCCGCAAGGCAAGTACGACACCCTGTACCTGCGCAACTACGCCCGCCTGCACGTCAAGGATGCGCTGGCGCGCATTCCGGGCGTGGGTGACGCGCAGATCTTCGGTGGCGGCGACTACGCCATGCGTGCCTGGCTGGACCCGGACAAGGTCGCCTCGCGCGGCCTGACCGCCAGCGACGTGGTGCGTGCCATGCGCGAGCAGAACGTGCAGGTTTCGGCCGGCCAGCTCGGCGCCGAACCGCTGCCGGACAGCAAGTTCCTGACCCTGATCAATGCCCAGGGCCGGCTGAAGACCGAAAAGGAATTCGGCGACATCGTGCTCAAGAGCGGCACCGATGGCGAGATCGTGCGCCTGTCCGACGTGGCCCGCCTGGAACTGGGTGCGGGCGACTACACCCTGCGCTCGCAGCTGGACGGCAAGAACGCGGTGGGTATCGGCATCTTCCAGTCGCCGGGTGCCAACGCGCTGGAAATCCGTGACCAGGTCATCTCGACGATGGACGAGATGCAGAAGACCATGCCGGCCGACGTGAAGTACGAAGCGGTGTATGACACCACCATCTTCGTGCGCGACTCGATCAAGGCCGTGGTCTCCACGCTGCTGGAAGCGATCGCCCTGGTGGTGCTGGTGGTGATCCTGTTCCTGCAGACCTGGCGTGCCTCGATCATCCCGTTGATCGCGGTGCCGGTGTCGGTGGTGGGTACCTTCGCCGCGCTGTACCTGCTGGGCTTCTCGATCAATACGCTGAGCCTGTTCGGCCTGGTGCTGGCGATCGGCATCGTGGTCGACGACGCGATCGTGGTGGTGGAGAACGTCGAGCGCAACATCGAGGAAGGCCTGTCGCCCACCGCCGCGGCCCACCAGGCCATGCGCGAAGTGTCCGGCCCGATCGTGGCGATCGCGCTGGTGCTGTGCGCCGTGTTCGTGCCCATGGCCTTCCTGTCCGGTGTCACCGGCCAGTTCTACAAGCAGTTCGCCGTCACCATCGCCATCTCCACGGTGATCTCGGCGATCAACTCGCTGACCCTGTCGCCGGCCCTGGCCGCGCGCCTGCTGAAGGCCCATGGCGCTCCGAAGGACGGCCCGAGCCGCCTGATCGACCGCCTGTTCGGCTGGGTATTCCGTCCGTTCAACCGCTTCTTCAAGTCCAGTTCGGAGAAGTACGAGCGTGGTGTGGCCCGCATCCTCGGCCGCCGCGGTGCGGTGTTCGTGGTCTACGCGATCCTGCTGGTCGGTACCGGCGTGATCTTCAAGCTGGTGCCGCCGGGCTTCATTCCGACCCAGGACAAGCTGTACCTGATCGCCGGTGTGAAGCTGCCGGAAGGTTCGTCGATTGCGCGTACCGATGAAATGCTGCGCAAGGTCGCCAAGATCGCCCAGGAAACCGATGGCGTCGCTCACACCATCTCGTTCCCCGGTCTGAACGCGCTGCAGTTCACCAACACGCCGAACACCGGTGTGGCGTTCATCCCGCTCAAGCCGTTCGCCGAGCGCCATGGCCGCACCGCCGCACAGATCAATGCCGAGATCAACCAGAAGATCGCCGGCCTGCAGGAAGGCTTCGCGTTCGCGATGATGCCGCCGCCGATCCTCGGCCTGGGCAATGGCAACGGCTACCAGATGTTCATCGAGGACCGTGGCAACCTCGGCTACGGCGCACTGCAGAATGCCGTGCAGGCCATGCAGGGCACCGTCGCGCAGACCCCAGGCATGGCCTTCCCGATCTCCAGCTACCAGGCCAACGTGCCGCAGCTCGATGCCGAGGTGGACCGCGTCAAGGCCAAGGCACAGGGCGTGCAGCTCACCGAGCTGTTCGACACGTTGCAGACCTACCTGGGTTCGGCCTACGTCAACGACTTCAACCAGTTCGGCCGCACCTGGCAGGTGATCGCCCAGGCAGATGGTCCGTTCCGTGAGACGGTCGAGGACATCGGCAAGCTGCGTACCCGCAACGACCGCGGCGAGATGGTGCCGATCGGTTCGATGGTCACCATCAAGCAGACCTTCGGCCCGGACCCGGTGCTGCGCTTCAATGGCTATCCGGCAGCGGACCTGGCCGGTGAAGCCGACCCGCGCCTGCTGTCCTCGGCCGAGGCGATGACCAAACTGACCGAGATCGCCGGCAAGGTACTGCCGGTCGGCATGACCACCGAATGGACCGACCTGAGCTACCAGCAGGCAACCCAGGGCAAGGCCGCCTTCATCGTGTTCCCGGTGGCGATCATGCTGGCCTTCCTGGTGCTGGCCGCGCTGTACGAGAGCTGGTCGCTGCCGCTGGCGGTGATCCTGATCGTGCCGATGACCCTGCTGTCCGCGCTGTTCGGCGTGTGGCTGACCGGCGGTGACAACAACGTGTTCGTGCAGGTCGGCCTGGTGGTGCTGATGGGCCTGGCGTGCAAGAACGCGATCCTGATCGTCGAATTCGCCAGAGAGCTGGAGATGGGTGGCAAGGGCATCGTTGAAGCCGCGCTGGAAGCCTGCCGCCTGCGCCTGCGCCCGATCGTGATGACCTCCATCGCGTTCATCGCCGGCACGGTGCCGCTGGTGCTGTCGCACGGTGCAGGCGCCGAAGTGCGCTCGGTGACCGGCATCACGGTGTTTGCCGGCATGCTGGGCGTGACCCTGTTCGGCCTGTTCCTCACCCCGGTGTTCTACGTGGCGCTGCGCAAGCTGGTTACCCGCAACGGTGGCGGCCAGCTGGTGCAGCACGGCGAACCGACCATCCACCACTGATACGGAACTCCGCCGCCGGTCGTTGGCCGGCGGCCACTCTTCCCACAGACAAGGCATGCATCCATGAATACCCATCAGAACAAGATCGCGCTGGTCACTGGCGCTACCCGTGGCATCGGCCTGGAAACCGTGCGCCAGCTGGCAGAGGCCGGCGTGCACACGCTGCTGGCCGGTCGCAAGCGCGAAACGGCGGTGGAGCTGGCCCTGAAGCTGCAGACTGAAGGCCTGCCGGTCGAAGCCCTGCAGCTGGACGTGACCGACGCGGCCAGCATCGCCGAAGCGGTCGAGCAGGTGCGCCAGCGCCATGGCCGCCTCGACATCCTGGTCAACAACGCCGGCATCATGATCGAGAACCCGGCGCAGGCACCGTCGGAGCAGTCGCTCGATACCTGGAAGCGCACCTTCGACACCAACGTGTATGCGCTGGTCGCAGTCACCCAGGCCTTCCTGCCGCTGATCAGGCAGGCCAAGTCCGGGCGCATCGTCAACGTGTCGAGCATGCTCGGTTCGCAGACCCTGCATGCCGACCCGACCTCGGGCATCTACGACTTCAAGATCCCGGCCTACAACGCGTCCAAGGCCGCAGTGAACAGCTGGACCCTGAGCCTGGCGTACGAACTGCGCAATACCCCGATCAAGGTCAACACCGTGCATCCGGGTTACGTGAAGACCGACATGAACGGCGGCAACGGCGAGATCGAAATCAGCGAAGGCGCGCGTTCCAGCGTGGAAATGGCGCTGATCGGTGAAACCGGTGCCAGCGGCAGCTTCACCTACCTGGGCGAGGTGCTGCCATGGTGATCCGCACGTTGGCGATGGCCGTCTCCAGCCTGGTGCTGGCGGGCTGTGTCAGCGTCGGCCCGAACTACAAGGCCCCGGTGCAGGAACCGGTGGTCCTGCAGGGTGCACAGCAGCCGGTGTTCAGTACCGCTTCGCCGGTCGCCAGCTGGTGGGCGCAGTTCGATGATCCGGTGCTGGAACAGCTGGTGCACGGCGCACTGTCGGACAACCTGGACCTTCGCGTGGCCGTGGCCCGCGTCAGCCAGGCCCGCGCGGTGTTCGTGGAAAGCCGCTTCGACCAGGCTCCGCACGTCACCGCTGGCGGCAGCTACGACCGCCGCAAGCAACCCGATCCGCAGCTGGATGGGCAGCGGGTGTTCAGTGAAAGCTACCAGCTCGGCTTCGACGCCGGCTGGGAGCTGGATCTGTTCGGCCGCAAGCGCCGTGCCGCCGAAGCCGCGCGCGCGGACCTAGGTGCCGAGCAGGCCAACCTGGCCGATGCGCAGGTCCTGGTCGCCGCCGAAGTGGCACGCAACTACTTCGAGCTGCGCGGTACGCAGAAGCGCATCGCGGTGGCCCAGCACACGCTGGAAAACCTGCGCGATACGCAGAAGCTGACCGAGGCACGCTGGGAGCTGGGCGCCGGCAGCGAGCTGGATGTGCAGAGCAGCCGTGCCCGCCTGAAGGCGATCGAGGCCGACATCCCGTTGCTGGAAGTGGCCGAGGCGCAGTCGCGCAACCGGCTGGCCGTGCTGCTCGGCCAGCGCCCGGAAGTGCTGACCGACATGCTCGCGCCGCACGACGTGCCGGCCTTCGCCAAGGCACTGCCGCTGGGCGATACCCGCGAACTGCTGCGCCAGCGCGCCGACGTGCGCGTGGCCGAGCGTCGCCTGGCGGCTGCGACCGCACGCGTGGGCGTGGCCACTGCGGACCTGTTCCCGCGGTTGTCGCTGTCCGGCTTCGTCGGGTTCCTCGGCGGCGATGCCAGTGGCCTGGTCAATGGCAACAACAAGGCCTGGTCGCTGACCCCGTCGCTGAGCTGGGCAGCATTCGACTTCGGTACCGTGCGTGCACGCCTGCGTGCCAGCAAGGCTGAAGCCGAAGGCGTGGCCGCGCAGTATGAGCAGGCGGTACTGCTGGCCCTGGAAGACACCGAGAACGCGCTGACCCGCTATTCCAAGCAGCAGGCACGATTGGCGATCGTGGTCGAGCAGGCGCAGGCGGCACGGCGTGCCGAATCGCTGGCGCAGATCCGCTATCGCGAGGGCTCGGAAGACTTCCTGACCCTGCTGGATGCGCAGCGCACGCAGCTGGCGGCCGATGATGCGTTGGCGGCGGCCGAGTCCGAGGTCAACGTCAGCGTGGTGGGCGTGTACAAGGCGCTGGGCGGCTGGGGGCAATCACCGCAGCAACCGAGCGTGGCGCAGGTGCAGTGAATCCGGGGGGACGGAGGCAGTGGCTTCCGTCCCCTTCTGCTTTCAGGGCCACTGATTGGCCGGCACCTCACGCTCGCGCATGCGCACGATGCAGAAGCGATGGCCGCTGGGCGCTTCCATCACCCACCAGCGTTTGACGAAGCCGATGCGACGGGCGCCGAGTTTTTCCAGGCGGTCGGCCTCGGCATCGATGTCGTCGCTCTCGATGTCCAGATGCACCCGTGACGGGTGATCGACCCGCTGGACTTCAACGTCCAGGCCCGCCGGTGCGCCCAGCAGGTCGGCATACTCGGCGCCCCCTTCGGCACGCGCCGCCTGTGCCTGCAGGCCGAGCGCGGCGGCCCAGAAACGGGCGCCTTCGTCGGCGGGAAGGTCCTGGCAGTCGATGATGAATCCAGCCAGCCGGCTCTGGTGTGCCATGTGCTGCTCCGCAGTTCGAAGGGTACGCGGCAGGGTAGCGCGCTGCATTCCGTGTACGTCTTCACCTTCGTGACGTTTCTGACTCTGCCGGATTGCGAGCCCGCCGTGTAACTAGTGGGTCAGGCACTCGGGAGGACAGGCGATGGCGGACGGAAGGCGGGATACTCAACGGATGTTGTTCGGTGATCCGGGTCCACCGGGTGCGGGGCTGTCAGTGGCAGTCGTCGTGCTGCTGGTGTTGGCGACGATGGCCGCAGCGGTCGGTTTCCTGCGCCTGCAGGATTCGATGCTGGGACTGGGCCTGATCGGCGTGGCGGTGTTCCTGGCGATAGGGGCCCGCATCTGCCAGGCGCGCGATCAGCATCAGGCCCTGTATCGCCTGCTGTCGCGGCAGCCGCCGCTGTAGCTGCGGCTGCCGTGCAGGGTCAGTGCTTCGGCCAGTCCAGCTCGACCACCAGCGGGAAATGATCCGATGGCAGCACGCCATCGATGCGGCGGTCATCGGTCAGGAAGCTGCGCGCGTGGAAACCGCGCACCAGCACCCAGTCCAGCTGCGCGGTGGCCTTGCCAGTGAAATCGTGGAAGGTCAGTCGCGGGCCCTGCGGGGTCTTCACCTGGGTACGGGTGTCGTGCAGTACGCGGGTGAATGCCTTGTAGGTGTCGCCGCCGGGTTCGCTGTTGAAGTCACCGGTCAGCACCACCGGCAGGTCGGCCGGCAGCTTGGCCACGCGCCTCCCGATCAGCTCGGCACCCTTCACCCGTCGTGGTTCGTCCTCGTCGCGGTAGGGCAGGTGGGTGTTCATGAAGTAGAAGCGGCGGCCGTCGCCGATGCGGCGGAACAGCGCCCAGGTGACCATGCGTGGATACAGGTTGCCCCAGGTGATGCTGCCGGGTACATCGGGCGTATCAGACAGCCAGAAGTTGCCTGATTCCTCGATCGCCAGCACCTTGCTGTCGTAGAACACGCCCATGTGCTCGTCGCCGCTGCCGCCGCGGCGGCCCTCGCCGAACCAACGGTATCCGGGCAGGTGCTCGGCAAGGTAGTCGGCCTGCTCCTGCACCAGCTCCTGGGTACCGATCACCGCGGGGTGCGCGTCGAGGATGACCTTCACCATCGCATCGCGACGGTCGGGCCAGCGCTTGCCGGCTTCGGTATCGGCCGGGGTGCGCACATTGAACGACATCACCTTCAACGGCGCAGGGGCTGCGGCCCAGGCGCTGGTCAGAGGCAGGACAAGCGCCAACAGCGCAGACAGCGCGGGGCGACGGAAACGCGACAACATCGTGGAATCCCTCCATTCCATGAAAACGGTTTCACGGAGCATCGCACGGATTGCCGGTGGATGGCTGTGCACGCGCTGGCGGCATCTGTCGGGAATGGGCGTATTCAGCCTGGCCTTGACGGCGCATTGACCCGTCAGGCCGGGCCTGCGTGCTAGAACGGCCGTGCCGGCCATTGAACCCGGCATCGCAGCAGCAAACCCACAACGGAACCACAAGGAGCTGTGCCATGACACGATTGATTCGCGCCCTGCAGGTGTCGCTGAACCTGCGTTCGGACAATTCCACCCAGTGCATCCGTTCCAAGTATCGCTACTGGAACATCTTCTGACCGGAAGGACGCCACATAGTCGATGACATCGCCAGGGAAGGTCGATGATCTTCCCTGGCATCGGGGGGCAGGGCATGGATGAGCGTGCAGCGGATGCGGAAGTGGTTTCCATCGACGACCTGCTCGATCGCGTGCGCCGCGAAGGGCCGGTCCTGCGCTTCAACAATGATGTTGTCGGCATCTTTGATCCGGCCCTGGCGGTCAGGGTCGACAAGGCCAACACCGACCGGCACACGGTACCGGATTCGCTGATTGACTATCTTGGCCTGCGCCGTGCCCGCGACCCCGTCGCATGGCGTGAGGTGCGTGGACTGCTGAGCGAACAGGCCGGACGTCTGGCCAGCCCCGGGCACATGCGCGATCTCTACGCGCGCATGCACGGCTTCCTCGCCCAGCGTGCTGATCGTGCGCATGACCTCAGCGAACTGAGCTGGTGGACGATCTCGCAGTCACTGTTGCCGCTGCTGATCGATGGCCTCAGCCGCAACGACGTCGACGCCCTCATCGGCGAGCAGAGGACCCGCTACAACGCCATCGTGCTGCAGAACTTCTCGTTCTGGCGGCGGATCATCGACTTCCACCTTTCCCGCCGCGCGGCGCGCACCGTGTCACGGCACATCCGGCGTCGTGCGCAGCAGAGCGCGCCGCGCGAGGACTTCCTGCAATCGCTGCTGCCGCTGGTAGAACGGGTCGGGGTGGACCGGGTGGCCTATCTGGTGTCGATGGTGCTGGCCGGCATGTCGGGCCTGCCCGGTATCACTGCCGCCAGCCTGCTCTACGCGATGCACCGTTTTCCGCACTGGCATGCGCGCATTCGCGAGGAAACCTCGGCGCTGAGCCTGGAGCAGCTGTATGCACTGCCGATCAAGTCCCTGCCGTGCACGTCGCGTTTCGTCAAGGAAACTCTGCGGCTTTGGCCGGGACTGTTCGCCCTGCATCGTCCCGCCTCGCACGATATCGACATCGAGGGTGTCTGCATCCGCAAGGGTGGGGCATACGAACTGTCGTCCTACTTCCAGCATCATTCGCCGGAGTACTGGCAGAACCCGGACAGCTTCGATCCGGATCGCTGGTTGCCCGAGCGCCGCCAGGCCAACAAGGGCGCCTATGTCCCGTTCGGATTCTCATCGCGTGCCTGCATCGGCAGCGCGGTCGGCCATGCCCAGCTGCTGCTGTTCTGCGCGCTGGTGACCCGCGATTTCGAGTTGTCGGTGCAGGAGGTGCCAGCACCCTGGATGCAGCTGGAGGGCTTTGCCATCCCGGTCGACTTCATCGGTACGTTGACGCCGCGGCGCGCATGACGGTGGCCACATGCGTGGCTCAGTCGTCAATCTCGCCTCGGCGGCCGGCCGCGCGCACCGCCTGCGCGGTGGTGGCCACGCCCAGCCGTTGCCGCGCTCGACGCAGGTGGTTCTCCACCGTGCGCGCAGACAGCCCCAGTGTGGCCGCGATGTCCGCCTGGCGCCGCCCGGCCGCGACCCAGCGCAGCACTTCACGTTCGCGCGCGCTCAAGGTGCCCGCGGGAGCCTCCGCCCGCGCTTCGGCCAGACGCCGCGCCGCACGGAAGGCGGAGGTGCCGACCATGTCCAGCAGCACGCGCGCGCTGGCGGACGCATCAATCGAGGTGCCGGCGAAGCTGACCGCGCCTTCCAGACCGGTCGGGCCGAACACTGGAACCTGCAGCCCATGCAGGCCATCGCCGCGCGGCTGCTTCACCACCACATAGCGTTCGCCGCGCACGCCCTGGCGCTTGCTCCAGAAGAACGGAGCAGTGCTGTCCAGTACATGGCGATTGACCGGGCAGGCGTGCAGGTAGCGGGCGAGCCCGGTGGCGCTGCCGTCGTCGTACCAGTCACCTTCGATCCAGTACACGCGCTGTGCGCCGCGTTCCAGGCCGGTTGCAGTGGCGAACACCAGCAGGCGGTCGTAGCCCAGTGGTGAGGCGGCGCGGCGCAGCACGCCGCCCACCGCGGCCAGTGAGCGCGCCTGTTCCAGTTCCAGCAACGCGGGCACCAGCGTGGGCACAGGCTCAGCGCCCGGCCAACGCGTCGAGCAGCGTACGCGCGGCCAGCTTGCCCAGCGCGTTGCCAGCCAGCGGACTGTCGCCGGTCAGCAGCAGCCGATCCTGCAGCACGCTGCCATCGATGCCCTCATTGACGATCTGCACGCCCTGCTGGGCCAGACGCTCACCGAAGAACCAGCGCAGCTGCCCCGGCATGTAGCCGATCTCCGGTGTCTGCCGGTCCATTGCGTCGGGGAAGGCACAGATGCGGTAGCCACGGAACAGCGAGTCACCCTCGGCTTCGTCGACGCCCGCCGCCAGCAGCGCCGCCGGGCCATGGCAGAGCGTGATGATGTGGCGCTGCCCGGCCATGGCCCACTGCAGCGTGGCCTTCACCGCCGCGCTCTCCGGCAGGCCGATCAGTGCGCCGTGGCCACCGGGAATGAAGATGGCGGCATAGTCTGAATCGGCTCCCAGGCCGGCCACCACCTCATCCAGCTGCAACGGCTGGCGGAAGCGTGCCTGGTAGCGTTCGTACAGGGCGCCGATCTCGCGGTCCTCGTGCGGGAAGGCCCACCATTCGAATTTGACGGCGTTGCCGGACAGCGTCGCCACGTCGATGTCGAAGCCGGCCTTGTCCAGGTGGTACATCGGCAGCAGGGTTTCCACCGGATGGTTCCCGGTGGAGAACAGGTGGCCATTGGCGGTCGGCAGATAGCGCTCGTCGGCGGCGATCATCAGCACCTTCCAGCGGCCATCGCGGCGTGCATCCGGATAGTCGGCGCCGGACAGGTCGCTCTTGGGCGAGGTGAACTGCGACAGCGAATACGGCGACGGGAAGAAGGCATCGCGCTCGGCCGGATCGGGGCTGGGCTAGCGGCTGGGCTCTTGCGTGTTCATGCAGACCTCCGTTGGGGGAAAGTGAGCCCAGCATAGGAGGCTGCGTGCGCAGGCGCGATGAGGGATTCCCCTCAATCGGACGCAACCCGGATGCTGCAGCGCGCCACCCGGCCGGTTGGACAGCGGGATTATGTCGTGTTATCTAGCCGGTGCCGGGATAATCCCGGCATAACCACACAGCAAGCAAAGGAATGAAAATGAAAAGATTCGCCCGAGCATTGCGCGTCACTCTGAATATTCATCCGAACGAAAAGAGCAGCGTGTGGGATACCTGGCCTCTGTGGGTCGAATTCTGATCCTGCGGGCCAAACCCGCGATTGAGCGGTAGCAAGACGAAGGGACTCGTCTTTCGAGTCCCTTCCTGCCGGAGACGCACTGCATGCAAGGGATGTCGAATGAAGGCAGCGCCATTGCTGCCGAGCGCCTGGCTGCGCGCGTGGAGCGCGAGGGGCCGGTGCTGAAACTGGAAACCGGCGGTATCGGGGTTTTCTGCCCGGAACTGGCCGGCAAGGTCGACAAGGAGAATTCCGAGCACCTGTTCGTGGTCGAGTCGCTGGCCGACCTGTTCCGCCGACACGAACGCGTGCGCTGGACCGAAGTGCGCAGCCTGATTGCCACGCGCAGTGCTGACCTCACCAGTGCACAGACTCTGGAGGCGTTGCAGTCGCGCATGCGGCAGGCATTGGACGCACTGTGCGGGCGCGAGCTGGATGCCACGCCAGCCGTGTGGAAGGTGATGGCGCATCCGCTGGTGCCACTGGTGATCGACGGGCTCGATGCCCGCGGCACCGCAGCCATCGAACGCGCCCTGCATCTGCGCTACACCACCCAGGTCGAGCAGGTCATCCATCGCCGCCACCTGCTGCGCAATTTCCTCATCGGCCGTGGCGAATCACGGGCGATCGCCGCCGAACTCAAGCGCCGGGTCCGCAGCGGGCGTTCGGCGCTGGACTACGCGCAGTCATTGCTGAGCCTGCGAGAGCGCATCGGCCTGGACAAGGTCATCTACCTGGTCACCGTGCAGCTGATCGCCATTTCCGGCGTGCCCGGCATGATGGCTGCCTGCCTGCTGTTGGCGATGCAGATGCATCCACACTGGCGCCAGCGCATCGAGGAGGAATTCGCGCCGCTCTCGGATGCGGAGATCCATGCGCTGCCGATGGCCAGGATTCCCTGCACGATGCGCTTCCTGAAGGAAGTGATGCGGCTGTACTCCACGCCCTTCAACAACCGTCGGGTGGCCGCCTGCGATCTGCAGGTGGAAGGGCAGGCCATCGCCGAAGGCACAGTGTTCGAGTTGAGTTCGTTCATCCAGCATCGCTCGGCGAAGTACTGGGATGACCCGCTGCAGTTCGATCCCGATCGCTGGCTGCCCGAACGGCGCAAGCGTACCGCCGGCATCTATGTGCCCTATGGCTTCCCCACGCGTTCCTGCGTGGGATCGGCGGTCGGCAACGCACAGCTGGTATTGCTGTGCGCGCTGCTGGCACGCGAGTTCCGCTTCACCCCCAGCGCCGACTATCGGCCCGAGGTGCGCATGGAGGGCTTTGCGATTCCGGCGGCGCTGCATGGCACGTTCTCGCGGCGTACGGCCGGTGCCTGATCTGTCGGGACGGCGGCCTACTTTCCCGTTCGCCCGTGTTCCTGCATGTCCTCATGCAGGATCCGCCGCAGCTCGACGATGGCCGGCGTAGCTTCCTGCACGCTGTGTCCGGACACGATCACCTTCTCCGAATCCGCGTGCGGCAGGTGCGAGCTCCAGTAGGGCACCAGCCCGTCGTCGGTCTTTTCCAGCGGCCCATCGGCCTTGGCGCGGGCGATGATCGAGTGGTAGTGCACCTTCGGCGACATCGGCAGGTCGGCCACCGCGCGGACGAAGGGATCGTCCTTGTCCAGGTTCTGGATGCTGTTCATCTGGTAGCCGTGCTTGCCGTCATTGCGGTCGATCTGGCCGTCGTTGGCGATGGTGGCGACGTCTTCCAGCACGGTCAGTGGCAACCGCACCAGCCGGCCGATCCAACGGCCGAGACGGGTGCCCGCCACGTCGGTACCGCGATGCGGCGTGGCGATGAACACCACGCGGGACACTTCCGGTTCCGGCAGGAAGGTCAGCACCGGTGCGCCTTTGGTGCGCAGCAGTTCGCGCTGGGCGGGCGTCATCTGCGCGGTGGCCAGCAGGGTGTCGACCAGGTGGTCGCCGGAGGAGGAGATCATCAACCGTGCGATCACCCCGCCCATGCTGTGCCCCACCAGCACCATGTCATGCGAGGCCTGCGCCTTGCCGCTGGGGTCGAAGTGCTTGAACACTTCAGCCAGCGTGTGGCGCATCGCATCGTGGCTCATCGCGATAGGCATGTTGGTCGGGTAATAGAACTGCCAGACCTGGAACTCCTGGCGGATCTCGTCGTCGCGCAGCAGTTCGTTGGCCACGTTGACCCAGGCTTCCGGACTGCTGGCCAGGCCATGGATCATCAGCAGCACGCGGCGGTTCGGGTCGTAGGGCTGCATCATGTACAGATGCGGCGTGTCGATGCCGCCCTTGCCACCGAACAGCGTGCGCAACGACTGTCGGCTGAAGTTGGAGCGGGCCAGCCACAGCGCATAGCCGGCAGTGAAGTTGGCCGCCAGTGGCACCTGCTGGCCGTGCAGGGTCACTTCCGCAACCTGGTAGGGATCGTGGATCTCCAGCTCCGGCTCGTCATCGTGCAGCACCTCCCACAGGTTTTTTCCCGAGAAGCGCAGCAGCACCGTCATCGATGGCGAGGGCATCTCGCTCCAGCTCTGCGTGGCGGGACGGCTTGCCTGCGTTGCCTGCGCCGCTGCCGGAGGCGTGGTGGCCGTGCTGCCGGCCGGGTCATCCATCACTGCCACCAGTTCGGCACCGAAGCCATCGCGGCGATGCACGCTTCGCAGCGTACCGGTGAACGACAGCGAGGCGGCGGGCACCAGCTCGCTGGGGGTACGCTGGTCCAGCGCCGATGCTTCGTCTGAAGGGGCCAGCACGAAGGTCCAGCGGCCCAGCTGGAAATGGCTGGCCTGGCCGTGCACGCGCCCGGTGGCATAGGCGTTGTAAAGCTGCACCGAGGCTTCCTGCACAGCCAGGTTGTAGTAATCGCGCACCTGGGTCTGGCGGTCTTCGAAGCCGCGCTGGTTCGCCGTGCGCTCGGTGAAGAACAGATAGGCATAGGCCTGGCGCGCGACCTGCATCCACGCATCGAGGCGTGGCTGGAAGTCGGCATCCAGCTCGGTGATTGCGGTCTTGGCGCGGCCGGATGCCGAGTACTCGCGTTTTGGCGCCGGCAGGGTCATCGCATACTGCAGCCACAGCTCGGCCAGGCTGGAGCGCTTGTCTTCCTCACGCACCACGATGCTGCTTTCCATCGCCTCGATGCAGGGCAGGCCGGGCTTGGCACAGACGCCCTCGTCGAGCCCGGCCACGCGCAGGGTCTCGATGGTCGCCGCGCTGAGCTTGCCGGAGGTCAGGATGTCACCGCGCTTGAGCGCGATGTACTGGCCGGGCGTGACCGAGGCAACCTGCACCGACGGCCCGAACTGGCGCAGCGTCGCGCAGCCGCCCAGGGCGAGCAGCACGGTGATGATGAGGGTCGTGCGGCCGATCAAGCCCAAGCCCGTGGTAGCCATGCGATCCTCCTTCGCGGTGGCGCCACTCTAGCGGCCGGCCTGTCAAAGCGGAATAGACCGGACGGTAGGTTTGGGCCAGGCCGCCTTGGGCGATTCAGCCATTCCCGTGTGACACTGCGGCGAATGGAGTTATGCAGGGACTGCGATGACGTGGCTTGAGACCCGGATCCCGCCGCCGCTGGTGATGCTGCTGTGCGCGGGGATCGGCTGGCTTGGGAGCCGACTGTGGCCGGAGGCGGTGTTGCCCCTGCCGATGCGGGCGCTGATGTCAGGCGGGGTGATGGCGATCGGTGTGGCGCTGAACCTGCTGCCGAAGCTTGCGTTCCAGCGGGCGCGCACCACGGTCAATCCGCTGCGCCCTTCGGCATCAAGCGCGCTGGTCACGCGCGGCATGTACCGTTACACGCGCAATCCGATGTATCTGGGCCAGGCAACGATCCTCACTGGCGCAATGTTGTACCTGCAGAACATGGTCGCGTTGCTGGCTGTGCCGTTGTTCGTGCTCTACATCACCTGGTTGCAGATCATGCCGGAAGAGCGGGCGTTGCTGGCGCGCTTCCCCGAGGTGTATCCGTTGTTCCGCCAACGTGTGCGGCGTTGGCTGTAGCGGGGATCAACCCGCTACCGGGTGATCTGGCACTTCACGGCAGCGGAATAGCCTTCGTAGTCGTCGCCTGCGATCACGTGCAGGGTGTGGCGCTTGTCGGTGGTCTTCACGTATGAAGGTTCCTCCGTGTTGGCGTGTTTGTTGACCGTGTTCACTGACCACGCTGTGGCCAGATGCGTGGCGTCAATGCCGTTCAAGTAGACGAAGAGGCTCTTCTCGCCCTCGGCCACGTTCACATCGGCACTGGTGACGGTACCGCCGAACAGGGCGACCGGCTTGTCCTCCGGCTCGAAGGTGCCACCCGGTTTCCCGGCCAGGCCAGCGGCCTGCAGTGCATCGATGGCGTCGGCCTCGCTGAAGTCCGAGCCGGCCTTGCAGGCCAGCAGGGCTTCCAGCGTGGCGGTGCCGGGGAGCGCGATGGCCGGTGCCGCGGCGTGCGCGGGTTGGGCGGCGGCGAGGGTGACGAGGAACAGGGTGAGGGCGACGGGAGCTTTCATGGCAGATTCTTTAATGTGTCGCGGGATAGCCGGTGGCGGGGCGAACAGATCCCGGCCACCGGCCACATTCGGCGTGATGGGTCAGTCGAACCAGACCAGCGGCATGTCGGCATTGAGCGACATGTGGCGGAAATCTCCTAGTACCTGGGCCACGGCCTGCACGGTGTGGCAGCCCGTTCCCAGCGCGGACGATCCCGCGCTCAGGTAGCTGGCGGAGATGGTACGGGTGCTGACCGAGTCCGGCTTGGAGCCCAACTGCTGGGTGCCGAGGCTGCCCACCTGCTGGCCATCGATCTTCAGGAACAGGAACACGCTTCCGCCACCGTCGTTCGGGTCACCCTGCACGCGGGACTTTGTCGAGAAAAGCACCACGCCGTTGTGCCCCTGCGGAATGCAGACCTGGCCCTCGCCAATGACCACCTGCGAGCCCGCTGACGGACAGCCCGGCGCGAAGCCATTGGTCCCGACGCAGACATAGGCGAAGCGGCGGTAGGGGCCTGCGGCGGCGTAGTTGAATCCAGGGTTCAACCCCTTTCCGACCACGCCAAAGCCGTTGGACAGCGTCACCAGTCGGGAGTTGGCGCCGAACTTGTACTTTACGTTGTTGGTGTTGGCGTCCTGCGGCTGGTAGTACGGCGATTCGGACGCGACGAAGCTGACAGTGCTGTAAGCCGGCGGATTGACGAACAGGCCTTGCGAATAGAAGGGAGCCTGCGTTTCTGCGCCACTGAAGATGTCATTGATCGACCAGGTCATCGATTCGATGCCGGGCTCCTGCTCGTTCAGGAAAATTCCCATCATGCCATCGCCGTAGTTGCCCCATGCGAACGCGCGGCCGGAAGCCATGGCCACGATGGGGCCACCGGGATTGCCGGCCTGGGCAGTCATCAGCAGCTTGCGGTCCTTGGCCTGCAACGCCATTCCTTCAGGGCTGCCGACGGTATTGAAGTCCAGCTGCGCGGTGTCACTCGGAAGGCTGCTGTTGGTTACCGAGCCTGCAGATGTGATGAGCACGGAAAGGTTGCTGGCGGAGCCGAAATTGACGGCCGAACCGATGGCCTGTCCGGCCAGGTTGACCGTATGGTGTCCGGCGGGCAGGTACTTGGCACCGATGACATTGAAGGAGTGCTGTTGGGCCGATGTCGACTGCCGCCAGTCGATGTAGCTGTCGTTGGAGACCACCTCACCGTTGATGGTGATGTAGGCGTTGGCGGCAGAGCGGCCGCCAGGGAAGTACCGTCCATCCGACTGCACGTATACCCATCCAGGGGCGTTCAGATCGATGGTGCTCGAAAGCAGGGTTGCCGTGCCGGGTTGTACGCGCTGGTCAGCGGTCAGCTGCAGATAGCGGGAGCCTGGCGTGGCAGCGGAAGCCTGCCCCAGTGCCAACGCCACGGCCAAGCCCACAAACAGTGTGATGCGCTTCATCTGATGTCCTTTCAGGTTTCGGGTCACGTCGTGTGACGCAGGGACTCTACTGGATCCGGATCTCAGCTTCTGTGACTGGCTCCCCATGCGGGTGGCATCGGGGAATGTCGGTACAGCAGAGGAGGCGCCATCCTCGGAAAACAAAAAAGCCGGAACTCCATTGACGGGAGATCCGGCTTCTTGCGGCCTCGACAGGCCATACAGATGGTGGAGGTGGGCGGAATTGAACCGCCGTCCGAAGGCACTCCATCCCCAGCACTACATGCTTAGCTCACCGTTGGATCTCGTCCCCGAACAGCACGGTGCGCGAAGCGCATCCGGGAACCAGCCTGTTGTGTTCTAGTGCCGGACTGACAGGCAGCCGTCCAGCGCGATTCCATGATAGTGACTCTACACCGCGAGCATGGACACAAGCGGTTTCGAGGCTTAGGCCTTAAGCGGCCAGAGCGTAGTTGTCGTCGTTGGCAACTAGAGTTTTGCAGCTGGATTTACGAGGAAAGCTACCCCCTCGGCATGCGCCAGGCGACTTCACAACCCCCGTCGAAACCAATGCACCCCCGGTTTCTTCAAGTTCTGCAAGGTACAAGGCCTGTTTCGTGTCGCCACGCTCAGTGCCTGCCCAACGCTGGCAATGCTACGCCAAAACAGCTGAACAGTCACCTTGGCAATCCGCAACAAGTTGTAGAGCCTCCGTCATAGCGGATTGGTAACGTCCCTGGCACGAATTTGCGACACACTGGCGGCGACCATCCGGGCCAGGACAAACACGGAGACTGTGGGTGACCGATGCAAGCCAACAACGCAGCCTGCGACAGCTGGTCGGACCCGTCGGGGCCGACTACCAGCGGCGGGCCTTGCCCCCCGGTTGGGTCTGGGCCGTGCTGGGCGTGCTGCTTGCGGCCACCGCGCTGACCGAACTGCCGGCCACAGCGGCCGCAGCACTGGTCGCCAGTGCGGTGGTGGTGCATTGGTCGCAGCGCGGTCGCATCCATTGGCTGGGCTGGCGTCTGCCGGGCATGGCGGTGTTGGCGGCCCTGCTGTGGGGGCCGGAAGTGCTGTCGCAGTGGTTCGAGCACGGGCTGGCCGTGGTCCTGATGTCGCTGGCCAGCCTCAGCATCGGTGTGCATGTGTGGCAGTCGCGGCAGCTGGCGCGACAGCTGCAGGGCGCTGCCGATTCGCTGGATGACGCCCAGCTGCTGGCCCTGTTGCCGGCCGATGCGGCCCAGATGGCACAGCAGTGGCGCGCGGGTGATGACCGGCATGCCCCGGAACTGGCAGTCGTAATGCACCTGGCCGTGATGCACGCGGCGCTGGCACCGCGCATGCGCGGGCAGGGCGTGTTGGCAGGGTGACCCGCCTTGTCTGGCGTCGAGCCATGCTCGACTGCTTGTGTGCCGAAGCCGAGCATGGCTTGTATGTTCCTCCCGGCTCCTACGCGGTATGTAGGAGCCAGGGTGGAGGGACCGTCAACATGATATCTGCGGATAGCAGCCGACAGACGAGCCGAGCGATCCCCATCCCGCACCTTAACGTCG
>NZ_JAHWBI010000020.1:0-1136 GCF_025697425.1 Stenotrophomonas sp. Ps181
TAGAAGCCGTGGATGTAAGCAGCGATGGACTGGCTGGCTTGTTCCCTACTGGCGTAAGGCTCGGCAGCCTCTTCTGTCTTGAACGTCGCAAAGAAGCTCTCGGCCACCGCGTTGTCCCAGCAATTGCCAGGCCGGCTCATGCTTTGGACCACGCCATGGGACTGCAGCAGCTGGCGAAACTCGTTTCCCCAGTACTGCCCACCACGATCTGAATGGAAGATCAGGCCGGGTCGTTGTGGATGCAGAGCCCAAGCATTGGCAAATGCTTTCACCACCAGCTCTTCAGTCAGACGCTTGGAAACGCTGTAGCCCAGCACCTGCCGGGTCTGGACGCTGATGACCACGGCCAGATGCAGCCATCCCTGGCGGGTGGGGACATACGTGATATCCCCGACCCACGCCGTCGGTCCGGTTCCGGGGGCAAATTGCCGATCCAGCAGGTTGGGAGCGAGCTGAGATGAGCCGCCAGAGGATTGGGGTCTGAATCGGCCTTTGGTCTTGCCCTGGATTCGCTCCTCGGCCATTAACCGTGCCACGCGCTTGTGGCCGACTGGATGATTCCTGGCTCGTAAAGCCCTGACCAGCCGACGTCGCCCATAACTGCGCTTGCTGGTCACATGAATGGCCCGAAGCTCGGTACGGAGGGCCGAATCGACATCGCACGTTTGGGCAAACTGCCGGCGCAGGTAGTCATGGAATCCAGAGACAGAAACCCCAAGAACCCGACACAACAACCTGGTCGGGTAGTGAGTCCTTTGACTGGCGACGAAGGCGTACCTCACTTGGACTCTCTGGCAAAGAACGCCGCCGCTTTTTTTAGGATTTCCCGCTCCATCTTCAGATTGGCGTTCTCGGCCCGAAGGCGGCTGATCTCGCTTTCCAGGTCGGTGGCTGGCCTGCGAGCCTCAGAGGTCAACGACCGGCCAGCACGGACCGCGTCAAGCCAATTTGCCAGCGTCTTGACCGACATCTCCAGCTGACGGGCCGCTGCGGCCGGCCCGAGCGACTCGGCCAACTCCACGGCTTGGTGCTTGAACTCATCGGTGTAGCTACGACGGGTGATACGGGACATAAGGGGCCTCCAAGTGCGATCAAAGTATCGCTTCTTGGCGTCCGCTGACGGGGGGCCAGATCAG
>NZ_JAHWBI010000021.1:0-1111 GCF_025697425.1 Stenotrophomonas sp. Ps181
TTTTCAGCGTCGCGCACCCGGGCGTTGAGAATCACCAGCATTTTCCGCATCACCGCCACGATGGCTACTTTTCCTTCTTTGCCCCGGGCTCGCAGCGACTGGTAGAAATCGCGCAGTCGAGGTTCATGCCGCATGGCCGACATGCTGGCCATGTAAAGCACCTGGCGGATCTCGGCCCTGCCGCCATGGATGCTTCGTTTGCCGCGCATGGTTCCGCTGTCGTGGGACATGGGGGCCACACCGACCAGGCTGGCGATGGCCTTACCACTGATCCTCCCCAGTTCGGGAAGATAGCTTGCCAATACCGCCTGCAGGCCAGGGCCAACGCCCTTCATCGACTTCAGGACAGCCAGTTGAGGCTGCTGGGCAACCTGCTCGGCAATTTGCTTTCCCAGACGTTCAACCAGCGTCTGCAAGCGGGTGATGTTGGCCTGCAGTAGCCGGCGCAATTCACGATCACCGACCATTTCCTGCTGCTGCCGCGCGATGGTCAGCGCGTGCATCGCCTGTCGACGTGCCCGCACGAATTCCCGCATTTTCTGCTGCCAAGGCTCCAGCGGCTGGTAGGCGGGAAGTTTCACCAAGGCCGCCATCTGCGCCAATGCATAGGCATCCAACCGGTCGGTCTTGGCCATCTGGCCCATCCCCTGGGCCAGCCTGCGGGCCCGCAGGGCATTGGCGCGGACCACCGGATGGCCCGCTGCGTGCAGAAAATCCAGCACCGGCCGCTCGTAACCGCCGGTGGCTTCCAGCACGATCTGGCTGACCGGACGCTTCTTCAGCCAAACATCCAATTCAGAAAAGCCGGAGCGGTTGTTCCAGACCTGCAGGGTCTCTCCATCCGTCGTACCGACATCCAGTTGGCGCTTGCTGACATCAATCCCGATCCCGTTCATCACCGGACTCCGTATAGTCTGGAAGGGTCGAGAGCTCCCCCGCTTGCCCAGTCTTATCACTGCGAGTGTCAGCTCCAGCAACTGTTCGGGCGGATCAAGGGAGATTCCGGCGTGGGCGCCAAGCTACATGGCGATCGTCGAGATCCAGGCTTACACGGCGGCCCACGCCGGCTCTCGACACCTACGCTGCCAGATTCCGATCAGATAAGGCTTGG
>NZ_JAHWBI010000022.1:0-811 GCF_025697425.1 Stenotrophomonas sp. Ps181
GGCTTGTATGTTCCTCCCGGCTCCTACGCGGTATGTAGGAGCCAGGGTGGAGGGACCGTCAACATGATATCTGCGGATAGCAGCCGACAGACGAGCCGAGCGATCCCCATCCCGCACCTTAACGTCGATAAAGGATCTAGCGGCCTTTGAGGACCGCCGATGTAGGCAAGCCAACGTGGTGCGGTACCACCCCAGCCCCTCAACAATAGCTGGGAGTTGCGCAGATGTCAGATCATTTGGCCGTCGGCATCGATGCCGATTCAAAGACCCTGGTGGTGGCCTGCCACGGCACCAAGGGCAGCGCCCGCATCACCAATTCAGCCTCAGTCATCACTAAGTGGCTGTCCACTCTGCCGGTCGGGTCTCGCATTGGAGTGGAAGCAACCAATCGCTACCACGAGCTTGTGGTTCAAGCTGCCCAGAAGGCCGGCCACGTCGTCTTTGTGCTCAATCCGCGCGACATCAAACATTACGCCAAGGGCGTGGCCTGCCGCGGCAAAACCGACTCAGGTGACGCGCAGGTCATTGCGCGTTACATCGCCAAGGAGGCCGACAATCTGCATGAGCATGTCGCCCGATCGCCTGCGCAGGAGCAGCTGCATGTGCTGCTCCAGCAACGTGACAGCCTGGTCCGGAGCAAGGCGAAGTTGAATCTCTCGCTAGGCGCGGGGGCGTCGGAGTCGGCCATCTTTGGGCGCATCTTCGATGGTCTGAAAGAGGCCATTGCCCTGCTCGACCAACAGATTCAGCAACTGTGCCGCAGTGGCGAACAGCGCGACCTGTATCGGCGGATCATGACCATTCCGGGGGT
>NZ_JAHWBI010000023.1:0-713 GCF_025697425.1 Stenotrophomonas sp. Ps181
CGCACCAAGCCGCACGTCAACGTCGGCACCATCGGTCACGTCGACCACGGCAAGACCACGCTGACCGCCGCACTGACCAAGATCGGTGCCGAGCGCTTCGGTGGCGAGTTCAAGGACTACTCCTCGATCGACGCCGCGCCGGAAGAGAAGGCGCGTGGCATCACGATCTCGACCGCGCACGTCGAATACGAATCCCCGATCCGTCACTACGCCCACGTTGACTGCCCGGGCCACGCTGACTACGTCAAGAACATGATCACCGGTGCCGCCCAGATGGACGGCGCGATCCTGGTGTGCTCGGCCGCTGACGGCCCGATGCCGCAGACCCGTGAGCACATCCTGCTGTCGCGCCAGGTCGGCGTGCCGTACATCGTCGTGTTCCTGAACAAGGCCGACATGGTGGACGACGCCGAGCTGCTCGAGCTGGTCGAGATGGAAGTGCGCGAGCTGCTGAGCAAGTACGAGTTCCCGGGCGACGACACCCCGATCATCGCCGGTTCGGCCCGTCTGGCGCTGGAAGGCGACCAGAGCGACATCGGCGTGCCGGCCATCCTGAAGCTGGTCGACGCGCTGGACAGCTGGATTCCGGAGCCGGAGCGTGCGATCGACAAGCCGTTCCTGATGCCGGTGGAAGACGTGTTCTCGATCTCGGGCCGCGGCACCGTGGTGACCGGTCGTATCGAGCGCGGCGTGATCAAGGTTGGCGACGAAAT